>NZ_BPPA01000001.1 GCF_019972815.1 Lactobacillus huangpiensis
AAAACAGCTTTTTTATTTTCCCAGATTCAGTCCCTTTTGTCAAGCACTTTTTTCTGGGATCTTTTTGCCGTCTTCCCCCGACAGCGTTTATTATCTTACTAAAGCAGCTCGTTTTTGTCAACTGCTTTTGCTCGATTTTTTTGTCGGCCTTAGGGGCCTCTTGCCTTGTGGCGCATTGCCCGACGACAGTTATTAATACTAGCAATTATTTTTGCCTTTTGCAAGTCTTTTTTATCATTTTTTCTGTTAAATCCAAAAAGCCTTAACTATCTAGCACTTTTAAGAAAAAGTAAAACCTCTTTCTCCAAATATTTCATTCGCATTACCTTTTGTATTCTTTTGTGAAGTTTTAAATGGTTAAAAGCACTACTTTTCAGTGTCATAATAAAACAAAGTGTTTTCAGGCGAATTACAAACGTTATCTAAATTTAATCTTTTCGTATTCCCCAAATTAATTTTAAAGTCTTATAATACTACTATATTTTAAGGAGAAAAGAATTATTTTGAAGCATAAATTTATTACAATGGTGGCTTCCCTAGTTATTGCTGCCTCACCTTTAGTTACTGCAACCAGTCAGGTTAGTGCAGCAACTGCCACTAATAATAAGCAGACTGAAATGTACAATTTTGTTAGAGATACTTTTAAAAAGCATAATGTTCGTGGCATAGTCACAGTAGTACAAAACGGGGTTCCACAAACAATCAGCTACGGTTATGCCTGGTATGGCAAAAGAATTGGTAACGGCAGCAGCAAAATTGTTTATCCCACCGCTTCACTACAAAAAGTAATTACTGGTGCGATGATAGTTCAACTAATTAATGAAACCAAGGGTACCAAAGACGAATTTACTCAATACACCAAAATATCTCGCTGGTACCCTAACCTCAAGAATGCCGATAATATTACCGTAGGCAATCTGCTGACCCATACTTCAGGAATTATGGCTACTAAAACAGAAATAGACAGAGGCTATAATTATTCAGAAAACAATGCTATTAACTGGGTAGTCAATAATATCAATGCCTCAGCATCTGACACAATAGGTAATTATCACTACAATAATAGTAACTATATTTTACTTACCGGTATCATTAGGCAAGTTACAGGTAAGTCTTACGAAGATAACTTGCAAACCCGCATTATTGATAAGCTAAATTTAAAAAACACTTATCTTTACCAAAACATCCCCAAAAAAATGACCGATCCAATTTCATACTATTCAAACGGAAGCAAGAATTATCAAAAAGCGACTTATCTCAAGAAAAGCTTAGTTTCACAAATTCCTGGCGCTGGTAACTTGTTTTCTACTCCTGCAGAATATTACAAAATTCAGGTAGGCTTAACAGACGGTTCAATCTTAAATAAAGACGATTTCTATTATTTAACCCACCTAAAAAGCAAAGTAGTTAATTATTCAGGCGGAATGTATTTATACAATAATGATAATATTAGGAACGCGTATGGCAGTTTTAAGGGACAACATTTTGGCACCTGGGTGCAATTAACTGCCGATAATCAAAACGGAATTGTTATGTTTTTAAATCAAACTAACGATAATGAAAACGATCAAAAAGATGTGGGATATGAAATCCTGAAGCGTATCAAGCCTAATACTTTTGTAGAACGCTAAATTTTTATCAAAAAATTAGTTAAAGTAATTTCCTACTTATATATCAAAAGAGCTAATAAATCAGCATTTGTCAATGTGATTTATTAGCCCTTTTTTATACTTTTAACATTGAATATCAAAAACTATCTTTTACGTTTCTTCTTCATTTTGTCACGCAAATACAAAGTATCGGAGATAACAAAATAGACAAGTGTAATAAAAAGTGCAACTGTAACAGTTTTAAGAAACAAACTAAAATCAGTTAGTACTGTCCACATTAAAAAAACTACATAAAGAGCCACAATTGGTAAAACAACTTGATTAATTTAATGCTCTTAGTGAATAGCATGAATAGCTTTATTTTGATCTGTATTTTTAAGATTACGTTCTGCCATTTTGTTGCCTCCTTTTTATGAACACTTATTTAAATTTTATGTTTTTTGCCTACTTTACTAAGCAAAAAATCTACGATAGCTAATTCTTGAAACGCCATAGCGAACACAAAAAGTCTAAGAAATTCAATTCTTAAACTTTTCCTTATTCATCAAATAATAACTCATACATTTTTGTACTCAATGGCTTTTCCAGCAGCAAATTCATCCCTACCGCTGCTTTTTTCTTTGGCCCCAGCAATTCTTCTTTGACCGTATTCTTTTGGATATCTACCTGGCCCAAATAGTAAAACTGTTTGCCAATCGCATCACTCTTCTTAACAAAAAGCAACAATTTCATTTGATGAGTATTAAGCAGTCTCTGAACCTCATCTGATTCTAGATGACGGGGCGATCTCGTATACCAGCGCAAACAGCGACCGTCTTCTAGCGTATTATGGTACAAAGCATTGCGCTTTTTAGTCGAATCTTTTTGATAAGTAATAAAAATAGGCGTTTCGTTTTCGTCTACACGATAGCCGTACATAGGTGCGGAAACATCTTTAGGCCAGTTTAACAAACGACAAACATCTTTACGATCGTATTGCTGGTAAAGAGTAAATTGTTTGTGATTGTCATAGTCTTGATTAAGTGCCAAACCCGTTTTAATCACATCTCTAAATAATTTCCTAAAAGTTTCATTTTGGTTAAGAGATTGTGCCAATATTGGTGCTAATGAATAGTCAAACAAATCAATTTTGACTATAAGAGGTTGACCGCCATACTGGTCTTTTTTCGTTGTCTTGCCTTGTTTGATGTCAAAAAAGTTCAAAGAAAGAATATCTTCTACTGAAGTCAGCACCTTTTCATTAACGTAAGCACCATAATCATGCAAGACTTGCTCAAATTCTTCTTGACTAACCTGGTCTTTTTCTAAAAGCAGCTGCAATAGTATTAGTTCATGTGGTCTTTTCCCATTTAATAATTCCTTGGTAACAAAAGACAAAACGCTATCTTCATAATCACTTAACTTCACAGGTTCACCCATTTTAATCAAGAAGTCGCCATAATGTTTAAGACTATGGTTATTCGCAAAAACCATAGGTGAGGTTGAACCATAACGGTAAAAATCAAATAACAGAGGCGGACGTCCTATTTTTTGCGCTAGTTCTTGATAAGACTCACGTAATTCTTTGATACTGTCCAATTTAATCTTATCAAGTGAAGCCAAAATTTGGGCAGAAGCAATTTGACTGAAGTTAATTGTTGAAACATCAATAAAGCTGGGAAGCATGCTTTCCTCACGAGCCTTATCTTGCGAACGACTATCATCTTGATTTAAAGCAATCGGAATTAAATAATTATTTTTGTAGTTACCAATAAAGTCAATGACAGTCACATAATCTTTACCAGGATATTTACGCAAACCGCGTCCCAACTGCTGGATAAACACAATGCTGGACTGCGTATTGCGCAACATAATAATCTGATTTAAAGCTGGAATATCAATACCTTCATTAAAAAGATCAACGGTAATAATGTAATCAATTTTGCCTTGTTCCAGCTGGTTGACAACTTGCAGTCTTCTTTTTTCACTATCTTCATTAGTTAAAGCGACTGCTGGATGCTTACGTTCTGAAAAAGCCTGCGCTAATTTACGCGCTTCTTCTTGGCGACTGCAAAAAACCAACCCTTTGGCTTGTGAACCGCAGTAGCCATAATAGTCCAACTGTTTTAAAACATAATCAACACGCTCTGGTGCAAGCAGTCTGCGCAAGTTAGTAGTTTCATCAATCGTTGCACCATCTACTTCATAGTCCTCAACGCCAACATAATGAAAAGGTGCAAGCATCTTTTCTTCCAGTGCTTCACGCAAACGGATCTCGTAGGCCAAATTATAATCAAATAAGCGGTAAACATCCTGATCATCCATTCTTTCAGGCGTAGCAGTCATCCCCAGCCAAAATTGTGGCTTAAACTTGGCAAAAATACGCTGATAACTTGGTGCAGCCGCCCGATGAGCCTCATCAATCAAAATGTAATCGAAAGTTGTTTCCTCCAAGCTGTCAAGTATATCTGTCTGGCTTAAAGTTTGCACTGTAGCAAAAACATATTTGCAGTCAATCTGATGCTTATGTCCTGTTAATAGCCCATAATCAGATGACTGGCCACCAATCACTTGGTAAAAACTTTTTAAAGCCTTTTTGGCAATTTGCTCGCGGTGGACAACATAAAGAAATTTATGAGGCTTAAAGTCTTTGACTGCAAATGCTCCCAAATACGTTTTGCCTGTTCCTGTTGCTGAAACTACCAGACCGCGTTTTTGCCCGCTATCAATTAGTTCTTTTAACTCATGCAAAGCTTCTTTTTGCATTTCATTAGGTACAATTTTAGCTTTTTCATTTAACTGAGCCCCTGATTGCGACTGTGGTTTTACCCAATTTTGTTCATATTCTGCTATCCAACTTTCAGATAAGGGCATACTGTTTCTTTTTAATTCATGTAACTGCTGGGCAATCTGCACAGTTAATGTAGCATTATTCTTTGAGCTAATCTTCAAAGCCCACTCACAGTTGCTGAGCAAAGCTGCCCGGGTAAAATTAGCGCTGCCGATAACTAAAGTCTGCCAATCTTCGTGTTCAAAAAGATAGCCTTTAGCATGAAAACCGTTTTTAGAGGTGATTTTAACGCTTAAATTGGGAATTTTTAACAATTCACGGAAAACTTTAGGGTTGTTAAATCCTAAGTAGTCACCTGTAATTAAAGTACCCGTAATATTTCTTTTAGCCAAATCAGCCATGACTACTTTAAACGGAACAAGCATATCCTGAGTAATAAAGGCCACTGCCCAGGTAAAACTTTGGCAGCTAAGAAGCTCTTGACGCAGCGTCAGCCAGATATTCTCCTGTTTGTTATTTTGCAACAGTTTTGGTCCTAATAATTCATGTCCTGGATAGATGGGATCATACAAACCGTTAAGAATGGCATCCTGCAAAGGCTCATTCATTCAATATCACCTCAAAGCTATTTTACACAAAAGAAAAAGAAACCCAACCCTTTGGATCTCTTTTTACTACTATTTATAAATCTATTTCCAATAAAATTGGGCAGTGATCGGCACGCTCTCCAGTATCCATCATTTCAGAACGCTTGACCTTATCAGCAATTCTATTGCTCGTCAGCCAATAATCAATTCTCCAGCCTGAATTATTAGCCTTAGCAGTTCTTACACGTTGAGCCCACCACGAGTAAACTCCTTCAACGTTGCCATTAAGTTTTCTAAAGGTATCTGTGAAGCCGGCCTTAAGCATTTTAGTAAAATCAGCTCGCTCTTCATCTGTAAAGCCAGCAGAATGATGGTTAGTATCCGGATGTTTTAGATCAATTTCATGATGAGCACAATTATAATCTCCACTAGCCAATACCGGTTTTTCCTGATCCAGCTTTTGCAAATATGCAATATATTTTTCATCCCATACTTGTCGTTCACTCAAGCGCTTTAGACCATTACCTGAATTTGGCGTATAAACTTGGGTCACAAAATACTCAGGAAACTCCAAAGTAATAATTCTGCCTTCATGATCCATTGGCTCTGGTGCACCAATCACAGGATAAGTTACTTTAGGCTTAAGTTCTTTTTTGTATAAAAACATAGTACCGGCATATCCTTTACGAGCTGGTTCTTCTGATGAGCGCCATACTATATCATATTCTGGAAATTCCTTGGTTAATATTTCCAAGTGTTTTTTGGTAGGTCCAGTTGAGCGCAATTTTGTTTCTTGAATTGCGACAATATCGGCATTTTGAGCATGTATTTTTTCTAAAACCTGGCGTGTTGCCACGGCACGTGAGGAAGTTCCTGTTAAAGCTGCATTAAGTGAATCAATATTCCACGAAATTAAGATCATTTTCTTCTCCTTATTAATCATTTCTTTCATTATATAGTTTTTTCACAGGGACTCAAAATTTCTATGATTTTTATCAGTATTATTTTTTACCAACTTGCACGTAATGCCATTAAATTTTCTGTTATATTTTTCACTACCTTAGCAAAAAATATTTGTAATTTTTTTGTTTTGCTATAATCCCTTTTGCAACATAAATGTAAGCGATTACCGATATAGCAGTATTTTTTAAAAAATAATTTTTTCACATTTTTATATTTTTCAATCTGATTAAGCAAGTGTATAATAGCACAAGAGACAACAATAATAATCTTTGGAGGTTAGATTTTATGACTAAAATTTATGCTTATGCCATTCGTAAAGATGAAGAACCATATGTACATGAATGGAAGGAAGCTCACAAGGATGTTGATGTTGATTTTACTGATCAACTTCTCACCCCTGAAACAGCTGAATTAGCTAAAGGTGCCGATGGTATCGTAACTTACCAGCAACTAGATTACAAGGCTGATACTATTGAAGCTTTAGATAAATTAGGTATTCACAACTGGTCAATCCGTAACGTTGGTATTGACAATATTGACCTAAAGAAAGCTAAAGAACTTGGTTTTAAGATTACTAATGTGCCGGTATATTCACCAGATGCCATCGCTGAACACGCCGCTATCCAAGCTGCCAGAGTTTTGCGTCAAGACAAGGTTATGGACGAAAAAGTTGCTAAGCATGATCTGCGCTGGGCACCTACAATTGGTCGCGAAGTACGTGACCAAACTGTTGGTGTTGTAGGTACTGGTCATATTGGTCAAGTATTCATGAGAATTATGGAAGGCTTTGGCGCTAAGGTTATTGCCTACGATATCTTCAAGAACCCAGAATTAGAAAAGAAGGGTTACTACGTTGATGACTTAGATGAACTTTACGCTAAGTCTGACGTTATTTCACTTCACGTTCCTGATACTCCAGAAAATGTTCACATGATTAACGATGATTCAATCAAGAAGATGAAGGATGGCGTTGTTATTGTCAACGTTTCCCGTGGACCATTAGTTGATACGGATGCAATTGTTCGCGGTCTTGACTCAGGTAAAGTTTTTGGCTTCGTAATGGATACTTACGAAAATGAAGTTGGTATTTTCAACAGTGACTTCAGTGGTAAGGACTTTCCTGACAAACGTTTAGCTGACTTGATTGCACGGCCAAATGTTTTGGTAACTCCACATACAGCCTTTTACACTACTCATGCTGTACGTAACATGGTTATCAAGGCTTTCGACAACAACTTGAAGCTAATTAAGGGTGAAAAAGCTGATACTCCAGTTGATTTAGACAAAGAGTTTTAGTCTCTTAACTTATTTCCCTTCTTAAATACACTTTATTGTCAAAAAAAGACATCAGATAAAATTATCTGGTGTCTTTTTAATTGATTATTTTAATTAGCAGAAGCGTTTACCGCCTGAATCAGCGCGTTCCTAAACCCTTCTTCTTCAAGTTTTGTTACGCCTCTAATTGTCGAACCGCCCGGTGTTGTAACTTCATCTTTTAGCTCCTCGGGCAATTTTTTACTAGCGAGTGCTAACTTACTTGTGCCTAAAAGCATCTGGTTAATGATTTCGTATGATTCGGCTCGGTTAACTCCATTCTGTACTGCGGCATCACTTAGAGCTTCAACCATTAAATCAACATAGGCAGGTGTGCAACCAGCTACAGTACCATATATGCCCAACAAATTTTCAGGTACAACGTAAACAGTTCCCATTTGGGTAAAAATGTTTTTGACAGTAGTGATTACTGCCGGCTTTTCATCAGGTACAAAACTGATGACTGTGATACCGGCACCGATTTGCACCGGTGTATTGGGCACAATTTTGCCAAAAGAAGTTTCTGCTGGCAACTTTTGATTAATTTGAGTCAGATCGCCACCACCAGTTGACAGAATAATGCCGTGATATTTTTGACCTAAATTTTTGATGATTGTTTCAGTTGCAGAACCACCTACTGCTACTATAACTGCTTGACAAGCATTAAAGTCCTCATAATTATTAATCAAACTTAAGTGAAGTTCAGCTGCCATTTTTTGAGCAGTGTGATGGCGTCCACCATTAAAGACATAAATGTCCTCACTGGGATTTTGAGCATTTAACAAGCCCTTAATAATCGCAGAGCCAATCTTTCCAGCTCCAATAAATCCAATTTTCATCAGCAATCACCTTTTAAAAATCTGTTTGATCAGGATTATTTGCTACTTGGGCTGCCCCATGCAAACCATCGAGTTTTGCCATATCAGCCTCAGTAATAGTAAAGTCAAAGACCTGCAAATTAGCTTCTAGGCGTTCGCGATGAACTGATTTTGGTAGTGGAACGAAACCATGTTGCAATGACCAGCGTAATAAAACTTGTGCCGGACTCTTATCATAATTCTGCGCAATAGAAACTACCGTGTCATTAGCAAACAAACCACCTCTGCCCAGTGGTGAATATGCTTCGCTCAGAATACCAAGTTCTTTATTATAAGCCGTCACGTCTTCTTCCATATCACTAGGGTTAAGATAAATTTGATTAACGGCAGGACGAATCTTAGCAGTTTTCAGAAGTTCATCTAAGTGTTTACGTCTAAAGTTGGAGACGCCAATTGCACGAATCTTTCCCGCTTGAACTGCCTCTTCCATTGCCTGCCAACTTTCCGCATTCAATTCAGCCCAGTGATCACGCACCGGAGCCGGATTAGGCCAATGGATTAAGTACAAATCAAGATAATCTAAATCCAGTTTAGTTAAACTTTCATCAATTGCAGCTTTAGTTTTCTGGTAACCGTGATGATCATTCCATAACTTAGTCGTTACAAATAAGTCACTCCTATTGACCCCACTTAGTTTAATGCCCCGACCAATACTTTCCTCATTGCCGTAAGCAGCAGCCGTATCGATTAAGCGATAGCCAAGACTTAGCGCATCCTCGACGGTTTTTTGAGCAACTTCACCATCAGGAGTTTGCCAAGTTCCCAGTCCGATAACTGGTATTTTGACGCCATTATTTAATTCATAAGTGTCATGTAAAGATTGAATTTTACTAGTCATAATTTTTCACCTCTCACCAATATTATACCGAACTGAACTATACTTCTACAGAAAAAGATAGTAATTACTGCAGCTGTTTTTGAAAGTCGCTTTTGAGTAAAGTTACAAATTGCGGATAAGTAGTTACTTCATACAGCGGATGCAGATTCATCTTATTCTTGCGACTGCGGTGGTTATACCAAATGCTGTCAAAACCATACTTTTCTGCTCCTAATATGTCTGACTGCAGTCCGTCACCAAAAAAGACTGTATCTTCAGGACCAATATTGGTGTGAGCAAAAAAGTAATCAAAAATCCGGGTATCAGGTTTAGAAAAACCAGCTTCTTGCGATGTTACAATTAAGGAAAAATAGTCCTTAATTCCCGCTAATTCCAATCGATGCCTCTGCATAAAGGTCTCACCATTGCTTAAAACCGTTAAGCAATAATTTTGTTTACGGGCATAACGCAAAGTATCCACAACACCGGGCAACAATTTATGAGCCTTGCCAAAATACGAACGATATTCATTCATTATTTCTAAGCCATCAACTGCAATACCCAAATTTTCTTTAATAAAATTAGTAAAAGCCATCTCACTGAGCTGATCATAATTGATCTTGCCTTGTTCCAGCTTACGCCACAGTCCTTGATTATATGCATGGTAATCACGTTGCATCTCATCAGTTAACTGCCAATGATGTGCTTTAAAGAGACTATGCAAAGCAAAACTTTCTGTAGCAGCAAAGTCAATCAAAGTATCATCAACATCAAAAATTATTTGTTTATAACGCAAGCAATTTCTTCCTCTCCAAATATTCCTAAGAATATAATGCGTATTCACTAAAATTAGTGTGGAGATTCATTATAACAATATTTCACTGATAAATGACATAATTAACTATTTTTAAATTTTGCTTACATTGCTACTGCTATTTCACAAATTAAGATATAATATCCTTTAATTTAAGCAAAAGGGGTGATTGGGCATGTTTACATTATTATTGATTTTGTTTCTCATTTGGCTTTTAGTCAAAATGGGAATTGGGATTGTCAAAATCCTGTTTTTCCTTTTAGCTTGTGCTCTTGCTTTCTTTTTCTTAATTCATCTATTTATTCCTGCAATCATTTTTCTAGGTTTAATCTTCCTTTTTTTCGCAGCAGTTAGGCATTAGTTTTACTTTAAAAAAATAAAGATATATTCAAGCATAATAAGTACTAGATTCAACTTATTGTGCTTTTTTGTTGCTCTGAATTCTATATGTTTTTTTATTACCCTCTATAACTTACTCGCACATCATTTAATGCTTTTCACTTGTGTTTAAGAGTAAACTTTGCTCTAGAAAATACAAGATATTGTGGTATAGTTCTAATTGTAGCCATAGATGATGTGTCTGTGGAACAATTTATCAATTTTAAGGAGTAACTTTGAACATGAAAAATACAAGCATAACCTTAGATCAGGGTTACATTGATCAAGTGAAACAAAATGTCACTCCCCATTGGGGAGAGCTTGGCTGGGTTACTTATAAAAGGACCTATGCCAGATGGCTTCCTGAAAAAAATCGTTCTGAAAATTGGGACGAAACGGTTAAACGCGTAATCGAGGGCAACATTAATTTGGATCCCCGTCTCAAAGATTCTCCTTCGACAGAAGTAGTCAACGAATTAACAAACGAAGCTAAGGATTTATTTAAACTGGTTTACGGTTTAGGTGCAACACCTTCTGGAAGAAACCTGTGGGTTTCTGGTACAGACTACCAAAAGCGCAATGGTGACTCTCTGAATAATTGCTGGTTCATAGCTATTCGGCCGCAAAAATATGGTGACAGTCATATAGTGCCAGATTATTTAGGCCAAGAACAAGAAGCCGTTTCAATGCCCTTTTCATTTCTTTTTGACCAATTAATGAAAGGCGGCGGCGTTGGCTTTTCTGTTGTGCAAGACAATATTAAAAAGATTCCTGCAGTTGATAATAAAATCGACTTGGCAGTCGTAATTGACAAAAAGAGTGCTTCATACGCAGATTCAGTTAAGTTGGGTGCGACTGACAAAGCTGAATGGGCTAAGCAAAATGAAGATAAGTCAGATTATATTTATTACAACTTGCCTGATACCCGCGAGGGCTGGATTTTAGCAAACGCTCGTCTAATTGATATGCACTTTAATCAAACCAATTCTGAAAATAAGACCAAACTGGTACTCGATATCAGCAGAATTCGTCCTTACGGAGCTAAAATTCACGGTTTTGGCGGCACTGCTTCTGGACCAATGCCATTGGTGGAAATGCTTTTTGATATTAACAACATCATTAACAACCGTGTTAACAGCAACTTAACCTCTGTTGATTGTACTGATATCTGCAATTTGATTGGTAAAACTGTTGTTGCCGGCAATGTCAGAAGGTCAGCAGAGCTCGCTTTAGGTACGAATACTGACCAAGACTTTATCACGATGAAACAAGATAAAGATAAACTCTACCACCACCGCTGGGCCTCAAATAACAGTGTAGCTATTGACTCTAACTTTAATGAATACGAACCAATAGCTAATGGTATTAGAGAAAACGGTGAACCCGGAATAGTTAACCTTGACTTATCTCGTAATTATGGCCGGATTATTGACGGCTATCAAAAAGATATTGATGGTGACGTTGAAGGTACTAACCCTTGCGGAGAAATTTCCTTGGGTAATGGTGAACCATGCAACCTGTTTGAAGTATTTCCATATATTGCAGAACAAGAAAATTGGGATCTGAAAGACGTTTTCAGATTAGCAACTCGTTTCGCTAAGCGGGTAACCTTCAGTGACTATGACTGGGAAATTTCTCGCAACATCATTTATAAGAACCGGAGAATTGGTGTTTCCATGTCAGGTATCCAAGACTGGCTGTTAAACGATTTGGGTCACCGCGTTGTTACCGGCTTTGAAGACAGTATTGATGAAGAAACTGGCGCAAAAATCAAGAAGCCAATTTACGATCCTCAAGGAATTAAAATGGTTACTGAAGCTTACCAAGCCGTCATCGATGCTGATAAAGAATACAGTAAGACTTTGAATTGTAATGAATCAATCAAGCACACAACTGTTAAGCCTTCAGGTACTGTTGCCAAACTGGCTGGAGCTTCTGAGGGAATGCACTTCCACTATGCCGGTTACCTCATTCAAAGAATCAGATTCCAAGCTTCTGATCCGCTGCTCAAAGCACTTGACGCTTGCGGTTACTATTCAGAACCAGATATATACTCACCAAACACGACTTGTGTTGAATTTCCATTACGTGCTGCTCACGCTGATAGTAAAAACTTCGCTTCAGCTGGCACAGTTTCAATTGAAGAACAGTTTGCAACGCAAGCATTCCTGCAAACTTACTGGTCAGATAATGCAGTCAGCTGTACCGTTACTTTCCAAAGCGACGAAGGCGACAAGATCACTTCACTCTTTAAACAATACCGTCATGTAATTAAGTCAACTTCACTGTTGCCATACTATGGCGGGTCACTCAAACAAGCACCAAAAGAGCCGATCGATAAAGAAAAATACGAGGAAAGAAAAGCACAGATTACCGGCGATGTCGCTCAAGTTTTTGCTGAGCAAAATGATGATCAAAAAGACTTGGAATTAGTTGATCAAACCGATTGTGAATCCGGTGCATGTCCTGTTAAATAAATCATTTAAATAATTTAAGTAGGCGAAATTTTAATCATGAAAAAAAGCAAGTTACCAATTGTTGCCAGTGTTGCAGCCATTTTTGCCTTTACTTTATCCGGTTGTCAGAACAATCAGACCCAGCAAAAACCTAAAGCAAACAATAATATTTCTGTTAGCTATGTTTTAGCTACGAAAAAAGATACAGAAAAAAAGACAGTTAAAGTTCCTAAAAAGTCTACTGTTATGACTGGTCTAAAAAAGGCCTGGAAAGTAGACAGCAATAAAGGGTTCATTACTGCAATTGATGGTAAAAAGCAAAATGCCAAAAAGAAAATATACTGGACTTACACCGTTAACGGAAAATACGCTACCAAAGGTGCTAACCAGCAAAAAGTCGCAAGTAACGATAAAGTAAAATTCACTTTAGCAAAAATGAAATAAAAAAGTCCGTGCAAGCGACTAAGTACGAAATATTTTAGTGCTTGCACAAAAAATTTATAGATTGGGAGTTTTTATATGAAAAAAAGCAAATTATCTGTTTTAACCGGAATTGCCACTATTTTTACCTTTACGTTTGCAGGTCTTGAAACAACCCAAAACGTCCAACAGGTTGATGCCAGCAGCAAGATTAAAGTTACTTATACTCTGAAAGTACACAACAAGACTTACAAAAAGAAGACTGTTAAATTGCCTAAGCACTCAACAGTAATGCGCGGTTTAAAGAAATGTTGGAAAGTAAAGAGTACGAATGGTTTTATTACTTCTATTGCTGGCAAGAGCCAAAAACCAAGTAAAAAAATCTATTGGACCTACAGAATTAATGGTAAGTTCGCCCAAAAAGGCGCAGCAATTGAAAAATTGGCAAACAAAGACAAGGTTAAATTTACTTTAGCAAAAACTAACTTCTAAAGTTTGCTATGGTACGTAATTCAACTAAAAAGTTAGCACTATTAGCCATTTTAACGGCCATGTGTGTAGCACTGAGAATTTTTAAAATAATTCCTGTGCCGAATGTCCAGCCGGTAACCGATATCTTAATGATTGTAACTTTGAATATCGGTTTTGGATTTGGCTTTGCCCTAGCCCTTTTGACCATGGTAGTCTCCAACATCTATTTAGGCTTTGGCATCTGGACTGTGTCACAAGTTTTGGCTTATGGCGGTTGCGTTTTAACCGTCGCTTTGTTAGGTAAATTTACGCCGCTTAAGAAGCACTTTACTTTGCAACTATTTCTAGCTGCTTTTCTTGGCTGGGAATACGGCTGCTTCGTTGACTTCGGTATGTCTATTTTCGGTGGTTTTAATGCCTTTTTAGCATACTGGGCCGGAAGTCTGGTATTTGATACTTATCATGCAGTCGGTGATTTAGTATTTTATCCCATTTTATACAAACCACTGAACATTGCACTTGATCATTACAAACGGAGGCTTTTATGACAATTAAAATCTATACTAAGGTGGGCGATCAAGGTTTCACTAAACAGGTTACGGGCAAAATGGTTCCTAAATATGACCTGCAAATTGTTGCCGTTGGTGATATTGATGAACTTGATTCTTATCTAGGTGTTGTAATTGCCAACTTGTCTGCTAAATGTCAAAAATTGCATGATCCTTTACAAGATTTGCAACGTGACTTATATGAACTTGAAAGTGACATTGTTGTCAAAAGGCATGAAGAAATTACGACAGAAAAAGTAGAAAATTTGGAAAAACAAATTGATGACCTCAATAAACAAATTCCTAAAACAACCCATTTCATTCTACCTGGCGGTTTGGTTACTGCAACTCATTTACATTATGCACGTACAGTTGCCAGACGAGCAGAGCGTTCGATGGCAAAATTGAACGCTGAGGAGCAAAAGCTTGCTCCTGCTTGTTTAAAATATATCAATCGCCTATCAGATTATCTATTTATCTTAGCACGCTACGCCAACGTATTAGATGGTGTGCCAGAGGTCAAAAGTAAAATCAAATAAGCTTACTCATATTAAAAAAGCGGAGTGGTTTCAAATTAAGAAACTATTCCGTTTTTAGTTTATTTAAAATTAATACTTTACTGCCACCACAGTTTGATCAATCCCTGTGTACCCAGGTCGCCTAAATGCTTTTCATCAACCAAAGTCTCATACAATCTTTTAGCTTCTTCAGTGGCAGGCAATTCAATTTTCATTTCTTTAGCCGTCTCCAAAGCAATGCGTAAATCTTTCAAAAAATGTTTACTGAAAAATCCTGGGGTATAGTCCCCTTTTAAAACTCTCGGACCGTAATTACTTAAACTCCAGTTAGCAGCACTGCCCGCACCGACAGTTTTGAGGACCGCTTCCAAATCAAGGCCTGCCTTTTTAGCATAAACCAGCATTTCTGTCATACCAGTCATCGTACCTGCGATCATAATCTGGTTTGCCATTTTGGTATTCTGACCTGCACCAGCTGGTCCAAAATAGTGAACTTGCTTTCCAAAATCCTTAAAAACAGGTTCCAAGTTTTGATAAGCAGATTCATCTCCCCCAACCATGATGGTTAAAGTACCATTTTTAGCGCCCAGGTCACCACCAGAAACAGGAGCATCCAATACTTTAGCGCCCTGCTTTTCACCTGCAGCAAATATTTTTTGTGCTAAAGCTGGTTTTGAGGTTGTCATATCAACCAGGTTTTTGCCTTTGACATCAGCCTTCAAAATGCCGTTATCTCCGAAGTAAACCTGTTCAACATCTTTCGGAAAACCTACAATTGTAAAAATCGTGTCTGCATGTTCAACAACAGCTTTAGGATTTTCACACCAAGTAGCACCTTGAGCAACTAAATTATCCGTCTTGCTTTTTGTCCGGTTATAGACCCATAACTGATGACCGGCCTTTAACAAATTAAGACAAATTGCGTTGCCCATTACGCCAGTGCCAATAAAACCTATTTTCATCATCAACATCTCCCTTATAAAAGCGTTTTCTCGACAACTTAATCATACCACTAACTTATCTTTAATAAGCAAGTTTTTTATTTATTTAGGTTTTCATTAAAAAATATTTTTATTTGTTCACCATATTCCGGCATCCCCAGCAATGTAAAATTTTTAACAGCCCATTTGCACTTAGATAAATATTCTGACCTATGCTCAAAATGATAGCTGATCATATTTTCCAGCAATACTAATACATTTTTTAAGAAAAACAGTTCAGGCCTCGTCTTAACGTTTTTAGCAGCTTTAACAAAATAACGCGCTTCATTATAAGCCTGTTGTTCAATGCAGATCATTAAGAGATTACAAATCACTCCTAATAGTTCTTCTTGCTGGCGCGGCTTTGAAACGTTCTTTAATTTTTCAACTACCTTTTTACCTATTAGCAAATTGCTTTTCAAATCATAAATAGGAATCAAATTAATATAGATCCGCAATGCTTTTTCGTCAAAATCATTTTGATCAAAGAGCCAGTTTTTTAATTTATTCTTTTTAACTTCACTTAAATCTGCCACCTTATTTTCCGCATCAGCTAATTCAAAGTCAATCAGCAAGAGCATTTTTTCTTGATCTTTGAAATCACCATCTGCTACATACTGCCTGATTTGTCTAATTTTCTGAATGTCATTTTGATAATACGCGCTGTTTACTTCATCTTCTATAAAACTAGCCGCATTATCCTGAGCTTGATCTGGACTTAATTTACTAAAGAAATCCCATGGCTTAATCTGATTAGCAGTTAGAATTGCCAACAAATCTTCTGCAGTAATGCGGTGAATCCCTTTTTCTACTTTTGAATAATAAGAAGGACTAACAATTCCAGCTGTCCACTCTTTTTGCGTTTTTAAATTTCTAATACGAAATTCTTTTAGTAGTTCTCCGATTGTCATTTTGATTCCTTAACTAGTTTACGTGTTTTGCGACTTACTCAATAATTATAGTTTAAATGGCATCAAGTTCTTTTTAAATAAAAAATTTTAGTTTGCTGTTTGACTTAACCTTAACTTTAAGTACTACAATTTTAATAATTATAAAATTTATGTTGCTGGTGAGAGTAATTTACCCAATTGCTAGCTCACTCTTATAGGAAAGTATTTTATAATTATTAATAAACATTGAATAAATTAGTGCAGGAGGCACTTGATAATGAACAAACATGAAGATTTTTTACTAAACCAAATTGCCGGACCTAAGGATTTAAAAAAATTAAGTATCTCTGAAATGGAAAAATTAGCCCAAGAAATCAGAACTTTAATTGTAGAAAAAGATGCAGCTGAAGGCGGACACCTTGGTCCCGATTTAGGGATTGTGGAGGCTACAATTGCCTATCATTACGTGTTTAATGCTCCACAAGATAAAATTATTTGGGACGTTTCGCACCAAACCTACCCACATAAAATGTTAACAGGACGGGCACAGGCTTGGCTTGATCCTGACCACTATGAAGACGTTACCCCATATACCAACCCTGATGAAAGTCCTTATGATTATTACTCAATCGGTCACACTTCAACATCTATTGCTCTAGCAACAGGAATGGCTAAAGCGCGAGACTTAATGGGCAACCATGAAAACATTATGGCTTTAATTGGTGATGGTTCCATGACTGGCGGACTGGCCTTTGAAGGTTTAAACAATGCCGCAATTGAAAAGCATAACTTGGTAGTCGTAGTTAATGATAATCAGTGGTCAATTGATGAAAATGTTGGCGGCTTAGTAACTGCTTTGAAAAAATTACGAGACACAAATGGCCAGACTGCTGAAAATCCGTTTACAGCTATGGGCTTTGATTACCGCTATGTCGCAGACGGTAATAACCTGACTGATATGATTGCCGCTTTTAAAGCGGTCAAAGATATTGATCATCCAATTTTATTACACATTAATACTCTTAAAGGCAAAGGCTATAAGCCCGCAGTTCTTGATGAAGAAGCTCACCACTGGGTATCACCCTTTAATTTGCAAGATGATCAGCCACTTGCTCCAGAAAGTCAGGGTTCTACTCCCAATTCAGTTGCTCTTGATGTGATTAAAAATGAGATTAAAGCAGGAAAGAATATAATGGCCATAGATGCCGCCATCCCGGGTGTCTTTGACCTTGATGATTTTAAAAACGAATTTCCAGATCATTACACTGACGTTGGTATTGCTGAACAAGAATCTGTTGCTTTCGCCACTGGTTTTGCTAAAGAAGGTGGCATTCCAGTTTTAATGGAAAATTCTACTTTCCTACAGCGTGCTTTTGACCAACTCTCTCACGATACAGCTGCCAATGACCTGCCAGTTGTAATGTTAGTTGCGGGAGGGAGAATTTCTAATCAATCAAAAACTCACTTGGGAATCTTTGATCAAGTAATGATTTCTAACTTGCCTAATTGGATTTACCTGGCTCCCACTACGTTAGAAGAAGAAAAAGCAATGATTAAGTGGGCAATTAACCAAAGAAAACACCCCGTTGCTATTAAAATGCCGGCCAATGTACCAGACTCAGACGAACAAACAGTAGCGACTGATTATTCAGAAATTAAGTATCAAGTTAAACCAGGTAAAGATGTGGCAGTTTTAGCGCTAGGAGATTTTTATCAATTAGGTAAAGACGTGGCAACTAAATTAGGAGCTACCTTAGTCAATCCACTCTCTGCCAATATTTTGGACAAACAAGCACTGGACCAGTTGTCAGCTAATCACCAAGTAATTGTTACTCTTGAAGATAATTCTCTAGATGGCGGTTTTGGGCAAAAAGTGGCATCCTACCTTGGTAAAACCAAAGTTAAAGTACTTAATTACGGCCAAAACCGCGTTTATACTGACCAAACTCCAGTAGCAGAAATTTACCGCCAAAATCATTTAACTACTGAGCAAATTGTGGCGGATGTGCAGCAAATTTTATAATTGCAACTAATGATTCTTTAGGAGCTGATTAATAATGACTAGAAAACGTAAGGCCATTCTTTTTAGTACATTAATAATAGTCATACTGCTATTAGGAATTTACTTTTTAAAAAATAATTACCAAAAAGAAAATGGTGCCAGCATTCGCATCGATACGCCAACACTTTTTGTACATGGCTGGGGCAGCAGTTACCACGCTGAAGAAAGTATGGTGGCTTATGCGCAAGAACATCATGCTACTAATTCTGTTATTCGTGCCGACGTTAGCTCTACAGGTAAAGTCACCTTAATAGGGACAATAAAAAAACGGGCCAAGAACCCGATAGTTGAAGTCAACCTCCAAAATAATAAGAGCATTTTTGCTGGAACAAAGAATCAAATTGCTGCCATGAACAAAAGCAGCAATTATATTAAAGACGTGATCATTGCACTGCAAAAAAGGTATCACTTTAAGCAAATTAACTTAGTAGGACATTCGATGGGCAATCTACAAATTGCATATTACTTACACAATAATGCCACTAATTCGCACATGCCTCACCTAAATAAACAGGTTTCAATTGCCGGCCATTATAACGGTTATATTGGAGAACAAGGGGCACCAAATAAAACTGTCTTAAATCGCGCTGGCAAACCGCAAAAAATGAGTGTAGGCTATCGGGAACTTTTAAATTTGAGAAAAAAATTTCCTCAAAATGCTGACGTCCTGAATATCTATGGTGATATGGGGTCTGGCAGTGATGGTGACGTTACCGTTAACTCTGCTCGTTCTTATCGTTACTTAGTCGGTAAACGCGCTCGCTCATATCAGGAAAAAGAAATACGTGGATCTAAAGCTCAACACAGTAAATTACATGAAAATACACAAGTTGATCGCTTATTAGTCAATTTTTTATGGTAAGTAGCAACCTAGTTTACTGTATTTTGCCTTGGTCGTACAAACTAATCTTATTTTTTAAACGAACAATGGTAGCTTGGATGTTCTGATCTTGTCTTTCTAACCTATGCAACTCCTTGACTAAAATTTGCCGTCTGGGTTTCTTGGTATCACTGCCTTGATGCAATAATTCAGTATATTCAAGTAAATCTTTCACTGGGATTTTTACCTGACGCATACATTTAATAAAACTAATCCAAGTAAGATCTTTTTCCTCATAGTTTCTAACCCCGTGCTCTTTTTTGACTTCAGGTATCAGACCCATTTTTTCATAATACCTGAGTGTTACAGGGGTTAATTCTACTTTTTCAGCCACTTCTGATATTTTCATTATTGTTCTTCTTTCCGGTAATTAAACTTAGATCTAAGTTTAAGTCTTATCTAAAAAAATATATTAGGCTGATTGCAGCAATTTTACTCGTTTTTAAGCCTAATATCGTTAAAAAGTAGCCTATAATAACATTATAGGTGCTTTTTATATATAAATTCTTAGATCGCTAATTTTGGTATAAATAAAAATTATCTTATTTTACCTAACACTTAAAATTTTAATCACATCTATTATTATGTAAAATACTTATTAAACATGAACAGTTATAACTTACTTGCATTAAAGTCTTTTAGTTAAAGACAGGAAGGATAACATGGAATTAAGAGTTTTGAATTATTTTGTAGCTGTTGCCCAAGAAGGCAATATGACTCGTGCTGCCAAAAAGCTGCTTATCTCTCAACCAGCGTTATCAAGACAAATCGCTGATCTGGAAGACGAACTTGGCGTTAAATTATTTAGCCGTAAGTCACGGCGCTTAGCGTTAACTCCAGCAGGACATTACTTATTAGAACAGGCACAAGAGATATTGGAATTAACTGCCAAAACTAAAAGAAATATCGAAAAAGATTCTTTTGTCAGTGGCGATTTGACCATTGCTGCGGGTGAAAGCATCGGTATGCAACGAGTAATAAATGTGATCAGCAACATTATCAAGGAACATCCCTCCGTGAAAATTCACTTATTAAGCGGTGACTATAGTTATGCCGAGCGCAAATTAAATAATGGGACAGTTGATTTTGCAGTTATTATCGGAGATGTTCCTTTAGGAAATTATGCTTCTCTAACACTGCCTGAAAAAGATACTTGGGGAATTTTAATGCCCAATGATGACCTTTTGGTAAAAAAGACAGTGATCAGGCCAGCAGACTTACAAGGCAGGACACTGCTAAATTCGCAGCAAGCGCAAAAAATGCACCTTTTTCAAAACTGGCTAGGAAATTACTATGATTCAGTCAATTTTATTGGCAGCTATAATTTAAATTTTAACGGTACCTTGATGGTTAAAAATCATGCCGCATTAATGCTTACTCTAGATAAATTAGCTGATACATCTAAAGGCTCTGGCATTACATTCAGAAAATTACAGCCAGAGCTGCATCAAGCTATCAAAGTAGTTTGGAAACACGGTGTTAATTTATCACCCGTTGCAGAACTATTTTTAAAATTATTGCAGGAATCAATTTATAAAAAATAAAATTTTATGCAAAAAATTTATTACAGTTAATGAATAAAAAGTATTATACAACTGCTTTAAACGAGCTTATGATTTACTAAACTAGATAAAAAGAGGGTTTTGATGAATAAACGTATTGCCAATCAATTTCAGGACTTGATTGAAAACTATGTAGCGGATGTAGAACGTAATTGCGCAAAGCATTTACAAAAAGATCGGGTATTAATACCATTAATCGCCAGCACGGTGCAAGGAGTATCAGTTGCTATTCCCGACCAAGTGACAAAAATTTTGGATGCTAAAATAAAACCAGAAGTTTTATTAGAAATGCTATTTCAATTAGCTCCTGTGATCGGAACACTAAAAGTTGAACAAGCTTTAGAGCAAGTGCAAATTGTTTTTAGTCAACGAAAGATAGTATTAAACTCCCCACAGATTGAATCAGATCCAAATTATGGTGCAAAAGTACAGGAAAAGCTTTATGGTACTGAAATAAAAACATTATTGCATGACTTGCCTGATGAAGCCGGCAGTTTTATTCCGCATGCTTTAACAGAGCACTTCTTCAATGACTTTTACAAACGCCAAGAATTAGATGTCCGTGACAGAGAACGTTATGAGCTGCTGGCATTAATTACTATGAATGTAGACTTTCAAATTAAAGCACATGCGCGTGGCAGTCTGAAAGCCGGCAACAGTGAAAGTGAACTGATTTGGTCAACAATTCAATTACTGCCCTATATTGGCTTTCCTTTTGTTATTAACAGCATACAAGTTATTCATCAAGCAGCAGAACAAATGAAAGGCAAAGAGTAACAAATGAAATATACAAAACTGGGTCATACGGGGCTGGATGTCTCACGAATTTGTCTTGGTACAATGGGATTTGGTCGTCCAGAATCCGGAATGTTTCCCTGGGCAATTGATGCCCAAAAAAGTGAAAAAGTTGTTGCCAAAGCTTTGGAATTAGGTATTAATTTTTTTGATACTGCAAATATTTATTCTCATGGTGACAGTGAGCGCTATCTTGGAGCTGCACTTAAAAAATTAGCTCACCGTGACCAAGTAGTAGTTGCAACTAAAGTATTCTATACCCCAACTAATGAACCTAATCAACATGGTCTTTCGCGCAAGGCAATTATGACGCAAATTGACCAGAGCCTAGAGCGTTTGGATATGGACTACATTGACTTATATATTATTCACCGCTGGGATTATCAAACTCCAATTGAAGAAACGATGGAAGCTTTGCATGACTTAGTCAAAGCGGGAAAAGTAAGATATATCGGTGCTTCCGCAATGTTTGCCTGGCAATTGGAAAAAGCCCAAAATATTGCTGAAAAACATAATTGGACTAAATTTGTTTCAATGCAAAATCACTACAATTTATTATATCGGGAAGATGAACGAGAATTGATTCCCTACTGTGAAGACCAAAATATTGCCTTAACGCCATATAGTCCCTTAGCTTCGGGTCGGTTAACCAGACAATGGAGTGCAGATACTTTAAGATTTCGGACAGATCAACCTGCTAGAGAAAAGTATGACGCTGATAAAGAAAAAGATATGCCAATTATCCGCAGAGTAGGCGAAGTAGCAGAAAAATATCATGTTCCCCAAGCCCAAGTTGCCCTGTCCTGGTTGCTTCATCAACCACAGGTAGCAGCTCCAATTGTTGGTGCCACCAATCCTGACCATTTACAATCTTCTGTTGCAGCAGTTGATTTAGAACTGGCTGAAGAAGACTTAAATTATTTGGCAGAAGCATATACGCCTCACCGGGTTGTTGGCCCTCTTACTCCAGAAGATCGTAATTTTACTCGTTAAAACAAAAGCCCTGTAGCAATAGCTACAGGGCTTTTTAATATTAACTGCCAGTACTTTGGTATTTTTGTAAAAATACTCGCCATAACTGATAAATTATGACAAAAAAGAATACACAGGCGCCAGGAATTAATAGTAACCATATCCACTCATGTTTAACTGCAATTTTTTCTTGTGGAATTGAAGCAACCCAGCCGATTGGCAAGATAAAAGTCATAATTATCTTTAAAACCGATGAATAGATCGCTAAGGGATATTTACTCATGTCAAAAAAGTCAAACGTTGTTTCTGCCAAGTCGCCTAAGCCATTAGACAAAAGCGAAACTATGTTACCTAATATGGCCAATCCCAAAAAGATGAGCGAAGTAAAAAATAAAATAAAAATAAACATGATCGTGATGTACCAAGGATTATGCAATTGCATATCCACAATTATTAACAGCAATAGCGCAACAATTAAATCGCCCCACGCATCTTCATCCACACGTTCATTAACAAGCTGAAATAAAGGATTGACGGGTTTAATTAAAACGCAGGTTTCATCCCTAAATAAAACCAGCAATCACCTTGATCCGACGTTTCCAAGTCATTTCGCTATTTTAGCACTTCACTTCCAATTTTCCAAGCTCTTGCAGTTACTTTGAAAATAAAGCCAAGATAAAAATGGCCACAATTACCAAAATATCTGCGAATTTCATCTTTTCTTTAAGGAAAATATCGCCAAAGATGACGCTGTATAAAGAGGTCATATTTAAAAAGATCCAGGCAATGCTTGAATTGGGAGAAGATGTTGCCAAAGTATAAGTTACTTGCGCTAAAAGCGTTAGAACTGCTCGGGAACCATAAATCAGGTAAACCTTGCCTTTAAGATTTTCGGCGCTGATCTTGAGAGTCCTGTTTTTATAAATAAAAGTAATTAAGGTAATTAAACAGCGCACATAAATTGTCATAATAGTAAAAAAGACCAGATCAATCGGTTTGATTAGGCCTTTAGTTAATAACGGTGAAAGTGCTGCTTGAATAATCAACAAGGGCGCAATTACGGCAAAAGTCGTCAACAGGTTTTTCAAATTTAAATTATTATGACGCTGCTCGAAAACAATATAAATAACTACTATTACAGTGGAAATAATCGAAACCAGATATGAGGATTTGCTAAAGTAGCCCATAGTCAGCAAGATGGCCCAAGGAATAAAAAGATCGGTCACCTTGCTCAAAAGCACAGACTGCATAATTGAAACTTTTTTGAACACATAGCTGTAACCATAGGCAACTATCTGCGCCAAAAAAGCATATAAAAGGACTTTAATAATATAGTTGTTGGTTATTCTGGGACTAGGAAAACTGTGCAGGACGTAAATCAGGAAGAAAGTCACTAAAACCGAGCTGCAAATATTATTTAAAAAGTTCACATCAATTGAGCTTTGCTTCCGATACCCCATTTGATAACGGTCAATAACTGATATTATTCCCCTGGAAAATGATGAAATAGTGGCAAAAATAATCAACCAAATATTACTGATAATCATGCTTCCTCCATATGAAAAACATAGTCTAAAACTATTACTAATATCTTGGTCTTTGCAGCCACAATTAAAAAGTCAGAGAAATATTTGTTATCAATAACTATGAGTTGTCTAGTTACTAAAATCCAGCCATTGGACATACAAAGTTTAAATGTATTCAAATGATGTTCACATATGACTAATCATAAAAATACAGTATTTGGTTTGAATAGTATTTTATTATACACCAAGTTAAAAATTCAAAAAAGTAGCTGTGAGTCATAATTATTTAAAAATACTTTTGCTACATTGACCAAAATTCATTTTTCTAACTCATTGTTCTTTACAAGTGAGTAACTACTCACTATAATATTTCTTTGTGAGTGATTACTCACTTTAGGAGGAAATATGAACAATTTTATTGAAATTCATAACTTAGTTAAAAAATATGGTAAAGAAACCATTTTGAACAATGTTAATTTAACACTTAAAAAAGGCGAAATCATCGGTTTAATTGGTCCCTCTGGTGCAGGAAAAACTACGACAATTAAAACAGCTTTAGGTATGGAAAAGGCGGACTCGGGATCTGCCTTAGTTTTAGGAAAGCAGATGCCGAATAGAAAAATTTTAGGTGAAATTGGCTACATGGCGCAATCAGACGCCCTATATACTTCACTAACAGGAGCAGAAAACCTGGAATTTTTTGGTGAAATGAAGGGTGTTGCTAAGAAAGATATAGCAGAACAAATTGAATATGTCGCTGAAGTGGTTGATTTAACAGATGCATTAGATAAATATGTTAAAGAGTATTCCGGAGGCATGATGCGCCGCCTGTCGCTAGCAATTGCCCTACTTTCTTATCCTAAATTACTTGTTCTAGATGAGCCCACTGTCGGAATTGATCCCGCTTTACGTAGAAAAATCTGGCATGAATTAAATAATTTACGCAGTCAAGGTTGCAGCGTATTAATCACCACTCATGTTATGGATGAGGCTGAAAAAACTGACCGCGTCGCCTTGCTTCTTCATGGTGAAATTATTGCTTTTGATCATCCGCAAGTTCTTGAACAGAATTATGGCGTACCAACTATTGAAGATGTCTTTTTAAAAGCAGAACAGAAGGAAGGAGAAAAATAATGAGAGTAACAGCAATTGTCAAAAAAGTTTTAAAAGAACTTTTTCGTGATAAAAGAACTTTAGCAATGATTTTTCTGGCACCAATTTTAGTCTTGTGGTTGATGAATGTAATGTTTGCTTCCAATTCATCAACCAGTGCTAAGCTGGCGGTGGTTGATGTCCCTCATCAAGTAAACAAAAACTTAGACAAAGTGGATCACGTTTCCATAAAAAAATATACCGACAGAACTCAAGCAAGAAAGAAACTAAAACAAAATAAAATCGACGGTGTGATCTATTACCACCACAATAAATACTATGTAGATTATGCTAATACGGATTCGAGCAAAACTGCTCTGACCAAACAAGCTTTGAAAGCTGCAATTACGGGGCAGTCAATTACTAAAATGAAATCTGCACTAACTCGGAGTCAAAAACAATTAGTTAAATTATCTAAACAATTAGCTATTGTAGCGCAAAAAAATGGTATGCAAGTACCGACCAAACCAAGTGCGCAAAAGAAACCTAAACAAAAGAAGGCAAAAAAAGCTAAGATTATCAATAAATATTACTACGGTAACAGTGATACAGGCTTTTTTAATAAGATTGAGCCCATCTTAGTTGCCTTCTTTATCTTCCTGTTTGTTTTTCTTATTTCAGGAATGGCATTGTTAAAAGAAAGAACCACAGGCACTTTGGACAGATTATTGGCCACTCCCGTTAAAAGAAGTGAGATCATCTATGGTTATATGATTAGTTATGGCATAGTTGCTGTCATTCAATCAATAATCATTATTGGTGTCACAATCTGGTTATTAAATATTGAAGTAGCAGGCAATGTGTTGTGGGTAATTTTAATTAGTATTCTAGTAGCAATGGTTGCTTTAGCTTTCGGTTTCTTGCTATCAACCATTGCAGAATCAGAATTTCAAATGATGCAGTTCATCCCACTTGTAGTTGTGCCACAAATATTCTTCTCAGGTATTATTCCCCTCGATTCAATGGCGAACTGGGTATCTTACCTGGGTAAAATACTGCCACTAACTTATGCGGGAGACGCATTAAATCAAGTAATACTTTACGGCCGCGGATTTGAATCATTTGCTGGCGATATGCTAGCTTTATTAATATTTATAGTTGTCTTAGTAGCATTAAACATTGTTGGCTTAAAACGGTACCGCAAAGTATAATTAAGCTAAAAGCAGAAAAAGGTGATATTTTTGGTCCAAGTTATTTCCGCATATGAAAAAGAACTAAACAATGAAAAAATTCCAGCCGGGAAAAAGAAGGTATTGTTAGCAGCACTTGATTTATTTTCAAATCAAGGCTTTCATGCTACTACCACCTCTAAAATCGCAAAAGCGGCTGGAGTAAGCGAAGCCACAATTTACAAATATTTCCAATCAAAAGATGATTTGCTTAAAAAACTACTCAGTCCCTTATTTATTGAATTACAGCAAGACTTTATTGGCAGTCTTTCCCAATATCAAACTTTGGACGCATTGGTCACTTTTATTGTCAAAGACCGACTTGAATTTATTAAAGCCAACTTTGATTTTATCAAGTTGCTTTTACAAGAAATACTGACTGACCCCAAATTACTGCAATATTTTAAAGATCTAATCAGTAAGGAAACTGATTTTATTAATGTGTTCAACAGTTGGAAACTAAAATTTTCTGAAATTGACTCGAGCTTAACTCCAATTGAAATAATTAGAATAATTATTGGACCTATAGGAGCCTTTGCCTTACAAACAGACTTCTTTAACTTCCAAGGAGACACTACTACCGATTACGGCTTGATTAAAAAACAAATTATAGCTGGACTAACCAATTAAGAGCAGTTTAGTTTCACATAAAAAGACTAGGATTTTTTCGTCCTAGCCTTTTTTATTACTTATGCTTTACTATATGCCAGCCCTCGTTTTAGTCTCTTCCAAAAACTGGTATCTTCTGTTTGTAAAATTACGCCTTGATAAATTTTACTAATGTATACTGTTAAAGCAACAATACTTACTATTAAAATTACCAGCGACAAAGTAACTTCCATATTACCAACGTGGCCATTAATTATACGAATTGGCATCATGAATGAGGAAAAGAAAGGTACGTAAGATAATACTTGTGGCAGAATTTGTTCTGGGTTAGTAATAAGCGCAAATGACAGGAAAAATGCAATGAGGGAAAGCATTGTAGTACCTTGAGCAGCTTTTGAAGAATCTTCCGGCTTAGCTACTAAAGCTCCTGAAAAGGCTGCTAATATCGTATAAATAATTACACCAAGAATCAGAAAAATGAGATTGACATTTAACAAATTGCCCAAAATTTTATTTATTACTACTTGATTGTTATGCATAAAAGAAGCCGTAATTTTTGAATGCAATGCCCAACGGTAAGTTGCCCAGCCGCCAACAATATAAATGATGAGCTGAGTAAAAATTACGCCGAAAATACCCAAAATTTTGCCTAAAAAATATTTTGCAGCAGTTGTACTGGAAAAAATGATTTCCATAATCTTCGTGCCCTTTTCAGAGGCTATTTCTTGAGCTGTAATACTACTGTAGGACATCAAAACCATATAAACGACCATAATCACAATAATTAAAGACACCATTTTAACCAATTTATCTCTCTGATGATTTTTCTGGAGTACTTCGCGATATTTTGGCTGTTGCTGTAAGGCTTTAAACTGACGTGGCGCTAATTGCGCCTGTTGCAAATTAAGCTGACTCTGCAAGACTTGTAAATAGCTTTTTACTTTGGGTTTCAATTCATCATCAATAGGTGACGCTCCATGATAAATGGCCTTAACCTGCTTTTTTTGCGTTTCAAATACCAAGTAGCCATCAATCTTTTCTTTTTTGACAGCCTTTTTAGCAGATTCAGCGGTTTTAATTTTAGCATCAACATATTTATCATTATTTTTAATAAAGTTTTGGCGAACTTGCTCATTGGAACTGATAACTGCAATCTGACTGTCTGGATCAGAACTAGCACCGACAGCTCCTCCTAAAGCACCACAACCAATTATGAAAAATGGACCCAGAATCAAAAGCAGAAAAGACCAAGACTTAACTTGATGCCAATAAGTTTGCAGCGTTACGGTCCATAATTTATTCATGTTGTTCACCAGCTTCCATTCTAAATATTTCGTCAAGTGTTGGTGGTTGTTGCCGGAACTCTTCAACATATTCGCCATTTGTCAATGCGTCAAAGACTTCCGGACCACTATTTTCATTTTCAATTCGCAAAAGATATTGGCCATGCGCTTTCTTTTCCACTTTTTTAACGTGAGGGAGCTGCTGCAATTCTGCAAGCGACTTAGTAGTTTTGCAGTAAATTTCTGTTTTACCAAATGAGTCACGAACAGCGTCAACTGTACCACTTAAAACAACTTGTCCCTTTTTCAACATGATCAAACTATCGCAGATTTCTTCGACATTTGACATATCGTGACTGGAAAAGATAATTGCTGCATTATTCTTTTTAGCATCTAAAACTGCGTTTTTAAGCAAATCTGCATTTACCGGATCCAAACCACTAAAGGGCTCATCCAAAATAATTAAATGGGGCTGATGAATTAAAGTACAAATTAACTGCACTTTCTGCTGATTACCCTTCGAAAGTGTTTTTATTTTGTCACTTTTCTTACCCTGCACATCAAAGCGTTTCAGCCAGTCATCAATTTGCGGTTTTATCTCTTTTGCAGGGCGGCTTTTTAGCTCCGCCAAATAAACAATTTGCTGCTCAATAGTCATTTTGGGTAGTAAACTGCGTTCTTCCGGCAAATAGCCTATCGTATCAAAAGTTTTTTCAGTAATGGGCTGATCTTCCCAGGAAATTTTTCCGTCGTAATGAAGAAAATTTAAAATACTGTGAAAAGTGGTGGTTTTCCCTGCACCATTTTGACCAATCAAACCCATAATTTCACCAGGCTGAATGGTAAAGTTAACATCTTGAAGCGCTGGAAAAGTATCAAACTTTTTACTTAAATGTTCTACTTTTAGCATAGCTCCCTCCTTTATTCTAATAATAACATAAGCAGATTTTACTATATGCATTCATGTAAAAGCAATACTTTTTTAATTTAATCAGACTAAAAGCAGCAATAATTGCTGTACTATCGTTCGTAACTATATTCTTCAATGCCTCTAGCACAATTCTAGATTGGGATCTGAATTACTTTTCTAAGCCATTAGGAATATTTTTGACAACATTCAACACCTCTTAAGTTTAAAAAATTACACGCTATAAAAAAGTAAGATCAAACTAAAGGGACTAACACCAAATTGAATATAGGAAGTTAATACTTAGTTAGCAACCAACAGAGTTTCCTAATTTTAGAGTCTATATCAGAAGTAGCTCTTTTTCTCTTCAATATCTCTAATAGATCTACTTTCATATCTTTATAGCATTACAAATATTTATATAACTTTACAAATAAATAAAATGATGTACAATTAAGAAGTAAGAAGGGAGGTGACAATTATGAAAAAAAATAAAAAAGTAAAGACTTGTATCCTCATAAAAGTGCCTACAAGTCTTTACGAAGATTACAAACGCGTTTTGCACAAAGATAGTCGTATAGTCACTTACGACTTACTGAACTATATGCAAAAAGTCGTTAATAAAGATCTTGAAAAAAAATAATTTCAAATCTGTAAAATTAAAGAGGGGGTGATAATTATGGCACAAACCAAAAAGGTCATGCGCAGCGTTACCATACGAGTTCCTAAAGATCTTTATGAAGATTACAAACGCGTTTTGCACAAAGGTAGTCGTATAGTCACTTACGACTTACGAAACCACATGCAAAAAGTTGTGGATGAAGATCTTGAAAAAAAATAATTTCATATTATAAACCTAATTTAATAAGTTTTTAGAAAATAAACTTATTAATCGAGTGATTTTTATGTAATAACAAAGGAGACTAAAAGATTCCTTTTGTTGCCATCATTTTTTCTATGTTTAATTGGTGAAATAGACACTACAATTATTCAATTGAACAGTGTCTATGTTACCTATCATTTAAAAGTTTTATTTCATTAATATCTACATTCCTCTTCAGATTCAACCGCTTTATTATAGTTTCAAAAATACATTATAAAAGGGCTCTTGACTAATCACTATTAGTTTTAGAACCCTTTTATATAATTCAATATTTTTTAAAAATTAATCTATTAAACAACCCCACATATTATAAATCAGCTAAATTCTTTTTCTTGGGTGCAGTCTTAGGACTATCAGCATCATTCTCCTTATAACCAAAGAAGTAAGTCAAAGCAAATGCAGCAACAATAGTCACAATAGAAGCAATCCAGAAGTTCAGCAGGTTATTAGGATTGCCTTGTCCGGCTTTAGGAACAAAGGATGGGAATCCAATCAAACTGCCAGTAAAGCCATACATATCAACTTTAAGTAGTCCGTTTACCAATCCGCCAATGGCAGCACCAAGACTGGAAGTCATAAATACACGACCGTACTTTAAGTTAACACCATACATTGCCGGCTCAGTAATACCTACAGCTGCAGAAATAGCAGCACTTAAAGATAATCCCTTTAGGTCAGGATTATGCTTGGTCTTAAACCAGACAGCAAGTGCACCAGCACCCTGTGCAATCATAGTTACTGAAACAATACCGTTTAAAATACTGTGTCCTGTTGCAGCAATATCATTCGCAATAATTGGAACTACTGCCCAGTGCAGTCCGAAGATAACCAGTATCTGGTAAAGACCACCGATGATTAAACCGGAAAGTGCAGTGTTGACAGTTAACAGCCATTGCAATACTTTAGCAATTCCCGTAGAAATAAATGAAATTACTGGGCCTACGATAATTAAGACTGTCATCCCTACTAAAAAGATTTCTACTAGAGGAGTAAAAATTTGTCTTAATGTGACTGGCATCCACTTCTTAATCCATGGTTCAATTTTAGCAGCCATCCAAGCCGCAAAAATCATTGGGAAAATCGAATAAGTATATTGTGGAATATGAATTGGAATACCGAAGAAGTTGGCATTAATACCTACACCAGCCAGGAAGTAACTGAATTTACCGCTGGCATAAATTTTTACTAAATCAGGGTAGATCAGAAAGCCGCCAATAATAGAAACAACTACTGGATTAGAGCCTAATCTTTGAGCTGCAGTAAATCCAACAATTAAAGGCAAGAAGTAAAACGACGCATCCCCCATTGCATTGATAATTGTGTAAGTTGGCGAAGCCGTAGACATGTGGCAAAAGTTAGTTAAAATGTTAAGAATACCTTTTAACATACCACTGGCGGCCAGCAAACCAATTACTGGCATCATAGAGCCGGTAATTACACCTATTAACTGAAAGAAGCCATTTTTAATCTTGCCACCAATAGATTGGTCAGCCTCTGGAACTGGAGCAGCTGGTGTAGTCTCCCCTTGTCCGGCATATTCAGGCCCGAGCAGCTTAATTAGTTCATCATAAACATCTTCTACTGTTTGACCAATAACTATTTGGTATTGGTTATTAGCACGGGTAACATCAATAACACCTTTAATATTATTAACTTCGTCATCATGCGGAATACTATTATCCTTCAAAGTAAATCGTAATCTGGTAAAGCAGTGCATAACGTTTTTAACATTGCCAGCACCACCAACTGCCTTAACAATTTCACGTGCTGTAGTTTGATATTTATTTTCATCTTTACTAGCTACAGGTGAAGTCTTGGTTTGCTTCAATGTGATAGTGGCAGCAGATTCACCAGCAGACTTGGTGCCAAGAGCAACATCGATACCAGCTAAAACATCAGCGGTATTAGTGATTGCCAAGATCACTGTATCGTCTTTTTGGGCATCTTTAATCTCCTGCAGATCCATTGTCCCCAATTGTTGGCCTGCTTTTACTTCTGATCCTGATGCTACTTGCCAGTCAAATGGTTTGCCATCAAGTTCAACGGTATCTATACCCAGGTGAATCATCACTTCCACACCCTCTGCTGTTTGCAAGCCGAGTGCATGTTTAGTTTCAGCAACCATTACCACCTTACCCGTTACTGGTGAAACTATTTTCCCAGAACTAGGTTTAACAGCAAAGCCTTCACCTAATTTTTTCTGGGAAAAAACCGGATCATTAACATCACTGAGATTAATGACCTGACCAGCAACAGGTGCCAGTATTTTAATCGTACTACTCATATTTTAGCCTCCAGAAAATTACAACATAAAAGGTCGTCATATATATTGATAACGCTTTCCTTAAAATTATAGTTCTTGTATAGACAGGTGTCAATAAATTGATTATTATGGTGTTGTAATAAATATTTTTTTATTTTTTATCGGTCTAGACAGGTTAAAAATAAATGTAAGGTGGTATGATTAATGTTAAAAGGTGGATAACTAATAATGAGAGCTAAATATTTACAAATAGCAGCGGATCTAACAAATAAAATAAAGCACAAGCAATATGTTGCCGGTGATTTTTTACCAAGTGAGCCTGCTCTGTCAGAGCTTTATAACGTTTCACGTGAAACAATTAGAAAAGCTTTAAACGAGCTCTTGGATGCCGGTATAATTCAAAAAATAAAAGGAAAGGGCTCAGTAGTTATTAACGCAGCTCGAATTGCCTTTCCGATTTCTAACATCGAATCTTTTGATGAACTGAACAAGCAAAAGCAAATGAATGCTGCAACTAAAATATTGGAATTAAAAGATGCACAGATGCCTTTTATAATCCGTAAGCATTTATCCTTAACAGAAACTGCCGCAACCTACGTAGCCCGTTTAAGATCAATCAATCATGAGCCAATAGTGGTTGACGAAGATTATATTTTAAAAAAATATGTACCTGACATATCACTTGAACAGGCTAAAAGTTCCTTATACCACTATTTTGAACATGATTTAGGACTTGAAATCGATTATGCAAGTAAAACTATTACCGTAGAACCGGCAAGTAAAGATGTAATGGAGCAGTTGCATCTTACCGATACTAACTTAGTGGTAGTAGTCCGTAGTTTAACTTATTTAAAGGATACTTCTTTTTTTCAGTACACTATTTCTCAACACCGACCTGATAAATTCAAATTTGTAGACTTCGCCCACAGAAAAGTTAAAAATGGAGGACTTATATTATGAGTTTGGCAGATAAAGTGATTTATCAAATTTATCCTAAATCTTTTTACGACAGTAATGGTGACGGCATCGGGGATTTAAGAGGAATTATCGCAAAAATACCCTACTTAAAAAAACTAAATATCGACATGATCTGGTTTAATCCCTTTTTTGTATCTCCACAAAATGATAGTGGCTATGACATTGCAAATTATTACGAAATTGATCCATTATTTGGCACAATGGCCGATTTTGAAGAATTAGTCACAAAGCTTGCTCAAAACCACATTGATGTGATGCTTGACATGGTTTTAAATCATTGTTCCACCGATCACATTTGGTTCAAAAAGGCGTTGGCCGGAGACGAATATTATCAAAAATTTTTTTACATCAGAGAACCTAAGCCAGATGGCAGCTTACCTAACAATTGGACATCTAAGTTTGGCGGACCAGCCTGGGCCCCATTTGGAAAGACCGGCAAGTATTACCTTCATTTATATGACAAAACTCAAGCTGATCTCGACTGGCATAATCCTGCAGTTAGAAAAGAATTATTTAAGGTTGTTAATTTTTGGCGTGACAAAGGAGTTAAAGGTTTTCGCTTTGACGTGATTAATGTTATTGGTAAAGACGAAAAACTCACTGATGCGCCTAAAAATACTGCCAGCAAATTAATGTATACAGACCAGCCGATAGTGCATCAATACCTAAAAGAATTAAATCAAAAAACGTTTGGTCAGGAGCCAGATACGATTACTGTGGGAGAAATGTCCTCAACAACTGTTGCTAATTCTGTTGCTTATACTAAAAAAGGTAATCACGAACTATCAATGGTTTTCACATTTCATCACCTAAAAGTTGATTATCAAAATGGTCAGAAATGGACCAATATACCCTTTGACTTTTCCGCTTTAAAAAGTGCTCTTAATAAATGGCAGATTGGAATGAGTCAAGGTGGTGGCTGGAATGCTCTGTTTTGGAATAATCATGATCAGCCTTGGGCGCTGAGTCGTTTTGGCGATCCTATTCATTTTCGGGAAAAATCAGCTGAAATGCTGGCTACCGCAATGCACTTATTACGCGGTACCCCTTATATTTATCAGGGCGAAGAAATTGGCATGATCAATCCTAATTACCAAAAAATCACGGATTATGTCGATGTCGAAACACTCAATGCTTATGATGAACTTAAAAAGGAGGGCTTAAGTGACGCCAAAGCTCTGGCAATTATTCAGGCAAAGTCTCGCGATAATAGCAGAACGCCAATGCATTGGGATAGCACCGTTAACGCAGGCTTTACTACTGGAACTCCGTGGCTAAAGCCAAAAGATCAAGAACAAATTAACGTTGCGGCTGAACTTGATCATGGTGAAATTTTCCCCTATTATCAAAAGCTGATTTACTTGAGAAAACATTATCCCATTATCGCTAAGGGAAGCTATGAACCCATTGATTTGGATCACCCGCAAATTTTTGCTTATTGCAGACTTTATCAGGGACAAACCTTACTAGTAATAAATAATTTTTATGGGCAAAAAGTGACGTACGATTTACCCGGTTCTTATCAAGGACAAAAAACGCAAACTTTAATTAGCAACTATGACAGAAATTTAAGCGCAGTACCAAAGACTTTGGCTTTACAGCCTTATGAATCGCTGGCTTTGTTAATATAGCTAAAAGAATGACTTCTTTTGCTATAAAAACAATTTAAAAAATACTACAGTCGAAAAATTACCATCAGAATTTAAGATGAATTGCTCATGTAGCACTATTATTAATTTGACTAAAAAAATGAGGTGACTTTAAAATACTATTTAAGTCACCTCATTTTATATATAAGTAATACGCTTCTGCTTGATACGCCAAGCAAACCTAACCAAAATAGTTGGTTTAGCTCAATCAATTTTATATCTCTTATAAATTAAAAGTATAGTCACTCTTAATTTAACAAGATACTGCCTGACGCATTCTCTTAAATGCAATATCAATATCATCTGTATCTGCCGCCTGCAGCATTTGGCTAAGATTACCTTCAAAAACACACTTTTTGTTGCCAACGAATACAATGTGCGCCTGCAAAGAATTTAATTTAGCCAACTGGTGCAAAGTCATAATTACTTTTTTCTTTTTTTCAACAACTAAAGATTCAACTAAGTCTAAAATCAAATTTTCAATATAACTGTCAATTCCACTAAGAGGTTCATCGAACAAATATAATTCCCGTTCCATTATGCTAGTACAATAAACCATAACACATTGATATTCACCACCGGATAAAGTCCTTAGTTTAGTATTTATTAATTCTTTTATGATCTCATTATAAAAACGAACTTGTGCATTAGTGACTGCAACAGTATGATCATTCATCGATTTAAAAAAATTTATTACTTGTTTTACTGTCAGTTCATCAAAGAAAGACATGTTTTGAAATTTATAAATAATATTAGACATAGAAGGAAAATCAATCATAGCTGCAGCAGGACGATCAATAAAGCCATAAATTAGGTTAAGTAAAGTCGTTTTACCAGCACCATTACTACCAATGATCACATTTAACTGATCGGCAATAAATTTTGCGTTAAAATCGGCAAAGATTTCTTTCTTTTTATAAGAGAAGTTCAAATGTCTAATTTCCATATTGTCACCTTCCAACTATTTTTTTTCAAAAATTATAGAAATATTTTGTTTTGCAATAAAAATCATTCCAAATAGGACATAAATTAGAATAACGAACAATAAATTAATAAGATTTGCCCAATTTACTCTAGAAAACATCATTTGCATTATTACTTCATACCCCGTCATTAGGTATTTAACAGGCGTACATAGCAATAATAAATTTAATATTTCGTTTTTTGCTTCAAAAGCTGACACCATGAAAGAGAGCAAAATAATTAACGTAATCACAATATTGTAAGTTTGCAACCTTAATTTCACTGTAAGTAAAAAATATAAGCCCATAGTTAGAGGCAAAACAAACACAATCGCAGCTATTATTGTGGTCAATAGTAAATAGCCCAGATAAGCAAAGGATTTAAACATTAGTGTGGTGATTAAGTTAAAAAGGAATAATTCTATTATTAAAAACGTCCACTGCGATAAAAATTGACTAATCAATACTAGATACTTTGAATTGGTCACCATGTAAATAACTTTATAATAACCATAATCACGATACTCAACCATTGCCAGAATCACTGAATTTAGAGTAGTTGTTAAGGCAATATAGGCAAAATAGTAAGCACTTGCGCTAATTAGTTTATCCTTACTGACAGTATAATTATTAATCAAGACCGGAGCATTAGATATAGCAAAATATATAACTGGAAAGACAATGTTAAACATTAATGCAATTTTGTTGCTAAAAGCATTAATAAGGAAAACCTTGTAGAGCGCATAAAACTTTTTTTTCATAGAAATCTCCGTGAATATTACCTAACATTTTTGAAATAGATTAAACTTATCGCCTAAAAGATGTAACCCAAGTTTAGCTAAGAATCAAAGCTCAGATAATTTTCATTTTAAATAGATTTTTAGTCTAGCAGCAATAGTCAGTTTACTCTTAGCCTTCACTGTACGATAAATTATGAAAATTATATGTTATTTTAATATATCGGTCAATTAAATTTCATAGTTTTATTATTTAATGTCCTAAAAAACTTGCTAAAAAGACCGCATAATAACATTAGCAGGATCAATCAAAGTCAAAGGTAAAATCTTGAACAAACTTGATAAACTGATAAACAATTCTTTTTGCGTTATTTTCCTGCGTAATGGCTACTAAATCAACTTGCGGCTCCCAATCAAGAGGAACATAAATCAAGCTGCTATCAAGTTCAGGATAAATACAATAGAGACCTAATCCCAAGCCTTGTTTTGCCTTAAGCAATACATTTAAAGAAGATATTTCATCCGCATAAGTAATGGTTAGATTTTTATTTAAATGAATAATTTTGTTTTGAAGATTAATAATATCTTGTGCTGCCCATCTGTTATCTAAAAATAACAGTCTTTCATTTTGTAAATCAGTCAGCTTGACCTTTGTTTTTTTACTTAAAGGGTTATTTTGAGGAACAATTAATTTAAAAGGCTCTGATTCTATTGGATAAATTTTAATATTACTTAAGTCTGTTGCTTCTAACCCGGTTGTCAACATAATATCCAAATCATTAGATACTAATTGCTGTTTTAATTCGTTGCGGTTTAAATTTACCAATTCAAATTTAACTTGTGGAAAGTTTATCTGAAATTGTTTTATCCACAGGGGAATATATTTATCATTAAACGGATTATATGAATAGCCAAAATTTATTTTTAAGCTTTCTTCTTTATCTTTTTCTTGAATATCCTGCACCGCAGAATAATAGCTATTAATTAATGGCCTAATTTTATGATAAAAGTCTTTACCATTTTTCGTCACATTAACGTAGCGCTTATTGCGGTTAAACAGCTTAACACCGATCTCATCTTCAATAGCATTTATATCATGTGTAACGGTTGGTTGCGTAGCATGAATTGCTTTAGCCGTTTTAGTGAAATTTTTTGTTTCTACTAAATTAACAAAAGTAACTAATTTTTTAATATCCATATGTATCTCTTATAATCTATTTCTATTATTAATAACTGATATTAATTTCACTTATAAGTATAAATAAAATATACTATTTTTGTAAACGGCCTATACAACAAATAAGGAGATTAAAATGGTTAAACATACAGAAGAAGCTACAAGTTCATGGATTACAGAAACTGCTACAAAAGTTAAGGCTGCTAAAGGTTCAGATTATGTAGAATTGGACCAAGGGCTGCTAACAGTTGATCAATTAGATGCGCTGCTCAACTGCCTGCCACTTGAATTGATTACTATTGACAAAGATGATCGCTATGTATATTGCAATAACGAAATTCCTAAAAAAATGCTGCTTTCACCACGGTGGCCAGAAAAATTGGGACAAACTTTATCAGAAGTTCACAAAAAAACTTCAATGCCTCATGTTCAAGAAATAATGGATTACGCCAAGACTGGTAAAACCTATAAGCTTATCAAGCCAAGTGCTGATGAGTACATGGTTGCTTCCTTTAAAAATATGACTGATAAAAATGACCAATATACTGGTGTTACTGAATGGATTGTTGATTTACTGCCAATCATTAATTGGTACTTAAAGCAAACAGGTCAAAAATTAGTACTTGACGAGAATAAAAAAGCTACAGATGCTGATTCTGGAGCTTCAATGCAAGCATAAATTATTAAATCCTCCAATATAATATTGGAGGATTTTTCTATAATTCATTTTGCAGGAAATCAATAAATTGTTTTACCACCTGCCTTTTATTATTTTTTTAACGACAGCCCCATAGCTAATAGTTGGACTTAAGGCCAATGGCACTTTTCTTAGTTGTTCATCAAAATCTGTATAAATAAATTTCAAACCTATTGTTATTCCTTGTAAAGCACTAACTAAAATCAGAGCACCAGCCAAATCATTTGTAAATGTTACATTTAGGTTTGCATTTGCATTAATAATTTTATTCTGTAAATTAATCATTTCAATTCCGGTTAAGTCATTATCAACAAAAATCAGATTCTGCTTAGTAAAGTCTGTAATAGAAAGCTCAGATTTATTGGACAGAGAATTACTATATGGCACAATGGCAAAAAATTTATCTTTAAGTAAAGGGTAAAATCGTATATTTTTAAGATCTGATGCATCCCCCCTTTGCTTGTCAAAAACAAGTCAATATTTTCATTTTCCAAATATTGTTTTAACTTATTATGATCTAAAATCGTTATATTAAATTTGGTTTTAGGAAATTGTATATTAAATTTTTTTATCCATTTTGGGATATTATTTAGATTATAAGGAGTTACTGTACAGCCAATATTAATAATATCTGCTTCTTTTTCTTCATTAGATCTTATACTTTGAAGGGCTAAATAATACTTATTTATTAATGGCTTAACTTGATTATAAAAAATAAGACCATTTTTTGTTGGTACTACATGTCGTTTATTTCGTACAAACAATTTTTGACCTGTTTCATCTTCTATCGACTTAATAATATAACTAACACTTGGCTGAGTGAGATTTAAGTTCTGGGCAGTTCGTGTGAAATTTTCAGTTTCTACCAAATTTACGAAAATTTTCAGTTTATTAATATCCATAATCAATTTTCCTTATTTACCATAAAAGATTTCTATTATAGAATTAATTCCATATAATTAATACTGTAAGCGCTACTTTTGGCTTTTTGCGAAAGGAAGTAGATAATTATGGATTTTGGTTTAAAGAATAAAGTTGTTGTAATTACGGGAGCAACCGGTGGAGTTGGTCAATCACTGGTAAAAGAGTTTGCAAAAGAAGGGGCAAAACTTTCCATTTCTTCAACTAGTCAAGAAAAATTAGATAGATTTTTGCCTACTTTAGATATTGATTCAGATCATTTATTAACGTCAATAGTTGACGTGACCAAAGAAGATCAGGTTAAATAGTTCATTTCAAAAACAATTAAGCATTATGGTAGTTTAGATATTTTAGTACCAAATGCTGGTGATGAAGGCAAATCCTTGCCAATTGAAAAACAAACTTATGAAAATTTTGAGCATACTTTTGCAGTTAATGTCTTTGGAGTCATGTATTGTATGAAATATGCAGCACCACAAATGATTAAACAAAATTCAGGACATATCGTTGTATTAGCTTCTGATGGCTCAATGGTTGGAGCACCAGCAATGTCGCAATATTGCTCTTCTAAGCATGCAACGCTTGGTCTAGTTAAAAGCGTCGCGTTAGAACTTGGTCCCCATGGCATAAATGTTAATGCAGTATCACCTGGAGCTATTGACACAGATATGATGAAGAGAATTGAGAAAATGGCTTTTCCTAATCTTACTCATGAAGAAGCATATAAGAAATACGCAGCCGCTTATCTTGACAATCGTTACGCTACTCCAAAAGAAGTGGCCGATGTAGCGATCTTTCTAGCATCTGATCAAGCAAGTCATATCAATGGCGGTGGCTTATATCACGGTTTGACTTATGCAGTTGCAAATGGCCAGCGTGGCATTTTAGCATACACTTGGTCGGAACTATACACAGGCAGCATTTTTGTTGTAGGTAATGATGGTACACGTTACTTTGCAGAAGACCAGCATTCTAAAGCCGGCTATCTGTTTATTCATGGTTTTGGCAGACACCCATATTTGACTACACAATCTTGGATTATTTTTGATCAAAAGCAAAAAGCCAAATTGGAAAAAATACAGGATAATGCATTACAATCTGCTTTAAATAAGGCAATTGCAGCCTCCTCTATTAGTGAACTTGCAGCAAAACTTAATTTTGATTCAACCATTTTTAGCAACACAGTTAAGGACTTTAACGAACTTGCAAAATTAGGTAAGGATTATTCATTTAGCAGAAATGGCGAGACAATGACTCCTCTTGATGATAGGCAAATATACGCAATTAAGTTGCAGCCTGCAGCTTTAAACACTCAGGGAGGTCCACGCAGAAACGAAAAAGCTGAGGTTTTAAAGCCAGATAGCTCGGCAATTAAGGGCTTATATAGTGCTGGCAAAGCCGGTAGCATAACCACTAATCAATATCAAGCTGGTCAAGATGTTGCAGAGCTGTTGATATTCGGTAAAATTGCTGGAGAAAATGTCGCTCAAGAACCAGGAGAAAAAGTAGAAAACGTTGCCCCACTTGACCCTAAAATTCTAGCTAGTGACGAACAAACAGAAAACTACCAGCTTGGTGCGAATCAGTTTCTTGGTAAAAGTGATCAGGGCATGGGAAATGAGTTTGTGGTCAAAGTAACCATGGATAAAAATAACCAAAATATCCAAGATATCAATGTCATCAAACAAAGTGAAACTAAAGAAATTGGCCAAAAAATCATTAAACCTTTGCTTCACAACATTATTGAATCTAATTCAACCAATATTGACGCGGTTTCTGGGTCTTAACTGACTTCGAAAGCTGTTAAAAGCGCCGTAGATGATGCATTGGCAAAAATCAAATAATATAATTTCTTTATTAGAATAAAAATATTTTTACTTTGATATCAACTATATAATTAGGATATTTATTAATTTTAATTGAGGACTAACTTTCTCTATTCGATCGGAGTTAGTCCTTTTAGTTTAGTCTTGATTGTTTCTGAGTGCATCTAACAATTATACTCTCTATAGTGACTTTCAATTTACTTTATGTTTTTGTCTACTAGCCAAATTTATTTTGAAAAACTGATAAGTGAGATTGATTATAATTTATAGAATAGTTACAGCTGAAAATTTAATCATATGAGTATAGTTAAAATAAGGGTTGATTTACTTATAATATATAGTTTATTCGTAAAATAGCGCTTGCAAAACAAATTCAGCTGTATTATGATAACGATACCATAAAAATTAAATTGTGGTTTAAACTTTAAACAAGGAGGATTGGAAAATAGCAGTGAAGAAAAATGTGACAATTTCAGATGTTGCAAAGCTTTCAAATATATCTGTTTCGACTGTTTCTCGAGTGATCAATAACAGCCCACACGTATCACCACAAAAAAGACAATTAGTTTTAGATGCGATGAAGCAATTGGGATATAAACCATTGGCATCAGCAAGAAGGCTGAGAGGAAGCAAAGCTAATACATTAGTTGTTACTGTTCCTCGAATTACTAATCCGTTTTTTGCAAGCTTAGTGAACATAATTGAATTGAACTTAGATGTTAATAATTACAGTACTATTCTTGTTCAAACATTTGGCCGCAAAGATAAAGAACTAGCAGCACTAGAAATGTTAAGAACTCAAGAAGTAGACGGAATAATTCTATGTTCTTTAGAAAATTCATGGTCGACAATTTCATCATATTTAGACTTTGGAGCGATTGTCTTAGTAAATGAATATCTTAAAAACGATCGAATCCCTATAATTCGAGCAAATCAATATGAAGGATTTAAGTCTACAACACAAAGTTTAATTAATTCCGGATATCGTAAAATTGCCTACGTAACTGGACATAAAGAGATCATTTTAACTAAAACAATCAATAATGATTTAAATACTGATCGCTTTCTAGGCTTTAGAGATGCTTTAAATAAAGCAAACTTGTCGTTTAATCCAGATTGGTTTTTTCCTCATTGCCAAACTATCAAGGATGGTAGAAAAATCATTGATAAAATAGTAGATCTTAAAAATCGACCTGACCTAATAATAGCTGGTAGCGATGAAGTAGCTATTGGAATGCTTGAGGAAGCAAGAAATTTAGGTATATCAATACCAAAAGAAGTAGCTATTCTGGGTGTCGATGATCAGCCTACCAGCGCTGACTTGTTCATTCCACTTTCAACAATTCGGCAACCTATTGAAGAAATGGGCCAAAAAGCCGCACAAGCAATTTTAGAGTCAATCGCGGATCCCAGTTATAATTCAAAGCAAGTGTTTAACTTAGAATTTATTAAAAGAAAATCAACATAATTTTTTATTTTAATTTGGTATCGATACCAAACAAAAAGAAAGGAAACACAAAATGAGTGTAGTTTTAGCAAGAGTTGATCAAAGATTAATTCATGGAATCGTTGTTACCCAGTGGGCAGGCTTTCTTAAAGCGAAAAGACTGATGGTAATAGATGATGTAATAAGTAAAGATGAGGTACAAAAAGCTGCCATGCGAATGAGTAAGCCTGCAGGTACTGGAATGTCTATAATTGATACTGCTACAGCAATAAAGAATTTTCATGAAGGTAAATATGATAACCACAATGTTTTCTTAATAGTTAAAGAGCCATCAACCATTTTGACCTTGATTAAAAATGATATCAAGATTCCTAAAGTTAATATCGGTATTATGTTTGACGGCCCAGATAAAAAAGAAGTACATAAAATGGTTGCAGTAAATAAGCAGGAAATAGCTGATTTTAAGGCTATTGAAAAATTAGGGGTACCGGTAACTTTTAGGTATGTTCCGTCAGATACAGATCAATCATTGAATATGTATATTAAATAAGGAGGAAATATGTTAGTTCTTCAAGGTTTTTTAACAATTTTACTATCTTTTTGGGCAGTTATTGATCAGCAAGGATTTGTAATTACGACCTGGTTTCCTATAATGATGGCTTTATTTATGGGCCTGATTACTGGGGATATGCAAACAGCGATGATCATTGGCGGGACGTTTCAGTTAATGGCTTTGGGCGTTGCGAATATTGGCGGATCTTCAGTACCTAATTGGGGTTTAGCAACAATAGTTGGAATTTATATTGCTACTAAAACCACGCATAATATTGCTGACGCAAAAGCTATAGCGCTGGCAGTTGGAGTCCCAGTTGGAATGATTGGTATTCAATTGGACGTGTTAGCCAAAGTTATTAATACTTACGTTGCTCATGCAGCTCAAAAGGCAATGAATGCAGGTAAATTCAAAAAAATGAACCGTATTTTATGGATTGGACCCTTTGTTTTTGGTTTATCCACTGCCCTTCCCACCGCATTAGTTGTTTGCTTTGGCAGCACATTGGTAAAAAGTGTGTTGCACTTCATTCCTGCTTGGGTAACTAACGGGTTATCAATTGCGGGTTCAATGCTCCCTGTAGTTGGTATTGCAATGCTACTGCAAGTTATGCCAGCCAAAAAATATCTTTCAATGCTTTTAATTGGTTTCTTCTTGTCAGGTTATCTGAATATACCCATGATGGGAGTATCGATTGTTGGACTGGCAATGGCATACTACTTCTATGTAACTACCGTCAAAACAAATACAACAACTAGTACATCAAGCGCACTCTCAGCGGATGAAGAAGGAGACGATTTTGATGAATAATACAAATAATGAGGCTGAAAAAATGAATTTAACCAAAAAAGATAGAAGAATAGCTGCAACTCGTTATATGTTTATGGCATGTAATGATTTTAACTACGAAACTCAACAAGCACCAGCAGTAGTATATGGCCTAGAGAAAGCTCTGCGGAAAATTTATCCTAATGATGAAGACTATAAAAAGTCTCTCAATAACCACTTCAATTATTTCAATACTACTACATGGATGGCAAATATTTTATTAGGTGCTAGTCTCGCTATGGAAGAAAAAGATGGTGTCAAAGCTATTGACACTGTTCAAAGTTTCAAGACAGGAATGATGGGACCATTAGCTGGAATAGGTGATACTTTAATTTGGGTTTTATACCCAACAATTATTGGCTCAATTTCTGCATACATGGGACTACAAGGGAATCCAACAGGTGCAATTATTTGGTTATGCTTGAACTGTATGTTTCTCTTCTTTAGATATAAGCTTTTTGATTTAGGTTACGATTCCGGCATTAAATTAGTTACAACTTTAGGTGATAAGATTTCAACATTTACTGAAGCCGCTTCGATCATGGGACTAACTGTTATTGGTGCACTGATTCCCTCAGTAGTAAAGATTAACTTGGCACTTAATTTTAAAGTTGGAAAAGTTAATCTAAATATTCAAGAGGGTATTTTGGACAAAATTATGCCTGCGTTATTACCAGCAATATTAACATATTTTGTTTATAAGGCATTGATGAGTAAAAAGGTAACTGTCATTCAAATCATATTCCTAGTAATCATATTCTCATTAGCAATGTCCTTTTTTGGAATTTTAAAAGCGTAGAGGTTATTATGAATCGAAAAATTCTTATCGCTAGTCATCATAGAATGGCATTTGGACTGCTAGATACTTTGAAATATATTAATCCAAATATTGAATCTATTGCTACTTTAAACGCCTATCTATCAAATTTACCTATAGAACAAGAAATTGAAAAAAGCTTAGAAAATGTTAATTTAGGCCACGATGAATTGATAATATTTACGGATTTACCAGGCGGCTCGGTTAATCAAGCTTTTGTTCCTTATCTAAAATATGAGCACGTTCAATTAATTTCTGGAATGAACTTACCTTTAGTTTTAGGAGTTATTCTTTCGTTGCCATCAGATGATAATTATTTAAAACCTGAAGAATTAAGAAAATTGATCATTGAAGCAAAAGAACAAATTATCTATGTAAATGATCAATTTAGTAATATGGAGCTTGATGAGGAAGATGAATAAGTTGGAAAAGCAATGGTGGAAAAATAGTGTTGTTTACCAAGTATATCCTAAAAGTTTTAAAGATAGTAATGGGGATGGCATCGGAGACATTCAAGGAATAGTATCTGAGTTACCTTATTTATCTAAATTAGGTGTAGATGTTATTTGGCTAAATCCTATATATAAGTCTCCTATGGTTGATAATGGCTATGATATATCAGACTATTATCAAATTAATCCACAATTTGGTAATTTAGAAGATTTCAAGCAATTATTACATGCTGCCCATCAATTAAATTTGAAAATAATTTTAGATTTGGTTGTTAATCATACTAGTGATCAGCATAAGTGGTTCAAAGAAAGCAGAAAATCTAAGAATAATCCGTATTCTGATTATTATATTTGGAAAGATCCTAATCCAGACGGTACACCTCCTAATAACTGGGGGTCTAGTTTTGGTGGCCCTGCATGGGAATATGCACCGGAGAGAGGGCAATACTATCTGCATTTATTTGCCAAGGAACAACCTGACTTAAATTGGGAAAATAAAAATGTTCGTCAGGACGTTTATAGAATAATGAAATATTGGCTAGAACTAGGAATTGATGGCTTTCGGATGGATGTTATCAGCTTGATATCTAAAGATCCAACTTTTCCAGATGGTCCTTTGATTCAAAATAAATCATATGGAAACTACTATATCGGCGCTTCCAATGGTCCTAAGGTTCATCAATATCTTCAAGAAATGTATCGTGAAACTTTAGCTCATTATAATGTTATGACTGTTGGAGAAACAGCCCATACTAACAGTCAACAAGCTGTATTATATACAGCTTCGCAAAGACATGAACTAAATATGGTGTTCCAATTTGACCACATGCATTTGTCATATGGTGTAGACGGAAAATTTTCCAATAAAAGATTTAATTTGGTTGATTTAAAAAGAGTTTTAAGCGAGTGGCAGGAAGTGATGATTAAAAATGATGGTTGGAACAGCTTATATTGGAGTAACCATGATCAACCCCGAGCAGTAACTCGGTTTGGTAATGATCAACCTGAATGGAGTGATAAGTCAGCCAAAATGCTTGGCACTATTTTACATATGCAATGTGGCACACCTTTTATTTATCAAGGTGAGGAGTTAGGCATGACTAATGCTAAATTTAAAGATATTAATGATTATAGAGATATTGAAACACATAATATCTATGAAGACTTCATTAATAATAAGCATTATTCAAAAGAATATACTTTAAAAACCATTTATTTGAATTCCCGTGATAATGGTAGAACCCCTATTCCGTGGAATGAAAATGGCGGCTTTAGTACAGGAAAGCCTTGGATAGACTATAATCCCAATTATTCACACATTAATGCTGAAGATAATTTAAAAGATCCTGATTCTGTTTTTTATTACTATCAGAAATTAATTCGCTTACGGCATGAAATTCCAATCATTACTGAAGGTGATTATCAATTATTGGATCCCGACAATCCATTTACGTACACGTATTTAAGAGAAACTTCAACACAATACTTATTTGTAACCGGAAACTTTACGGCAGATAAACAAGAAATCAAGGTACCAAGTAAGCTTCATTTTAAAAATAGTCGTTTATTGATAAATAATTATCAATTTGATCAACAATTAGGAAAACAGGTTGAACTACCGCCATATGGAGCTGCTGTCTATATTTTAGATAAATAAAATTATGATTGTTCCTACTTAACGTAAAGAAGAAATGTATAGATAAAAGGCACTAAGCAATGATATGACCCCCAAATTTAGGACAAATTTGGGGGTTATTTTTATGTCTAAATTATCTAAACAAGATAAAGTTTAAATCTATCATCTTTGGCACGATTATCAAACTTGAACTGTATTTTATATTGGGATTGTCCTTTAGTAATAACAATAATTTCTTTGTTTAAACAAAGCGTGAATGATCGAAAAATTCATAGCAATTTTTTTGAAAATTACCTGAACGATATTTACCTGCCAAATCGTATATACCGCTAGATATAAATTCACTTATTTTTCATTACACCACGGTCATATAGTATATTTTTAATTCGGTCACTCATTATTGTTTCCCCCAAATTTCCATAATTTCTTTAACTCCTCTTAGATTATGATACATAGCCTTATCAGAACCATAAACACCCTGGATAGTTTGTTTTTCACCGTTAATATCAAGTTTCTATTCTTTGGATTGTAACATATTTAATAGATCTCCTGCTCTTTCATTTAAATAGATTGCAAAAGCATTAGGCACTCTTACTGACAAACTTTCAGGTGGCTTAGCTACAATAATATCCCAAATTTTATCCTTCAATTGCTGACATACATTGTTTGCTTTTTAATTTTCTTCGTTTAGCCAGTAAATTCGACCATCATCCGTTCTCTTTAAAAGATGATTTTCAATCAAATCTCGCCTTCTGGTAACATAATCTGACACAAAATGCATTAAAATCAGGTTTACTTCCTGTTCAGAATATTTTTTAGCAGGATCAAATTTAGTTGCCAAATATTGTAAAATCAGCAACCGGTTCTTAGCCTTACCAGGCCAAACTTTAACAACTCCATCATCATCAATATAGCGCATTAATACTTCTTTATTCTTCATTTTCTCCATTTAAATTAATTATCCGATCAAATAATGATTTTTCAGTGGCAGAAATTTTATGAGCCACTTCAATCACAGCCATGTTCGACTGCTTTAACAGTGTTTTGTGAATTGCAAGTGACAGTTCTGGATCAAGGGCACTAGTAGCTTCATCAGCGAGCAATACTGGCCGTTCAGAGAGAAAAGCACGTGCAATTTCAATTCTTTGGATTTGTCCTCCGGATAAATTTGCCCCCTTTTCACCAACCTGATAATCCCAGCCTTTTTCATCCACGAGTTCAGTTAGTCCCGCCGATTCAACTGCTTTAGCCAAACTTTCTGGAGAAGCCTTCCGCCCCAGTAAAATATTAAACTTAATTGTATCATCAAAGATAAACGGCTTTTGGTTAACGTAACTGAAATTATCGTGGGCTTTGGTCCAGTTGCCAGTGACATCTTCACCATCAATATAAACATGACCTTCACTAGGTTTAATTTTACCTAACATTAAATTTAACAATGTAGTCTTTCCCCAACCACTTGGTGCCATGAGCAAGATTTTTTCATTAGGTGCTACGGTAAGATTAAGATGAGTGAAAATTTCTCTGCCACCTTGACTGTAAGTTGCATCTTCAACTTTCAAACCAGTAAACTGACCAGTTTTTGCATTTTTAGTACTGTCAGCTGAAAAAGACAAAGCCTGCTCTACTTTATCCCACATCGGCTTAGTAGATTTGATTGCATTCAATTGTTCAAAAATATTTACTATCGGGTTAATAAATTCATTGGATAGTTGCACTATCATAATTAAGGTACCAACACCAATCTGTCCTTGCAGCATTAAGATGGCTCCTACTAGAAACGGCAGTATAAAGCTAAAAATATCTGCAAAAGCCATAATGACTTCTCCCGCAGCAGCTTGTGTGAAGTTTAAGTTCTTTAATGCTTCTTCCATTCTTTTGGCACTATTAACCACTTTACTAATAGTCGAACTTTGGGCATCGTATAAGCCGACAGTCTGCGCTCCGTTTAACCCGTCATTCACACTCTGAGTGTATGCGATGTTATTTGTCTCCCAAACTTTTGCTTTTGCTTGAATTGTTTTGGTAAAAGCCCTTTGCACTAGTCCAGGAATTAAAGTAGTTACCATAAAAATTAAAGTTAAAATCCAGGAATTGATTAAACCAACTACTACTGATAGCAAAAAAGAAACTAATTCTGCAATGATCATTAGTTCATTTGTAGTCTTAGACGTCTCTATCTGTTTAAGATCGTTGGTCATCAGACTTAAACCATCCTTTTGTGAATCACTGCGCTGTTCAATCAGATAGCTCATCGTTTTGTCTTTAAGATAAACATTGACATCTTGAATAATAGCGCACTTGATATAACGGTACACAAAATTAGACAACATAATAATTAAGATTGTTGCGGCACCAATGCCGGCAATTCTAATTAAATTGCCACTGTCGCCTTGACGATATTGCGCTGCATTTAACATGATCTTAGTGACATATGCAATTACCACATTGCCAAATGCCATTACTATTGCTAAAAGTGTGTAGGCAACGAGTTTCCATTTAGGTGCGAATTTTAATGAAGATTGCATTTTTCTACTCCTTCTTTATTATTAAAACGGTTAAGATATTTTTTTGATTAAACATATTAAAGCATGAATTATTTTTCTCGCTTTTTTATTTCTCATATATGAGAAAAAAGTGCATAATATCTTAAAAAGGACGAAATAACATGCAGTCAGGAATTGAATTTAAACAATTAAGGAAAAAAACAGCATATTACGCTTAAAGAAGCAGCTAAAGGCATTTGTTCCATTCAAATGCTTTCCCGCTGGGAAAATAATCAAGGCCATATGGATTTTAACCGGGTATTAAAACTGTGCGAAAGAATTAGTTTATCGGCAACTGAATATATTGCACTTGCTAAAGTCGACCCAAAGGATCACATTGCCCAAATTTAAGAAGAGTCTTGGAATAACCACGACAAAAACTATTTGAAAAAACTGGCTCAAGCGGCATTAAATAAATACGAGTCAAGTCAAGATCCTTTTGACCTCGACTATGCAGCAATAGCCTGCAGTTTGTATTATAAAACTTCACAACACAACATCTTTCCTGTAGCCCAGCAAAACGAATTAAACCATCAGTTAAGTAAGATAACTGTTTGGGGTCATGAATTTCTCTCACTTTTTGCCAATGTTATCCCTATTATTAGTCCCAGAATCATTTACCAAATCTCTGTTCAGGTTATCAGTAATATTTCTTTTATTAAAAAAGCAGGAGAAGGTACATTTCATTTTGGTATAGCAGCTCTATTTGAAGCTGTAATTGGTTTAATTACAAATAGTCAGTTTAAATTTGCAGATAAACTGCTAACACCAATAAACCAGATTGACTTACCAGATAACGAAATGTTGTTAATTGTTGGGCGCATATTTTTAAATGCAATTCTTACATTTCACAATACTGCCAATGATGAAGCAGCTGTCTCAATCATTCATTTTTTAACTAATATGGACATGCAAACTACGGCTGCTTATTTTCTGCAAATATTAAATCAGGTTAAAGCTTTAAACTAATCATAAAATTTATTAAATAAGTCTTCGATATCAATTCTTTCAACTGCGTATTGAATATCAGCTCTAACTAAGCTGGCTATAAGTTGTGTCAGCTTATCCTGCTCAATTTTTTCTAGAGGAACTAATATCAGGTTATTAGGCAAGGTTTCGTAGTCATAACCGGCTAGCAACTTAGTCGTTTCAGGGGTAGTCTGCATCTTTAAATACCGTTTATTTTGCTTTTTATTGTCTAAATCTTCGATGATGTGTCCTTTACCCATAAACAAGACCCTGTCAGCATATTGCTGCAAGTTAGACAAAAGGTGTGAAGCCATAATGATCAACTTGTTTTCATCCTTTAGTTTAAGAAGCATTTGGGAAATTAAAGCCACATTCTGCGGATCGAGTCCATTCATTACTTCATCTAACAGCATTACAGGAGAATCAGCTGCTACTACCATTGCAAAACAAAGTCGCTGTTTCATCCCTAAAGAATAAGTCTGTACTTTCTTATCCACGTAATTTTCCATTTGCAAGTCAGTAATTATTTGCTCAACGGGCTTTTCAGAATTGTGCCAAAGATCAGCGTATAAATTAAGATGATCCCGTCCAGTCATAAAGGGAAACAGGTCGCTTTGTGCAGGAAACGAGCAGATTTCCTGGTGTAATTTAATCGTGTCTTTTTGTGTTTGATAACGTGTATTTTCATATTCAACAAACCCTTTTTGCGGTGACAGATTATGCAAAATAACGTTGATCAAGGTCGACTTCCCCGTACCATTAGGCGCTACGAGACCAACGATCTCGCCCTGCTTAAATTCCAAGTTAACATCGTCTAAAACAACGTTCTTACCAAATGCCAATGTGACATCTTTTATTTTTAACATTTTAATCACCTCGTCTAACTAAAGGGATGCTTTTAATTTGCGTGAACAAAAACAGTAAAATTTCAATGACAAGTGCCAGACAAATGAGTGGCCCTAAGCCAGCAGTAAAGCCCCATCCGGGTGCATCCATCAAATAAGCCAAGTTGCCAGTAATACTGTCACCGATAGAAAAGTAAGTCATAGGCCATTTTTCCAAAAACGGGTAAACAAAACCCATGCCCAATGAGAAGTAAAGCATTTTCGCACTGATAGCAAACAGACTGCTAAGCATGCCGGCAACATATTCGTTACGCAAAACGATTGACAGCAGAATTGTTAACCTGATAAAGATAAACGAAATAATGATTGCAAAAATGATAAACTGCAAATAATACATACCTAGTGTTTCAGTCCTAAAGGTTGCTTTGAAGTTTATTTTGCCTAAATAATCAACAGTATTTAGTCTTAATGATCCCAAACCATATCTAGGTGCTATACAAAGAAGAGCAATTATCCCAGCTGCTACAAAGTCAAGCAAAGCCCCTACTTCAACGACTCCAGTTTTCAACCATAAAATGGTACGTTTACTTAAAGGAATATTTTCCAAGACCGTATAATATTTCCTGTCATTAGTCACAATGTCTGCAGCAAAGAAACAAACTATCACTACCATGATTAAGACTGTCCAGCCAGAAAGTGAGTTTTGAATTACTTGTAAGGCTGTGCGTTCTTCCAAAATATTTTTATTCAGCTCTGTTTGCTTATCCTTTTTACCTGCTAAAAGTGCGTTATACAAGTGATACGTCCGTTAATAGCCAAAATGACCGTCCTGCTTAAAATTATCATTTTGATTGTACGCAGCTGGATACAAAAAGTTTTGGTTACCTTCTACAAAGATTAACTCGTCAATATATTGATAACGAGCACTGGCGTTTTTAGCATAAGCATCCCAGTCTTTTTTCTTTATAGCAAGCAATATTTTTTTATCATAAGATAAGACCTGTGGGTAAGTACTGACAGCGTCCACTGCCCCTTTGCTAGGAATATAATCATAACCTGGCCTCTTGGAATAAGCAATCTCTTGCCTCGCCACTTTCAGAAAGGCCGTATCGTCAATATATTCCTTTCCGATAGGTTTGGCATCGACCTGTTCAATTACCTGGCGGTTAGGCACACTGACCAGACTAAAATATAAAGACATAATCACAGTGGCAATAAACAGTCCAATATTTTTGGGATTAATCAAAAAAGCCTTCAACTGAAAGAGGAAATAACGCCATTTCATCGTGCAATACCTCCTTTATTAACCAGGTGTCTGAACCAGATGATCAAAATAAATGACCAAACTAATAGGATACAGCCGCTGGTGACAAGGTTTAGCCCTGCAAATCCAGTTTTACTTGCCACAGTGCCATTAAGCACATTATTAACATTTAAATATGCAGATGGCAGCCAAACAATAAATTTAAGCATTTTGGCAGGCAAATACGTTAATACATATAGAGCAATACCAATAAAGGTAGTGAGATATACATTTTTAGTCAACTGGTTAAGAAGTAAAGTTAAACTGGTCACAAATACTACCAATACTGCGGTATAAAGTAAAAAGAGCAAACAATCCAGCCAGACAGGGATTGCTATTATTTTATTAAAGTAAAAAACGTTAGGATAATTTAAACTGCGAAAGCCATTTCGTAAGCCGGCAAAAAGATATGCACCAACTAGTCCAATAAATAAAGGACCCAAGGCTAAAGCCAAATTGATCATGGTTTTGCCTTTAACCTCATCTTCTACACGATAAGGGATATTGCGTAAAACCGTATCATGATCCAACTTAACCATCCACACATCATTAGAAATAAGCAAAATATAAAAGAAAATAAAAATAGCCACAAAATTGAGAATATAGATTAAATACGTTGCTGATGCCTTTGAATTCATAACTGCAGGTATATGATGACGATATAGATATTTATACGTAACTAATCTTTGATGCAATTGATATTTGGGTGGAACATTCAATGTGCTGGCACCCAGATAATTATTGCGGTAGCCATCTAACATGGTTTGAAATAAAGTGATCGATCCGTCTAGATAAGTTTGCGGATCACTTAAAACTTCTCCATTTTGCAAACTGGCAATGCTGCCTTCCTGGGCGTTTAAATTGTCATAAGTCTCTTTATATTCTTGTTTGCGTAATAGACTGCTGTCAAAATAACTGATATTAACCTCAAGAGAATCATAGTATGAGCGCCACTGACGGTAGTTATCTCCCAAGTTTTGAGCTTTAACCACTAGTACAAAGAGAACCATGAATAAAACCAAAGCGCCCATTAACAGAATATTTTTCTTTGATTTGCGTGCAATATTAAAATTTGCCTTAAAATAAGTTCTCTTCATGGAAATGCCTACCTGATTTACAAAAATGAAAAGTAATTAACAATGATTTTATCATATTTTATTCAGCTTTATTATAGCTAAAAGCAAAGTTAGTTTCTTAAGCACCATTTATAATAAATTCGGCACAATTGCATCAACGATAATAGGGGTTAAGAAAGTGGTTAGCAACTTCACTTGGTTCAAGAGACAGCAATCCTCAATAGTAAAAGTAAATCATATTGTAAGTCAATACCTGGCTGATCATAAGGCTGCAATTAAAACTCCGGTTTTAAAAAAGTTACTAAAAATACCAATGCTGCTACTGTATTTGTTTAAAACTGTAGAAAAGCAAAAAGAAAGTCTATTTGTTATGTTTGCTAGACTATTACTGACAGCTATAGCAATTTTAACTAGTTAGCTTAACCATATGTGCAACGAAAAATGACGAAAGAGTGTTTCATTCAATACTTAGACATTAAAATAATTGTATTAATATATAATATATATAAATAGTTAGTAATTAAAAACACTCTAACTATTTTGTGTTGCTTTAAGTATTCTTACATCTGTTAAAATATATAAGTGCGTTTAATTATTAATTAATATAATAAATATGATAAACTCCATTTAGGTACATAATATACTATTTTTAATACATGAAGGTTAAGTATAATGAATAAGAACAAGGAAAAATTGCTGCTGGGTGGGCTTGTGGTCAGTCTCGGCTTACTAGGTAACAGTCCACAAATAGTTAAGGCAGACCATCTTGCTGCTTCTCATCTTGTATCTGGAAATGATACAAAATCTAATATAGATTCACAAAATCCTATTGCTACAAATGAGGATGATGACCAAACAAATACTGCTGCTGATAGTAACTCAAAAGATCAGACAACTTCATTAATTAGTGTGCCGGTAATTTCTACGAAAAATAATGAGAATTCTGATGCAGATGCTAAAGCAGCCAATCAAAAAGACGTGCCTCCTGCAGTTACACATGGTGAAAATGAACAGCAAAAGATTGCTACAAAAGCCAACTTAATATCATCTGATAGTAATGGTGCTCATCTTACATATGATCCTGATCAAGAAGTTGCCACTATTTCTGGTAATATAACAGCTGATAGTAATGATGTACCTAGAACAATTAGCCAATTCTTTCTCACTAATAAACCCAAAAAGATTGTTATCGACGGACCTCTAGCTATCAAGGGATCTGCGGCTGGTCTCTTCAGTGATTTAAACGACTTAGAAGAGTTTGAGGGCTTATCTAACTTTGACACAAGCCAAGTTACGAATATGGCCTCTATGTTCTCTAATGATAAAAATTTAAAAAGTCTAGATTTGAGTAGCTTTAATACGAGTAATGTAACTGATATGAACAAGCTTTTTAAGTCTTGTTCTGCCTTAACAAATCTTGATGTTAGTTCGTTTAATACAGCAAAAGTTAAAGACATGAGTACTATGTTTAACCTTTGCACAAGTTTAACCAACTTAAATCTGAATAATTTTGATACTAAAAATGTTGAAAACATGAATTCTATGTTTTATGCCTGTCGAAACTTGTCGTCTCTGAGCATTAGTAACTTCAATACAGCAAAGGTAACGGACATGACTGCTATGTTTGGCATGTGCCTTAAGTTATCAAATTTAAATGTTGCTAGCTTTGATACCAGCAACGTTAAGCAAGCTGTGGGCATGTTTTTATATTGTATGAGTTTGAACCAATTAGATGTTAGCCACTTCAACACTAGTAATATTACTAGCACGAACGGAATGTTTGCCTTTTGCACCAATTTAGCAAAGATAGATGTTAGTCACTTTAACACGGACAAGGTAACTGACATGATGGAAATGTTTTTAGGAGATAGCAGCTTAACCAGTCTTGATATCAGTAATTTCAATATGAACTCTGTTACCAGTAGCGATAATATGCTAAATGGACTGACAGGTTTAAATTACTTAAAGCTAGGTGCTAAAAATTCTCTACCAAGTACTGGCTTAGACACGCCAGGAATTTGGGTTAATGTCGGTGATGGCTCAACAGGACATCCTCAAGCACTTAAAGACAAGCGCTGGACATCTCCACAACTTTTAACTAACTATAATCCAGCTAAAGACGCCGATACTTACGTGAGATACAATGCGGCTGTTATTACACATTATCAAGACCAAGACAGTAACCAACTAGCACCTAATGATGTGCAAACAGGTGGATTAAACACTCCATATACTACAAAGCCGAAAGATATTACTGGTTACACTTTAGCAGAAACTCCTGCCAATGCCAGTGGTAGCTTTGCTGATAATACTATAACTGATGTTGTTTATCTCTACAAAAAAGCTCCTACCAAGCTGCCAGTAAATCCTAATGTCCCAAGTAAAGCTGCTGATGTGATTGTTCACTACCAAGATGAAAATGGTAACGAACTTACTTCCGACATTGTTTTAAGCGGTAACGTTGGTGACGGGTATACTACTGGAGCCAAAGATCTTGCAGGCTATACTTTAAAGTCCAGACCGACGAATGCGACTGGATTCTTTAGTCCACAGACTCAAGATGTCACCTATATTTACACCAAAAACAATAATAATCCGAGTGGTAATAACCCGACTAATTCTTCTACCAAACCAGAAAAACCAAATAAACAGAAAAAGCCAACCAGGCCAAAGCCACAAAAAGCAGTTTCAAAACAGCATCATGTAAAGAAAACGGGTCGGCGATTCCAGATTATTCGGCATTCTACTATTAAAAGCCATAACTTAAGTAGTACTTCTAAACGCACTAATGTATTGGCCAAGACTGGTGAAAGTAAAGAAAGCAATTTCATGATAATGCTCACTGGCATAATTGTCACAGGAACAGTTGCTGTAATTGGCTGGTTTACACGTAAACGGAAAGGAAAATAAATATATTTAGTCAGTGGCAGTACTACTAAAGTCACTGTATTAAAAATAGCTGGAAATAATTTAGATATATACTTGGTGTCATAAAAAAGCTTACTTTATTTTTACAAAAAGTAAGCTTTTTATTTACCATACATTTATTTGAAACCATGTTTTAAATATAATTATTAAAGTCAATTACAGCATCATAACGCTTTAATTCTGCTGGCTCATAATGGTGAATAACCTCAATAAAAGTGAAGTCTGAATCAAACAAGTAATCATGAATCGCCTGAGAAGTTGCCTTATCTAATGAGGCATTGACTTCGTCCAGTAATAAAATTGGTCGTTTGGCTAAGATAGCCCTTGCCAGTTCAATTCGGGCTAACTGACCACCCGATAATTGGTCAGCATTATCACCTAATTGGTAGTCAAAACCTTTTTCTTTAACCAGCTGTCCCAGTTCTAAATGATCACAAACTGCTGTTACTTCTTCTAAGGGGATGTCTGCACCCAAAGTAAGATTAAACCACAATGAGTCGGCAAAGATGACCGCGCTTTGGCTTGAATATGCAAACAGGTTGGTAAAAGAGCCTGGTTGTACTGCTTTTTGATTAAGCAAATCTTCTTGTGCTTGGCCGTAATCACCATACATTAAATATTGGAGCATGGTGGATTTACCAGAGCCAGATGGTCCAATGACCGCAACTTTTTGTCCTTTTGCAACTGCAAAATTAATTTGACTAGCTAATTCTTTATCCTGCCGTTTTAAAGTCAGATTTTTCACTTCTAATTGCTTAAAGTCATCAGTAGCAACACCGTTTTGCGGTTTTTGCTCACCTTTAGCAATAAACTGATTGATCTTGTTAACGATACCCTTAGTGGTAGATAAATTGTTTCGTTCATTTAAAATTTGCAGGATAGGATTAACGAAAGAATTAGAAAGCTGAGTGATGGCAAATAATGCTCCTAATGTTATTTGACCATTGACTACCAATAATGTCCCAAAAGCAAATGGTAGTAAAAATGCACTGGCAATCGCAATAATATTAAGGTAGGTATTAGTATTATTATTCAGCACATTCATTTTGGCCAGTTTTTCTTCCAGACGTTCAACCGCACGCTTATTTTGTTTAACAGCATTGTCTTGCTTGCCGTATAAATTAAAAGTTCCAGTGCCAGCTAAAATATTTTTGGTTTGGCTGACATACTTGTCGTTAGCCTTAGTCCAATCACCTGAAGCCTTTTGAATTGGTTTTTGGAAAAAGTTGGACACAATTGTAGGGATCGCTGAGCCCACGAAATAAATCAAAGTAACAAACCAGTTTAAATATAAAGCATAACCCAGCGCCAAAATAACGGTATAAGTATAGATCAGAATTTCAATTTCAGCTTCATAACGATTAGTTTCTAATAACTTAAAGTCGTTAGTTAAAAAACCTAAATTAGCACTATCTTCTTCTTTATTTAGCAGCATTCCCTTTAACACTTTAGTTCTCAGCTTAGTGTTAATCTGCTTAACTGCATCGGTTTTTAAGTAATTAAATAATAAGCCTGAAATTAAGATTAAAGTCAGCGCTACTATGATCTGCGTCACTAAAGAAGGTAAGACTGAAAATTGTCTCTTAGTTGCCATATTGATCAAATTGCTAAGCATATAAGCAGCAAAGATATTTAAAGTACTGTATATCAAACCGAAAACATTGAGCCAAAAGAATTTTAAATGTGAATAGTTATGGTAAATCATTATTTTTCTCCCTCAGTTTTGTTAATAATTTTTTCATTCATTAAAGATGATAAATTAATTAAACTTGAGAAGAACCGAGATTACAATACTATTTAACTAAGAGGTCACTATCAGGAAAGCAAGTGGAAAAATTTTTATACTAAAATGCAAAGTCGCTTGGATATTATTTAGCAATATTTATGTCTCATCAGTTTCTAAGTTCATTGGTAATACCTTAATCATTTCGATTAATAATAATAAGTTCCATAAGACGCTTAAAGTAGCGACAATGGTTGTCAATATTATGACCAGTGTCGTAAAGCCTTGAGCTTCAAACATGAACGCCGCCCCAGTCATAAAGATTAGGCTCAGAATATAAATTAACCAGTTAGCTATTTTATACATTTGGTGATCAGTTTTTACTGCAATAAACTCATCACGCTCGTCTTCATCATCTTTATCTGTGCCCACAGTTTTGGCTTTATAATAAAGATAAAAAGCAAAACTAATAGCAAAAACTACATAAATAATATTTTTCGGTATATCGGTTTGCCTGCGGTGCTGCAGAACCTCTAAACTGATCAGCACTAACTCAAGAAGTGCTAAAAATGTAAAAAAGCATGCTGCGAAATAATATTTGATCTTTCTTTTCTTATTCTTCTTCATTTTCTACATATTCCTGTAAACAAAATAAGGTTTCAATATCGGTCCTAAAAACTTGCGCTAGTTTATACGCCAAGATGAGCGAAGGTTTGTATTTACCTTTTTCTACTGAGATAATCGTTCGTTCAGTAACACCCACTTTGACAGCAAGTTCACGTTGCGTTAAGTGCAGCTTTTTTCTATTTTCTTTAACTAAATTTGTGATAATCTCACCTTCTTAGTAATGTGAAGTATGCTTCATGTAGTTAGCTTCATATTATATTACTGTAAAAGAAAAAAAGCCAAGTAAAAACTTGGTTTTTATTCATGATTATTTTTACTAATTAAAAGATCACTTATTAACTTGGTTTAATGGCTTATGATCCCGCAAATATGAAATGAGATTTTGTGAAGCCTCAGCCGCAATATTCGTGCGGGCAGACAGTGTTCCTGAACCTGCATGAGGTGACAAAATCACATTATCTAGTTCACATAAAGCTTGTGGCACTTCTGGTTCAGTTTCATATACGTCTAAACCTGCTCCGGCAATATCACCGTTCTGCAATGCGGCAATTAAATCATTTTGTTTAATCAGCTTACCTCGAGCAACATTGATGATATAAGCTGTCTTTTTCATCTGCTTAAATACTTGAGCATCGAAAACGCCTGTTGTAGAAGGGGTTGCTGGGGCGTGCAGGGTAATCACATCTGCTGTTTTAACAAGAGTATCAAAATCTACATAATGAACATTCTTTTTTGCTTCTTCTTGAGAACTTAACTGATGTCTGTTATGGTAAATGACTTTCATGCCAAAGACTTGGGCGTACTTGGCTACTTCAGAGCCGATACGCCCCATACCGTAAATACCAAGCGTTTTTCCCTGGAGTCCCGTCCCCATATTTTCCGGTTTAGAAACATCAACCCATTTTTCAGTGCGAATGGTTTTATCATAAAAATGCAAACGTCTCATAGTTGCTAGAATTAGGGCAAATGTCATTTCAGCGGTGGGAATAAGAACGCTTTTAGGACAATTGGCAACAACAATTCCTTTTTGCTTTGCATAGTCAATGTCAATTTTGTCATAGCCAACGCCACTAGCAGAAATAATTTTCAAGTTAGTTCCGGCATCAATTAATTCACGGTCAGCCTGTGTCCCCATGAGTATCAGACCTTCATACTCAGATAGATGTGCTAAAATCCAGGCTCTATCTTCTTTTTCTGGTTTACGGGTCACAGCAAAGTTTTTTCTTAACTCCGTTAAACCAGCTTCTGGCATTCTTCCTGTTACTAAAACTTTTATGTTACTCATATTCTAACCCTCCCTTAGTTTGTAAGCTTTTTTCTCTAGATTGATCATTATCTATAAAGCTTTAAATTGAATTTTCACGTTAATGTTAATTATACTTTAGTATTTGTCTTTCATCAAAAAAGCCTGACAATATTTAAATCTTGTCAGGTATTTTATCTTGTATATTTTCTGTTAGATTTATTAATTGCAGTGGCACTTTTTGGGAAATGCGCAAGATTTCTAAAAAAGACTACCAGTTGATTTATTATGCTAATTCAATATTCAATCTGACCTGATATGAATCCCGAAATTAAGACAAAATTTTTTTGGGGGTTAGTATTATTTGCTTAGTTAAGTCGCCTTTCTCAATACAGTCTGTTATCGAACGCCCAAAAATTATGAGATACATAGCAGATTTTCACGACAAAGAACAAGCAAAAAACGATCAAAATACTCAATTGAGAATTTTGATCGTCTTTTAAAATCTGGAAACTATTTTCTTATATAAGTTTTATATGATAAGACTAGTTATGGATCAACTATTTTACAAGATCAACTTTATAAAAGTTTACGCTCTTGATGTATTTACCTTCGCCAATTCTATAAGCTGTCTTCTTATATTTCTTTAAAGCCTTATATTGATCACCGTAGACGGTCACAGTAGTACCCTTCTTGAGAAGAATACGTGATGTCTTCTTACCATTAGACTTGTAAACGTAAGAGTTTCTCTTCAACTTAGCCTTGGTACCAGTAACATTTCTTACACGAACATATTCATCCTCATCTACTACCTTGTAGAAATGTTGACCATTAAATGTATAAACTTTTAGTTTATCATTTTCAACTACAAAGTTAAGGAAGCTATATGCCTTGGCAGTCTTAGAGGTCTTCTTAAGATCCTTAGTGTAAAGAACAGACTTGAACATTACCTTAGTTGATTTACCCTCTTCTTTGGCATCCTTCTTTTCCTCATTAGCCTTATTCTTATCTGAAGCAGTTGTATTTGCACTTGCTTGTGAACTAGAATTATTAGAGCTTGGAGTGGCATTAGTTGATGGAGTTGATTCAGTACTCTTAGCAGTTAAACCTTTTTCTGCTTTAGCTAATGCATCAGTTGCAGCTTGGACATCTTCCAGTGTAGCGTCTTTGTTTGCTAAAGTATCTTTCGCTTTGTCTAAAGCTTCTTCATAAGCCTTCTTAGAATCATCAGTATAGCCACTCAAATCTTTCTTTTCGCCAGCATCAACATTAGTTTGAAGTTTCTTCTTTGCTTTTAGCAGATTATCATCTGAAGTATCTTTTTCTTTATCAGTCAATGCCTTTTCTGCTTTAGCTAATGCATCGCTAGCAGCTTGTACATCTTTTAATGTAGCATTCTTATCTGCTAAAACATCTTTAGCCTTGTCTAAAGCTTCTTCATAGACCTTCTTAGAATCATCAGTGTAGCCACTCAAGTCTTTCTTTTCGCCAGCATCAAAATTGTCCTGAAGCTTTTCTTTAGCATCAGACAATTTCTCGTCATCTGCACTAGGCTTGGTTTTCTCATTAAGATCCTTGACCTCTACAGATTTAACATCAGATTCATTGCCATATTTATCAACAGTCTTGAATTCAACAGTTCCATTTTCAGTGACTTTGAGTCCGTCAGCTGGCACATCTTTGAATGTCTTGCCATCATCAACACTATAAACTACCGTTGCATCAGGTTCCTTGGTAGTAGCTTCAATGAGAGCAGACTCGCCATCTTTTGCTACAATTTGCTTTATATCAGGCTCATCTAAGACCTTTTCTGGTTCATAGTAAACGATTAAAGCTTGAGTAGTTTCATTGCCTTGAGAATCAGTTACTTTAATATTAAAAGTATTCTTACCCTGTTTCAATTCAGCTTCATACTTAAAGTTCTTCTTGAAGCCTTCCTCGCTGTGGAAGTCTACATCACCCCAAGCAGATTCAATGTGATTATTATTGATTGATAGTTCATAGTAGTTGTAGTCATCAGTGACAGTACCAGAAATTGTGTATTTATCCTTGTTAGTGTAGACAGGACCATCATTATCCAGGGCTAAATCAGGTGATTCTGCATCTACATAGAAACTTAGTCTCTCTTGAGTAGTTTCTCTAACAGTTGAGTCACCAATCAAAGCAGATACAATCTTAGCACCATGAGTACCAACATTTAAAGTTACTTCAAATGTCTGATCAGAATTGATCTTGACGTTCTTACCATCGATTTGCAAAGTAGTAGTTGGTCTCTTTACCTTACCAGTAATAGTCAACTCGCCAGTTTTAGGATCATAATTTTTGGTATCAGCGCTAACGTTGTTGGTACCCCACTTGATGCCGTCACCGAATGTAACGTCATTGCTCTCTACAGTTGTTTTACCACGATCACTAGACTTAATCTTTTGCTCAACACTGGATGAATTACCATCTTCATCAGTTGCTACAATATTAAAGTCATTTTCACCAAAGTGTACTGGTAATTCAATAGAGAAGGTATGATCAGCACCCAGATCAACTGATACGTCATCTTCGCCATTTTGCTTAATTACTAATGACTTAGTATCAGCACTGACCTTACCTGAAAGCTTAATGGTAGCTTCAGAGGTTTGTGCCAATTCAGCTGATGAATCCTTGCTTGCATCGTAAGTATCACTCTTATCAACGGTTAAGCTTTCAACCTTAGCTGGTATAAGACTAACTGTAATTTCTTTTTCTTTAAGGACGGTCTTATGGTCAGCATCAGCATAGAGAGTGACCGTTGTCTTGTAATCATCCTTAGTAAGTGGAAGATTAGCAACAAATGACTTGTCATCTTCACTTTCGATATCTAAGTCGTGAGTCTTGTCATACTTATCAGTATAAGTACCATATACCCTACTTGGATAAGTACCTGTGAATACAAAGAACTTAGTGTCAGGTTCGTATCTGTCAGTTGTTGAAGAGATCTTATCTGGTAACCCACCGCCTTTAAGAACCAAGCCATAGCCGGTTTCACCTGGTTTATTGCTTTCACCTGAAGCAGTTCCTGCATTTGAAGCATTATCAAATAGTGCTACAGCAAAGTCATTAGTACCTGCTTGTAAAGCTTTTACCTGCTCAGGAGATAAGTCGATTTCAATCTTTTGGAAACCATCTTTATCTGCCTTAGTAGTTGGATCGTATGTTAATTGACTTGAGACACCATTTATAGAAACATTAGCGTCACCACTTAAGCCACTAAGATCATCCTTGGCTTCGGCAGACAAGTAGTATCGAGTCTTTTCTTGGCCATTGTTATCCTTTTCTGTACTTGATTCTAGCTTTAAGTTCTTTAATAAAGGTTTAACACTATCCACCTTAACGGGAATATCGTAATGCTGTTCTGTATTTGTGCCATCAACGGTAGCAGAAATTCTGTAAGTATATGTTCCATCAGGCACTTTAACTGTCTTGTTAGCTTGTTGGTCAAAGTATGTACCGTCCCACTCAGGAGCTTCATCAAAGTAAGTGTATCTTTGAGCTTGTGCGTAATAGTAAGTCTTAGTAGCATTACTCAACGAAGCTAAAGTATTAATTACTTTGCCATCTTTATCCAAAATTTGAGCCTTAACGTTATTAGCATTTCTGTATAAATAATAAGTTGGTTTAAACCATTGGAATTGAACATTATTCGCAGTAGAAATTGCGAATTTTGAAGAATCAAATACATAATTACCGTTTTCATCAATGCTTAAACCTGGGTTACCATTAAAAGAGTCATTACCAGCGGTTACAATAGTACCCAAGATATTATTGTAAGGTTGGAATACATCTGGATCATTTAAGCTAGCAAAGATAGGTAGATCTGAACTTGCCCAGTCGCCAAAGAATCCCATGTATGGTAAACGTAATTGTGAACCGTCTGATCCATTAAAGTTCAAGAATCCTTCAACATACTGATTTTCTTTAAAATCAGTCGGCAGTGCTAATGTAATAGTAAGTTCCTTAGTTGAATTTGCAGGTACAACTACGTAATCATCAGTTTGAACTGAAGCATCATCAATTTTCTTGTCATACAAAACTGAACTACTATCAGTAGCAGAAGTATAAATATCCGATTCTTTACCATTATTGTTTAGCTTATAAGTTAAATCCTTATTTGTTCTATTGGTAAACTTAACTTGGAATTTAAGATTTCTATCTGTGAAGCTCTTAAGTTCAACACCTGGATAGCCGTTGCTACCAACAACGGTTGAAGGATTTTTAGCCAATGCCTGAATAGCAGCTTGTGCATTGATGAACCCAGCACATTGTCTACGAGGTGAGACAATCACATTATCATGACTAACATCAGGTTGAATACTTGCAGTATTCATTTCCAAAGTTTTGATAAATGCTGTTCTTTCATCTGGACTCATCTTTTGATAAATTTCATAGAAAGAACCCTTTTTATCATTCATTGCTTGACTTACAAGTGCTTGTGTACCAGCAATAAATGGAGAAGCCATAGAAGTACCTGACATGTTAGTATAGCCATTATTATTTTGAGTTGACCAAAGATTTCCACCTGGTGCTGAGATATCTGGCTTAAATGCCAAATTAGAAACAGGACCATAGGAAGTAAAGTTAGACATTAAGTCCGTCTTAAGGGCTGAATTATCTAATGGCTGCACAGCAATGCTTACCTTTAATGCTTCATCAGGATGATTATCAACATATTCTACTAACTTGCTTCCAGCATCCCCTGATAATCCAACAGTAGGGAATCCAGCATTGAGCTGCATGTTAGTTAATGCACCAGCTTGATTATTAACAATGACTAAACCCGCAGCCCCTGCTTCCTGTGCAAATTTTTGTTTATCAGTAAAAGTAAGAGTCCCACGCTTAACGATAGCAATTTTACCCTTAACATCTGATGTATATTGATTTGCAGAGCCTATACCTAATTGTCCATTGTTATCTTTAACAACGTAGAACTGCTTGTCATTAAAGAATGAACGATCAGTACCTCCTGAAAGTTGAGTAGTTTCTGGGCCTAATATTACAGTTTTACCATCAGATGAAGTAAAAGTTATACCATCAGTAGTAACTTTATTATTCTCTGCTGATGCAACCGTTGTGGCAGTTCTGGCAGTACCCGGACTACCTAAAGTTCCCATATCTGGATTGCCATAATATGCCTTATTGTTTCCATCAGCTTTTGAGTTTGAGGTCCCAGAGTTACCAGCAGAAATTACAGCGGCAGTACCTGTCTTAGTAGCACGGTCAACAGCTACAATTTCTGGATCATCATCAGTTTGCTGACCAGAAGTAGAACCTAGGGACATGTTCAAAACATCAGCACCAAGTTTAGCTGAATCATCAATTGCTCCAATGATGTTAGTAGAATCAGTAGTAGCAGAACTAGCTGAATTAGAAAAGGCCTTCATTGCTAATAATTGCGCTTCTGGAGCAACACCTACAACCGAATTAACAGAATCTGAAGTACCATTGGCAGCTACGATACCTGCAACGTGCATACCGTGTTGCTCGCTAGGATTATTATCAGTAATATTGTCATTGTTATCTGAATAGTTATGACCATACGGGACCTTTTCAGTAAAGTAGCGCCCATAACCAGCTTGTTTTGTGAAGTCAGCAACCTTTTCTCTAGTTAATTTCGCTTTAGATTCATCACTCAACCGTAAATCCTTATGATTAGGATCAATACCTGTATCGATGATAGAAACTACAGTGCCTTCACCTTTGTATTTATAATTATTCCAAACTGCTGAAACATTAGCCATATCATCAGCTGAAGAGTCATTAGCATAGTAGACTTTTGCCAAAGTTACTGATTTAACGCCTGGAATGGATCTTAATTTTTGAATATCTTTAACCTTTGCTTTAGTAGCAAAACCGTTAACTACATAACCATAGCTTTTGCCAATTGCTTGGTTGGTAATTGCCTTTACCTTTGCTTTAACTGAACCTTGTTGTGCAATTACTTGTTTTGTAGCCTGTTCAATTTCTGCACTACTTGAATTTGTGCTTACTGAACCATTTGTAGCTGCAGGTGCAACAGACAATTGAACAATTACATCAACATACACAGTTTGCTTTTCGTCAGAAGTTAAATGCTTAAGATTAACTCCTTTTGCAGCTAATTGTGCTTCAATTGCTTTGTTTGTTATGCCCACTGTAGCTGACTCTGCTGCTTTAGAGCTGTTTGCAACAGTTTTTGTTTGACTGTCAACAGTAGCTTTAACGTGCTGTTCAGCATTAGAGAATACAGATACGACAGATAGTGCAGCAGCACAAACTAGCACTCCCACATACTTATTTCTTTTCATAGCTAGTCCCCCAACTTAATTAACAATAGTGTGTTTGCCTGATTGAATTAATAACATTATCAATTAATTAAATATTATATAGGATAAAATTAAAAATAACAATTGTTTTAGTAAAAAATATTATTTTTAATTATTTTAATTTCTTATTTTTGTAATTTATGGACTGCTTTGCCCGCTATTCTGGTAATCTCTTGTTTATTGCTTGTTATTTTTTGTGATTTTATTGAATTAAAAGTTGCAATCTGTTTTAATATTTTTAATAATTAGATGAAAATCTTCATTGGAGGAGATAAAATGAACAAATTATTAAAAGGTGTAATAACTGCTGTAACTGGCATTTCCTTACTGAGTTTAGCAGGTTGTTCAAAATCAAATAATACAGAAGTTGCTCAATATGGAAAAGATAAAAAAATTACGCAACAAGAGTTTTATAAGGAACTTAAGTCAGCTCCTTCAAGTAAAAACGTTTTAGCTAATTTGTTGATTTATGACGCTCTAAAGGCCCAATATGGGGAAAAGTTGAATTCTAAAGAAGTTACTCAAGAATACAATAATTATAAAGAGCGCTATGGCTCACAATTTGATGAATTTTTAGCACAAAATTCATACACTAAGTCATCTTTTAAGAGAATGATTCAAATTAACCTACTTAGTGAAATTGCATTGAGGTCTCAAATAAAACCCACAAATAAAGAATTAAAAGCAGAGTGGAAAACATATCAACCAAAGATTACTGTGCAGCATATTTTAGTAACCAGTCACTCAATAGCTGAAGAAATTATCAATCAATTAGACAATGGAAAAAGTTTTTCAAGTTTAGCAAAAAAGTATTCTGTAGATAGTTCTACCAGTACTAATGGCGGAAAATTAGCACCTTTTAATCAAGCAAATAAAAATTGGGATTCCACTTTCAAAAATGCCGCATATAAGCTTAAAAATGGTGAATATACCAACACTCCAGTAAAAGTTACTAATGGCTATGAGATAATAAAAATGATTAACCATCCAGCTAAAGGGAGTTTTGAAAACAATAGAGCAGAACTAACAAATAACCTTTATGCCAAATGGGCCGCAAATTCTACTGTTATGAGAAATGTAATCAGCCAAGTTTTGAAAGACCAAAACGTCAAAATTACAGACAAAGATTTAAAATCTGCATTGGATCAATACAAAGGATCTACAAAATCAGGGTTAAATTAGAGCTTAGTTGCTTATAAAATCTAGTTGAACACTTACCAACAATTCAAAGTTTCTTTAAATATCTAATCAATCAGTTCAAGTAATAGTGAACTGATTTTTTTTTTTCAAATAACGGTCTTATTATTAGTCGTGTAGCATTTGTAAGTGATGACAATGTCAATCACGGCTCATTTAACATGTATAATTATAAATATCATTATATTTACAACTATATTTATCGTTTAAATGTAATCTGCAAGAACTAATTAAAGCAATTACAGAATACATTCACTACTATAACGAAGAAAGTTAAAGAGAGACTAAAAGGCTTGACCCCGAAAGAATATCGGGCTCAAGCCTTAAAGAAATGATATTAACTTTTTGTCCAAGCTTTTGGGAGTAGTACACAATACTTAAATCATGGCAGGTATTTTCTCATATTTGTTTTCTGCTATATTTATTTCTGCAGAAGTCTTTCTTGGAAAGTGCGCAAGGTTTTTAAAAAACAACCATGTAGATTATATATTTAATTTGATCAATTTTAGCGGTGCAGTATTCTTTTTTAATTTTATTTATCTTACGTTAACTTAAGAATTGCACTGATGGTTGATACTGCAATTGCGGCTACAATCAACCAGCCAAGGGCATTTCGCGGTCTATTATATGTAATGATCGGTCCCATGCTCCACAACTGATTTTTAGCGAAGGCAATAGCAAAAATACCAATCACAGTAAGCCACAAAATTATTGCTAAAACAGTAGTTAGTCTTTGAATATTTTTCATTAGTCTTTTATTCTGCATAATAAACCTTTATTAATATCTTCTCAGGATAAATCATTTAGATATATTTGTTAAAAATATTTTAAATAATAGTCTGAACATTTTTAATTAAATATAGGCTAATCCAGAGGCAAATAGGTTGCCACAAGAATAAAATTAACATACTAATAACTTTTAACAAAGTCCTGTACATCAGTTAAATTTTAAATTCCAATGCAGTTCCAAGAAACGTAATTTTATGTGTCTTGCCAGAATAACTATAGTTAAGTTTCCTTATACCATTGATAACAGCAACCTTATCATTTTGTAAATTACTTTTTAATGCTATAACTGGACAATGTCACTAATCAACAATAAAATCGTTGCTCCCAAGTCTGCACTAGACCTCATAAGCTTATTCATATTATTCTACTCTTTTTTATATTTAGAACTTATCATATAATCCCTAAGCCAGGTCTTTATGCTTACCTACATTATGAACTCTTGCTTTTAATTGAAGTTTTGGTGACACAAATCTACCTTAATCGGTGTAATTAATACAATCCAATTAGATATTTTCGATTTTTACCAGATCATTTATTTTATTCTACGATAAACTTCACCTATTTTAAGCTTTGGTAAAGTTAACATTTTGCTTGTCTTCTGACCCCTCTTATGCTGAGTTATTCTTAAATTATCATAATTATGAAAATTTTTGCTTTCCAGAAATATATTGTCCTTAGAAATATCACTTGTCGTGGAATATACAGGTTTCCCATTTTCCCAAATTTTTATAATATTCCCCGGCCTGGTATAGAATTCAATATAGACTGAACTATTATTCCTCTTTACCTTACTCAAAATTGGCTTATTTGTAACATATTTCTTAGGAGAAACAGTTTTAAGTAATTTTTTATCACCATAAATTTTGAATGTCTCATAACCTTTGAAAGGAATAGTAACTTTGAACTTTGCGACATTCTGATTTACTTTCAAATTTTTGACCACTTGATTATCATATTTAATTTTCAAATTAAATACATCATTAGTCCTACCACTAAAAGTTATTTTATGCATCTTGCCGGAATAGTTACTATGAAAATTGCTGACTCTAGGATTGAGTTTTATCGGAGTCGTAGATTTTGTTTTAGCTGATACATTAATTTGTAAACAGCTCATTAATAATGTTAAAAATAAAGTTAACATAAAATAAAGTTTTATTTTTTTCAAAGTACTTTCCTTTCAATAAATAATTATTAAAAACAAATAAAGCGCGGGTGCACAACACGTAGCAATAATTTTTTGCACGAATTCTCTGTTTATTATATAATTGTATATTATATGTGTCAATGTTTTTTATATATAAATTATATTACATGATATCCTGAATATACTTTAGTTAGCTATGCTTAAAATACATGAAATTAAAAAATTAATTTTTATCAAAAAATAACATTTAAAATACGGTTTATTCTTATAATTATCAAAATATAGTTTATACTTAATATGTTACTTAAATAAATTTTTGTTGAACGCTGAAACAGCAACTGAAGTTATGTTATTACCAGAAAGTCCTAGAATTGTAACATTAAAATTTTTGATTGGACTGACAGGCTTTAAAAATAACCATACTCCTTGCAATTTATACTCCCACTTTTTTATTATTTCAATCACCCCCTTTCGAGAAACCAACAACAGCAATTTAAGTAAAAATGCTATAAAAATTGCCTAGAATGCCTCTAGAGCACTGTTAATAACGGCTTTAATGTGCTATAGTAATTTATAAGAATTTCTTAAGGCTTTAAGACATTTTTATAATTAATTTAGGAGGAAAAATATGCCAGAGGTAATCAAAGAAACAGGAGAAAAGAAAGTAGAAATGAATAAGTCACGTAATAAGACGTGGTTTAAAAAAGAATTTTCTGCCAGTACATTACTTTTTTGGATTAAGGGATCAGTGGCAGTTGACTATAGATTTGTAAGAATAGTTGAGCAAAATACAGTACTGGGCCTACTTCCAGCTGGTAAGCATAAACAAAATATTCCTTTAAAAAATATATCTGATGCTTCAATTGATACATCTTACTCCGTTAAAGACTTCATTTTTGGTGTGATTATAGCAACGACTGGATTGGGAATGTTTAACTCTGATACAGCAATCGGTGTTATTATTTTATTAATTGGTATCGGAATCTTTTTAAATGGTATTATGACTAAATTATCAATTGAAAAGGGTGGCACAGCATACGAAATATCCGTTCCATTTTATAATAAACAAAACATGATTGAAATTCAGCAAGCTATTGAAGAAGCACTGACAACAGACATTGATAAAACAGATCAAAGCTTATACCATCATCGTTTAGCTGAAGATGACATAGATGAAGTAAAATAACAATTAAAAAGTTTCGGAATATAAAATAGATAAAATCTACATTTAACACTAAAATAAACATAGGTTTTATCTATTTTTGTTATATCTATTTATACTTATATATAAGCCTCTTTTTGTAAATTATACATATTGCGATAATCAGCATTACTCCTGATTAATTTTTCGTGTGTATCAAAGCCCAGAACTCTGCCATTTTGTAAAAAGAGAATTTTATCCGCATATTTCACGGCCGACAAGTGATGTGTTACAAAAATAATTGTTTTGCCCTCGTTTTCTGCCAAAAAATGCTGGTAAATTTCATTTTCACTTTTAGCGTCTAAAGCCACAGTAGGCTCATCTAAGAACTCTATTTGAGCATTAGTATACATGTCACGTGCAAGTGCTATTTTTTGCCACTGTCCTCCTGAAAGTTCAGTGCCATTCGCAAATTCCTTACTTAAAATTGTATTTAAGTCGATATTTTTATCTTTAAGCAATGTTTCTAAACCTGCCTTCTTCAACGCAGATTTAATTTTCGCGTTACCGCCTGGACGAAAAACTGCTACATTGTCGGCCAAACTCAACTTTGAAAAGTGACGGATAAATTTTGCCGATAATTTGCAAGAGTAAATTCACGAAAATCATTACCGTTAAGCTCGATCTTTCCCTTACTTGGATCATAAAAACGCAACAATAATTTAATTAAAGTTGACTTGCCTGAACCATTTTCACCCACTACAGCGATTTTTTCACCTTGATTAATTTGAAAATTCAAATCATGCAAAACTTCATTTTTAGAAAAGGGATAAACAAACGAAACATGCCCTAATTTAATTTGCTCAATCGGTGCGGCTATTTCTTTAGTACCACTTTGAAAGTCATCATGGTAATTCTCAAAGCGCTGATATTTTTCTACCCATAAAAGTGAATCGTAAAGCAGACTGCTGTCTTCTACCAACGTAGCCAAAGAAGAAGAAACAGCTGTAATGACAGAAATAAACATCAATAAAGCGCCAGCACCAAGTATCCCATGAACAACTGCAGAAGCGAACCAATAAAAGCCATAACCCGAAAGTGTGACCACAAGTGCGAGGAAGAAAGTGCTAATGTACATCTGCTTTTTACGGACTTGATCCACATCTTTTCTAGTATTCTTAAATAATTTGACGTATTTTTTAATAACAGCTGGAAACATGCTAAATAATCTTATTTCTTTAGCATCTTTGCGATCTAAAAGTAATGAGCTTAAGTAATCTAGTTTTCTAACATTTTTACTACGGGTGACCATGGCTTCAAAGGCTTTTTGTTGGATGCGATAGTAGCTCAAACTTTGAGGGACCATGACTAACAGCAGTAAAACTGCAATCCATCAATTATAGCGCGCCAAAAGAAATAAGATAAAAACAGAGTTAAAGCAGACTGGATTACTGCTACTCCAAACACGATTAAATTGACTGGACGCCACAAAACATCATCTTTTAACATCTTTAAATCATCATAGTAAGAGTTGTCGTCAAAAATGCTAAGAGACTGTAAATCTTGGGATTTAGTCATTAAGCTGACATTGATAAAGCCCGTTAGTTTTTCAGTCAAAATGCCTTGAACAGAAGTAGCTATCGGTGGCAATAGCTGCGTTACAGCGGTAGCTATAATCCAAATTATTAGACTAACAACAAAATTTTGGTGATTAGAAACATCGTTAATAACATTTTGTCCCGCATTGACTGCAAGAACGGATGCAATTGCTTGGATAGGAGCCAACAAAAAACAAAAGCAGCTAAACTGCGAGCTGCCTTGAAAAATAATTTATAAGTCGCTAAAAGCAGATCGAAGTAATGTTGAAAAGAATGTAGCTTTTTCATAATTAATTACCCTTCTAATTTTCAAAAATATTAACTTTTTAAATTTAAAAAATTAGAGATAACATAATTAGTTTTAGTTAGGCATGATTATTTTCAGCAATTTACCAAACATTAGTAATATTGACCAAAATTGCACAACTAAAAAAGTTATTAATAGAAAAAAGATGAAAAACAATTTTTACTAAACTAAAGTCAATATTCTTTTGCCAGTTTCCATTAATAAAATAAAAAATATAAAAATAATAAAATTAGACAAAGCTAAACCATTGGCGCATTTTACTAAATGCGTCTCAATAAGTTCTTGCCTAAATTATTTAATGCTATCTCTAATTTATAGTGTGTATACTGGTTTCATCTTCGGTTGCCTGCTTTCTATTGTAATTAAATTAATAATAATTTCATATTGCAAAAAACAATGAAAGGTTTAACGATATTAATTTGTATATTCTGTCATAAATGATTTATAGAAAAATCATAAAATTTCTGAAATTATCGGTGCAAAATAATTAAATTTTGCATCGCAAACTTGTTTATTGCACTGTAAAAAATTTATCATTGTATAAAAAATTAGCCTTAACTTATCTGCGTGAAATGCTGATAGGTCAAGGTTAATCGAATCAAATGATTCTTCTGAATAAGACTATTATTCTAGCTCACATTATCATATAGTCATCTGTTTTTTTATCTTTTTAAAAAAATAAAAGGCGGACATAAAAAATAATATAAAAATCAAATACGAAATTAGCACTCTCCATGTTAATGAAAAAGTCGTATTTAAGGAATGCTCATTCATATTTGTAATTATTTTCAGTCCTAATGCTGTTGTCTTGATACCAGAACTGTTAATACTAAACAGCTCTATAATATAATCAATTATAAATGCAACCAGATATATGCTACTTCCTGCATCAAAGGCTTTATAATAATTCATAATTTTTTCACATCCCTTTTTTAAAACAAAGATTAAAATAATTAACAAAAAGAAAGTTTATGTATAGTAACCTGGTTTTTACTATAAACGATGTCATAAGAACTACAACATTTGCTATAAACTTAAAAAATATAGTTTCATCACACTACTATAAGCTTTCAGTAATAAAAATCCTAAAATTATTGAAGATAAAAAATTAAAAGCCCATTGCCAGTATTAACCCATATAACACGTTACTAGTTATGAAATTTTACCAACTATTATTTATAAATTTATATTTATTTAATAACAGCAATAAACAAATCTTAAATCAACAAAAAAATAATAATACTATTAATTAAGCTAGTGACAACATATTTTTATTAATATAATTATATCTATTGGCTACTGGCTTGTAAAAATATAAGTAAGTAACTATCTACTTAATTATGATATCGCTACTCTAAATAAGCCTAATTTTTAAAGTGAATTATTTTGTTAATTATCATCTTTTCCTTAGGAATAAGATGATGTGCTACTTCAGTGACTGTTCCAGAATATTCCTGCAAAAGAGTATTATGAATTTTCCTAGAAAGTACAGGATCAAGCGAAGCTATTGCTTCATTTGCTAGCACAACTGGACGCCTAAAGAATAAGACTCTAGCAATCTCTATTTTGAACTCAAAGAATTATTTGGTATACAGCGTTATTACCTCGTGCCGTATATCTTTAACAAACAAAAATAACCTTGAAATATCAGCGTAAAACATTGATATTTCAAGGTTATTTTACTAATTTTATTTTTCCGAATGCGACTAGAAGTATGTAAGCTTATTATAACTTCTTTTGCTAGAATGGCTTTTATAGATTAAAGTCCAAAGATTGTGTAGGAATTTTTGTGACATCTATGATAGCTCTTTTTATGTCACATATTTCTTTGCTGAAATGGTTTTAAGCAATTGCTTGTCTCCATATAATTTAAAGGTCTTGTAGCCTTTAAAAGGCACGGTTACTTTAAACTTACCATTGCCCTTTACTTTAGCCGCTTTGACTGCCTTGCCGTCAAACTTAACTATCAATTTCTTAAAGCCTGTTGCATCCACACTAAAGGTGATTTTGTGGGTTTTACCTGAATAACTGTAATTGACAGCATTAGCAGCCATATCTGGAGCTACTATGCTCACTAAAAAATAATATCGTTGCTATCACAAATTTAATTAATTTTTTCCTATTCATAAGACACTCCTCGTTATAATCAAACTTTACCTATTCGTGAATCTTCAGTGAATTTACTTGAATAAATTTTTTTATTCCTGCGTTATCTACTTTTTGAATAGGATATAAATTATTGTATTGATACATAACTGACTTCTTAGTGTCTTCATTATGTGTCAATCCTAATGCATGTTCTGCAACATTTATAGCTTGCTTTTTGTAAAATGATGTACCTTGAGTGCATCTTTATTTACCACACCTCAGCTGAATTCATAAGCCCAAATCCATCATAGTGATATGATCATAAATACATATGCCAGCTATGTTTTTCGTTAAAATCAGTTTAGCATAATGTTTTTTTTAATAGCGAATTAGTTATTTTATCAATTTAACAATTGCAAACCTGTGCACTTTTCAAAATTAAAAAGACTTGTCTTTGCTTAGCCTGATTAGTATCTTGAACGCTGGATTTAGTTGCTATGATATAAAGTCTGTTAACTTTTTCACCGGAAATTTTTTCGATATACCAATGTGCGTCAATGATTTTTTTCTTAGTATCATTAGCTTTCAACTGTTTAGCTGCAGTTTCGTTGTCTGTTCCACCTACAAAAAGTTTAACAACGTCTTCCGTTGCATATTTTTTGGCTCGTCTTGATCATGTAGCATAGTTGTCTCCGGTCCAATTATTAATTACTTTAAAAAATTTATCGACATTTGGTTTAACGTCCATACTACTATTGTTAAGATTATTAGCACTATATTTTTAGACGATTAGACTTTAAGCGATTGTACTGATTTAGTAATTTCTTGTTTTTATCTTTTAGCTGGGTAATTACTTCGCTTTGCTGCAGATTATGCTTTTGTGCTTGCTTATGGCTAATAAACGTAAAGGTTAAGGCTGCTAAAGCAATAATTAGAAAAACGATTGATAATACTTGATAGGTTTTCTTTTTTATTTCCATTATTTATGTCTCCTTTAGAGAAACTAATTTAGATACTTAGATTTGTTTATTTATACTTGCTAGGAATTAGGTTACCTTTCAAATGTGCGTATATATGCTGGTCTGGCCAAACTTTTTCCCTAACAATCCCGTTATCTTGATCGTTAATCATGTAGCCGCCACCAATATAGATACCAACATGATAAGGGGCTTTTTTGTCACCGAAGAAGATTAGATCACCAGCTTTTGCTTCCTCTTTACTAATGACCGTAACATCTGATTGAATTAATGAATAAGTCGTTGGTCGTCCACTGACGTGAATTCCAATTTTTCCTAATGCCCAGCCTACAAAGCCCGAACAATCGGTACCAACGCTTTTAGCAGTGCTCTCATGGTCTAAATTGCTTGATGCACCGCCTAGGTTATAAGTTATTTATTAGGCCACTTTTCTAACCAAGGCGCAAGATCATCATAATATGATAATTTTTCGCCGATAGCTTTTGACCCACCTGCGTTTTGATCACCACTACTACAGTCACCACCACCGTCAGTACTAATAGTATCGTCATCAATTTGTCCGCCTTCACTGTCTGGTGTAGTACCAGCTAATTTAGCGTACCATTTTCTAGCATTAGCCTCATGGGGATCGTTGTGTGCCATATGACTGGTAGCACCACGACCAAAACAGTCAGTATAAATACCAGCTATATCTGATACATTATCCATTTTCCACCATTCTTTGATAGAAATTCCATGATTGTATATGTCTATCCAGTCTGGGCCACCGTTAGTAATTGATCCGTCTTTTGCTACTGCATGGTGCAACTTTGTCCAAGCATATTCTAGTTGTATTTTAACGCCTTTCCAACTCAACACCTTGCGTTTTGCAAAATTTTTTAATCTAGTTATTGGTGTTACAGCTTTCTTAGCTAATACGGAGGGTTACTATTACTCTAATAGTATAGAGCAATGCTATACAAACTAATAAATGTTTCTTACTTTTTTCATTGTTGTAATACTCTCCCTGTCAATAACGGTTATATTTTATTATGTATTAATATATAAGTTAATATGTTTTTATATCCTATGCATATGTAAATAGTTACTTCCAACATTCCAATATCTTTATTCAGCTAGCTATCTGGGACTAACTAATACAGGAGATTGTCTAATTTAATTTCAACTTTGCCACATATTTGCTTCAATATATCACATACTTTTGGTGTAATTGGTTAGCCTAGGGGACACCAAGCATAATATTTAATACAATTAAATCATCTTCAAGGAGAACTTATTTTGACAACGCCAAAATGACTACAACAAAAAAGCCTATCATTCTAAGTTCTTCTGAACCTGAATAACAGACTTAAAAATCTTTCGATTGTTTTCTTAGTGCGACTAGAAGCATCTAGTCTTACACTTAATTTTATTGCTACATCAATAATTACATCCATTAATAATAAAACTGTGTGGCAAAAATTGTGGCATTAAGCTTAATTCATAATAGCATGCTCACCAATATCCAATTTAGATAATTGAATACCCTTACTGGTCTTTTTACCTAATTTATGTTCCGTAATTACTACTTTGGCATTATCATCGAATGCACTATTTTCCACTGTTAGAGTTGTTAATTCAGATGAAACAACTTTTTGTCTATTAATTGGCTGTCCATTCTTCCAAACAATAATGATATCGCCCTTTTTACCATATAATTTAATATTCAAATTATCTTCTGATTGATCATATGAATAAATATTCGGCTTTTTGGTTGCATACTTGGACGAAGTTACTGTCTTTAATATTTTTTTATCGCCATAAATTTTAAAGGTGTTATATCCCTTAAAAGAAACATTTACTTTAAAATTCTCACCATTTTTCTTAACCTTAACTGATTTAACGACTTTATTACCATATTTTATAGTTAAAGTTTTAAAGCCTGATGCAGTACCTGTAAAAGTAATTCTATGTGTCTTCCCAGAATATACCGTATGAAAATTAGCTATACCATATGCAGGACAAACAGTTTTTCCAACTTTCACAATACTTAACCCATTTTTAGCAGAAACTGATGTAGTTAATCCACTAGCAAACAGTATCATAGAAGTTGCAGCTATACTTACATTTAAAAATTTTCGCTTATTCATAATCTTTACCTCGCTTTATCAACTAGCTCTATTTTTATGTTGTGAGTCTATTTTCAATCGAAAAACAGTCTTTACCAATTTAGGTTTCTTATCAATCATATCATTATTAACAACCTTAGAATAAATTTTATTCATTCCCTTTATATCAGGTTTTTTAATAGAATAATATTTATTGGCTGGATTCATAACAGATTTACTATTTTTTAAATTATGATTTAAACCTAAAGCATGTCCTAATTCATGTTCAGCAACATTTATTCTTTCTTTTTGGGTATAATGATTCTTTTTTAAAGTATCTTTATTTAACTTAACGTCTGCCTTTGCTATTATATCGGTTCCTTTATACGACCATATAATACATGTTCCTGTAATATTCTTTGTCATTCTATCAGATTTATTGTCAACTTTACGCTTATCTTGCTTCATAGTAAGTGACATCAAATGAATTTTCGAGCTACTGGAATTTTTCCAACTAAAACCCACTTTATTCCAAGCCGATATTGCTTTTTTCCAAACAGTTTTATAGTATTTAGATTGTTTGTCGATTACGTAAGTTGACTCTTTTGAATTAAATCTATAATTACTTGCAGGAGTGATACTTTCGGTCTTTGCCAACACAGGTAGGGTTTGCACTCCTAATAAAAGTACAGATAAAACTGCTATTAAATAAGCTTTTATCTTTTTCATTCAATTAACCACCTTTACATAACATAAAATGCAAAGTTATTATATAAAAAACAATTATAAACGTCAATGATAAATTTATTCATTATTTTAAGATTTCAAGCTGATATTATCTATCACTAACTCCGACATTTCCACATTCCGATCCTCATCTACATGGACATACGTTTTCATAAACATTTTTACTGTATACCCCATACGACTTGCTGCCCATGGATAACTCATACCCGGAGTATTACCTAATTTAGTTGCTACCGTATGCCGACACGTATACATACTATTACTTAACCTACCGTTATTTATTCCAACTTTATTACATGATTTTTTTAACATATCATTCATACTATGTTGCACAACTGGATAGCCAAAAGCACATAGCCGATAATCTTTAATATTCAAAGTGATCTATTCATTTTTATTAGTCAAATCATGTTCATAGATAAACTTATTCTGACAGTGATGAAACTTATCCAATAACTGCAAAAGTGGTTCAGGGAAGGGAAGGGTTAATCTAAATACACCTTTACGTCTACTCTTCAAATGACCGTTAAATTGCTTTTCTTTTTCATTCCATGAATTATTTATATTAAAGGCTTGATACTTACCGTCCGCATATAAATTAGACCATTTTAAACCTTGAATTTCTTGCGGTCGCATTCCCGTTTCCAGTGCAATCAAAATAGCAATTTTAATAGTCCAATGACTGACACTACTATTTTTTAGTTGTCGGTAAATTTCTTTTTTATTCTAGTAATTTTGTCGTTAGTAAATATGTACTTCTTAACAGGTAGCGCCATTTCATCACGTCTAAAAAATTTAGATAGTGCTTTAATTGGCACTTGATTTGTAGTTAAGCCATAATCTTGTAGTGCGAAGAAAAATGCTCGTAAATTTTGTAATTGTCGTGTAATCGTACTATGTGGAGCTACCGTTGTTTTATGTATTCTAACGTACTCCCTTGCAAAATCACGTATATCTTTTTCTTTTACATTACGTATTTTCTTTTTACCAAAATATTGTGAAACTAATTTAACGGTATATTTCCAATTATTGTAAGTTGTAATTGATGACCAGCGTCTAGAATTATATTCTTCTTCAACATAATTATTTAAAACCTTAGTAGTGGTTGATTTAAAACATCGTCTGCCAAATTTTGTCTTTCGCGGTAATCTACCCACATTTTTTGTTCGAGCGTCTTAACTTCATTTTTCCCCGATGTGTTTTTTGTAATTGACATTTTTATTTTCTTCAGAAAAGGTGTAACATCTTATTTGCCACACTTAATATTACTTTTGAGTGCTTTCAAGTAGCCAATGCTCGACTTCTTCTAGAACATAATATTTTCGCCCATCATTTCCTAGTTGATGATAGGGACAGTTTCCACCCCTTTTTAGCACCTTAAAAAAATACGTATAACTGATTCCTAACTTTTGCGCTATTTGCTGCGCATTCAAAAATTGTGTCCCGAACATTACTTTCTACCCCATTTTCCCGAATCCAATTTAGTCAATTCTTGTTTTAGCTACTCCAAATATTTTTTTAAATTCACTTTCTTGAACAGCGCTCTTGACCGTTTTAATATCATTTTTTATCTTATCTGAATACTGATAATGTCCTGGTTTATCAACATCTTTCATAAAATAATCAAGAAACATATAAAATTCTTTTAAGTCAGTTGAACCATATATTTCCTTAATTAGCATTAATACGCCAGTTGCTCCATTGAATAGAAACCAGTTAACTTTTTTATTCAACGAGGCATCAGTTTGAATACGTTCAAGATCGCTTAATCCTTTTCTCTTAGCTAATTCATGCAAAACTACCCATTCTGAAGAATAAAGCAATTCCTTATCTATCATTATTTCCCCTATTCTTTACTAACGACCACCGGTCTAATACACAGCTTAATAGCCTTGGGTAAATATCATCTGTTTCCATCAAAGCAATTAATTTACCTATTTCCTTAGCCAGACGATGTTTATATTCTGCTTCAATTCTTATCCAGTCTTTACATTCAATTGAAACAGCTAGATATAGCCCGTCTGATCGTGCTTGTTCAATCTTCTTATTACAAATTCGTAAGAAAGCCTCACTTCTCCTACTACCAACATAAATTGTCTGTGCTTCTTCAGTGCTACCCAATAATCTTATAATGCTCTGAACCTATTATGTTTCCTTGTTTATTCAAAAAAATCAGTTCTTTTTTTGCTAGACCATCACTTATTCCATTAACTGAAAAACCATAATCAATTAAATCTATCGCAATATCTATTCTTGCAGTGAATTAACCAACAGCATTGTTACTAAAAATGGTTTAGAATTATTAGATCCTTTAGAAAAAATTTTAGACATTAAAAATGTAAAAATTTAAGATATGGAAGAAAATGACATAACAAATACATTTAGTAACTAAGTATTTTTAAACTTGTAGTTACTTATGCATGAACGATATTTATGCTTTTTACTTTACTTTGCCACATAGATCTACCTCAAGAAAAGCAGTCATATCAGCCTTTATGACGTTTGTATTCAGAGATTTCCACACAAAATTTCAAATTTTCATCTTGTGTGGCAAATCTTGTGGCTGACCTAAATATTCATAAGTGTTTTTAAAAGTTAACAAACTATGCAAAAATAACAAAAAAGCCTGCTCTCTCAAGTTCTTTTGAACCTGGATAACAGACTTAGAAATCTTTCGATTGTTTTACTAAATGCTGACTAGAAGTTCTTAGTTTGATCTAGTTTCTTCCTATTATGTCAACGTTTGTTAGCCTTTTACTTACTTTGAATGTGCTTTTAATAAACACATTTTGAAAATTTTATCCTATTAATAGTTGTGTCATTTGTTTATCTATGTCAGGGTTAACACCAACATATGTATTCATAAACATCTGTAAGGAGTGTCCCATTTTTTCAGCTGCCCATGGATATGACATCCCTGGAGTATTAGCTAATTTCGTACATATGGTATGTCTGAAAGAATACATACTCAAACGTTTATCACCTGCGTGAATATCTAATTTTTTACAAATTTCTCTCAGCATATCATTCATGCTTTTTTGCTTAATCGGCTGATTGCCTGAGATACTCTTATAGTTATGCAAATTAATAAAGATTAAATCTTGTGAATTGTCTAATTCATGCTCTTTAATAAAACTTGCTTGTTTATCTTGGTAACGCTTGAGTAAAAGAACTATATGTTCAGGTAAAGGTAATAAGATTCTATAAGCTCCCCTAGGTCTAGCCTTTAGGCTACCATTGAAATCATTAAGATAATCTGACCAACTATCGTTAATTTTTAAAGTCCACACATTATTCTCAAAAACAATATTACTAAACTTAATTGCTTGAAGTTCACCAATACGCAACCCTGTGTAACTTTCAATCAATATTGCTAACTTACTTCCCCAATTCATCACGGAACTATGTTCCAAATCATCTTGAATAAGCTCTCGAATTTTCCTTAATTGATCATCTGTAAAAATGTACCAATCTTTGGAGATTGAAAATTCGCTTTTACGGAAAAAAACTTTTAACGGTGCTTCAGGTACTGGATTTTCACTGATTCCTTTAATCGAATTAAAGAAGTTTCTCATGTAAACTAATCGTTTAGCTATTGTAGAAGATTTGCTAACTGTTACCTTATGCTTAGATACGTAATCATGTGCATAACGTGAAACTAAAGCTGTAGTAATATTTTTAATTTTTGCTTTACCAAAATATTTTTTAAAAGCATTCGCTGAATCTTGCCAGTTCTTCAAAGTTACTGGACTAACTGAATTAGCTCTTTGATTAACATACCGTTGAAACGAATCTGCAAAGACTGCATCAGCTTCACCTAAATGAATGTTAGCTTTGTACTCATTCCACATAGCTTTTTCTATAGCTTTAGCTTCTTTATGTGTATCAGCATATTCAACAGGAATTGTGACACGTTTACCAGTAATTGGATCAACTGGTTGAATTCTAACTCGATACTTTCCTTCTTGAGGTCCCTTCTTAATTTTTAAAATTGACATTTGTTTCTCCTAATTAAAAAGGAGTACTAATGTGATACTCCTTAATTATATGCTGGTTAGCAGTGCTTTTTCAAACTGAATTTATTGATATAATCAAGCCACGATTGCACTTCATCCACCAAATAATGCTTCCTACCACCAGCATAATTACGGTGTGTTGGGCACTTTCTTAACTTGTTCTGTCGAGCAATTTCTTGATTACTCTTGATTACACGCCAAAGTGTTGTTTCACTTAACCCAAGCGCTTTTGCGAGTGCTCTACGATTAAGTAGATTTTGTCTCTCCTCTGTTTTCATCAAATAACCACCCCTTTACATTTTTCACGCCATGTTTTTCAAATTCTAACCTACTAATCTCATTTAAAGTATCTTTGAGATCAAATAAATCCTTTGTCTGTTTGATTTCTTCTATCTGTTTTCTAACTAACTGTGATGGATAATAATGACCTGGTTTTTCACTATTATTAATGTAAAAATAAATATAGTTTAGAAATAAATCTAACTGCTCTTTTCCTAACGCCTCTTTGATTTCATATAACGTGCCAACTGCTCCACGATAGAGGAAAGTAAGTAATTTGTTGTAAATGAAAGAATCACCATCTACCTTTATACCTTGTCCTTCTCCTTGAAAATCTGGTTCTTGAGTAATATCAGCGATTTCTTGCCAAAAAGGTGTTAATTGATATTCATCTTTTTTCTTAGTCATTATTAACCACTAACTTCCAGTGCTTATTCACATAATTCACTAGATACGGTCCTATATTATCTGTTGTTAAAGTCGATACCATTGCACCTATCTGATGACATTCACGATTTTTAAACTCACCTTCTACTCGAACCCAATCATCACAACTATTAGCCAAAGTGTGAAACATACCTTGTTTAGATAGTTGTTCTGTTTTTTTTGTCATAAATTCGTAGATAGGAATCTGAAAATCTACTCCCCACATATATTGTGTTTACTACATCACTGGTTCCGATATGTTGAATACGATTAGAGTTAATCTTTTGATTCCTAGGATTGATAAACACGTATTTTCCATTTTTCAGATTTTGATAGATGGTATTAACCGAATATCCTTTATTGATTAGATCAATTGCTACATCAATTCTTGTTGTATGTCCATGATAGCGTTGATAGATAGCTGTAATTATTTTTCGCCAATTCACCTCTATACTATTTAGTTGACATAAAGATTCATATAATAACTTTCCAGAAGAAGTAAAATCGATCATTACCCCCATATCAATCCGATTAGGGTTATACATGATGGATATTAATCCACCTTGTTCATTAGAACCCCATAGAATAGAATTTGTATATCCATTTTTACCAGTTAGTTTTTTTACAGGGTTATTGAATATTAATCTAAACTTGAAATATCGATTAATAGCTTTAATAATACTAGGCTCATCTGTATCTTTTAATTTGTCTTCTACTATAAGTACTGTGAAGCGTATCTGGTCAATCTTTACGTTTTTTAATGCTTTCATATCATAATAACCGTCACTACACCCGTATTACTACAGCGGGTGTGAGCTGTACGCTCCGCTAAAAATCGTTCCACTTGGTCGGCTATTGCCGGCCATTTTTGCAGCTCACTTGCGCAAATTTGACTATTATTTCCATGGCCAATAACTCTCTTTAGCAAAATTATTAAACTTATTTCTTTCATCTAATTTCTTTACTACTAAAGGTACATCAACATTACTCATATCAGGAGCTACAAATGGTTGTGGAATCATAGTATCAAAATGATCATCATACATTAGACCGTGACCCGGTATATTTTCAATAACAGGAATTTCGTCTAAATTACAACCTGGAAATGCAAGGTTTAGACTAACTCGATCTAAATTCTGCATCCCAATTCGCGTTGAAAATTCTGAAGATATGTTTCGTTCCAACACATCAGCCGTTAATCTCTGACTCGCTAAGATAAGATATATTCCTCCCATTTGACGAGCTTTAAAGATAATCTGTTTTAAATACTTGATAATTTCATTAGCCGTTGCTTTATCTGCTTCAGTTAATGTAGCTGAAAATTCGTCAAAAATCACGACAATCGGTCTAAGATTGTAATCAACCCAATCCGATTGATGAGTTTCATAGCGTTTATCCATAAAATCTGTAAGAATTCTAAGTATCTTTGCCGTTTGACCTGGAGTTGATACAACCCTTGATGAACCTAATATTGTATTTAATGAATAAAAATCAGATTTCTTATTATCAATAAAAAAACTTAATGCTCCTACTTTCATTAGTTGTAAAGCCATCAATGAAGTTAACACAGACTTTCCAGAACCTGGTTTACCTACGATTAAGGAGCCTGTTGAGCCCCTTATATTTAATTCAACATTATCAATCACAAAAGAAGTCCTCATTGTTTAGAACCTTACCTTTAATTTTTCTTTTTCGAATTATGTATAGCTTATTTAAACCATGTTTAGGAGTTATTTCATATCCTTTTATTTCCTGTTGTAAAATAGGAAGAAGATCAACAGTAGCATTAGGACAGCCGTTAGGTTCAAAAGACAAGGTATACTCACCGTTTTTAAATGAATCCAAATAGAACGTAGGGGCTACTTCTATTTTATTGTAACCAAAGATCGTCCTATATAATGGTTTGGCTTCTTTAAGCATGCCTGCTGTCTGTATAGTATTAATTACTGGTGTAATAATCCACCCATAGTCTTTATTACGTTTTATTAAATACAATAAAAATGTAAATTCTGGAAAAATAGCAACTATTGTAGCCACCAAAAAATTAGCTTCATTATTGAAAGTTAATGCAATCCAGATCAGAAAAACAATAAACTTCCAGAATAGAGTTACTGATCCATATGTCCATGGACTAATACCTAACGGATACCTACCATCGATCGTGACTAGGTGACTACTCATAATTCATCGCATCCTTTATGTTAACGTTTAAGCGATCTACACCAGTTGCATTAAGAGTTTCTCCTCCCATGTATGCGTAATGTGCCACATTCTCAAAACGTAGGATAATTGGTTTAGACTGTTGCATCATTACGAGGTCTATTTCCTCTTGCTTAACAATTGGCTTGGAATCCTTAACCTTAATCTGAATGAGTTCCCTAAAGGCTTTAACTTTTCTAGAAATAATTCTTACAGTATAAATAGTAGCTGTGTGAACCTCACCTGTACCACGATCAACACTATTTTGCTTTTCAATCCCAACTAGAAGAAAGCTAGATCCAATAATATCTCTAAGTCCTTGATCTAATCTACTCTGAATGGGAGAAGTTTTAGAAACATGAACTTTAGCAAATGTACTTGGAACATAATTAGTATCGTTCGATAAATCTTTACCATCTCTTACATTAATCTTCGTCTTTAAATCTTGTACCATTTCGGTTTCCTCCATTAATTAATATGAACTAAATATAATCAGGTGTATTTCACTTGATACATATAAGATTAAATTGAAATGCTTGTTTTGTTAGTAACTAAGAAAAACCACCAAATAAATGGTGGTTTTTTGCTGAATTATTGAAATTTTATACCTTTTAATAGTTATTTTTTACTGATTAATTTAAAAATTATTTTTATTTTTTGGTCATTTTGAAGAAACAACAAATTTTAATTCGTAACTGTCAAAATAATTACTAAGATCTTATGAATTATCATCATGACAGGTACCTGTCTTTTGTCACCATAGCAAAGGACAATAATGAAACTAAAAATAAATTTTTTAAATAATCTCTCCTACTCGATTGTTATTAATGATTTGGAAAAAATTAGTAATAATTACTCTGAAAACATTAAACAAGCTTACCCATCTTATCCATTACTGTATAAGACATTGGCAAGTAAAGAGCAATTAATAAATTTAGCTAATGGAAAGAAAAATTTAAGCAATGTTGACAAAAAGTTATTATTACCAATATTGCATTTAGATGAAGCAAAACTAAATAATAATTACCTAATTGATCAATACCAAACCAAGCAATACATTCGATTACAAGCAATTTCCGAATTAACAAGATTTATGAAAACCAATAAAGGCTATACACACATCATAGATCAAATAAATAAAGGTGATGATGGTTTAGATTTTTTAGACTATGCCAAAAAATCTAAACAAGTAACCTATATCAGAGATTCAAAATTAATAATCATGATATTAACTCAATTTACAAATAATCATAACATTGCTTTTAGACCTAACGAATGGGATGCTTCATCTATCAGTGAAATATTAAGGAACGAAATTAATATTGCATTTAATTATTTCTCGATTCAAGATTCAGAAATTATAAAGCATAATGCAATAAATTATTTAAATACTACAGCAGAACAATTAAGACTAATTCTTAATAATACTCACTGGTATGAAGAAAAACTTCTTATCTCATTGACAAGTACATTTGAACAGTTTAGCTCTTTAATAAAGCCTTTATAAGCATTTTCTGTCGAATATTTCGATAGATTTACGACTTATCCATCAAAAAATATTTTTTGATAAAAATTATAGTAAAAAAGCATTGATAATTTAGTACTTAAACACAAGTATTTGTTATCAATGCTTTTTTTACTTTATTCGATTATTTCCAACTTAGGAAGCTCATTTACTAAATCAACCGTTTGAACAGAAACGTTAATAATTCTCAATAACAAGTTAAAGATATACTTAGGATCATCACTAAAGTCATTAGGATCATCGATAATACCTGACTTATTATCCGTTTTAACTTGATACTGATCCATTATCCATTCAATTGCAGAACGACCATTTACCACATACTCATACGCCTTTTCAGGAATATTCTTAATAGTTATATCATCGTTAAAAATAATAGTTGAACGATCATTAACTCTTTTACCTGTTTCAGGGTCAACTTTTTTAGCAAACTTCATCTTCCTTACTTTATAATCAGCCTCACCGTGAAAAGTAATATCACATTTATCATAAATCGGAACCAACTCATAATTTAGATGTAGGTTCATTAATTTTTTACCTATTTCAATATATCTTTTCTTTTCTGTAATTAATGGTATTTGTGGAAGTCTTTTTTTCAAGTTTCCTCGATATAATTTTCGATATTCTTTTGACTCCAACAATGCATACACATAGTAAATAAAGTTTTTTGATGTCAATCCATATTTCTGACATAAAGCTATATTAAAGTTCGTAGTCTCTAATAATCCATCACTGTTATTTTGAATAAAGAAAGTTTGTGCACCTGCATCCATCATGTTTTGATCAATTACATATTTAGAAACCAAAATAGAAAAAGATCGCCTATTACTCTTTCCTGGGAGTATAAGCATGGATTGACCACTATATTCATCCCAATTCCCATGTCTAGCAATCCAATCATTATCTAAGTACAAATATTTTAAAGTAAATGGTCGATATAATGCTTTAATTATTTTTTCTTTGTGATAAGAAAGTGCTTTTCTGTTTTTATACTTCTTTCTTAATTCTGAACTCCAACTAATTTTTTGCGTATCTTCAGTAGCAACATATTTTGGATTTCTTTCTTTCTTTTTTACTTCAAGATTATAATTTTCAATAGTTTTGCACATATTTCGTTGAAGATCGTGTTCTGAAAAATTATATACCCATTTATCACGCTTAGAGTTGATTCCTAACTGCTTAGTGTAAAAGAATCCGTCTTGAACAGAGTTATCATTATAAATATATGGCGATTTTTTATCATCATAGGTTTGATTTATCCATTCATTATTCTTATTAGGAATTATTTTTTCCAAATGAAAATTACAAATATTCATTTTCTCTCTTAATAGTGAAAGTTTATTTTTTCTTGATAATCCTTCACCTATCGATCCATATTTTAATACATGATTATCGCTACCGTCCTTAATAAGGATAATAATTGCTACTCCAGTTAAAATATTAAATATATTCTGTCCTTCAGATTTTAAATCTAATTTTGTTTTACCACGTAAAGCCCCCTTTAAATCTAATATTAGAATTTTATCAAATTCTTTATATAGCCCATATCTAAAACCATCTAAACTTTTTCCATCAATATATGAGTTACTTGTAATAAAGCCAATAATGCCTTTATCTCCGACTCTATTGCTCGCCCATTTAATTGCTTTTATATATGAATCATAAACAGCATGGGATGCTACTGCATTACTTGTATTCACGTAATCTTTTTCTATTGACTTTTCTAATTTAGGATATTTTATATTTGAGTTCTTATCGTTTTCATTTTTTTGACGTCCAGAATATGGTGGATTACTTATTATCGCAGTAATTGGTACTTCTTGTTGTTTCTTTAAACGTTTATTATTAGCACCAAACATATCATCATCTAATGTGTTTTCCCGCTCAGTACTTTCAAAAGTATCAGTTAAAACAATGCCCTCAAAAGGTTTATAACCTCTATCTGGTCCGTTAATTTCATCGAATACTGCTTCAATATTAATTGCAGCAATATAATAACTTAAAAGTACAATTTCATTTGCATGTAGTTCTTGTGTGTACTTACGTAAAATATCATCGTAAGTAATTTTTCCTTCATCCATTTGTTCTTTTAAATAATACAAGGTTCTGGTAATGAATGTCCCAGTACCTGTAAATGGATCAAGAATATGAACATTTTTACTTGCTAATGACTTACCAAAATATTTATTTAATGCCCAATCAACAGAATGAATAATAAAGTCAACTACTTCTACAGGAGTAAAGACAATTCCCATAGAATCAGTAACTTTAGGGAAAGCAGTCTTAAAGAAACTATTATATAGCTGAATAATAAACTTTTGCTTACCTTGAATATTATCAATACCAGAAGCACGCAATTTTACAGAATCATAGAATGGTTTTAATGATTCCTGTTCTTTATCAAAGCCAAAGACTTTAAAAGCAGAAATAATATTATTCATTGATTTAGAAACAGCATTATTTCTAACAAAGTCATATTCGCCAAATAAAGCATCAAACACTGGCTCAGTAATTAAGTGCTGCGCAAGCATTTCAACAGCTTGTTCTTGATCAATTGAGTCATTGATATTATATTTCAATGATTTAATAAACTTGTTGAAAGCTAATTTTGCTCCTTGGTTACTCTTTATTAGATCATTAATTCGTCTAATATACATTTTTGCAATATCTGCAACATCTTTAGACCAATCTTCTAGGTATCTTCTATCACCAACACGTTGAACAATTTTGCCATAAAATGCATTCCGCATTTCTTGATACTGTAAAGGAAATTCCAATTGTTCTGAAATCTCTTCTCTTTTATGAGTATCTTCATCAACTGTATCATCTGGGCTAGAATCAACACCAATAATATTAATACGTCCTGACTTTTTCTTATTCAAATCAAGAGTATTAACTTCTGCATCAAATCTTTCATCAGTTGAACGAAGAGCATTAAGAACCTGCCAAACTTGCTTATACTTTTTGTCATTATCTAAAGCAATATTAGCATCTAATCCATCAGCGACAACAATTGGTAAAATAATATAACCATAAAGTTTATCTTCTGATTTACGCATAATTCTACCAACAGCCTGGACAATATCTACTTGAGACTTTTTAGGACTAAAGAAGATAATTGCATCAAGATTTGGCACATCAATTCCTTCAGTTAAGAAGCGAACATTAGATAGTACCCGAGCATGATTTTCTTCAATATCATCACTACCAAGCCAATCAATTTGGGAATTCTTTTCCATAGAGTTAAGACCACCATCAACATGGTGGACATCTACATGAAAACTATCTTCTGCTATATTGGCATCATCATCTGAATCTAAATAATCATTAACTACTTGATTAAATTCATCTGCAATAATCTTTGAATGCTTGATAGTATCACTAAATGCAATAGCTCTCTTCATTGGTGCTCCCGTGATTTCGCCAGTAATTCCATCACGTTTAACCATTGCATTCCAAACACCAATAATTTTACCAATATCATCTACTTTCAATTGATTATCAGCAGACATTATTTTCTGCATATCTTTGTTAATATAGCTCTCGCTAATTGCCAAAACAGATACTTTATAATCAGTCAAAATACCTTTAGAAACGGCATCTCCAAAGCCTAAACGATAAATTTCTTCACCATAAATATCCTTATCATCCATTGAAGAAACAACGATACTTTTTTCTTTAGCTTTTTTCTTAGCATTTTGATCATAAATTTTTGGAGTAGCTGTTTGATACAAACGTAATTTACTTTTTACATTATTATTTGAATGTACTTCGGTAAATATACTATCTTCATTTAATGCTTGTGCACCTGTAGTTCTATGTGCTTCATCAGCAACAATTAAATCAAATTCTGGATACCCTGCTTCTTGTGCTTTCTTAATAACATCAATAGATTGATAAGTTGAAAAAACAACCCTCATATCATTATTTAATTTATGTGCTTCAGAAAATTTATAATTATTAACTAAAGATTCAACATTTGTTGTAGGCTCAAAGCCTATATCTTGTGCACCTAAATTATCATCGTCTTTTTGTTTCTTTTTATTAGCCTTAGTATCTGAAACAACAGAAAATGAAGTCATATGAATATCATCAGAAACATTATCATTCCAAGAAAATAAAGTTTGTGACAATAATTGAATACTTGGCACTAAATATAAGACGTTAAATTCTTGTTTGTGTTGATCATTCATTAAAGCTTCGGCAATCTTTAAACTAGTAAAGGTTTTTCCAGTTCCTGGAGCCATGATCAGTTTTCCTCTACTATTTGTTTTAAAGTATTTTACTGCTCTTGCTATTGCTTCATTTTGATAATCTCTTGGTTGATTTTTCTTTTTGGTGGAAAGATTCTTATTCTCTTTTGAAAAAGAAAATTTTTGCCATTGGAAGTGTGCATTTCTTAATTGACTTAATCCAATAGTAGTAAATGGTTTTGTCTGTTTAGCAAATGTTTCTTCAACATTCTTATTTAATTCATCTGTGGATGAAACTAGCATCCCAGAATCATAATAATTCTTACCAGCCTCCGCAATAAATGAATCAATTTCTTTTTTACCAACTTTACCTTTATAAAACTTGGCTTGAACAGCTGTTAGCTTATCATCATAGCCTTTGGCTACAATATCTACACCTGTATCTTTTTTAGAGATGTTATATTCTGCTGGTACTTCATTTAACATCCAAACATTTTGAAATTTTTGTTTATAGGCTGGTTCATTTTCTAGATAGGCAACCACCATTTTTTCAAATGCCGTACCTCTATCTCGTTGATTATCAATATTATTATCAATTTGTTCTACTAATTCATCAAAGCTAGCCATATCATATTTCCTCTTAAATTTTCTAAATACAATAATTTAATTATATACTAGAAATTTTGAAATTTTAAGCACAAAAAAAGGGTCAAAAAGCCCTCTGTATCGCCATATTTAGTACTCCGTGTGTTTCTGAAAAAACAAGAATCAAAATGCTAAAATCTCAATTAACTATTTTTGAAGAAAAAAGTTTCCATACTTTGACTCTTTTGGTTTTATAAATTTGATTCAGGTATTTCTTTTAAATTCCATTTTTCAATTAAAGGCTGAATTGTTGAACTCCAAACTTGTTTAGTTACATCATAGTTAACATCCATAACTCTAAGAGAATCTAATTTACATACTTGCTTCCAAGATAACTTGTAATATTTATATTCATTTTTAGGACTTCCATCTAATAGAGACTTATCCCACCATTCATATTTTGAATATGGATCTTTCCAATCCGTCTTACTATCGGTAATTACCCAAAACTTACCATATGAAGTGTAATATCCATTAGCAAGTCCTTTTTATTAATTATCCAATCATATGAAGCAACATGATGAATTTTGATAACCGTCCCTGCCCTTAACTTCTTCTTTCTGATAAGATAATTTTTATATCTAGGTATAGTCCCTTGTATTTCATAAATATAACGACTTCTAGTTAAAACAACAGTTCTAGGTTTCTTAGCCCACCAAGTAAAACTATGTGCTGAAACCCTCTTTCCACTATAGAAGGGTATTAACAGAATACTTACAATGATGGTTAAAGTTATAATTATTGACTTCCTATATTTCGACATACTTAATATTCCTCCATAATTACTATTTTGATAACTTTATTATCTAAAAAGGCAATAATTTAATTATATACTAGAAATTTCAACATTTTAAACACACAAAAAAAGGGCTAAAAAGCCCTCTGTATCAACATATTTAGTACTCCGTGTGTTCACCAAAACACACTTTTAAGCACACAAAAATTTTCTGTGTGTTTGAAATGTGTTTATTCCAATATATTTCCTATCATTTCAAAGAATTTCATTCTAGTTCAAAGTAATAAAAAAGCCTTTCAATTCAAGCTTTGTAAGCTTTTCTGAAAGACTTAAACGTTCTTATTAATGCTGACTAGAGGATTCGAACCTCCGACCTCATCATTACTAATGACGTGCTCTGCCAACTGAGCTAAGTCAGCATTGTCATATCTCGACAACGATATTAATTAAAACATATTCTAAAAGTTTACGCAAGCATTTTTTGACTTTTTCCCAGTTTTTGTTATAACTGTCATTTGACGCGCTTTTTTAAGAGTATAATATAAGAATAGATTTAGAAATGGAGTGGATGTAATGGCAAATTTAGTATCGATTAACGCAGAACTCCCATGGCTATTAAGAATTGTAGTAGCTTCTTTGTGCGGAGCGTTGATCGGTTATGAACGTGCGATTCAAAGGAAAAGTGCCGGAGTGCGGACACATATTGTAGTTGCCTTTTCTTCCGCGCTATTTATGATAGTTTCAAAGTATGGTTTTGGCGATTTATTAAAAATGTCAGACGTTGCTTTGGACCCTTCCAGAATTGCTGCGCAAATAGTTTCAGGTATTTCATTTATTGGCGCCGGAACGATTTTAATTAAAAAGCAACAGATTTCCGGTTTGACAACTGCTGCCGGTATCTGGGCAACAGCTGCTATCGGGATGGCAATTGGTTCTGGTTTATACTTTATTGGCATTTTAGCAACTGCCTTGCTCTTCGTTATCCAGATGATGTTTCACGATGATGCCATAATTGATAAAATCATCATGCATATCAGGTTCAACATTCAGATAGAAGCCGTTAATAAGCCTGACATCCTGCACATAATTGAACAGGAGCTTGAGACAAATCATGTTGAAAATGTTTCCGTAAAAATACTTTTTGTCAGCGACGAAAGAATCATCTTTTTTGTAGATGGTATTATTAACAATAATATTGATGAAAATGATATCATTATGGCTCTGCGCAAGTATCCTGACATCAAGCGCATCAGTTATGCCAGTATAGATAAATAGAGCAAATTACTTTTTAAGCAATAGTTAATTCTATTGTTTTTTTTGCATAATTTTTATCTTAGCTGAACAAACTCACTACAATATTAATATAAACTTTTTGTGAAAGGAGAATTAATATGGCTGGACCACTTGATTATTTACGCTGGCGTGGTGACTTAAGCTTCTCAGAAAAACCATTCAACAGTGTAGATGCTTCGCTATTGTCATCAATTGTTTATTTGCCGGCTGATAGTTCTGCCACTGGTCATACTTTAGGAGAAGTAGCTGAAAAACTGTATAAGCTGCCCTCTTTTCAGCATCAAATGTATGCTGAAACTGCAACCGAGGTTATGTTATTACCAGAAAGTCCTAGAATTGGCAACATTAAAATTTTGGATTGGACTGATAGGCTGGAAAAAGAACCGCATCCTTTGCAATTTACTGCTGTCACCTTTTTTATTGATTCAAACACCATAGCCATTGCCTTTCGGGGAACCGACGGCACCATGATCGGTCTAAATGAAGATATGGGCATGAATTATTTACCGGAAATTTATGGTCAAGAAGTGGCCGCTAAGTATCTTACTGAAATTGCACATAAATTTAGTGAACAGCAAATTTATCTCTTAGGTCATTCAAAAGGAGGCAATTTTGCTCAATTTGCTTTAAGTGCAGTTAGCCCTGAAATACAAAAACGGGTAATAAAAGCGATTAGCTTTGACGGGCCGGGCTTTTTCCATAAAGTGTATACGAGTCCTGGCTTTACTGCTTCTATGCCTAAAATGAAAACCTACATACCTCAAGGCTCAATCTTTGGTGCAATGCTGGATCATCCTGAACAAGTATTGGTTGTTAAAAGTACTGTGCCTATGCGCAACCAACATGATCCGCGTCGCTGGTCAGTAGGGCGCTACAGTTTTACCCTGGCTGACGGGTTATCGTCAGGCAGTCGTGTTATCAGACATGCTCTTATTAATTTTAATAATTCAATCCCTGATCAAGAAAGAAGCGATGCTTTTTCTGATCTTTTCGAGGCATTTGAAAATTACGATATTGATGAATTACACCAGCTAACCAGTAATAAAATAGTAGGAACTTATCGCTTTGGCCGCGCCTTTTTATCTCTGGAATCCGAAGAAAAAAAATTGCTGACACAGGTACTAAGCAACATCTGGAATTCATATAAAAAGAACATGACTCTACCATTGATGAACAGCAACTATGAACTTTATCCTAAAAGTAATGATTCTAATAAGGCTCCAGTCTTTTATGAATTTTACGATCCGGAACGTCCCAATATCAAGTTGCCAAAAAGCATCCAGCGTAAATTACGGTAAATTGTTTCATGTGTAACCCAAAAAAGAGGCTGAGAAAACATTTAGTTTTCCAGCCTCTTTTTTGTTAATTAAACAATTATTTTTTCATTTTATCCTTAACGTCATCAACTTTGTCTTTGACGTTTTCAGTAGCTTCTTGAGCTTTGTCTTTGACATCACCGGCAGCTTGTTGAACTTTGCCTTTGACTTCTTTAGCTTTACCAGCTACCTTGTCTTTAAAACCTTTATCAGCCATTTTAATCGGTCCTTTCCCAAAAAATTAGCGAAATTTTGCTATTCACACCTTAATAGTACAATTTAGTAGAAATATTGTCATTAAAAACGCCTTATTTTTTGTTAAAATATAGTATAAATCAAAAAGCCACAGTGTTTTCCTTTAAAACACCGTGGCTTTTATTAATTTCTATTCGTTTGGCTGATCATGACTATAATCGAGGTTCGAAAAGCGATTATAGGGTTTAGAAAACATTAATTTCACTGTGCCCCTGCTACCAGAACGGTTCTTTTCAATGATAACTTCCACTTCACCGTTATCATCTTCAGCAGATACTTCTTTATTCTCTTCTCCCTCTTCTTCATCTCGGTAATAATCATCACGATAAAGAAAGGAGACAATATCGGCATCTTGCTCAATTGAACCTGACTCACGAATATCGGACAAAACTGGTCTTTTATCCTGTCTCTGTTCAACTGAACGCGATAATTGCGATAAGGCAATAACCGGCACATGAAGTTCTTTAGCCAGTTTCTTCAATTGCCGTGAAATAGCGGAAACTTCCTGTTGCCGTGATTCACTGTGCGGACCTTCAATCAACTGCAAGTAGTCAATGACAATTAAGCCTAAATTGCCTTTTTCTTTAGCTAAGCGGCGAGATTGAGCCCTGATTTCACTCATCTTAATACCTGGAGTGTCATCAATATAAATATTAGCTGTTGCTAAAGAACCCGATGCCGCAACCAGCTTAGGCCACTCATCTTCGTCCAGTTGGCCAGTCCGCAAGTGCTGCGAATTAATTAATCCTTCTGAAGCCAGCATTCTTTGCACTAACTGTTCTCCACTCATTTCCAAGGAAAACATTGCCACAGTTTTATCAGTATGCAAACCAACATACTGGGCAACATTAAGCGCAAAGGAAGTCTTTCCCACTCCGGGACGAGCAGCCACAATTACCAGTTCATCATCATGAAAACCCGTAGTCATTTTATCTAGCTCGACAAAACCAGTAGGCAAACCGGTAACCATATTGCCATCTTCAGGAATATTGTTAATTTCATCAATCGTGGAATTAACAATATCCTTGATGTTACGAAAACCATTCGCATTATTTTCCGATGAGACATTCATAATCTCGCTTTCGGCGTTATCTAAAATGTCAGTAACATCATCGGAATCCTGCATTGCAGTCGTAATAATTTTTTGACTGGCAGAAATAAGTCGCCGCAATAATGCTTTGCGGTGTACAATTTTAGCATAATAAGTGACATGAGCAGCCGTCGGAGTCGCCATGGCCAGCTCAGAAACATAAGCAATGCCGCCAATATCATCAAGCTGGTTTTTTTTGGTTAATTCATCCTGCAGAGTTAACGGATCAATTGCATCCTCACGGTCAGATAAATCAAGCATAGCCTGGAAAACCAATTGATTTGCTCTCTTATAAAAATCATCCGGCTGAACCTCGGCACTGGCATCAGCTATTGCTGCAGGATCTATAAAAATTGCACCCAGAACCGCTTTTTCAGCTTCATCGTCATGCGGTATCTGCTGTGAGACAATATTATCCATTAATCACGCCCACTTTTTTCAGAATTCAACTAAAGGCTAATCCTGTTCAGTAACATGGACGCGGATTTTGCCTTCCACGCCCTTAAACAACTTAACTGGTACATTGGTGTAGCCCAATGATTTAATTGGTTCAGGCAGGTTTAATTTGCGTTTGTCAATTTTAATACCAAATTGCTTTTCTAAGCCCTCGACAATTTTTTTACCAGAAATCGAGCCAAATAATCTAGAATCTGAACCGGCCTTAGACTTAAAGTTAACTACTGTTTCATCCTTATCTAGTTCGGTCTTGATTTTTTCAGCTTCAGCTTTTTCAGCTTCATAAGTCGCTTTTTCGTTAGCAGCAACTCTTTCCAAAGTATGCATATTTGCTTTAGTAGCAGCTTTGGCTAAGCCCCTCTTAAATAAAAAGTTTTGGGCATAACCATCAGGAACATTTTTAACTTCACCGCGTTTGCCCCGGCCTTTAACATCTTTAGTAAAAATAACTTTCATTGTGCTCTCCTTTTATTCATTTTCTTGTTCATAAGTATCTACCGCATCCATCAATTTGGCAAGTGCCTCCTTAACAGATATCCCTTTAATTTGGGTAGCTGCATTAGACAAATGGCCACCGCCACCAAGTTTCTCCATAATTAACTGGACATTAATATCACCCATTGAACGAGCAGATATACCAATTGTGTCCTTATTCCGCCTGGTGATTGCAAAACTGGCTTCAACATTTTCTAAATCAAGAGCCGTATCTGCTGCTTGAGCCGTGATGATAGGATCAATTTCCTTGTCATCTGGACCGCATAAAACAGCCATTTTGGGCTTGATCATTTTTAAGCTGCTGACCAAACGAGTACGCTGCAAGAAACTGTCTATATCTTCTTTCAACAGTTCACTAACCTCCATCGTGCTTGCACCGATCGACCGCAAGTAACTGGCAGCATCAAACGTCCGAGTACCAGTACGCAAAGAAAATTCTTTCGAATCAACCGTAATTCCCGCCAGCATTGCCGTAGCATCAAGGTCAGTTAACACGCGCTTGCCGGAACTTGGCTGCTGGTATTCAACCATTTCAGTCACCAGTTCACAGGCTGATGAGGCATAAGGCTCAACATACGTCAGCATTGGATTTTCAGGAAATTCTTCACCGCGACGGTGGTGATCAATAACAATAATTCTATCTCTTAACCGATCATATAGTTCTTTCGCATAAGTAATAGAGTATTTCGAGTGATCAACCATAACCAACATGGACTTGTCAGTCACTGCTTCCAAGGCATCCCTAGGAGCAATAAAAATATCATTATCTCCCTTTACCTTTTCCATTTTAGCAACTAAACGGCTGACATCATAATTGGTTTTATTAACATCTAAGACAAAATTTGCCTTCACATGGTGCAGACGAGCGATTTTAACAACGCCAATGCCACTGCCGATTGAGTCCATGTCAGGGCTGGCATGGCCAACTACAAAAACGCGGTCTGCCTCTTTGAACAGCTCACTAATCGCCTGTGAAACCATTCTGGCTCTAACTCTGGTTCTTTTCTCCATCGGATTCGATTTACCACCAAAGAAACGAGCAGCCTTGCCTGGTTGACTGAGAACAACTTGATCGCCGCCCCTGCCTAACGCGAGGTCAAGGTTTGACTGCGCTTGATCAGCTAGTTCGGTAATCAAGCTGCTACCAAAAGCAATACCAATTGATAAAGTTAAAGGCGTATTATTACGACTGGTTTCCAAACGCATTTTATCCAAAACAGAAAACTTGTCTTTTTCCATTTTAACCAAATCTTGCATGTGTAGTAACAACAAAAAGTGATCTTCATCAATACGCTTAAGATAGGCATTAAAATTTTTAGCATAATCACTCAAAGTATTCTGAACATATGCACTAGTAGTCGTTAGCTCCTGATCATGCATTGTTTCGCTTAATTCATCGTAGTTATCAATAAAAATCTGGCCAATGGCCAATAATTCATTATTGTATCTTTCTTCGATTTTGGCATAACGCGTAATATCAAGTAAATAAACAACACCGAGATTGTCCTGAATAACCATCTCAAATTGATGACCATCCCAATTTACTACATGATTCTCAGCTGTTTTGGCCTTCAATGATTCATCAATCAATTTATCTAGTTCAGGATCAACAGAAGCAATTGTATGTCCAATTAAATCTTCATTTTTTAAATAAAGCTGCAGGTAAGGATTAGCCCACTGAATTTGCCGATCCTTATCATAAAGTAAAATGCCCAAAGGCATTTTAATCATTGCCTCTTGCTCGCTGCGCTTAATCCGGTAAGACAAACTAACAGCAAAATTATTCGCATTGCCGGCTAAGATATATGCACCATAAACAACACATGCTACAGTCAAAATAAAGATCAAAACCATGGCCAAGCCAAATAATGGGTTCATGATCATTGCCACGATACTACCCAAAAGCGATAACGCTAAAATAATAATGACTGAAGCCGTGAGCCTGGAATCTTTAATAAAAGCAGGAAATTCAAGCTTACGTAAAAAATCTTTCATGTAAGGTCCTTCCTAAAATAATGTATAATACATCATTATTATTATACATTGTATTCTCTGGATAAGAAACTACGCAATATTCAGGTTTTAACTATCCTCTTACCTGCAAAAATTACACTCTTTAAATACTGTTGCTATGATATTTCATTTTAAATCTTACGAAGCAAAAAGCACCAAGCCATTATCAGCTTGATGCTTTTATCTTTTTCACTTTACAACCAATATTAGTGCAAAGCTATTTTTTATTTAGTTACTAGTCTTCAGTAACAAATGGCAACAAGCCCATAATGCGAGCTCTTTCAATTGCCTTAGCTACCTTACGTTGATTCTTAGCGCTAGTGCCAGTGACACGACGTGGTAAGATTTTACCTCTTTCAGAGATAAAACGTTTCAACAAATCAACGTCCTTGTAGTCAACGTAATCAATATGGTTGGCAGCAATGTAGTCAACCTTACGACGACGATGAGCGCCGCCGCTTCTTCTTTGTTGAGCCATATCCTAGGTCCTTTCTGTTAATTTAGAATGGTAAATCATCATCAGAAATATCAATGGTATCACCTGAACCTGCAAATGGATCCTGAGTATCGTCTGGTCCATTATTAGCGGAGTTATTCTGGTTAGATGCTCCCATGTTAGGGGTATTATTAGTATTCTGATTACCAAAATTGCCATTATTATTTGGTGTATAACCACCATTTTGACCACGGGCTTCACGATCTTTACGTGATTCAAGCAATGCAAAGTTGTCAACGACAACTTCTGTTACATATACTCTTTGCCCATCTTTATTATCGTAACTTCTGGTTTGAATTCGGCCATCAATACCAACAAGTGAACCTTTAGACGTAAAATTACAGAAATTTTCCGCAGCTTTGCGCCAAATGACACAACTGATAAAATCTGCACCTCTCTCGCCTTGTGCGTTTGTATATTGACGATCTACAGCAAGAGTAAACGTAGCAACCGAGATTCCGCTCCCAGTAGTACGCAATTCAGGATCACGTGTTAAACGGCCAACAAGTACAACTCGATTAATCATACTTTAGGTCCTTCCTTTCCTAAATCACGAAAACGATAAAGTTTTTGTTATTATTTATCCAACTTTAACGGTCATTGAACGTAAAACAGCAGTATCAATCTTGGACAAACGGTCAAATTCGTTAACTGCGTCAGCATTATCAGCAGTGAAAGTCATAACGTGATATAATCCCTCACGATATTTATTAATTTCATATGCGAAATGACGCTTTTCCCAGTCTTTTGACTCAACCATCGTACCATCGTTATCGGTAATAACCTTATCATAGTTTTCAACTAATGCCTTTTTTGATTCTTCATCAATGTCAGGCTTGATAATATAAGTTATTTCGTACTTAGTAGTTGTCATACTAGTGCACCTCCTTCTGGACTAAATGGTTCTTGCTAAAAATCAAGAACAAGGAGTAATTTTATTACTCGCAATCTCTAATTCTAGCACATAAACAAAAAATTACCAAACTATCTTCACGTGATCCAATAAGAAATTTTTATTTCTTACTAGTAAGTACGTAAAATAATCTGATAATTTTTAAAAGTTTTGATTTAGTAATTAATCTTGCTCTTCGTCAGTTTCTTCTGAAGCTGCTACTTCCTGGTCTTCTTCAGCAGGAACAATTGCAAGACTGGCAACTTTATTGTTGTCATTAACTTTAATCAAGCGTACACCGAGAGTGCTGCGACCTGTTTGAGAGACGTCATTTGTCTTGAAGCGAATCATGATGCCATCATCAGTGATAACCATAATATCCTGACTGCCATCAATCACTGTTACTCCTGATAATGGACCATTTTTCTCAGTAATGTTTGCGGTTTTAATACCTTTACCGCCACGACCCTTTGTTGGATATTCAGAAGCCGCTGTTCTCTTGCCATAGCCTTTTTCAGAAATGACCAAAACTTCATCACTATTCTTAACGACCCCAGAACCAACAACATAATCATTTTCACGCAAATTAATTCCGCGAACACCGGCAGCAGTTCGACCCATAGATCTAACAGTTTTTTCATTAAAGCGTACTGCATAACCTAAGTGAGTGCCGATTAAAATATCCTGACTGCCATCTGTAGCCAAAACGTTATTCAACTCGTCGCCATCGCGCAATGTCAATGCAATTAGGCCGCTATTGCGAATATTGCCGAATTCACTGACATGTGTACGTTTGACCGTTCCCATCTTCGTAATAAAGAACAGGTACTGGTCATCGGCATCTTCAGGAATATTGACGATTGTCTGGATCTTTTCACCCTTTTCCAGTTGCAACAAGTTGACTATTGGCAATCCTTTGGCAGTACGGCCAAATTCTGGAATTTCATAGGCTTTCTTAGAATAAACTTTGCCCTTGTTGGTAAAGAACAGCAACGTATCATGCGTGCTTGAGTAAATTAGATTGGCAATGAAGTCGCCATCTTTAACGCCCATGCCTTTAATACCTTTGCCGCCACGATTTTGGGTCTTGAATTCAGTAATTGGCATCCGCTTAATGTAGCCACTATGGGTTAAAGTTAGTAAAACATCTTGTTTTTCAATTAAATCTTCATCTTCAATTGAAACAACTTCACTGGCACCAATTTTAGTCCGCCGATCATCACCAAAGCGCTTTTGAATATCTAACAATTCATTATAAATGATCTCATTAATTCGCTCTGGTTTTGCCAAAATATCTTTATAATCAGCAATCTTGGCTTGTAGTTCTTTGTATTCAGCCTCAACCTTGTCACGCTCAAGACCAGTTAACCGTACCAGTCTCATGTCTAAAATAGCTTGTGACTGCTTGTCATCAAGACCAAAACGACTGATTAAAGCAGCTTTTGCAATATCACTTGATTGACTCTGACGAATTATATGAACAATTTCGTCAATATGATCAAGAGCAATCTGCAGACCTTCAAGAATATGAGCCCGAGCTTCAGCCTTTTCCAACTCAAATTTAGTTCTGCGAGTAACAACATCTTCTTGGTGTTCCAAGTAATATTGCAACATTTGCTTGAGGCTGAGAAAGTGTGGTGCACCATCGACAATTGCTACCATATTCATGCCAAAATTAGCCTGCATTTGTGTCAGCTTAAACAAGTTATTTAAAACCACACTGGCACTGGCATCACGGCGGATATCAATAGTAATTCTCATCCCCGTTTGATCTGATTCATCACGCACACCGGTAATACCATCAATTGTTTTAGCACGTGCTAAATCAGCAATTTTCTTAACCAGTTCTGCTTTATTGACCAAGTAGGGTATTTCAGTGACAACTATTCTTTCACGGCCACTTTTTTCAGTTTCAATATTAGTATTAGCACGAACAACGATATTGCCTCGACCAGTTTCATAGGCGCGATAAATGCCACCGCGACCCATGATAGTACCACCTGTAGGAAAATCTGGACCCGGGATTGCCTTCATTAGTTCTTTAGTAGTGACATCAGGATTGTTCATTAGCATGTGCAGGCCCTTAATCACTTCTGATAAATTGTGCGGCGGAATGTTGGTAGTCATACCAACCGCAATACCACTAGTACCGTTAACTAATAAGTTTGGTATTCTAGCCGGCAAAACTACTGGTTCATTTTCAGAATCATCATAATTACGTTGCCAATTAACAGTGTTTTTATTGATATCCCGCAGCATTTCAACTGCAATTTTGCTCATGCGCGCCTCAGTATAACGCATTGCGGCTGGTTCATCACCATCAACTGAACCAAAGTTTCCGTGACCATCGACAAGCATATAGCGGTAGCTGAAATCTTGTGCCATATGAGCCATTGCTAAATAAATTGAGGAATCACCGTGAGGGTGAAACTTACCCATAACTTCCCCAACGATTCTGGCTGATTTTTTGTATGGTTTATCTGGTGTAACTCCTAGTTCACTCATGCCATATAGAATCCGGCGTTGAACCGGCTTCAAGCCATCGCGTACATCGGGTAAAGCCCGTGCTACGATAACGGACATGGCATAATCCAGGAATGAACTATTCATTACGCTGGTCAAATCAACGTTTCTTATTCTGTGATCCTGACCTTGATTGTCGTTATCCATTTAAACCTCCTATGCATCCAAGTTTTCAACGTATTTAGCGTTAGTTTCAATAAAATTGCGCCGCGGTCCTACTTCATTGCCCATAAGCAATTCAAATACTTCATCGGCATTTTTAGCGTATTCCGGACTTACACGGTCGAGTCTTCTATTTTCAGGATTCATGGTTGTATCCCATAGCTGTTCCGGATCCATTTCACCTAGTCCCTTATAGCGCTGTACCAGCGGCTTAGGACTTGGTTGTAAACTACCTAAATAGTCATGCAATTCTTCATCGGTATCTAAGTATCTGACCACTTTGCCTTGGCGCACTTGATATAGAGGCGGACGTGCAATATAAACGTAGCCTTTTTCAATCATCGGACGCATGTAATTATAAAAGAGGGTTAAGAGCAAGGTCCGAATATGAGCCCCATCGACATCAGCATCTGTCATAATGATTAACTTATGATAACGAGCCTTAGAAACATCAAAGTCTGCACCAAAACCGGTACCTAAAGCTGTAAAAAGTGAACGAATTTCTTGGTTAGCCAAAATACGATCCATTGAAGCTTTTTCAACGTTCAGAATTTTACCACGGATCGGCAAAATTGCCTGAGTTAATCTTGAACGTCCTTGTTTAGCAGAACCGCCGGCAGAATTACCCTCAACTATGAATAATTCAGAAATGCTAGGATCATTACTGGTGTTGTCAGCCAACTTACCAGGCAGATTGGCAATTTCTAGTCCTGATTTTTTACGTGTAACCTCACGAGCGCGTTTAGCAGCTGACCGAGCACGTTCAGCTAACTGAGCCTTTTCAACAATTTTGCGACCAACCTGAGGATTTTCCATTAAGAAACGGTTGAAAGTTTCAGAAAAAGCATGATCAACGGCTGTTCGAGCGTCTGAATTGCCTAATTTAGTTTTAGTCTGGCCTTCAAATTGAGGGTTAGGATGTTTGACAGAAACTACAGCGGTCATTCCTTCCCGAATATCTTCTCCTGAAAGATTATCATCACTGTCTTTTAACAATTTGGTTTTATGGGCATAATCATTAACTACGCGCGTTAAAGCTGTCTTAAATCCAGCCTCATGCATTCCACCTTCATAAGTATGAATATTATTGGCAAAGGTCATTAACGTTGTTTTATAACCTTTTGTATATTGCAAAGATACTTCAACGTTAATATCGTTGTCGTTACCTTCTACGTAAATTGGTTCATCGAATAATACTTCTGTGTCACGGTTTAAGAATGACACATATTCCTGAATACCACCTTCATAGTGGTAAACATCGGTTTCTGCACTATCTTTTCTTTTATCGGTAAAGGTTAATTTCAAGCCTTTGTTTAAAAAAGCCAATTCACGAATTCGGTTTTTGAGAATTTTATCATCAAAAGAAGTAGTTTCAGTAAAAATATCAGGATCTGGGAAAAAGTGTACTATTGTTCCATGTTCAGATAAGGGCACGGTTCCAATCATTTTCATTTCATCAACTACGCGACCACGCCTAAAGTCGATAAAATACTTTTTACCATCACGCATTGTTGTAACGTCTAGTTTGGTTGACAAAGCGTTAACGACAGACGCACCAACTCCGTGCAAGCCACCGGATACTTTGTAGCCGCCACCGCCAAATTTACCGCCTGCATGCAGGACAGTAAAAACCGTTTCAAGTGCCGGACGACCGGTTTTCTTTTGAATATCTACCGGAATTCCACGCCCATCATCTTGAACGGTAACACTGCCATCCTCATTGATAGTAACTTCAATCTTGCTGGCAAAGCCTGCTAAGCTTTCATCAATACCATTATCTATTATTTCCCATACTAAATGGTGTAATCCCTGAGAACTGGTTGAGCCAATATACATTCCTGGACGTTTACGAACTGCTTCAAGTCCGCCTAAGACTTGAATCTGACTGGCATTATATTTATCGGCTTCTTTTTCATATTGCTTAATTTGATTAAGATTTTCTTTGTTATTATCTGCCATGCAATTTCCCCTCTTCTAAATAAATTTGTCCAGATTTTATGCGGTATATTTTCGGCTTTTTAATTATTTCCCAGGAAATACCCTCAAGATCTGTTGTCGTAATAAATGTTTGTGTTTTGCCGTGGATGTAGTTAAGTAGAGCACTTTGACGGTTATGATCAAGCTCGCTCATTACATCATCAAGCAATAATAATGGATATTCGTCAGTTATTTGGTGCACAAGTTGTATTTCTGCTAGTTTGATGCTAAGTGCTATAGTTCTTTGTTGTCCTTGGGAACCATACAAATGTGCATCTTTTCCATCAAGCTCAAATTCAATGTCATCCCTGTGAGGTCCACTTAATGTCGTACCTTTGAGGATTTCAACCTTTTTATTTTTCTGAAAATTATTTAATACTTTATGGTAAACTTCTTCGACACTGTCTTTTGCAGAAATTTCCTTTACTGATGGTCGATAAGTTACCTCCAATTTCTCTGCACTGGTACTAATATGCGCATATGCATCTCTAGCATATTGGTCTAGGTAGTTTAAAAATTGAAAACGGCGAACAATTACTTCTGCAGCAACTCCAGCTAATTGATCAGATAAAACCTCTAAAAACAGGGTATCATGCGTATCACCTTTAGCCAGTTGCTTCAAGTAATTGTTTTTTTGCTGCAAAACCTGTTTATACTTCCCCGCAAAATAAAGGTATTCTGCACTAATTTGACCAAACTCTTGATCCATAAACCGACGTCTTAAATTAGGAGCACCTTTAATCAGGTCTAAATCTTCCGGAGAAAACAAAATAGCATTCAGCTCGCCAACATATTTAGATAATTTTGCTTGTTCAACTCGATTAACCCAAACTTTTTTGCCCTTGGTAGTAATTAAAACCCGCAAGGACAAATCAACTTGACTTTTGTAAATGTGCCCGGAAACATTGGCATAATCTTTGCCAAAAGCAATCAGTTCTTTGTCATTACTAGTTCGATGAGACCGAGTTAAAGCCAAAAAATAAATTGCTTCAAGCAGATTAGTTTTGCCTTGAGCATTTTGTCCTATAAAAATATTCACATTAGGATCAAAATCAACCTCAAATTGCTGTAAATTGCGGTAATTTTGGGCAATAAAATGCTTGAGATACATTAATGCTACCGCAATTCGTAAGTTTCTTGATTAATTTCAAGCTTATCGCCAGAACGCAACTTCTTACCCCGGCGATTTTCCTTAATTCCGTTTAATAAAACTGGATTATCCTGCAAATACCACTTAGCCTGACCACCAGAAGAAATGATACTTTCTTTTTTTAAAAATTGACCCAGAGTAATATATTCACTCGTTAACTTTATTTCTTTGATCATAACCACCTTCGCCACTTTAAATACCTATAATAAGTATATTCGTTTCACAAACAAAAAACAACTAAAAGCCCATATAAAGCCATATAAACGGATTTTTCCAAAATAAACAATTCATAGTGATCGACATTAAAAATAAGCCAGCAAGCTTTTTCGGTCGATTACAAAAATTTGACTACAAAAAAAGTCATCATTTGATGACTTTTTAGCTTTTGTGGTTTTGACAATGATTAAAATGTTCTAACTGGTGTAATTAATTGAACAAAATCAATATCAGTTTTATCTGGATTGACAGTAAACGGACGCAATGGCTGCGTGAAATCCATAATGACAGAATCTGTTACTGAAGCTTTTAGTGCGTCTCGCAGGTAATCCGGGTTGAACGAAATCTTTAGATTGTTACCTTCAAGTTTCTTAAAACTAACGTCTTCTTCCACATTACCAATTTCTGCTGACTCACCGGACAATTTTGCACTTTGTTTTTCGGTATCTAGCGTTAAATCGACCACATTATTGCGTCCTGCATGTGTCAACAGACTTGCCCGGTCTAATGCACTCGAAAGTTCCATTAAATCAAATTCTACAGTTGTTGTACTGTCAGTCGGAATTAAGCGCTCAGTATCAGGATAACCACCTTCAAGTAAGCGTGAATAAAACAGAATGTTGCCAATCTCAAAAAGTACTTGATTTTCACCAGGACAAACTTTAATTTCCGGATCGGTTTCACCAATAATTCGTGCTAATTCAAGTAAACTTTTTCCAGGTATAATCAGATCCGTTTTAGCTTGCGGTCCATTTGCCAAAGTCAATGCTCGACTAGATAATCTGTGTGAGTCTGTTGCTACAGCATGGATTTTGTCTGGACTAAAAGTAAAGTGTACTCCGGTTAACACTAAACGGCTTTCCTGTGTCGCAACTGCAAATTGGGTTTCATTGATTATTTCACGAAAAGTTTTCCCCGAAATAACAAAAGAGGACTCGTCTGGAATTTCCGGTAATCTTGGATAGTTATTGGCATCTAAACCATTGATAGTAAATTCACTGTTTTCAGAAATAATTTGTGTTTGAAAACTTTCTTTAACTTCTAATGAAAATTCTTTTCCTGGTAACCGTCTGATAATTTCACTGAAAAAACGAGCTGGTAAAACGATTGAACCTGTTGATGCAACTGTTAAGTCTTCACTTACCGGTATTTTAATCTCAATTGAAATATCAGTGTCACTGCCTGTTAGAAGTAATTCATCTTCAGTCAGATTAATTTTAATTCCACTAAGAATAGGAATAGTTGCTCTTGAAGAAATTGCATGCATTACGTTGTTTAAATTGTCTAAGAAAAGATTTCTGTTTACTGTAAATTTCATTTGGTGCCTCCTGTTATTTTGTCTGTTTCCTTTATTTTAATTATATATTTAATTAGTAGTATTAGTAGGTCCTGTGATTTCTGTTGAAAAGTTACACAGTTCTTAAAAGAACGTAATTATTACGGTTAAGAAGATGTGAACAAGTTCGTTACTTATCCACAGTTAATAACTTTTAGCGATCAAGCATTTGTTTTAAATCAAATACTGCAGTTTTGATATCAGCATTTGTTTTAATTTCCCGACTAATTTTTTCGTAAGCATGCATCACTGTTGTATGATCTTTGCCACCGAATTCCTGTCCGATTTTGGGAAGACTGGAATCTGTCAATTCGCGTGACAAATACATTGCAATTTGTCTGGGAACAACGATCTGTCTAACGCGCTTTTTTCCTTTCAATTCATAGGTTGAGGTCTGGAAATAGTTAGCAACAACTTCTTGAATTTTAGAAATTTGCAGTCCCTGATTCTTTTGAACTAGTTTGAGATCTGCCAAGGCTTCTCTAGCCAAATTAACATTGATATCTTCATGTTCAATTGTGGCATGTGCCTGAACTTTTACCAGAGCCCCTTCAAGTTCACGAATATTAGTATCAACTTGGGAAGCTATATAGTCGAGTGTATTATCATCTATTATTAGATTCTCAGCCTCTGCTTTTTTACGTAAAATCGCGATGCGCGTTTCCAAATCAGGTGGGGTAATTTCGACTTGCAAACCCCAGGTAAAACGAGATACCAGTCTTTCTGATAGGTCAGGAATTTCAGTAGGAAGGCGATCACTCGTCATGACTATTTGCTTTTGATCATTGTAGAGAGTCTCAAAAGTATGGAAAAATTCTTCTTGAATACCCTCTTTTTTAGCGAAAAACTGAATATCATCTACAAGCAACAAATCGCAAGTGCGATATTTTGCACGAAATTGATCTTGAGTTTTGTTTTTGATTGAGTTTATAAAATCATTAACAAAAGTTTCGCTTTGAATATAAACGACTTTGGCATTGGGACGCTCTGTCAGCATTTGATGTCCGATAGCTTGCATCAAGTGCGTCTTTCCAAGCCCTACGCCACCAAAAATAAAAAGAGGGTTGTAAAAACTGCCCGGACTGTCAGCAACTGCCAAGGCTGCACCTGCAGCCAATTTATTGCCTTCACCCTGAACAAAATTGTCGAACGTGTACTTTTCGTTAAGCTTAAGATTACGGACAAATGCATTTTCCATTTGAGGTCGTGCACTTTCTGACATTGAGTCTGTTTTTGGCTTAGGTGTTACAAGGCGCTCAGTACTGTTGTCACCTTCAATTTGAAAAACCGGCATGACTTCAATATTGGCATAGCCGTAGGCAGATTGAATCAGTTGTGAGGCCAAATTTTTTTCCCAATACCCTTTGGTTACGGGATTTTGCACGGCAATTTTTAGTTCATGAGTTTCCTTATTATAGGAAATTGGTCTTGTATTTTTAAACCATGCGTTATAAGCAACTTCATTAAAATGTTCACGCATCTCGCTATTAAAATGATGCCAAAATTTATTAATGTCAAACAAAATAATTCCCTCCGCATACGTTAAGCAAAACTTATTTTACCATCTAATAAAAATGTTTTCCACAAGTGCACAAAAAGAATTCAGAATCAACAAGCTGTGGATATAATTTACAGAAAAATACACAAAAACTAAGTAAATTTAAAAAACTTTTTGCTTATTTACATAAGCAATTGTGGAAATCTTTTGCTATAACAGCAGTATTTTTAACAAAGTGTGAAACATAATATCCACATGGTGTGTAAAACTTTTTAAACAGGTTGTAGATTGTGGATAAAGTTGTGCAAAATACTGTGACTTTGATTTTGTGGACAATTTTAGAGCTTTTATTTTAAACAAATAAAGCAAAGGCTAATTAGAAAATTACTTCTTGTCTTAACATAAAATAAAAAGTAATAAATGCTAATACAATTAACAATTGTTACTTTTAAAATTCTTTCTGTTAATAATATAAAGCTTATACTTGCTTTGTCATGAACCAGCATATAGTTCTATGAATAATTATGAAGAAAATGTGTAAGTCTATTAAAACTTGTAAATGAATAAAAAGCGTTTCTACTATAATAAAATCAGTAAAAACGCTTCTTCAATTTGTCTAAAATTAATCTTTTAATATTCTGACGAGCCAGTTGTTGCATCGATTTGCTCAGACGTTACATTGACATCTTCTACCAAACCGGATAGAACTCTACCAACTTTGCGTCCTGAATGCATTCCTTCTGCAAGTGCTGTGCCTGATGATGGGTAATAATTTGCATTCCAACCACCAGAATTGCAGCCGATAGCATATAGATGTGCAATCTTTTTGTCATTATGATCAACTACTTCATAATTAGTGGTTACTTTTAAGCCGCCAATTGCTCCAAAATTGCTATCCTTGTGAGCGTAGGCATAGAATGGAGCATGTAGTTCGTGCAAGCCTTCTTTACGACCAAACTCTTTATCTGCACCACTTACAGCGTTGTCATTCCAGGTTTCTAGTTGTTGTTTTAAGTTTTCAGCTGGTACGTTGATTTTAGCAGCTAATTCTACAATTGAGTCTGCTTTAAACATTTGACCGGAATTAATGTCTTTTTCTGTGTCTGCATCAGATTTCCAGGGTGTAAATGGAGCAGAGAAAGTCGATGAATCGAAGATCTGCCAAGTTGGCTTGTTCCAAATTAATTCTTGCTGATAAGTAGCACGAGTTAGATAACCGTAGGTAGTATCTTCGTTGATGTAACGTTTACCGTTGCCATTTACATAAAACATTGGTGGTGTCGGCAGATTATCTGCTGCACCTACATTGCTCTTGAAATCAACATCCATCGAGCCACCTAAGCCTTCAGTTGCAGCGTTAAGTGCTAATCCCATTAAAATGCCGTCACCGGTATCATATTTAGAATTAGTCAAGGCATGGTTTTTAATATCACGATATTGTTGCGGAGCAAATTCTTTAGCTAATTTTTCATTATAGTCAATACCTGCAGTAGCCAGGACTACTCCTTTATTAGCACGATAATAACTAGTTTTGCCTTTGCAATTAGTTACTACGCCAGCAACTGATTTGTCAGTATAGCTATTGGTTACTAAATTAATTACAGGAGTATCAAAGAAAATCTTTATTCCCAGACGTTCAGCTTCTTTTCTTACTGCATCAATCATTACGCAGCCACTGCCTAAACCGCCACCGTGCTCATAAACGTGAATTCTTTGAGCAAAGTAATCTTTGTTTTCATAGGGAATAACTCTGTGACCGTAGACGGAGGTCCACTTTATCCCTAAAGTTGCCAGCCATTCAATATTATTAGCAGAATCTTCAGCTAGTTCTTTTATCATCTGAGGATTTACTCTGCCTTCACCTGCTTGAATTAACTCTTGAGCATGTAGTTCGGGATTGTCATTTTGATAATCTGTAAACTCTTTTTGATATTTATCGCCAGAACCTTGAATGACACCAGCGGAATAATTACTGGTTCCACCGACCATTCCTGTTTTTTCAAAAATAACTACGCTATTACCATGCTTTTTGGCTTCAATAGCAGCTGATAATCCGGAGATACCTGAACCAACAACAATCACGTCATAGGTATCATCAAATTGCACTTGAGATTCGATATACTTGTTATTGTTTACTTTGGCATAAACCGGATAGTTAGGCTTCTTACTCGGTTTTACTTTAGGATTAACGGCATCGTCTGCGGTTAATTTTCCTTGAGCAACTTCTAAAGCTTTATTTACACCATTAACAACTGCTGAGGTACTTACTGAAACTGATGTAACAACATCAACATCGGTACTACCAGCTTCTTCAATTCTGTTAATCATTGTTGGAATTGCATAGGATCCAACCGTATATGGCTGGACACCGTCAACAGCAACTTTGATTATTTTACCATCCTTTAATGTAACGTTACTGGTTAATAAGCTGTGAAAGCCTTGAGCAGCACCTTTAAAAACACCACTTATCATAAAAATCTCCTTTTTTATATAAAAATTGTTTTAAGCGCTATGGAAAACGCTTGCCTTCAAAGATAATTTTATCATCAATAAGTAATAGAATGATTAAAAAATAGTAAAGAATGTGAAGTATTGTGTAAAATAAATTGATCTTAAAATGATGTTATTGCGGCAACGTAAGGTGCTATTTTAAAGTGATCTCAAAATCGATATCATGATTTTATTGTAAACAGTAATTATTATTTGAAGTAATTTGTGAAACGAAAAACAAAATTATAGTAAAACTTGATTATAAAGAAAGTAACATTACGATTGAAGGAGTAAAATTATAAGTATGCTTTTTATTTGATACAATTAATAGTGCTGAATAGTCTAATTATTTGCAACTAAAAATATTTCTTTATTGTGAGGTACCAATATGAATTATCAAGATTATGTTGAGTTGGGACTGAAAGATGACGGCAACTTAAAGGTGATACTAAAAGGCAGTGTTGAAATCAGTGCACATAAAGCAGAAAAAGTGGGTGTTGTTGGTGTGGTTTATATTACGCAGAGTATTGAACGGGCCAGGCAAAAGCTGGAGGAACTGACTGCCAAACAAGCAGAAGGAGATTATTACATGGTTTATAGTTGTCCGTTTGATACCGATTTGCCAGCGCTTGGACATTATCCATCAATTGAAATTACTAAGACTGATCTGTTATAGAAAGTTGGAAGAATTTTTCAGGGTCAGTTTAAGCCAAGTCACAAATTATTCCTAAATTGGTAATTAATCCTGATGTTTTTTGTCTTTTTACTTGGTTTTTTACTTTAATCATGGTATTCTAGATATTAAATTGTGCAGTCTGCATACAAAAAATTGGAGGTGTAGTTTAATGACAACTAAAAGAACTTACCAACCTAAAAAGCGTCACCGTTCAAGAGTTCATGGCTTTATGAAACGGATGAGTACATCTAATGGCCGTAAGGTTTTGGCTAGACGCCGTGCAAAGGGTAGAAAAGTCTTATCTGCTTAAACCACTGAAATCCCAGTGGTTTTTTTAATTTATAAGAGTGGAATGAAACGTTTTGAGAAAGTCTTATCGCGTAAAAACAGAAAATGATTTTCAAACAGTTTTTAAATCAGGTAATTCAATAGCAAACCGGGCTTTTGTTATTTATCAACTAGACAAACCAGAAAATGAACATTTTCGCGTTGGTATTTCTGTTGGTAAAAAAGTCGGACATACTGCTGTAGTTCGTAATCGCCTCAAACGTTATATTCGTGCTGTTCTTACGGAAAATAAACCTTTAATTAAGCCACATATTGATTTTCTAGTGATTGCTAGACCGTATGCACGCAATTTTAGATGGGATGATGTTCGTAAGAACCTCTTGCATGCACTCTTTTTAGCCAATATAATTGAAGAGATACCGAATAAAGTTGAGGAAGATTAGAGTGAAAGACATTTTAACTAAAAAGAATGTCAAGCGTCTACTTGTATTGCTGACAGTGGTTGCATTAGCGGTTGTTTTAACAGGTTGTGCATCAACTGGCAAGCTAAAACCAGTTTCACATACAAGTGGCAGCTGGTGGGATCGCTGGGTCATTTATTACATGTCCACGTTTTTATTGTGGCTGTCGAAGCTGATTGGCAATAATTATGGCTGGGCAATTATTATCTTTACGATTATTGTACGGCTAATTTTGTATCCACTTAGTGCAATTCAGATTAAGAGCACTACCAAGATGCAGAAAATTCAGCCGGAAATAGATGCTTTGCGTAAGAAATATCCTGGTAGCGATACAGAGACGCGTACTTTGCTTTCGCAGGAAACAAATAAGCTCTATAAAGAAGCTGGGATTAATCCCTATGCCGGATGTTTGCCTTTAATTATTCAGATGCCAGTTATGCTTGCATTATACGGAGCGATTGCTCAAACTCCACAGCTCATGACCGGTCACTTTATGTGGATGGATTTAGGTAAGCCTGACCCATACTTTATTATGCCGATTTTATCAATGATTTTGACATTTGCGTCAACATACATTAGTCAACTTTCAATGCCAAAGGAATCACAGACTTGGTCATCAAAAATTATGACATATGGTATGTCAATTATGGTTGGTGTAATGGGTATATATTTCCAATCAGCTATTGTAGTTTACTGGGTAATTTCCAACCTGTTCCAGGTAGTTCAGACTTTCATTCTGCAAAACCCAATTAAGTATCGGCGTGAACTGGAAGAAAAAGAACGCCAGGAACGCGAACGAAAACGGCAGCTAAGAAGAACGTATAAACGATTAAAACGTAGAAAATAATGTTAATCTAAATTAATGATTTAGATAAAGTAGTCAAAGTGCTTTATCCATCGTGATTATTCATGGTGGAGTAATGCGCTTTTTTTATTGAAAAGGAGAAAATCATGGCACAAACTTTAACGGAGTTTGATACAATTGCAGCAATTTCAACGCCAATTGGTGAAGGTGGAATCTCTATTGTCCGCATGTCTGGTGAAGAAGCAGTTAAAATTGCCAATAAGGTTTTCAAGGGTGCTAATTTAATTAAAGTGCCAACACACACTATTCACTATGGTCATATAGTTGATCCAATAAGCGGGCAAGTCATTGACGAAGTTATGGTGTCTGTGATGCTGGCACCTAAAACATTTACCCGTGAGGACATTGTTGAGATCAATTGTCATGGCGGCATTGTTGTCACTAACCATATTTTGCAGCTATTATTAAAAAATGGTGCGCGCAGGGCTGATCCTGGTGAATTTACTAAAAGGGCGTTTGTTAATGGCCGCATTGATTTAACTCAAGCTGAAAGCGTAATGGATATTGTTCGTGCTAAAACTGATAAAGCCAGACAAGTGGCTGAAACTCAGCTGCAGGGTGGTTTGCTTGAGAAAATCAGGGCAATGCGGCAGGAAATTTTAGATACACTAGCCAATGTAGAAGTTAATATTGATTATCCTGAATATGATGCAGATACTGTCACAGCCAAGCAGATAACGAGTGTTTCCCAGGCAGTTATTGCTAAAATAGACAAATTGCTTAAAACGGCAAATGAAGGAACGGCGTTACGTAACGGCCTGGCTACTGCAATCATTGGTCAGCCTAATGTCGGAAAATCATCTTTGCTTAATTATCTGACTCAAAGCGATACGGCTATCGTGACCGATGTTGCAGGTACGACCCGTGACACATTGGAAGAATATGTTTCAGTTGAAAGCGTCCCCTTAAAATTAATTGATACTGCAGGTATCAGACATACTGATAATAAGGTGGAAAAAATTGGGGTTGAACGGTCTAAAAAAGCACTGGCAAAAGCTGATTTAGTTTTGCTCTTGTTTGATTCAAGTAAGGAATTATCCTCTGAAGATTATGCTTTAATTGATGCTACTAGCGGGAAAAAGCGTATTGTCATTTTGAATAAAACGGATTTGGGACAAAAAGTTTCTGCTGCTCAGGTTAAAAAGTTGACCAAGAGTCCAGTAATCGCTATTTCAATCTTACAGAAACAAAATCTTGATCAGTTAGAAGGTGCAATTAAGGAACTGTTTTTCCAGGGTATCGAGAATTCTAATGATCAAGTTATGGTAACTAACCAGAGGCAAGTTGGTCTTTTGGAAAAGGCCAAAAAGCAGCTTCAAGATGTCGTTCAGGCATTAAAAGACGAAGTACCTTTAGATATTGCCCAAATAGATTTCAACGGTGCCTGGGATACTTTAGGCCAGATTACAGGTGAAAGTAGTCCTGATGAATTAGTTAATGAATTGTTTAGTCAATTTTGTTTAGGAAAATAGGTGTAAGTTAATGATTAAAAGTTATGACTCAAATGATTATGATGTCATTGTAGTTGGGGCTGGTCACGCTGGCAGTGAGGCAGCCTTAGCTAGTGCCAGAATGGGCCAAAAGACATTGCTTTTAACAATTAGTCTGGATATGGTAGCATTCATGCCCTGCAACCCATCAGTAGGAGGTCCTGCAAAGGGTACGGTAGTACGTGAAATTGATGCTTTAGGTGGCCAAATGGGTAAAAATATTGATGCTACCTACATTCAGATGCGCATGTTAAATACGGGTAAAGGACCAGCTGTAAGAGCATTACGTGCACAGGCCGATAAATGGCAATATCATGAACAGATGAAAAAAGTGATTGAAGAAACGCCCAATTTGACTTTGCGACAAGCAACAGTTGATGAACTGATTGTCGAAGATGGTGTCTGCAAAGGCCTAATTACTAATACTGGGGCTAAATATCACGCTAAAAGCGTTGTTCTAACCACTGGTACGTCAGCTCGCGGCCGCATTTTTATTGGTGAATTAAATTATTCTTCCGGACCTAACAATACAATTCCAGCAATTAAATTATCAGAAAATCTGGAAAAATTAGGATTCAAACTGCGCCGTTTTAAAACGGGTACGCCTCCACGCGTTAACAGCAACACCATTGATTACTCTAAAACTGAAGAAGAACCTGGTGATAAAGTTCCGCGTCATTTTTCTTATGAAACTAAAGATGAAGACTACCTCAAAAATCAGGTTTCCTGCTGGATGACATACACCAATAAAACTACACATAAAATAATCAATCAAAATCTGACCCGGTCCCCGATGTTTTCAGGAGAAATTAAGGGAGTAGGACCGCGTTATTGTCCGTCAATTGAAACCAAAGTTGTTCGTTTTGCGGACAAGCCTCGTCACCAGATTTTTCTGGAACCGGAAGGAAAAAATACTAAAGAAGTTTATGTTGGTGATTTTTCAACCTCAATGCCTGAAGAAATACAGCTAAAGATGTTGCATTCTGTTGCTGGCCTTGAAGATGCGGAATTGATGCGGCCTGGTTATGCTATAGAATACGATGTAATCGATCCCTGGCAGTTAAAACATACCTTGGAAACGAAAAATATCAAAAATTTATTCACCGCTGGACAAATGAATGGTACATCCGGCTATGAAGAAGCAGCGGGGCAAGGACTAATTGCCGGTATTAATGCCGCTTTGCGAGCTGCCGGTCAGCCTGGATTTACATTAGGTCGTGATGAAGCTTATATCGGCGTTTTAATAGATGATTTAGTAACTAAGGGGACAGAAGAGCCTTATCGTTTATTGACCTCAAGAGCGGAATATCGCTTGATTCTGCGTCATGATAATGCTGATTTGCGGTTGACGGATTATGGCTACCAGCTTGGTTTAATACCTGAAGAACGTTATTCCCAGTTTTTGGCAAAGAAAGAACAGATTGCTCAGGCAGCTAATGCAGTTAAAAATATTACGGTTCATCCTACTAAAGAAGTACAGGACTACCTTGCAAGTATAGGAGAAGAGAAGCTCAAAGCCGGTGTTAAAGCAGATGTTTTCTTGAGAAGACCCAAAGTTAGGGTAGCGGATATTGAACGCTTGACGGGGATGCATATTTCAAATGAGCGTTATGTCAGAGAACAAATTGAAATCAACATTAAGTATGCTGGCTATATTAAGAAGGAACAACAACAGATCAATAAATTGCACAAACAGGAGGCAAAGAAAATTCCAGCTGACATTGATTACGGTGCAATTGATGGCCTTGCAACAGAAGCACGTGAAAAGTTTGCGAAAATCAGACCTGAAACAATTGCCCAAGCCGAACGTATTTCGGGGGTTAATCTGGCAGACATGGCAATTTTGAGTGTTTATGTGCAAAATGGTCGCTATGTTAAAATTCATAAATAAATTTAGTAAAAACTTAAAAGTTGTAAAAAATATTTTTCTTTAAATAATGCACACAAAAGAATACACAAATTTTGTAGTAATGATCAAGTAATCACAAATATGATTATTGTTATTATCTAAAAGTTATAAAGTAATTGCTTAACTTTGTGAAGATAATATTTTTACAAAGCGCTTACACCTTGTGCTAATCGTTAATTTTGGTCACTTGAAATTGTGAAATTATATGTTTTAATACAATATGTAAGTAAACATGTATTTAAGGAGATGCACTTTAAAATGGCAAAAATTAATGGCGCAAATGCCATGCTCCAAGTTTTATTGGACTGGCATATTGATCATATTTATGGTTTTCCAGGTGGTTCATTTGACTCAACAATGAATGCTATCCATGACTTTAAGGGTAAGATGAAGTATATTGAAGTTCGGCATGAAGAGGCCGGTGCTTTAGCAGCTTCAGCTGAATATAAATTAACTGGCAAGGTCGGTGTATGCTTTGGCTCAGCTGGTCCTGGTGCTGTTCACTTGATGAACGGTTTGTATGACGCAAAATACGACAAGGTTCCTATGGTTGCTATCGTAGCTAACGTTCCAACTGGTCGTCAGGATATGGATTTCTTCCAGGCTTTTGACGAAAAGCCTTGGTTTGATCCGGTTGCTGTTTGGGATCACCAAATTAAGCGCGCAGATCAAATCCCTTCAATGATGGATGAAGCAATCCGTCAAGCTTATGCTAAGAAGGGTCCAGCTGTCTTAATTCTTCCTAAGGATTTTGGCTGGGACAAGATTGATGACAATTTCCGTGTAAATTACAATGCATTGCACGCAATTCCTAATTATGCAGCTCCAAGAAAAGACGAAGTTGAAGCAGCTGTTAAGCTTCTTGAAGAAGCAAAGAACCCAGTTGTATACTTCGGTCTAGGTATGAAGGGACATGGCGATGTCTTAGAAAAATTCGCTGAAAAATTCAAGACTCCATTAATGTCCTCAGTTATGGCTAAGGGTGTCGTTGAAGATAAATTCCCAGCTTACATGGGTTCAATTGGTCGTGTTGCTCCTAAGCCAAGTGATGATATTCAAACTCATGCAGATGCCGTTATCTGGGTAGGTAATGACTCACCATTCTCATTGTTCTTCTTTGACCCTAAGGCTAAAGTTGTACAAATTGATGTTGATTCAGAAAAATTAGGCAAGCGTCACGCTGTTGATGTTCCAATTTTGGCTGATGGTGCTAAGACTTTACAAGCTATTATTGACGCAGGTCAAGCTCGTGAAGAGTCACCACTTTACAAAGCTGCTATTGCAGACCGTCAAAACTGGGAAGAATGGGAGCACAGCTTTGATGATTCAGACGAAATGCCAATTCGCCGTGAGCCAATTTTTGACATCATCAACAAATACGCTGCTGATGATGCACAATTTGCTATTGATGTTGGTAACATCAATATTGACTTCCAACGTTTAGTAAACTTGCATGATGACCAAACTTGGGCAACTTCAGGTTTGTACGCAACTATGGGCTTTGGTTCACCAGCTGCACTTGCTGCTGCTACTGCTCGCCCAGAACGCGAAGTTTGGAACTTGAGCGGTGATGGTGGTTTTGCCATGATGAGCCAAGAATTGTTGACTGAAGCTCGCTACAACATGCATATCTTAAATGTTGTCTTTACAAATGACACTTTGGGTTACATTGAAGCTGAACAAGTTGATGAATCACACCAACCATTATCAGGTGTTATTATGCCTAATAACGATTGGGCTAAGGTTGCTGAAGGTATGAACGTGAAGGGTGTAACTGTACGCACTAAGAAGGAATTCGAAGACGCAGTTAAAGAATTCAAACAAATGGATGGACCAATGTTAGTTGACATTAAGTTCACCCATGACATGCCTTACTCAACTGAATTGAATACTCTTGATGACCCAGAATTCGTTAAGAAGTATCAAGCTGAAGGTTTGAAACCATTTAGCTATTTTGCTGACAAGTACGGCTTGGTAGAAGATGCAGCTTCAGGTGCTTCAGAAGCTGAAGAAGAGGAGCCTGAGCCAGAACCAGAGCCTGATACAACTTCAGGTGCTTCAGCTCACTAATCACCGTATATATTGGTTTGAAAAAAGCGAAACTTTTGAAAGTTTCGCTTTTTTGCGGTCTTACAAGTATAATGATAGAGTATGAAACTTAAATGATGGAGGACTATAAATGCAACAGTTTGGGATTATAGGCTTATCTGTAATGGGTAAGAACCTTGCTTTGAATGTAAGAAATAATGGCTTTTCCGTTTCTGGTTTTTCTATTGATAAACCAGAAGTAGACGCTTTTGCTAAATATGAAGATGATAAGTTGAAGCCAACATATTCTTGGAAAGAATTTGTTGATTCTTTAGAGAAACCACGTAAGATTTTAATCCAGATTGCGGCTGGTAAACCAGTTGATGAAACTTTACAAAAATTATTACCACTTTTGGATAAAGGCGATATTTTGCTTGACGGAGGTAATTCAAACTTTCACGACACTAACAGGCGCTATCATGAAATGGAAAAACATGGTATTCACTTTATTGGCATGGGCGTTTCAGGCGGTGAAGAAGGTGCTTTAAATGGTCCTGCATTGATGCCAGGTGGAGATGAAGATGCTTATAAGAAAGTAGCTCCGATTTTAGAAGCAATTGCAGCTAAAAATTCTGAAGGTCATCCATGCGTTAGTTTCATTGGGCCTGAAGGCAGTGGTCATTATGTCAAGATGGTACATAATGGGATTGAGTATGGTATCATGCAGGAATTTTCTGAAGTATACGATATCTTACGTAAAGTGGCTGGAAAAACAAATGATGAAATGTCAGCTATTTTTGCTAACTGGAACGAAGGGTTGGTTAAAGCTTACCTCAGTGAAATTACTGCTGAAGTTTTAAAGCAAAAGGACGATTTAACACCTGATCATGTAATTGATCATATCCTGAATATTGCTTCTTATAAAGGTACAGGAAATTGGATGCTGGAAGATGGCGTACACTTAGGTGTTCCAATCAGTGTTATTGCAGAAGCTGTTATTAGCCGTTTCATGTCCAAGGCCACTACACGTGAAGGCAAGGAAATAAAGTGGAACGGTGAAGTTCCACAGGACTTAGTTGATAATTTGGGTAAAGCATTGCAATTAAGCCAAGCTGTTGCTTATGCTCAAGGCTTCCAACAATTAAAAATGGCTGCAGATGCATATAACTGGGACTTGCGTTATCCGGCTATTGCTCAATCATGGGAAGCCGGCTGTATCATTCGTTCATCAATGCTAAAAGATATTGAAAAAGCATTTGCTGAAGGTAAAAAACTCGACAACATGTTCCAGGACCCTTATTTCAAGAATTTGATGAATAAAAACATTCCTGCACTCCGCGCTGTGATTGAACTTGCTACTGAAGCTGGTATTCCTACTCCAACATTGAGTGCCTCACTAAATTACTTGGAATCAATATTTAACCCAAGTCTACCAGCAAACTTGATTCAGGGTCAACGTGATTACTTTGGAGCTCATACTTACTTTAGAAATGATCGTGATGGCGTTTATCATACTGAGTGGTATGAAGAAAAATAAATTGTTACACGTGTAACTACTAAAACCAGTTAAAGCTGAGACTTAACTGGTTTTTTGCTAATGTTAAATCATATTAAAAAGCGGAGGTAATATGAAAGATAAAAGAGAACAAATAAAACTTCTACTGGAAGCTATGATAGTTGGACTGTTCAGTGGCTTTGTAGTAGGCTTCTTTCGTTTTGGCATAGGAAAGATGACTGAGCTGTGGCTTAACTTGTTTCACGTGGCACATCGGAATGCATTATGGTTCATCCCGATTGTTATTGGACTTGCTTTAGTAGGATTAATTGCCGGTTATTTTGTTAAAAAGTATCCTCACGTTGGTGGATCAGGCATTCCTGAAGTTAAATTACAACTTGCAGGAAATTTAACTTTAAAGTGGTGGCCCACATTGTGGCGTAAAGTTATTGGTGGCATTTTGGTAATCAGCACAGGCTTGTTTTTAGGTCCTGAGGGGCCTTCTTTACAAATAGGTTCAACTATCGGTCAAGGCATTGGAGAGGGCACTAAGGAGTCAAAAACAAACTCTAGGGTGTTGCTAGCGACAGGAGCAGCTAGTGGATTAGCTGCAGCTTTTGGAGCGCCATTAAGTGGTGCTTTATTTGTACTTGAAGAAGTTTTTCATAATTTTTCTCCACGAATTTGGTTAAATGCACTTGCAGGTGCTTTAGTGTCAGATTTTGTTGTTTCAAATATTTTTGGTCAAAAACCGTCTTTGTCCCTTGTTTATCGCCATAGTTTTCCAGTAAAACTATATGGCTACTTACTTGTCTTAGGTTTAATTTTAGGCTTATTGGGTCATCTATATAAAGTTGGCTTATTTAAAGGGAAAAAGATATACGCAAAAATTACTTTCTTGCCAAGATGGCTGTATGGATTAATTCCACTGACACTATTAATTCCGATCGCTTATTTTTGGCCCTTAATCACTGGACCTGGTAATCGTTTAATTTTAGCCTTGCCACATATTATTCGTCATAGCAGCTGGAAAATAGTTGGTCTACTGTTGTTTTTCTTTATTGTGAGAATTGTTTTTTCTATTATTTCTTACGATTCAGGACTACCAAGTGGTATTTTCTTACCCATATTGACAATGGGAGCTGTGATTGGTGCCAGTTATGGCCTGATGTTAGTTCAATTACATTTATTGCCGGCAAAATTAGTGATAAACTTGGTTATTTTTGCAATGGCCGGATTTTTTGCAGCTGTGATTCGTGCTCCTTTCACGGCAATAATGTTAATTACTGAAATGGTAGGATCGTTACTCCATTTAATGCCACTAGCGGTTGTAGCTTTCATTGCGCTTTTGGTTGATATGCTCCTGAATGGTGACCCAATTTATGGTACCTTGGCTCGTGCGATGTCATCGAAAAGTAAAAAAGATGTTCCTATTATATCTGGTAAAACTGATCAACTGACTGTGCCGATTTATGAGGATAGCCGTCTAGCAGGTAAAGAAATTATGCAGGTGAAATGGCCTAAACATACATTGATTAAGGCAATATATCGTGATGGTCAATATGTAGTTCCCAATGGCCAGTCTATAATTAAAGCCGGTGATTCTCTGGTTTTAACTCTTGATGCAGGTCAGCGCGGACATGTTTTTAGTCAGATAAAACGAATGCAAAAAGTAAAATATGATGGCTAAAGGGTATAAAGAAAATTATTAGATAAATTTCCATTTTTATAACAATTTTAAAAGCTAATAAATCTACGTTTTTAAACATGATCTATTTAGCTTTTTTATTATATCAAATTTTATTTTTTAGATATTTAGGTGAAGTTTCTGGTGCCCAGATTAAACAAATGACAAAAGCAAGAAAGAGAACGCAAGCACAAACAAGCATTGCTAAGTTGGATCCACCAAGTTCTGTTAAAATTGGCAATAAAAATGTACCGGCAGCAGCGCCAATGCGACTAATTGTAATGCAAGTTCCCACGCCACTTGCTTGAACTTTAGTGTCAAATAATTCTGTAGGATAAGGATAGTCAAGTACCAGACCTGAAGATAAAATGACTGCAAAGATTGAAAAGATAACTATTTTAATTAAAGAAGAAACATGAGGCATTAATGCTAGAATTCCTATTAATAGTGCGGATAATAGAAAATTACTGATTAAAAACAAACGGCGACTGAGATGATTAAAAAGATAAATGCCTAAAAATATTCCAACTAGCATGCTGACATTGTATAAATCTCCTGAAACTTTAGGATTGCTAATGTCCATGCCTTGCAAAAGAATTGGTAGGAAAATACTGATTCCAAAAAATGCAAAGGTTTGGCAGGCGTAAAAACTTCCTCCCACTAATGTACTGCGTAAGTATTTTTTACTAAAAAGAACTGTCCATGAAGTTTGTCCAGCCTTTTTGGAACGCTTAAAGTGACGTGAGATGCCCCATTTATGACCTAGTATTCTACCAATAAGTCTGTTCGCGGCTTTAATTTTACCTTTGCTGGCAAGCCATCCGGGTGAAGGTGGCAATGGAAATAGGCTGCGAAAGAGTGCAGTAATCAATGCTGGAATAGCACCTGTTGCTAAAATGATCTGCCAGGTATGACTACCATAGCCTACCAAATATGTACCGGTTAAGTATGAGGCAATGAAGCCTAAAACCCAATAGATTAACAAATGACTCTGCCTTTTGCTGTCTTCGCCTTTAGGCAGCCATTCAGTCAATAGAGCATTTCCAGCAGTATAATCAATCGCCATCATCAGTCCAATGCCAATCCTGATTAGAAATGTTAAAGAAAGACTGGTTGTCAGAGGATGAAAAAGAGAAAGAATTGCTAAAACATACATATTGCTCATCAATAATTGACTGCGACCAATTTTATCAGATAAGCGACCAATCAGAGCACTGCTGGATAAGCCTATCAAACCACCGGCTCCAATTAATCCAGTCCACATGTTACTAATTTGAATGTATTTGGCAGCACTGTTCATAGCTACGCCGGTAATTCCTAGTGAGAAGCCACAAGTAAATTGCCCTAAAGCAATTGCAGTCATTACGCGTAAATGAACTTTTGAAAGAGGTGCCTTTTTATAATCTTTTTTAATTGTTTTTGTCTTTTTTTCTTTCATGATAATAGACTAAATACGAGCTACTTAATCTACTTTACAACTTCCCTTTCATTGAATGAATTAACTGCTACTTAACATAACAAATTTTGACGATTCGTGCAAAAATAACCTAAAATTAATTAAAAGCAAAAATTCATTTTTTAAAAATTAAAATGAATATAACTAAAACTAAGGCTGCAAGGAGCCAAATACTAAAATTTACCACTGCTTTTGCAGCATTTTTTTTATCAAGGTTAGTGTGATTAATCAAATATTCGCAGGCAAATATCAAAAAGCTGAATGCGACCAGCCACAAAATGGCACAGAGTCTTCCAGCAATTGAATAAGGGAAAAAGCCAGAATTAAGACTGGTTAGTAAAGCAACAACAAAAAACGTAACAGTGCCAATATAGCGGCTAAACTATTTCTCTTTAGTGTTGGACATGATAATTTACCTTCTTTCAGGAATAAAATGTAAATATTTTTATGAATTATAATAGTAAATAAATAAAAAATAAAGTGTAATTTATCAATTAAGTATAAACAAAAAGGCCACTTCTAAAAGTGACCTTTGTAATTAGACAGATATTCTTACATATTTGTGATCAGGAAAAAGAGGACAAATACGACTAATAGAACATACATCATTGGTGAAACTTTCTTGGCTTGTTTAGAAGCGATCATAGTAATCGGGTAAGCAATCATGCCTAAAGCTAAACCGTCTGAAATGCTGTAAGTTAATGGCATACCAACTACTGTCAAAAACGCTGGAAAGGCAATTTCAAACTTATCCCAGTCAATTTTCTTCAGGTTGCCTGCCATGAGCACCCCAACAATAATTAACGCTGGAGCAGTAACAGTAGTAGGGATAACTGCCAAAAGTGGACTAAAAATCATTGAAATCAGGAAAAAGATTCCTACAAAAATTGCTGTTAATCCTGTACGACCACCCATGGCAATTCCTGCACTGGATTCCACAGAAGTTCCAAGTGGAGCAGTTCCTAAGACAGCTCCTTCGACCATTGCCAGCGAATCGGAAATAAAGGCTTTTCCAATACGGGGAATTTTACCATTTTCATCAACCATACCGGCTTGTTCAGTCATGCCAATCAGAGTACCCGCAGTATCGAAAAATGTAACTAATAAAAACGTCAAAACCACCATAAATAACTGAGGGGTATTAATGTCTTTTAAATGAAAAACAGCTTGACCAAAAGTAGGTGCAATACTTGGCGCACTGGCTATAATACCTTTGGGAACCGCAACCTGACCAATAATAACTCCGAATATAGCAGTTACTACCATGCCGATAAAAATTGATCCAGGGATATTCATTGTCATTAAAATTACTGTTAAGGTTAAACCGAAGAGGGTAATCCAAACGGCTGGTGAATTAAACTTGCCTAAAGTAACTAAATTTGAATCGCTATTGACTATTAGTTTGCCGTTTTGTAAACCTATAAATGCGATAAATAAGCCAATTCCAGCTGAAATAGCATATTTCAAATCTTGTGGAATAGCATCAACTACTATTTCACGTAATTTCAAGACTGTTATCAAAATAAACAAGATAGACGCTACTAAAACAGCAGCCAAGGCTGTTTGCCAGTTAATATGCATTCCTCCACAAACATTGTAGGCAAAAAAAGCGGCACTGCCTAGTGTAGGGGCTAAGGCTACAGGATAATTTGCTACCAAACCCATAATGAAACAGCCAATTGCAATTGAAACTGCGGTAACTGTAAAGGCTGCTCCTTTATCAATACCAGCTGCGTGTAAAATGTTAGGGTTAACAAAAAGGATGTAGGAGAGACTGACAAATGTGGTTAGTGCAGCTACTAATTCACGTTTAACAGTGGTATGAGCATCGTTTAAATGAAAGACTTTGTCTAATGTCGTCATTTTTTCCTCCAAAAATATTTAAATTATAAAGAACTAATATATCTAGTATATAACTTATTAATTCAGAAAAGCCATGTAAAGCAAAGAATATTTCCGGGGAAATAAAAAAAGCAAATCTGTACAGATTTGCTTTATCAGTTTACCACATACCAATTAGTTTCATCCAAGCTAATCCGATTATGCCATAAACTAAGATATAGAAGATACCGAATATAAAACTCAATTTCCACCATTCATCTTGTTTTACATAGCCGGAAGAAGCTAAAACTGATGCAGCAGGACTGGAGTAATGAGTAGTAGATCCCATGATTGCTGAAAACAGTGCTAAGAACTGTGCCGCTAGTAATTTAGGTGCTCCAGCTGAAATAGCTACAGTTAAAAGTGGCAGGTACATTGCTGAATTGTGAGCTGTAGCACTTGCAAACAAATAATGAGTGTAGAATAAAACAAGTGCTAAAACCACTAAAACTAATAGCCAGTTAAGACCTTTCATTGCACTGGAAATACTAGTTGATATCCACCCAATCAAACCAAATTGAGTTAGTTTTTCAGCCATGAATACTAAAATAGATAACCAGATCAAAATGTTCCAAGCTCCGGTTTCACTTAGCAAGTCTTTAGGTGCTAATACACCTGTAAGAAGTAAAAGTGAAACGGAAATGAATGCAATTAATGTAGCATCTATTCCTAAAGTACTGGAAAGCATCCAGAGTACTAAAGTAATTGCAAAAATAACTGCCATTAATTTTTCGGGCAAAGTAAGTTTGCCCATTTTTGCCAATTCACCATCAGCCCATTCTTTAGCATTAGGAGTTTCCTTAATTTCTGGCGGATAAAGTTTATAAACAAAATATGGTACAACGAGTAAACAAATTGCTGCAGGGACAATGCTGGCCATTAACCATGGCATCCAGCTAAGAGTCACGCCAGCTTTACCAGCAAGTGCAACAGCGATTAAGTTGGGTGCGCAAGCAGTCATAAATAATGATGAAGTAATAATGTTAACTTGAAATTCCGTAAAAGTTAGATATGCCCCCATCTTTTTACGTGATGGGTCATTGGGCTTAGAGTCAAATGTATTTGCTAATGATTGAATTAATGGATATACTACGCCACCTGCTCTAGCACCGTTTGAAGGAGTTGCAGGAGAAACTATTAAGTCAATAGCACCAATAGCATAGCCTAAGCCTAAGGATTTATGACCAAACCATTTAACAAAATATAAAGCAATTCTCTGACCTAAGCCGGTTTTTACAATACCACGTGAAATCATAAAAGCCATAACGATTAGCCAAGCAGATGAATTAGAGAATGCGTCAATGGCACCTTTTGCAACAACTTTACCGTTAACAACTTTGTCGGCAAGGGGTGCTAGCCCAAGGCAAATTGTAAGAGTAAAGCCTATTAGAGTAACACCGCTAATAGCTATTGGTAACGTAATACAACCAATGATAGTTCCAATAAATATTGCCAGCATATGCCAGGCTTGAACTGATACTCCCGCAGGACGAATTGGGGTTGTAAACCAGATAATAAGACCAAACAATAGTGGCAATATAAATTTTTTATAATCTATCGTCTTCATAAAAGACTCCCTTCTTAATAAAAAGCAAATATATTAGGTAAATAAATACCCCTATATTTGCTTAGTTTAACATATTATTCGTTTAAAACAATCAGTAAGTTTAAAAATTTAATACCCATAAGAATATGATGAATACGAAGAAAAGTATCCACATCATTGGTGTAATTTCTTTTGTTCTCTTAGCGGCAACCATACATATAGGATATGTTATTAAACCTAGAGCTAAACCGTCTGAAATTGAATAAGTTAAAGGCATACCAATTAAAATTAAGAAGGCTGGAACAGCAATTTCCATTTTATCCCACTGGATATGAGCAGTATTTTGAGCCATCAAAACCCCAACGATAATTAGTGCCGGAGCGGTGACGTGAGTAGTAAATAACCCTAAGAGTGGGCTGAATATCATTGAAATTAAAAAGAAAATTGCTACAAAGACAGCTGTCAAGCCTGTTCTACCACCAACTGCAATACCGGCACTAGATTCGACAAATGCACCTACTGGTGAGGTTCCTAGAACTGAACCAACCATCATAGCAGTGGAGTCTGAAGCCAATGCTTTGCCTACGCGGGGCATCTTATTGTCTTTCATAAAGCCAGCTTGTTGAGCTAGACCAATTAAGGTCCCAGCAGTATCAAAGAATGTTACTAAAAGAAAAGTAAGGACAACAACCCACATCTGTAAAGTATTAATGTCCTTAATATGAAAAATTGCTTGACCAAATGATGGGGCAATGCTTGGAGCAACAGAAATTATTTTAGTGGGTAAAGAAATTTGTCCTGTAACTACACCAAAGATGGCTGCTAAAACCATTCCAATAAAAATAGCACCTGGTACATTCAGGATCATTAAAACAACAGTAACAATCAGACCAAAGATAGTAATCCAAACGGCTGGATCATGAAGAGAACCTAAACCAACCAAAGTTGATTTGTTTGCTACAATTAAGCCACCGTCTTGCATTCCCAAAAAAGCGATAAACAAACCAATTCCAGAAGAAATTGCGAATTTTAGATCAGAAGGAATAGCGTTAATTATCATCTCACGTAGCTTAAACATAGTAATTAAAATAAAGATGATAGATGCGACAAAAACAGCAGCTAAGGCTGTTTCCCATGAAACATGCATGCCTACGCAAACGGTATAAGCAAAAAACGCATTGATTCCTAAGGCTGGTGCTTCTCCAATAGGATAATTGGCAACAATTCCCATTATTGCAGTACCCAAGGCACTAGCTAAGGCAGTTGCTGTGAAGACTGCTCCTTTATCCATGCCACTTGCTCCCAGAACACTGGGATTAACAAATAAAATGTATGACATGCTGATAAAAGTTGTTAATCCAGCAAGAAACTCAATTTTTACATTAGTTTTATACTTATCGAGTTGAAAATAACTCTTTATAAAGTTCATCTAACCTCTCCTAAAAATATTGTTCGCGTTTTACATTAAATTTAACGCCTTTAACAGTTTATCATTCATTTAAAGTAATGTAAATACGAATTATATGTGTAAAAATATAGTAAAATAAATACAATTTGCAAATAAAAGCACGTTTGATTAAATTGACCAACTAATGCTTTAATCGGTAAAATAAACATAAATCAGTAGCGGATTATACATCCTGTTAGGAGAAAAAATGGGAATACTAATTTTTTCGGATATAGACGGCACATTAATCAACTCAAAGCAAGAAGTTACACCGAAGACTAAACTTGCTATTCGTAAGCAGCTTATTAAAGGCAATGTATTTGTACCAGTTTCTGCACGTATGCCAAAGGCAATCATGTCTGTTGTAGGAGAAATTACTAGATCATGTCCGATGATCGCATACAATGGAGCATTGGTTTTGGATGAAAAGGGTCACGTTCTCGCTTCGCATTTCATGTCTTCTTCAAAAGCTGCAAGCATTTGTGCTTATATAGAACGTCAGAATAATGGCGTGGTGTGGAATGTTTATAGCGATGATAATTGGTATTATTTCCCAGGTAATAATAATAATTTGGTTGAAAATGAAGAAAAAATTGTTAAATTTAAAGCACAACCCAGTTCAATTACTGAAATAAAACGTCTTGAGAATGTACATAAAATTTTGCTCATGGGAACACCAAGCTTATTAGATGATACTCAACAGGAACTTAGAAAGCTTTATCCAGAATTCTATATAGTGAAATCTGCCGCAAATTTGTTAGAGGTTGTTGTTAAACGAGTTTCTAAAGGTCAGGGAGCAAAAGTAATAGCCCAGTCTTTTGGCATAGAACTAAAAAGGTGCTGGGCTTTTGGAGATAATTATAATGATGAAAAAATGCTTCAATCAGTTGGTCATCCTGTAATAATGGGGAATGCACCACAAGATTTGAAAAAGAAATTTAAAACTACTTTAGATAACAATCACGATGGAATAGCTGCAATACTTGACAATTTAAATTAATCCTTTTTTGTTTGAAGTAAAGGGGATTCAGCTTTGTTACCAAACCATTTGTGATTAATCTTTGTTAAAGTGCCATTTTTTGCCAGCTTTTCTAAGGCATAATTGATTTTCTTATGCAAGGTTAAGTCGCTTTTTCTCATGCCTACACCAAATTCTTCTTTTGGAAAAGGACTTTCGATCTCAGTAAAGTTTTCCGGGTGTTTTTGCCGTGAAATGTAATAATTTGCATAGGTGCTATCTATCAGCAAGCCTTGGATGCGACCTGCATTTAGATCTATAAATGCATTAGTGAAGGAATCATAAAGGATAGGATCCTGATTTTTAATATGATTTTTAAAAACTTTCGGATATTTTATTACGTCATTATAGCCGGAAGAGCCAGTTTGAACGCCCAAAGTCTTATTTTTCATTGCGGCAATGGTATTAATTTTATTCTTTTTAAGACTTACTAATACCTGAGAAGTATATAGGTAAGTTTTACTAAAACTTACCTTAGCTTCACGCTCTGGGTTTTTGCTAAAACCATTCCATATAAGATCAATTGTGCCGTTTTTTAATTCGGTAGTATTCATGGACCAGTCAATTGTTTGAAAACTGACGTTAATACCATATTGTTTAAAAACAGCATTTGCGAGATCAACGTCGTAACCAATTAACTGACCATTTTTTTGTCTAAAGTCCATGGGCACAAAAGTATCATCTACACCAACTGTAACATAGCCGCGTTGCTTTATATGAGACCAGTTGTCAACTGCATTAGCTTTTCTATTAACTGATATGCCACTGCAGGCAGAGATAAATAAAGTACAGATGAGCGTTGTTATGAGGGCTAAGAGGCGCTTTGTTTTCACTTATATTACCTTCTTATCATCTAATGCTTTTACTTTGAATACCTGATCAGCCACTTGACTGGCAAATTCCATGTCATGAGTGACAATAATTTGCGTCATGTTGTTATTATTTTTAAGTTTTAAAATTATTTCTCCGACTTTTGTTCTTAAAGCAGGATCTAAAGCAGAAGTGGGTTCGTCATAACATAGAATATGGGGTTCCATTGCTAGAGCACGTACAATAGCTACTCTTTGTTGCTGACCTCCAGAAAGCTGATAGGGATAGAGCTGTTCTTTACCAATTAAATCTAGTTGTTTAAGCAATTTTCGCGCACGGGCTTGTGCCTGATCTGTACTTTCTTTTAAAACTAGTGTTGGTGCCAAAGTAATATTTTCGATTACTGTTAAATTGGGGAAAAGCTCATAGCTTTGAAAAACTACTCCGATAATATGACTTTTGCTATCAGGAGCGGCTGGGTCAAACTTTTGCCCATCCCACAAAAAATCACCGGAATCAATTTTTTCTAAACCACTTAAGCAGCGCAGCAAAGTAGTTTTTCCTGCTCCAGATGGTCCTACAATGGCTAAAATTTGTCTGTCAGGAATAGTTAAGTTTAACTTGTTTAAAATCGTACGAGAGCCAAATTTTTTAGTAATGTTTTTAAGTTCTAACATAGTATTGTTTCCCCTAATTTACTTCCACTTTGCAAAATTGTGTTCAATTTTTTTCAGCAAAAATGATGCGATACCTGTCATTAATAGATATATTATACCGACTATCACTAAAGGAATTAGCGTTACATCTCTTGCTGTAGCAACATTGCCAGCACGTAAGAGTTCACCCAAACCAATGACATAGACTAAAGAAGTATCTTTAACTAAGTTGATCACTTCATTGCCAATTGAAGGTATAACTATTTTGCTGACCTGAGGAATAATAATATGGGTCATTGTTTGCCAGTAATTTAATCTTAAAACGCGAGCACTTTCGTATTGACCTACAGGGATTGATTGAAAGCCACCACGGAATATCTCAGCAAAATATGCCGTATAGTTTAAAATAAAAGCGAAAAGTGCTGCATCATAGCGTTCAAAAATGATGCCGACTATAGGCAAACCATAGAAAATAAAAATTAATTGCAGCAAAAGAGGGGTACCCCGCATAATCCAAATGTAAAATTTTAAGATTAACCTTAAGGGCTTAAAATGCGAAAGCAAGCCTAGGCTGACTATAATTCCCAAAGGAATAGAAACAATCAAAGTCCAAAAGAATAAAATTAATGTCATCTTTGCACCTGAAATTAAAGAGGGCATAATTGAAAGGATATAGTTCATTTTTTCTCCTTTTTACTGAAATTAATTTGATTAGAGAGACTAATAGGGCAACTCTTTTAATACCAGCTAAATTATATAAATTGATTAAAAAAATATGTGAAAAAATATATGTTTTAATCATAACATAGTTTTCGAAATTTTATTTAATTAATATAGAAATTTGTAATTTGCTGATAGTTAGTTTAATAAGCATGACATGAAAAAAGCCACTAGCTGTAGCTAATGACTCTTTAAAATGATTTATTGTTGCTCGATTTGAATAGCTGTAGACTTGTCCCAAGACTTAGGTAGTTTGCCCATTTCTTTTAACTTGGCAACGATTTGATCTAGTACAATTTCTCTAGCATGATCATCAGTAATGAAGTCTAGTTTGTCACCATCTATTTCTATTTTAGGAGAGTAATCGTATTTTTCATACCAGGGTTTGTAGTAACGCAAAAGTCTCTTATAGTAATCTTCCAGCGTTGCGTCGTAGCTCAGCTGTTCATAAGGACGTCCTCGTTTTTGAATCCTTTTAATCATAGTGTCATATGAAACCTTAATATGAACAAGCAAATCAGGATTTTTCTTTGGCATGTGCTTAAGTTCACCCATCATATTATTGAGCAGTTCATAATATGTATCAACTTCTTCTTTAGTAGCCCGACCAATGTCTGCATTCATTTGGAAGAAAAGGGCATCTTCATAAATTGAACGATCAAGAACGTTATTATCATCGGTTAATGCATCCTTGATACTACGAAAACGAGTGTTTAGGAAAAACACTTGGAGTAGAAATGCATATTTTTTAGGATCAGCATAAAAAAGTGGCAATACAGGATTGTTATCAACACTTTCATAAAAAGGTTTAGTTCCTAAATACTTAGCTAAAATACTGGTTAAACTGGATTTACCGGCTCCAATTGGCCCGCTTAAAACAATAACTGTCATCACGTTCCTTCTCTATTCTAAATTGCCTATTGCATGCAACTTGTCATCAATTTGACTTAAAACTTCTTTTTTGGCATCTTCATCGCAAATGAAATCATATTTATCGCCATCAATTTTGATCTTAGGAGATGCATCATATTTTTCGTACCAAGGCTCGTAATACTTAATTAGCCTGGCATAGTAATCTTTTAAACTGGGATCTGTACTGATTTGCTCAAATGAACGTCCACGTTTTTTAATGCGCTTAAGCATAGTATCCAGGGAAACATGAATGTAGATTAGTAAATCGGGTTTTTTGCTAGGATTGCCCGGCGTGTCTTCCATCATATTTTCTAGCAAACTATCATATATTTTAAATTCAGTAGGGTCTGCCACTTTACTATCTGCATTCATTTTGAAAAATAGTGCATCTTCATAAATCGAACGATCAGAAACACTGTTTTTTTCTAGAATTGCCTGGTTAATTTGTGCTAAACGGTGGTTAAGCAAGTAGATGTTGAGCAAAAAAGTATAGCGTTTCATGTCTTGGTAATATAAAGGAAGAACAGGATTATTATCAACTCCCTCGTAAAAGGCTTGTGTACCTAAGTGCTCAGCTAAAATACTAGTTAAACTGGATTTACCGGCTCCAATTGGCCCACTTAAAACAATAACTTGGATCACGTTCTTTCTTAAATACAATATATAGATTCTTATTTAGTTTAATACGAGATATAGTGGTAGACAAGGAAAAAGTAAATTTAAATTGTAGTGAAAAAGTCAAGTGATTTTGTATAATACAGAAGTAAAAAGTTGTAGATATTGTCAAAATTGAAAATTTGAACTTATGATTTTAAACTGTGTTACACGTGAAACTAAAATAAATCCTCAAAATTAAACTAATAGTTATTAACTTGCAATAGAGTTAGAGCATGATGGAAATATTTATTCTATAGCAAGCCGTACAGCTTGCATTTAGCTTTTTTATTGTTAAAGCAAACGAAGCTGAAAGCAGTTGTATAATTTAATTCAATTAAAACATGATAATGATATCTCAACTATGAAACAAAATTTTTTTAAGAATATAAAGCAGTTGCACTATTTATATACTGTTGCGAAGAAATAATTCTAAATATAAAAATTAAAAATAGATTGCTTTTATATTATAAAAACCATAAAATGATAAATAAATTATAAAGGTAGTAGAAAATGCTTCAAATAAAAAGGGCAAATTAGTATGTTTCAGGCCGTAATTGGTACTTAGGGGATTTTTAGAAGGAATGCTAAAGCCCACAATAATTAAATTATTTGAGAGCCTGCAGCTTTGAAATAGGTCAAAGATTAATGTTCTTTGCAAACTGTTTCTCTCAGGAAGATATGTCATTTTAGTATTAGCTCTAAAAATAGATGTTTTGACAGGAAGTAAATCATGGACGATACTATAACAAAATTTTCGCTTTGGGCCTACATTAAACGTAATTCAGGCATGTATGTAATTCTGGCCATTTTCTATTTTGGCCGGAATTTAGCACAAATTGCTGCCAGCATTTTTAAAGGTAATGCACTTACTGCTTTGACTCAGCATAATTTAAACGGCTTTATTGTTGATACAGGTTTAAACTTGCTTAGCTGGGGCTTTTTTCTGATTTTCTTTTTTTGTAGTTCACGGTATTCCGCTGTAATCATCAAGGCTGTCGATAATTCCATTAGGAGCGCATTAGCCCATATAATTGGCCGTCAAGAGTATGAAGGCTTTAACAAACACACGGAAGCTGATTATGTTTCCTGGTTTACTAACGATATAAACCAAATTAATCAAGATGGCTTTTTCAGTTTAGAGCAAACATTTAGTAGCGCACTCCTAGGCATTATTGCCAGTGTCATCCTGTTTTTTTACCATCCACTCTTATTTGTAACCACTTTGGTTTTTGCTGTTATTATGATTTTATTTCCCCGTCTTTTTAAGAAAAAGCTGGAGGAATTATCACAAAAACAAAGCAAGCAAAATGAGGTATTAACGTCAAAAATAACCGATGTTCTTGAGGGCTTTGTCAACCTGCTCACGCTTGGTCAGCATAAATTGCTCAATAAAATAGTTCTTGCGGTATCAGATAAGACCGGACAGGCTCGGGTTAATTACATTACAGAAATGTCCTTTTCTAATGCACTGATTAACCTGATTAGTGTATCTGCTCAAACTATTTTAACTGTTGAATCCGGATATCTGGCCTTTCACAATCAGGTTCCAATTGGTGCTATTTTAATTGTTGGTTCAATGTCCGGGAATGTCTTTGGCAGCTTGACAGAAATCAGTATTGATCTAACTTCAATTCGGGCAGTTCAGCCTATTTTTGACAAATATAATAAATTGGCTAATAAACAGGAAAAAACTGGGGATAAGAATGTTGCTCCTTTGACCCAGCAAATTGCATTTAGCAATCTTTCATTCAGCTATCCCAATAATGACAGACCTATTTTAACGAATGTTGCCGGCAGCATTAAGCAAGGGGAAAGAGTGGCCATTGTTGGTCCGTCTGGTTGTGGCAAATCAACCCTTGTAAAATTAATTGGTGGTTTGTTAACAGGCTATCAAGGTTCGCTGACTTGGGATAATGATGAATACAGCGAACTTAATTTTAGTTCGCTGCACAAGCAGATTGCTTACATTGACCAGTCTGCCTATATTTTTGACGGCAGCCTGCGTTATAACATCACTTTAGATCGGGAGACAACTGACAAAGAAGTTAATGCTGCAATTACGCGTGCCGGTCTCGAAGAGTTTGTTGCTGACAGTGCCAACGGTCTTGACACTGTTTTAAAACATGCTGGTAATAATATTTCAGGTGGTCAAAAGCAACGAATTGCGCTTGCACGACAGTTACTTAATAATCCGCAAGTTATCTTAGCCGATGAAATTACTTCAGCAATAGATGAAAAAGATGGCCAGAAAATTGAACAAAGTCTGCTTGATTTGGACAGCATCACTTTAGTCTACATTTCTCATCACTTGCGACCGGAAATCAAAAAGCAATTTGATCAAGTGATTGAATTGGGATGATAGAATAATACATCTTTTAACAACCAATTAAATAAGCTGGTGAAGCCTATTTTCGAGATTGGTAAAAACACCTACTAATAAGTATGGTTAATGAAAACAAATCAAACAGATAATTAGGTTTACCTAAAATTCAGGATAAATAAAAAAAGGGAAACCATCAAAATTGAGGTTTGCCTTTTTTGTGTAAGTATTATGATCTTTTTCTAGAATCTGCCACATAAATTTGTCGATTGAGATTGAAAATACTATTTAACTCTAGATTCTTTAGATTCCTTTTTCTTTTCTTCGGCTTTATCTTGAACTTTGTCTTTTTGATCGGTAATTTTTTCCTTTGTATCCTGAGCAGCTCCAGTGATGCGGTCTTGTAAGCTGACAGAATCTTTTTCGTGTTGCTCTTTAGTTTTAATATCAACTACTGTGACGTTAACTTCAACAGTATCAAGACCGGTCATTTCTTTAACTTTTTCTTGAATTTTTTGCTTTATTTGATCGTATAGCTTAGTAATATCAACGCCATATTCTGCAACTATTTCAATGTCAACAGCTACTTGTTTTTTACCAACTTCAACATTTACACCTGAAGTGACATCATCGCTGTTGACAATTTTATCAGCGATATTTGAGAAAAAGCCACCGTTAACAGTTAACAAACCTTTAATATCTGATAAAGCAATGCCAACAATTTTTTGAATTACTTTTGAATCGTATTTTAAGTCACCTTTAACTTCTGGTTTTGAACTACCTTGATTTGAACTTGATTGTACCATATTGCATATACTCCTTATATATATTATTTATTCTGTAACATTTTTTTGAATACCGGCCAGTAATGTCCAACTAAAAAGCCACAGACTAACATCACGATTACAAAAATAGTTTTAAAAAATCCCAGTACCAAAAAGCAAAATGCCAGTAACACACCAATTACAGCACCGCTTATTTCTGGGAGGTATTTTTTATATTCTTCTTTCATTTTGACCTCCTTCATTGAACGCGCTTTTCAGGTTTATCTCCTTTGTGATAATTGATAAACTTGATTTTAATTTTTGGTTTTTGTTCAATTCCTAGCAACTGCTTCAGGTTCTTTTTTAATTCTTCAAGGTAATCATCAAGTAGGGCAGCAATGTTTTCACCTGGACCAAGATCTCCGCCAATTTTAATTTTAATCCGGTGTTTCGTAAGTTTAGAACTAACTTTTGCATTATTTAAATAAGGCAAGTCAGCAAGTGAATTCATTACATAGCTATTAATGGCTTTTGAAGTAACCTTAACTTGACCATCACGTTTATGAATTAAATTAAAGTTTCTCTGGACTGGCCAGAATAGGATGACAATTAAACTAACAATTAGTATTATAAAAACAATTATACTGATACCAATTAAATACCAGGCAAATATAGGATTAAGAGAACCTAAATGCGGTAATTTAATCTTTAAATATTTTTGCCAAAAACTACTGGTTTCCCATATTAAGTAACAAGGCAAAGGTAGCAGTAACAACATGCATAATACCAATAGCCATTTTTTACTCCTTTTCAACTTATCACCATCCTCTCATGGTTCACCTTAATAATAATACGGATTATTTTAACAGACTAACAATATGCACCATATGTATACAATAACAGCATGCGAAATAGTACACAAAAAAGCGATGCTTTAATGCACCGCTTTTTTAATATAATTTGAGTTAATTAATTGTTGTAATTTGTACTTAACTTGCTTGCTGCAGCTTGATCAACAATAAGAGTTACATTTTTATGCTTTTGCAAGATTGAAGCTGGGACTTCTTCAGTTACTGAACCTTCAACCATCTTTTGAACAGCTTCAGCTTTATTATCACCAAAAGCCATAATGACGATTTCTTTGGCAGACATAATATTTGCAATACCCATGCAAATTGCTGATTTAGGTACTTCGTCAATATTATTAAAGAAACGAGAGTTGGCTTTAATAGTATTCTCTGTTAATTGTACTTCGTGTGTAACAGAATCAAATGATGTACCTGGTTCGTTAAACGCAATGTGGCCATTTTGGCCTAAGCCTAATAGCTGAATATCAATCGGATTTTCAGCGATAATTTTATTATAGTCAGCAGAAGTTCCTTCTGGATCTTTAATAGCTTTAATACCATCAGGAATATATGAATGCTTGAATGGCTTTTTATCAAACAGATTTTTTTGCATAAAATAGTGATAGCTTTGATCATTATCAGGAGTTAAACCTACATATTCATCAAGGTTAATACTAATTAAGCTACTATTGTCTAGATTGCTCTTAGTCCACTCCTGGTAGAGAGTCACAGGAGTTGATCCAGTTGCTAACCCAATAACTTTACTGCCACTGTTAATACTATTCTTAAATATTTCAAAACCTTTTTTACTGCCGTTAGTCTTGTCACTTGAGATAATAACTTTCATTTTATTTGCCCCTCCATAATTGTTATCTCAATTATAAATTGGTATATGCCAATTTGTCAATAAACTTGATAATAATAGCAGGCATTGTTTTTGGCAATTAAAAAAGTTCAACTAATGTTTGTTTCACATGTAACTTTAATTGAACTTTTTAAGATTGTTTTATTCGCTTCTTAAAGCAATAGCAGCATCTTTTTTAGCAGCCATACGTGCTGGCAGGTGTCCGCCAAGCATTGTCAAAACCGTTGAAATAATGACTAATATCAAAGCATGTACTGGATTAAGTTGGGCGACGTTAGCTAAATCTGTGATGGAGTATAAAAGACTGTTAATAGGGAAGACTAGCAGCCAGGCTACGACTACTCCCAAAACTCCAGCAAAGACACCTAGAATGAATGTTTCAGCATCAAACACTCTGGTGATATCTTTTTTACGGGCGCCTAAAGCCTTTAAAATACCAATTTCTTTCGTTCTTTCAAGGACAGAAGTATAAGTTAAAATGCCGATCATGATCATTGAAGTTACTAACGAAATAGCAGCAAATGCAACCAATACGGTAGTAATCCCGTTAAGTAACCCACCAGTCATTGAAGTAACGGCACTAGACATGTCAGTATAAATGATTTTATTCTTTCTTTTTTTACCACGATTCCATTTATCTAAATAATCAAGCACTTTATCTTTAGAATCAAAATCGTTAGGATAAATCATAATACTCGTTGGAATGGTTGAGCCACCAATTGTTTGCAGCATCTGTTTCTTTTCTCGAGCATTCATATCTTGTCCGGTCATTACATTTTGTTTTGCCTTCTTCTGGGCTCGTACTATTTCTGATTTTTTATTTTTCTTGATAATGTTTTGAGTTAGCTGATCGCTGTATGCAATTCCTGAAGACAGGAGTGCCATAGAATTCTCATCTTTTGGTCTAATGACGCCTACAATTTGCATTTGGGTTTTGCTATTGTCATACATAGAATTACTGATTTTTTGAGGAATAAACATCCCTGTTGGCAATTTTTGGTAATAGTCATCGTTGTCGACAACTTTAAATTTCTTCCCAACAAATTTTTGATAATTTAACTTCTCACCAGCTTTGGCTTTCAAACCTAAGTTTTTAATAATATTAATGTTTAATTTGTTTTCGTTATCTGTTACTAAAACCAAATCTGTAGCCTTATGCGGCCATGCACCAGACAAAAGTTGATAATTTTCTTTAAGGAAATTGCTTTTACTGGAATTAAGTGTAGTAGGAAACACTGATGAGCCTAAGCCGGTGGCACTAATTGCTTGCATTCGCATTTGCGCAGCTGCCTGAGAGCTATCTGAATTAGCTGAAATAGGAGAAAATTGGACACGCTTAATTTTATTTTTGCTGCGAGTGAGCAAATTCAGGTTAATCCCACGCTGATAGGAAATATTGTTAGCATAATTGGGATTTATTTTTTTGACGTAATTAACATATTTTTGATTAATCTTATTTTGATGAGTGGATTCCTGCATCTTGTCTTTTTCAACGGTTAAATAACCCCGGTTTTTAACGTTCTTTTCAGATTCGTTCCGGTCTGCAACGCTGCTGGCGTCAGTAGCAGTTTGATTGATGGTCACGGGATATTTAGCTAGTGCTTTACTCATAGTCGTATCAATTTGTTTTTGAAAGCCATTGGATAACGCTAAAACGATGGCAATAGAAATAATACCGATACTTGAAGCAAAAGCAGTTAAAGTCGTTCTGCCCTTTTTAGTCATAATATTGGTAAAGCTTAATTTGATAGCATTCCAATATGACATTTTTGTACGCTTTAATTTAAAAGTATCTTTTTCTTCTTCCGGAATAAAAGGATTGGAATCATTTAAAATTTTTCCATCTTGAAAGTTAACTATTCTGGTCGCATATTCCTGAGCTAACTTGGGATTGTGCGTAACCATAACTACCAAGCGATCTTTTGATAGCTCTTTAATTAACTTCATAATCTGCTCAGAGGTTTCAGTATCAAGAGCGCCGGTAGGCTCGTCGCAAAGTAAAATATCGGGATTATTAGCTAAAGCCCGGGCAATAGCTACACGTTGCATTTGACCACCGGATAATTGGTTAGGATTTTTAGAAATATGTTCTTTCAAACCGACTTGAGTTAAAGCATCTACTGCTCTTTTGTGTCGTTCTGACGCAGAAACTCCGGATAAATTCATTCCTAATTCAACATTGGCAATAATTGACAAGTGTGAGATTAAGTTATAATTTTGAAAAACAAAGCCGACAGAATTATTCCGATATGCATCCCAGTCAGTTTCCTTAAAATTCTTAGTAGATTTGCCATTAATAATGAGATCACCGCTATCATAGCGATCAAGTCCGCCGACAACATTTAATAACGTAGTTTTACCAGAACCACTGGGGCCTAAAATTGCAACAAATTCTTGGTTACGAAATGATATAGAAACATCGTCAAGTGCATGAGTAACCGTATCACCGACATGGTATGATTTGCGTAAATCTTTTAATTGTAGCATGTCTTTTTCTCTTTCTTTTAATAATTAATTAATAAGAGATAGTTTAACATTTATGCAAGAGTAACGCCAAAATATGATGGTCATTATCTTTGAATTATTTAGTGGATGATACCAGTAAAATCAAATAGAGCATAAATAGCGAAGAAAAGAATGATTAAAAATATGGCGACTATATGTCGTTTCTTTTTAAGCAGTAAAACTGCAGCAAATTCACGCACAATTGCGTTAGGTAGAAAGTAAAGACGTGTATAGCATCCTACACCATTTGCTTTTAGACCAGCTGCTTTTGCATAGAGAGAAGCCCTAAAAATATGATAATTGTTACTAAAGAATTTTGCCTTGTAATCTTTACTGCCGAAATCTTTTGCAGCTACTTCGGCTGAAAATTTCATATTTTGGTATGTATTTTTGGAATTATCTTCTAATAAAATGTCTTTTGGTTCTATACCGCGAGCTATTGCATATTCTGTCATTGCTTGAGCTTCAGAAACTTTTTCATCTCCACCTTTACCACCAGACATAATAAATTTAGGCATTTTCCGTCCTTTAGTGACTTGCTTTTGAGCATATTCAATAGCACGATTAATTCGACTGGCTAAAAGTGGGGTGACTTGTTCACCGTGAGACAGCCCCGCTCCTAAAACGATTAAATAGTCTTGGTTATATTGTCTAGGAACAATTTGGTAAAAGGTTAAATTAACTAAAAAGTTGTATGCTACAAAAAGAAGGTAGTCTAATATAGCTGTTGGCGCATATAGCAAAATTCTAACCCAAGAGGGCAAATTTCTAAAAGGTCCAACTAGTGCAACTAACCAAACAACAATAATTCCAATACCAATAAAAAGAGTTAATAAGTTTGATAGGGTATGACTTTCACGTTTCCATACGATATAAGCATTCCATAGAAAAAATAGCCATGAAAAAGCTGCTAACAAAGTAATTGTTGCTACAAATAACACTATCAGAATTTCGTATGTCAGAATGAGAGGTCTCAAACTGGTAGATAGAATCATTACGGTCAGCCAAACGCCAAATGCCAATAAAAAAATAGTAAAAAGAATGCCATTAAGCAATCTTCTGGGTTCTTTTAGCCAAGAAAATAAAAAAACTGCAAAAGTTGCAAGCATAATAAGTGAAAGAATTATAAATGAACGGTTTTGATTTAATACTTCAAAAATTCTAATCATAGTATCCTACCTTAGGTTTAAAGCTAAGTCTATTATAATAAAGATGAATAAAAAGTCATAGTAAATTAAAATATGATAGAATAATAAAGTTATTTCCCAGGAAATAGCTTATCATCATAATTGAAATTAAATTTTTAAAGTTAAGATGACATTGTGCAAAACGGTCGAAGTTGCTTTTACTTATAGTTTGAAAAGAGTGAAATGAATGAAAAATTTTTTCTATTTTTTGGGGAATGTAATTACAATAATAGCCTCTTTTATAATTTATAGCGTAGTGCAACAATTTTATTTTTACCCTCACAGGTTAAGAAGAGAACTGCATTTAGGAAATGTCTCTTTTATCCTGCTAACGATGATAATTACAACAATAGCTTTATTAATAGTGCTTTATTTATACCGCTTGCAATTAAGACATAGAAATGAACGTAATTATAATAGCAGACCACATTGGCAGTTTAAGAAGATATTACTTTCCCTTTTAGGCGTAATAATGTTGATTATAGTTAGTGCGACTATACAGTTGGCACTGGGTTTTAATTCGGATCAAACTTCAACTAATCAGAATCTTTTAGATCAATTTTCTCATCAGGCAGGAAACTTTTTTCCAGTGATGGTAATATTTATAGGCCCAGTATTTGAAGAATTTATTTTTCGGGGCTTTTTCTTTAACACTTTCTTTTACAAAAATACGAATTTAAATAAATGGTTAGGTATTCTTTTCAGTGGACTTATCTTTGGATATGTACATGATCCTGGACTTACTAAATATATACTGGTTTATTGGGCATTAGGCTGTGTATTAGCCTGGGTTTACACAAGTACCAGAGATCTGCGCTATTCAATTTTATCTCATATGATTTTTAATGCATTAGGATTCGTATAAAAAGCCTGGTAAACTGATGCTTAATAGGCTATGCAGTTTATCAGGCTTTTTTAATGTAAGAATATTTTTGAAAGTTAATTTGTAGTGCTAATTCCTGTTTGTTCTGGATTTTTAGGAGTAGTTTTTGCTAAAAGAGCCAAGCTAATAGAAATCATATCAACCACTTCCTGCAAAATTGCTCCCCAAAATGCAGGGATAATACCAGTAAATGCAATTAGCTCGATGATAACTACGATGGTGATAGCAGTTAACACATCTATATTGGCAACTTTCATAGTGTGTTTAGAAATTGCTACGGCATCATTGATTTTGGATAAGTCGTTTACCATGATAATTGCATCTGCACTTTCACTAGCAGCAGAAGCACCTTTTGCTCCCATGGCTATGCCAACATCAGCAGCTGACAAACTAGGGGCGTCATTAATGCCGTCACCAGTCATAACTACTGGTCTCTGATCTTGAGGCACATTTTTAATTGCAGCAATCTTTTCAGCGGGCAACAAACTATAGCGTATATCATGCACTCCAACTGTTTGGCCAATTTTATCAGCCACATCTTTGTGGTCTCCTGTCAACATCATAATGTGTGCACCACTTTGACGTTTCAAACGTGCTATTGTCTCAGCACTTTCAGGACGAACTTGATCTTTAAATGTAATATAACCGGCATACTTATCGTCAATTGAAATATAAACTGCAGTAGCATTGACTGTTGCAGCTTTTTCTTGTGGTTTAACATAATCCAGCTTGCCAACTTTAACTAAATGTCCCTCAACGATGCCGCTAATACCTTGACCAGTTGATTCTTTGATATTTGTTGCCGGTTTTAAAAGGTTCTTATCAGCTACATTAACCAGTGAATTAGCAATAATATGACTAGATTGTTGTTCAACACTGGTAGCGTAACTTTGCAGGGTTTCTGGACTATAACTACTATTATTGGCAGGTATTATTTCATCAATTACCAACTGATTTTCAGTTAAAGTACCTGTTTTATCGAAAGCAAAAGTTTTTGCTGTAGCTAGTTTCTCTAAAGTGGGACCGGACTTAACTATAATATGATGCTTGGACATGGAACTCATGCCGGATACCAGTGCAACTGGTGCGGCAATTAGTAATGGACAAGGTGAAGCTACAACCATGACTTCTGCAAAGTTGACCGGATTGCCCGAATGGATCCAGGCAGCGATTCCTATTACCAGGGAAATAATGGTAAATGGGACAGCGTAGCGGTCAGCCATTTTTACAAACTTGGCCGGTTTTGCCTGCGATGATTCGACAAGTGAAACAATTGTCTGATATTCAGAATCACTCGCTTTTTTAGTGACAGCCATTTCTACTGCCACGCTGCCATTAATCGAACCAGACATTAATTCATCACCAGTTTTTTTAGCAACCGGCACAGATTCTCCTGTTAATGATGACTGGTCAAAACTTGATTCACCACTAACTACTTTACCATCAACTGGAACTTGTTCACCTGGTTTGATTAAAACGTGATCTCCAATTTTTAGTTGTTCAACGTCAACAGAAACGAGTTCATTGTTCATAATTTTGTTGGCAATAGTAGGTGAATTGCTTAAAAGAGAGCGTAATTCTTTATCTGCTTGTCCAGTAGCATAGTCTTCTAATGTTTGGCCACCAGTCATCATGACTAAAATCATCCATTCAGCCCAAATGTCACCAATCAATATAGTGGAAACAACTGCGATAACAGCTAAAATATCAACGCCATAGCGTCCTGATTTAAAATCACTGGCAATTTCGGCAAGTAAGGAAATTGCCATCATGATACCCACAATATCGATTAATACTGCCTGAATAGGGAACTGCAAGTTTCCTATTTGAAAAAGACTTTTGGTCTTTAAGCCGAATTGGCAAAAAAGACCTATTATCCCAATTGCTAATACAAGAATAAATTTCCATTGGCGTTTAAAACTCATTAATAGTAGCCTCCCGTAAGTTAAACTAATTATTATGTTTTCTATTTTAACACTAAATACTCAATTTTATTTAGAATAAGTCTAAATTAGATGCAAATTAATATAAAAAAAAGAAGGTAATTTTTACCTTCTTTAACTTAGTGATCTTTTAGTTTAATAATCTTGTTGAACTGAGTTTCGGTTTTTACCGGCTTAGCTTTAGACGTAAATTTAGAATTTTTAATTTCAGGGAAATCATTTTCATCCTTAGAGGGTTGAATATGAAAAATTTTAGTCCTTCCTAAAGAATCAATTATATCTGTAGATGACATTGTAATAAAGTTGTCATTGTCACCATGGTCATCAGTTTCTGCAAAATAATGGTTAATTTTTGCAATTCCTTTTTCTGAAAAATGTTCTTCGTGAGCCAAATCAAGAAGAAGGGCATGCAAACGAGTAGCTGATACCAATTCATGCTGCAATATTATAAAAATCCAGGAAAAATTGGAATCCATTGATTTAAAACGTTTTGTAACTTTGTCTTTATAGAACGCATCAGTGATTTTAGTCGCTTCTTCCATATTATTTGGGTTTTGTGCCAGCCCCTTTAGTTGGGACACCAATTCAGATTTCTCTTCAAGTGAAAGCTCTTGATCATTTGGGTAAGTCCAATTTTTTATAATTGCGCGTATCAAAAATGTCAAATGCGCAGAAATTGTTTTACTTGCCATAATAGTGTTCTTCTTTTCTGATTATTTAAGGAGTATCTATTGATTCTTGTTAACTAATTCAGCAAAGCGCTATTTAATTTTAAAAGCAAAATGATTATAATTAATAAATATGTATATATAATAAATATAAAATTGAAATCAATTTTTAACATTGTATTAACCAAATAGCTGGATTACCAAATAAAAGTACCGGTATCTCCCTATTAATGATTATTATAACTTAATTTGTAATAAAGTACACTAAAAAGGAATAAACAAAAATAAATTTTAAGTATATTTTATAACAGCTTATCTTTGGTAATTGGGATCACCTTATATTCTTTCTCAAAATTATGAGAAATGTAATTAAAAGCTTTAATCCATTCACGTCTGGTTAATAGTCCTTGGAAAACACCATCGTCATCAACCACAGGCAAAAAAGCATTGTCAACTAACAAATGAAGTTGAGTTTCCAAGGTAGTCTGAACAAAGTTGATTTTATCAAATTTGGTTTGCATAACATCACGAACTAATAATTTATTTAAAGGTTCAAGTGAAATCCTATCAGTTTCCATCATTTTATCTGTGATCATTGCTAAGCTCAGTAAGCCAACAACACGGCTTTGGCGGTCAAGAACTGGAATTTTTGAATATTTTACACGCGTCAGAATCATAAATGCGTGATATAAAGGATTGTCGTCTTCAACAAAAGCGATGCGAGAGGCAGGGATAATGAAAGAACCTGATTTTTCTTCCAGTAAGTGTTTGATTGTGGGTGAAAACATTAAATATGAACCTTTCATAATAAAAAATAATAATTGTTCAAATTTAATCCTATAACAAAGAAAAAAGGCCCGCAAGATCTGCGAGCCTGTTAGTTTTCATCTACTTTGAAGGAGTAAGAATGAATGAAATAAAAAAGTGGGAGTATGTAGTAAGTATTGCTTTCGCTTACTACATAAAAAAATAATATCTCTAAAATATGAAGTTAAGTTAGAAAATCTCTTATAAAAGGGTAAAGAATTTCTTTAGAACAGTTTAAGACCATAGAAAAACTCACGTAACGCACGTGAGTCGAAAGGGATAGATATGAAAATGACCTGTAAAGTCATTTCGGTTTTTTCATTATTATACTTGGAGGAGTATGAATGAAAAACAAAAAGTTGAGTGTGATATAAGAAAAATGAATATCTTTCCTATATCACAATTATAGTATAACTATAAAATGTGAAAAAAGTATGACGAAAATCTCAAAATGCAAATTTTAAGTAACTACAAAATTGTTTGTTGCAAAACTCCTTGTTATAATTAGTTTTACTTTAGTTAAAAAAAGAATTGAAATTTTAAGGAGAAAAATGGGAAAACAAGATTATCGTAAAAAGATCATTTTTTGGCTACGTTTTTCTGGTTGGCTTTGTTTGTTGCCGGCATCTGCTTGGCTTTGGCTGTATCAGATGTTTAGTCAAGGTGCTTTAGGATACACGCTTTTAGGGGAACTTATTTTTACAGTCTTATTTGCTGTTTATATCTTGACAACTGCCCAAAGTGAACGCTGGCTAAAACCAACAAACATTTTTATCTTGTTAATGCTTATTATACTTTTTGGCTCATTTATAATTCTAATTCCGCTTTGTTTTGCTTATAACGATTGTCGTAAGTTGAATAACGAGTAATAAGGAAAAATATTTAAATTTGGTAAAAGTTTGAGAGGATTTTTTTAGTTACAAATCTTTAGTAGTACTATATTTGATAGAATATTTTATTAATATTGAGAAAGATATGAATTATGGCTAAAAAAGAAAAAACTGATTCACGTACTAAATGTGTTGGAAAGTTTGTTTTGACGACAATTATCTATTGCATCATTTTAATGGTACTGATTTATTTGTATCAGTATAGTGGGTTAACATCTGTTCACTTTATCTACAATGAATTTTAAAGCTGGTACACTAATATGATTGAAAATATAATTGAAAAAATTGATGAAATTGCTCAGGCAGAGCCTGAACGTATTGCATATGACTATTTAGGTAAAACTAATACGTATAGTGATCTAAAAAAACGTTCAGATGAATGGGCTCATAAGATTGTAAGTTTGAATCTTTCTCCTAAGAGTCCAGTGATGATTTGGGGCGGGCAGGATTTTGAAATGATTGCCAGTTTTCTTGGTTGTGTTAAGTCTGGACATGCATATATTCCTATCGCCAGCTATTCAAATGCTGAAAGAATTGTTATGATTCAGGAAGTTTCTCATGCTGAAGCAATTTTAGCAATTGATGAACTGCCGAAAATTGATTTGCCAGCTATTAAAGTAGTGCGTCCTGCTGATGTAGAAAAAGGAGATTTTGAATCTGATCCTGCCATCTATGTACAGGGTGACGACAATTTTTACGTTATTTTTACTTCAGGCACAAGTGGTAAACCTAAAGGCGTGCAAATTAGTCATAATAACTTGCTCAGTTTCGTCAATTGGGAAATGGTGGACTTTGATCTGCCGGAACATCCTTCATTTTTATCCCAAGCACCATACTCATTTGATCTCTCAGTCATGAGTCTTTATCCTGCTTTAGTCGGGGCAGGTAAATTGGTGGCTCTGCCGCATGAAGTTACGCAAAATTTTGCTCAGTTGTTTCAGACTTTGCCTAAGCTGCAATTTAATGTCTGGGTATCAACGCCGTCATTTGCGCAGATGTGTTTTTTAGATAAAACTTTTACTGCTGCCAATCATCCAGATTTAACTCACTTTATGTTCTGTGGTGAAGAATTGCCGCACAATGAAGTAGTAATGCTAAAAAAGAAATTCCCCCAGGCGCGAGTTTTTAATACTTATGGACCGACTGAAACTACAGTTGCAGTCACTCAGGTAGAAATTACTGATGCTGTTTTAAGGAAATATGATCGTCTCCCAATTGGCAAGGCTAAAGCAGATACCAAAATTATTATTGATAAATCTAAAGGTGACCAGCCTGATGAAGGCGAAATTATTATTTCTGGGCCAAGCACTTCTAAGGGCTATATGAATAACCCCGAAAAAACAGCTAAAGCATTCTTTAAAAAACCGGGTGACCAATATATGAGCCACCGCTCAGGTGATGAAGGCTTCTTTGACCAAGATATGCTCTTTTACCGCGGCAGAATTGATTTTCAGATCAAGTTTAATGGCTATCGTATAGAATTGGAAGAAATCAACCACTATATTGGAATGAACAAGCTGGTTGATCACGGCGTAGCTGCACCAAAATATAATCAGGATCATACGGTTAAGCAAATTGTTGCCGAAATTAAACTCAAAGATGGGGTAAAAGAGCAATATTCTGAAGCAGAGATTACTAAGATGATCAGAGCAGATTTAGCTAAAGAACTGATGCCATACATGATTCCACAGCGTTATGTTTACCGTGAAACATTGCCGGTCTCGCAAAATGGTAAAGTTGATATTAAGGCTGTCATTAAGGAGGTCAACGAGTAGTGAACGCTAATTTCATTAACTTGCAGCCATATTCCAATCCGCATTATTTCGTGTATCTGATGATTGGCTTAATACCTATTATCATTGGGCTGTATTGGGGTCATCGCTTAAAAATCTATGAGGTTGTATTCTCATTAATTTTCTTGTTTCTCATTTTTGATGGTGAAAAATGGCAACAGGGCGTTAGTTTAATCATCTATATTTTGTTTCAGTTGCTGGTCACTTATGGCTATCTTTATTATCGCCGCCGCAAGAACAGTCCAAATAGAACCTGGGTTTTTTACTTAGCTGTAATTTTAACAATCGTGCCCCTGGTTTTGGTTAAAGTACAGACTGCTTTTCCGCAAGCTAAAATTCCTGGAGTTTTGGCTTTTCTGGGGATTTCTTATCTGACCTTTAAGACGGTTCAGGTCGTGATGGAAGTACGCGATGGCGCTATTAAAGAACTTAACTTGGGAACCTATCTTCGCTTTCTTTTATTCTTTCCGACCATTTCTTCGGGACCAATTGATCGTTACCGCAGATTTGCCAAAGAATGCGACACGGTGCCAAAGCGTGATCAGTATCTAAACGATTTAGAGCTGGCAACACGTTATCTGTTTCAAGGCTTCTTATATAAATTTGTTCTTGGCTGGTTCTTTGGTACCTATTGGCTGCCCCGAATCACCCGAGCTGCTTTAATTACAGGTACAGCAAATGGCGGCTTAAAACTATCCTGGTGGGTAGTAGCTTATATGTACTGCTACAGCATGTATTTATTCTTTGACTTTGCGGGCTATTCTTTATTTGCCGTGTCGATTTCCTACTTTATGGGTATTCACACCCCAATGAACTTTAACAAGCCGTTTATTTCGCAAAACATCAAAGAATTCTGGAACCGTTGGCATATGACCTTGTCTTTCTGGTTTCGGGACTACATCTACATGCGTTTTACCTTCTTTGCAATGAAGAAAAAGCTGTTTAAAAACCCAGTCAGGCTGTCGCAGGCAGCATACCTGCTCTTGTTCTTGGTGATGGGTTTCTGGCATGGGCTGACCTGGTATTATATTGTTTATGGCTTGTTCCATGCTTTTGCCATCATCATCAATGATTGCTGGTTGCGGTTCAAAAAGAAGCACAAAGATAAGCTGCCATCGAATAAATACACAAAATGGCTGGCAATTTTTGTAACTTTTAATGTAGTGTGTTTTAGTTTCCTGATTTTTTCAGGTTTTCTCAGCCAGCTTTGGTTTGGCTGGCAATAGGCAATAATTTTATTTAAGGAGTTTTAACATGGATACCAAAAAAGAAGTTTTAGCAATTTTACAAGATTTAACCGGTGAAGATTTAACAGAGAGAATGGATGAAAATATTTTTGCCAACGGTCTAATGGATTCAATGGCCAGTGTCCAAATGTTGTTAAATTTACAGGAAAAGTTCCAAATAGATGTACCAGTTTCTGAATTTGACAGAAATGAATGGGATACGCCCAATAAAATTGTGGCAAAGGTGGAAAATTTAGAAAATGAATAACAAACGCCGGCTGTGGCATATTTTTGGCCCGGTTCTTTGCGCATTTGTCTTGCTGCTGGTCATCTTTCTGATGCCGTGGGAGCGAACTTTTTCTAGGGATGCCATTTATCAAGCGGCTAATTCGCAAACTAATACTATTTTTAAGTGCTCTTTAATGAAACAGGATGCGTTTAAGGATGGGTACGTGCCTTTTTATGGATCAAGTGAATTATCACGGCTTGATCCATTGCATCCCAGTGTAATTGCGCAAAAGTATCGCCGCAATTACCGGCCATTTTTATTAGGCGGGCCAGGCAGTCAATCCTTAGCACATTTTTTGGAAATGCAGGGGACTGCTAAACAGCTTAAGGGCAAAAAAGCCGTAGTCATTGTTTCACCGCAATGGTTTACTAAAAAGGGTCAAAATCCGGATGCCTTCGCGCTGTATTATTCACCGCTGCAAGCCTGTAATTTTCTCTTAGGTATTAAAAAAGACACGGTGACTAACCGCTATGCAGCCAAACGTTTTCAGCAAATGCCTGAAGTGAAGGGCGTTATCAAACTGGGTATGAGAAGGATTGCCCACGGGCAAAAGCTAACGGGATTTCAACGCTTTTACTTAGAAAATCAGCGGCGCATGCTTAACAATGAAGATAAATTTTTCAGCACCTTCCAGCTGCGTGATCGCATTAGAAGGATCAATAAGCAGGCCAAGTTATTGCCGAATACGTATTCAGTCAAGGCTTTAGACCAAGTAGCAAGTCAGCAGGCTGCACTTAACACCAATTCTAACAATTTTGGTATTAACAATCGTTTTTATAAAAGGCGTTTAAATAAAAGGGTACTTGCTAAATTAAAAGATAGTCAGCGTCATTTTAATTATACTAAATCGGTAGAATACAGCGATTTTGAATTGATGTTGCATCAGTTTGCCAAGCAGCATACCAATGTGCTATTCATTATCCCGCCGATTAATGAAAAATGGTCTAATTACACTGGCTTGTCACAAACAATGTATCAGAAGGCCGTTTCTAAGATTAAATACCAACTGGCTAGTCAAGGTTTTGATAACGTTACCGATTTATCCAAGCGCGGTGGTGAAAAGTATTTCATGGAAGATACTATTCACTTGGGCTGGCGCGGCTGGGTAGCTGTTGACAAGGCAGTAAAGCCATTCATGGCGCAAAGTGATCTACCACGTAATTATAATATTCATAACTATTTTTACAGCAGAAAGTGGCAAAAAAAGCCATATCAGATTAGTTTGACAGATGAAAATCCGTTAAATGGCAGTTCAAAAGAATCTTTAAAAGGAAAATAGTGCGCCAGCAAATTGATGCCTTAGGAATCAAGGGCTCAATTCTAGTCATTAAAAATGGCAAAATAATGCTTAACTATGCTTTAGGCAATAACACTGACACTAGTTATCTAATTAATTCTGTGCAGAAATCTATGACGGCTGCAATTATTATGCGGCTCGTGCAGGAAGGCAAGTTAAGCCTGCAGGATAAATTAAGTGAATTTTATCCGCAAATTTCTGGAGCACAAAAAGTCAAAATTAAAAATCTATTAGCCATGACGGCAGGTCTTGATCTCAAACCAGGAGCAAAGTTAGGAAGAAAGCATTTTGTTTCTGACTCTGATAATATTCAGCATGATGCAGCTAAAACTATTTTTGAACCTGATTTATTAAATAAGTGGCATTATAGTTCACTAAATTATGTTTACCTCTGTGGTATTATGAGCAAAATAACGGGTCAAAGCTATGAGCGGTTGTTCCGCAATACCTATATCAGGCCGTTAAAGCTGAAACAAACAGAATTTTTGTGGTCAAGGCCAGGCAAAATTATTTCCAGTCATTTAGTGCCCGGAATGATTTACCGCAAAGGTCGCTATGACGTGGTTAAGCATAAGGCAGCTTTAAGGGGAGCTCGCAATGAATTAGGGGCTGGTTCAATAGTAATGTCTAATCATGATCTGGCCAAAGTTATACAATATTTACTAGCTGGTAACTTGTTAACCCAAAAGAGTCGTAAATTGCTTTACCAGTCTGAACCACCTGCTTATTATAATGGCGGCTTTTATAATAATATTAAATTAAAAACTAAAACTGCTAATGGTGCAGGAGAGGGTTATTATACCTTCATGCGCAGTACTAATAATGCTAAAACGCTAGTGATTATACAGTCTAATAAGACACGTGAGGGTGAATTTAACCAGTTAAAAAGTCAAATTAATCAAATCATGCTCGAACTACTTGGCCGTAAGGCTGACAGTGCAAATATAATTGGTTGAAACTTGTTTTTTGGTTAATTGCATGCTAAAATTTTGTTGTGTCACCATAGGGAAGTAATCATTTTCTCCGGTAGCGAAAATGTAAAATTTCTATAATGTGGTCAGTAATGGTGGCACAAACACTGTGTGAGCTTAGTTCCGATGTTGGTGGAACTAGGCTTTTTGTATACATGAAAATAATGATAAATACATTTATTAAGTACATTAACATACCCACATTATAGCTGGCATGAATTTGCCTATTATAATGAGCGTAGCTTTAAATAATTCACAGGAATATTTTAGTGAAGAAACAATCAAGAAGTTAGTTAATCAAGCAAAAGATTCTTTGGTTTATGTTAATCTTAGTAATAAAAATCTGGATAAAGAAGACGAATAAATATAAGTTTCTATAATGTGGTCAGTAGTGGTAGCACAAATACTGTGTGAGCTTAGTTCCGATGTTGATGGAACTAGGCTTTTTTAGTGTTTTCTTTGCTATCTGCCATTGCTAGGGGGTAAAATATATTTAATATATACTAGATAAGGAGATAAGTTATGAACAGAGCAGAACTAAAACTAGAAGCGAAAAATCAACTGCGTCATAACTGGGGCTGGGCAGTTATTATTGGTTTAGTAATGACCTTATTTGTTGGTTTCTTTTTTGCCAGGCCAGCAATAAATAATTCACTTAAGATTACAAATAATGTAAATGATGTCATGGGAACCGGCTCAATTGATTCACTGTTTAAACCTGCATTTTGGGCAGGTCAATTAGGTACTGATACGGGTTTAACTTTTATTGGCAGCTTTTTTATGCTGAGTATGGTAGTTACTTTCTTACATTTTGCTCGTGGAGAAAGACTAGGCTTTTTTAAAGGTATTTTTTCTGTTTTTACTGATGATCGGTTTGTACCAGAATTTCTGAATTATCTTTGTGAGTATATTTTTCAATTTCTGTGGTCTTTATTATTAGTTATCCCTGGCTTAATTAAGTCTTATTCTTATGCCATGACGCCCTATATTGTTAATGACTTGGTAGCAAGTAGGCAAGAGGTACATGCAACAACAGCAATTACACTAAGTCGTCAGTTGATGGACGGCCATAAATGGGAACTATTTGTATTAAATTTAAGTTTTATTGGTTGGTATCTTTTGAGTGTACTAACTTTTGGCATTGGTTATATTTGGCTAGTTCCTTATGAACAGACAACTAAAGCCAATTTTTACCGCAGATTAGCTGGTGATCGATATTTAAAAAATTAAATTGATAAATAACTAAAAGAGCAAGACATTCATTGTCTTGCTCTTTTTTTGTGTACCCATTTTAAAATTTAGTACTTGTTCAAGTCTTCAATACGCTCTTGAAACCATTTGCCAGCATATTCAGAATTAAAATCATCTGTTTTTTTGAGAGCATCCTTTACTTGACTGGAATTTAAGTGATCAATCAGGTAGGTCTTTAAAGCCTTATTAATCAGATCATTAAAATCAGTATCGTTAACTTCTAAATACTTTTCTGTTAGCTTTGCTACCTTTTCAGTTAATTCAATTTTCTTCCTGCTCATTTTCTCGCCTCTTAAAATACACTTTCATTATACCATTTTATTCATTACTAATAATAAAAAAGATAATGGTTGGTATTAAAATGGCTAGCATTAGAAAAATAGAGTATTATTTTATTTTAAATACAATAATCAAGGTTAGGTCAGATTTAATGAAAGAATATACTATCAATATCGTAGCACGTATGCAGGAATTCTCTTTTTTTCGTGCGACAAGACATACCATGGCAGTGTTAATGCCGATTGCAGTGGTTGGCTCATATTTTAAACTTTTTAATGACTTGGTTTTTACACCTAATGGACTAATTTATAATATATGTAGCCTGGATAAAGTATTATCTGATCATATTTGGTATGGTGGTTCTTTTGTTTGCCGTGGAATGGTAGAAATTACTTTTGGGGTGTTTGGTGTCTATGCCAGTTACTTTATGGCTCGTTACACAGCACGGCTTTATCATAAGGATTCAACTATGGCAGGTTTAACTGCTGTTCTAATTATGCTTTTTTGTTCATATGCATCCAGCAGTGGCCGCAATGCTCGCATGCCGTTTACTGCCAGTTTGTTACAAATTAATGCAGTTTTTATAGCCTTAGTTATAGGATATTGTGTGGGACAAATATTTCATTTATTAGGTAAAGACTTTTCCTACGTTAAAGATGAGGGAACAAAGATAATCCAAAAAAGGGCGGGGGATGCTGTTTTGCCTAGCGCTATTTCACTGCTACTGGGTATATTCTTAGGAATTATAATTTATGAATTACAACTTAAACTCCTTAATTCCACCAGTTTTAATGAAATTGTCAGTCGAGTTCAGACCACTAATAATTTTGGCGAAGTTTTATTGCTTTCAGCTGTGATTACTTTTTTAGATTGGTTAGGAATCGGTTATCCATTGCGCTCCTTATCAGGAACGGTTAATAATGCTTTTACTGCTGAAAATTTGACGTATACATTAAAACACGGTAATTCTTGGAATGTGCCGTATAAATACCTGGGCAGTTCACTCATTAACAGCTATGGGATAATGGGTGGTGCTAGCGTTGCTTTAGCCGTGATTGTATTGCTTTTAATAAGGCGAGGTAATAGAGAAAATGAAATAAATGCTAAAATTAATTTATTACCAGCTGCTTTTGGTTCTAACTTGGGATTTACAATTGGTTTACCTCTAATTTTAAATCCTGTGTTCGTATTGCCTAGTGTTATGATCCCGATTATTAATATGACATTGGCTACTGTGGCTATTAGCGTACATATTATTCCTGTGAGTGTTTATCAAATTTTAAAAGGAACCCCCGGAATTTTAGTTTCATTTTTTGGCACAAATGGTAACTGGTCAACGTTAATTTTTACATTACTGCTGTTTTTGTTGGATATAGTTTTGCTATTACCAATAATTAAAATTAATGAAAAAATTGATCTAAGAATTGCTTACCAGAAGAAGGAATGATCAGATGCGTAAAAATCCTAATTATAAATGGCTAATCTTGGTCATAATTGTTTTAATTATGCTGGCTGTCCCCAGTTTTTTTTGGATGAAAAAGGATAATAAATCAAGAGCGGAACTTAGCAAGTCGCTGCTTTCCCCAGTAATAATGGTTCCTGGTTCCAGTGCCACAACTGAGCGTTTTAACGATTTAATTGATGAACTGAATAAAACTACTCTCAACAGACACAGTGTAATAAAAATCAAAGTTTCACGTGAAGCAAAACTAACTTACAGTGGCTCTATTGGTAAAAACGATTTGGAGCCTTTTATTATTATTGGTTTTGACAACAATAAAGACGGTTATACAAATATTAAAAAACAGGCAAAATGGCTAAATGTTGCGTTTGAATCACTAATTCAAAACTATAAGTTTAATAATTTTAAAGCATTTGGTCATTCCAACGGTGGTTTAATTTGGACTTATTGGCTGGAACATTATTATTCTGAATATTCTGATAACATTAAGATAAAGAAGTTAATGACTTTAGGAACTCCTTATAACTTTACTGAAAGTAATATTAATAATCGGACGCAAATGCTGGCAGATTTTATTAAAAATCGTGCAACACTACCGCAATATTTAAAGGTTTATTCTCTTTCTGGAGGGAAAAATTATGAATCAGATGGAATCGTACCTGAAACAAGTGTAGCTGCCGGTAAATTTATTTTTCAAAATCAGGTTAAGAATTATACGGCAATGACAGTTACAGGTGAAAAAGCAGATCACTCAGATTTGCCGCAAAATAAGCAGGTAATTCAAGCAATTCGACAGTACTTATTAAAGAAACCAAATAGGCCATTAAAGCCTGCTAAGGGAAAGGAGAATCATTAATGAAATACCAAAAACAACCTACTAAAATTGAAGTAATTGGTGGTAGAGTTAATAATTTAAAAAACATTGATGTTGATATTCCACTACATAAATTTGTAGCAATCTCTGGCTTAAGCGGATCTGGTAAATCCAGCTTGGCAATGGGCATTTTATACTCAGAAGGTGCAAGACGTTATCTTGATTCCTTAGCAGCCTATACTAGGAGACGTATTAGCCAAGTTGGTCGTGCACAAGTAGATGAAGTCAAACATATCCCTTCAGCTTTGGCATTAAGACAGCGACCTGCTGTTCCTAGTGTGCGTTCAACCGTTGGCACAGTAACGGAAGTTTTTAATATTCTACGACTAATTTTTTCCCGATTAGGTTCACCTGTATGTCCTAACGGTCACAGAGTCCCACCAACCATAAAAATTGCGGAAGCAATGGATTTAACTGGAGAAGCAATGGGTCGCTTGACGTGTCCTAAATGTGGCGTACAATTTTATGCTTTCAGTGCTGAAGACTTTGCGTTTAATTCAGATGGTGCGTGTCAAAAATGCCAAGGTCTAGGAACGGTTGAGCAGATTGATGATAGTAAGATTATTGCTGATGAAAATTTATCGCTTGAAAAAGGTGCAGTAGCTACTTGGCAAATTCCTGGTCGAAATTGGATGTGGCGTATTGCCCGTGAACTAGGAGTACGGACTGATATTCCATATAAAGAGTTGAATGCTAAAGAAAAAGATATTGTGCTTCATGGTAAAGAGCGAAAAGTCCCTATTGACTTGCCAACTTCAACTGGTCGAGTTTATCATCTTGATGCGCTATATGAGAATGCCTATAATGCGGTGGCTAACTCCCGTAAAACAACTAAGTCGGAGCGAGGATTGCAAAGAATTAATTCTTTTTATAAATTTAGTACCTGTCCTCGCTGCCATGGCTATCGGATTGATCCTAGTCGCTGGCAGCAACTAGTTGCCGGCAAAAATATTGTTGAAGCTGAAAAACTGACTTTAGGTGAATTAACTCAATATATGGACGAGATTTTAGCAAGTTTGCCACAAGACATGCAAGACTTAGCAGAAAATTTAACGAGTGAGTTGTTGCATCAAGTCAAACCTCTGTTAAAATTAGGACTAGATTATTTGAGCATAGACAGACAGGCAAGTAGTCTGTCTACAGGTGAACTTCAACGTATCCAGCTTGGCAGAACGTTGCGCACCGAAACCACAGGGGTACTCTATGTATTAGATGAACCATCAGTGGGCTTACACCCTGATAATGTAGCTGGGTTGATTGATATATTTCATGAATTGGTCAATCAAGGCAATTCTTTAGTTGTTGTTGATCATGAAACTGCCATTATTAACGCAGCTGATTGGGTGATTGAAATTGGTCCCGGTTCAGGCAGCCAGGGTGGTGAAATTATTTCCCAGGGAATACCCAAAGAGATAGAACATAATGAAAAATCCTTAATTGGACCATATTTAACAGGTAAAGCACCATTATTTGTCAGACCCAGGGCCAATAAAGACCAAATCTTTAAACATGGCAAAATAAAGCTTGATGTTACTAAGCGCTTTAACTTAAAAAACTTGCATGTGCAAATACCTGTCAATCGCTTAACTTCTGTTACCGGATTTTCAGGTGCTGGTAAAACTACTCTCATTCTAGATTCTTTGATTCCGGCATTGAAGGCACAAAAAAATAATAGTGAAAGACCTAAGTGGGTAAAGAACTTAGATAATGACTATATTAAAAACGTGGTTAGTGTTGATTCTACTCCAGTTGGTAAAAATCAGCGCTCAATTGTTGCAACTTATACAGATATTATGGATAACTTGCGTAAACTTTTTGCCAAACAGCCTTTAGCTAAAAAGTTGAAATATCGTGCATCTCATTTTTCATATAATAATAAAGAAGGTGCATGCCCAGCATGCGGTGGCACTGGTGTTATTGCACTTGATATCCAATATTTGCCAGACATGGTTGAAACATGTTCAGTATGTGGAGGTCATCGTTTCAATCAAAATGTCTTGCAGGTAAAATGGCATAATTTAAGTATTGCAGACGTTTTGGATTACTCAGTAGATGATGCCTTAAAAGAAAAAATTTTTCAAAAAGAGCCAAAAATTAATAAAACAATTACAACATTACATGAGATGGGGTTAGGTTATCTTCATCTAGGGGAGTCTACTCCAGCATTATCAGGAGGAGAAGCACAGCGGTTAAAGTTAACTAGTCACATTCATCAAAGGCAAAAGGGCACTTTATTTGTTTTTGATGAACCGACAGTGGGACTGCATCCACAAGATGTGAGAACACTCTTACAAGTGTTTCAAAGATTACTTGAGCAAGAAGGAACTATTATTACTATTACGCATGACTTGGATATTATGGCTAACAGTGATTATATGATTGATATGGGACCAAGAGGAGGACTACAAGGAGGAAAAATTATTGCAGACGGATCCCCTGTGGATATTTTTCAAAATTCTGGTAGTTTAACTGGTAAATATTTGGCAAAGCAATTTAAATTATATCAAAAATAAAAAATTAGAGCCTAAAAAGTAGCTGAAAGCGGTGCTTTTAAGGCTTTTTTGATTTCTGTGGGAAATTAGAATAATCTGTGGAAAAAGTTAGTCAAAACTATTGCTTTCTGTGGATAACCTGCTATAATATTATATGTAAGCAATTAGCAGTCGAACGCTACGAGTGCTAATTACAAATTTATAACCTATCAAAGGGGTGTTTACATATGGCATATTTTGATAATGATTTTGACGATTTATTTAACGAATTAAACAATTCTTTTTTTAATAACACTAATGATAAAGGTGAAGCTATTCCTATTCACTATTCAAGCAGTATGAATATCTCACCGCAAGACATATCCCAAAACGGACAAATGGGGCAAAAGCAAGGACAAAAGCCAATTGGAGTTGATTTGGTTGAGCAAGCAAAGAAAAATAAATACGATCCTGTAATTGGGCGTGATGAACAAATTCAGGAAGTTATAGAGATTCTAAGTCGGCGCAAAAAGAACAATCCAGTTTTAGTTGGACCAGCAGGTGTAGGTAAAACTGCCATTGTAGAAGGATTGGCACAGAAGATCGCTGCAGGCGATGTTCCTGACAAGATGAAAGACAAACATATTATTGCAATTAACATTAATGATATGGTTGCTGGATCAAGTTTGCGTGGTAGCTTTGAAGAGCGCCTGAAAAAAAGTGATTGACGAAGCTAAGAAAAATCCTAATATTATCTTATTTATTGATGAATTACATAATATTGTCGGAGCAGGGTCAACTGACTCTGAAAATAACAATGGTGACGCTGCTAATATTTTGAAACCGGCTTTGGCTAGTGGCGACTTGAATCTGATTGGTGCAACGACTACGAGTGAGTACCGCAGGATTGAAAATGATGCAGCCCTGGCACGTAGGTTCCAGCCTGTACAAGTTCCTGAGCCATCTGCTGCAGTGACTGTCAAAATTTTGGAGGGTCTAAAAGATAAATATGAAGCTTTCCATCATGTAAAATACAATGACAGTGCTTTAAAGCTGGCTGTTGAATTATCACAGCGCTACATACAGGGACGGTACTTACCTGACAAAGCCATTGATTTAATGGATGAAGCAGGTGCCAAAAAGGGTCTCGACACTATTCCTGATGATGAAGCAACTTTAAAGAAGCGGATTAAAAAGCTGGAAAGTGAAAAAGAAACTGCTGCCAAAAAGGAAGATTACAGTAAAGCAAGTGAGCTGAAAAAGAAGATTGAAGAGTTGCGCGACAAAGCTGATCATGTAGATGATGAAGCGACTCCACATGTTACTGATGAAGATATCTATGCTTTGATTGAAGCCAAGACAAAGATTCCAATGAGTGAATTGCATGCAAGTGAGGGACAAAAAAATCTTGATTTAGCTGAAAAATTAAAGAAAGTGGTTATTGATCAGGATAATGCGGTTGATGTCATTACTGATGCAATTGCCCGTAAACAAGTTTTTAAAGACAATGATCGTCCTACTGGTACATTCTTATTAACCGGACCTACTGGTGTAGGTAAGACAGAATTAGCTAAACAATTGGCTATTCAATTGTTTGGTGGTGAAAATCATCTGATTAGACTTGATATGTCAGAATATCAAGATCAAATGGCAGTTAACAAGCTAATTGGTTCTGCTCCAGGTTATGTTGGCTACGGTGAAGGCGGTCAGTTGACTGAAAAAGTTCGTCACCAGCCATACAGCTTGATTTTGTTCGATGAAATTGAAAAAGCTAATCCGCAAGTGTTTAATGCTTTGCTTCAAATCATGGATGATGGCCGTTTAACTGATGCACAAGGCAGAACAGTCTCCTTCAAGGATACAATTTTAATCATGACTTCTAATGCAGGTTATTCCGACCAATTGCTAAAAGACGGTAAAGTAGATCATGATAAATTAATCAAGGCTTTGGAAGCATACTTCAGACCAGAATTTTTGAATAGACTTGATGCGATTGTGCCATTTAATTCATTAACTAAAGATGATATGAATAAAATTATTGATATTTACTTAAGTAAAATGGCACATGTTTTGGCGAAAAAGAACGTTAAGGTTAACGTTTCTGCTGAGACTGAAGCTTATTTAGCTGAAAAGGGCTATGATAAAAAGTTTGGTGCAAGACCTTTACGTCGGGTAGTTGAGCAGGACTTGGAAACCCCGATTGCTAAATTATTAATGAAAGAGCCTGACACCAAAGAAGTCAAGTTTACAGCAGATGACAAGCATGTTTACTTAAATGATGCTGCAGTATTAGACATTAAGCCAAAAGAAAAATCTGAAAATAACGATAAAACAAAACAAGATTAATGTTAAAAAGGGATCATTCAATAAAGGATGATCCCTTTTTTGCTTCTAGTTGTTTCATGTGAAACCCTCCACACGGTAACGAAACTGAATTTTTGTTTTATTATTGAAAATTCATATTATTTTATTAAGATTATTGCAATTTTACTATTGACATCAACAAAAATATAGTTTAAATTAGGTATCAATTAAATTATTATTAAAAAAGCTAAAAATTATTTTTTAGCTTTTGTAGTTTTGTTATAGGGGACAATCAAATGAAACAACAAGTAGAAGACCTGGATTGGAAAAATCTGGGATTTAAGTATCGTGATCTGCCTTATCGATATGAGGCGAAATATAAAGATGGAGAATGGCAGGAAGGAAAACTGACCGAAGATTCATCCATGACCTTTTCTGAAGGTGCGGAAGTACTGCACTATGGACAAGAGGTTTTCGAAGGACTAAAGGCTTACCGTAGAAAAGATGGTAAGATCAATCTCTTTAGACCTGATCAAAATGCACACCGCTTTACTCTTTCAGCAAAGCGGTTAGCCATGCCGCCATTTCCTGAAGATAGATTTGTTGATGCCGTAAAACAAGTTGTTAAAGCTAATGAAGAATTTGTACCACCATATGATAGTGGCGCAACTCTTTATTTACGACCACTTATGGTAGGAACAAGTAAAGTTTTAGGTGTTGAAGCGGCCACTGAATATACCTTCCGCGTTTTTGCGGTTCCAGTTGGCGCATACATTAAAGGATTGAACCCTGCAGATTACGTTGTTAGTGAATACGACCGTGCCGCATATGCTGGTACCGGTCAAGCAAAGACAGCCGGTAACTATGCCAGCAGTTTGCTTCCGACAGTTGAAGCACATAAAAACGGTTTTGCCGATAGTCTTTACTTGGATCCACGTGAACATAAATATATTGACGAATTTGGTGGTGCTAACTTCTACGGCATTACCCAAGAAGGACAGTTTGTCACACCAAAATCAAAATCGATTTTGGTTTCTATTACTAAGCGCTCACTTTTGGAAGTCGCTAAGTGGCAAGGTCTAAACCCAGTTGAACGCCAGATTACCTTGGAAGAAGCGTTCAACATGAAAGAAGCTGGTGCAATGGGTACAGCTGCTGTAATTTCTCCTGTAGGTTCAATTACCTACGAGGGTAAAAAACATGTTATCTATAGTGAAACAGAAACTGGTCCAGTTACTAAGAAACTTTATAACGAACTGGTTGATATTCAGTATGGTAACAAGAAAGGCCCAGAAGGCTGGGTCCAAACATTGGATTAAGTTACAAATTGGGAATAAAAAAGGCGAGTCTTAGGACTCGCTTTTTTTCTTTTAGTTTCGAAACAAAACCAAAGATTTCGATACAATTTAGGTTTAATACTTCAAACCTTTTATTTTGCAATATCACTAAGGTTTTGTTTCAGCAATTTACGAAAACTTTTATCAGCTGGTAGCGATTTATCTGCAAACCAACCTGTTCCAACGTTGACGATATCTCCTATTGCTAAATCTCTAATGCATCTGCTTGCTAGTAATTGTTTTTTAGGGTCAGTGAACTCTGTTGCTATCATTTGATTAAAGATAGATTTTAGTTCATTAAAAGCTGCGGTAGTTTCAGGATAGTTATTAGTGCGTGGCATTTTTAAAACAAATTGAGTTAAGAGAAAATGATTCAGTGCTGTTTCGCGAAATGTCATTGCAAAATCAATAATCGCTGTCAGGCCAGCTTTGCCAAACAAATCTTTGCGTAATTGATCTGTTAGCAGGCTAACAGTCCACGCAACTATGGCGTAATTTAGTGCTAACTGATTAGGAAAATAATTATATAGAGCTTGCGATTGAGTGCCAAGTTTTTTGGCAATAGACGCAAAATTATTTTCTTTGTTGTCTTCAATTAACTCAATGCTTGTTTTAATAATTATTTCTTTAGACAAAATTTGTCGTGGCATTTTTAACTCCTTACTTAATTTGACTTTTACAATATGTAAATTATAATTACATATTGTAACTATAACATATAATATTAAAAAAATTAAGAAGGTCAAATAATATGAAAATTTTTTTGCTAGGACTAATAGGGTTGATAATAGGAACCTTCGTTATTCTTTTTGGCGGTGGTGGAGCGGCCATTTACCTGGCAATTTTGACCGGCTTATTTGGATTAAATGCGGCAACAGCATCTTCTACTTCCTTAGTAACAGCTTTGCCTTCATTAATTATTGGTGCAATTAGCTATTATCATCAAAGACAAATAAATACTAAAATAGGTAATCAAATGTTAATGACGGCAATTCCTGCTGTGATAATAGGCGCCATACTCTCAAAATATATTCCTGCCAAAATTTATAAATGGCTGATAGGAATCGTTTTGGTAGTTCTTGGCATTAATATGCTACTCAAGAAGAAAACGCAAACTGCCGCAACTGTTAAAAAAACGCAATATGCCAGGCTAGAAGCGGGTATGTATGGTATCTTAGGTGGCTTAATGGTTGGCGTTGCTGGCATGAGTGGTGGCGCTGTTATTATTGGCGGTTTATTTTTGCTGGGATTACAAGATTTTCAGGCTACTGCAACTTCAACTTATGTTCTGGTTTTTATGACTATCACGGGTGCGATCTTTCACATTGCAGACGGGCGAGTAGATTGGACTGCTGGGTTGCCCTTGATGATCGGTGCTATCATTGGCGCTGTTATTGCACCTAGACTTGCCCAAATTCTAGCTAAAACTAAAATCACACGCTACATGAAATCCACAGTTGGTGTCTTGCTGGTATTATTAGGCGTTAAGTCATTGCCCTGAGTCCTGAAAAATAGGTTTATTAGAATAAAAAACGTGATCCTGCTATACAAACAGAATCACGTTTTTTGGTGTATATTAAATTCTTAATTCTATAATTGCACAGACATTATCTCATCAAAATCTGCGGCAGATTTATTTGGCAGTGTAAACTTAACATTCTTAACCTTGTCTTTTGAATTTGTGATTACCACGATGACAGTTGGATCTTTGCCACTGTCTTTAACTTGCTTAATATCCATGAATGCAATTTTTTGACCGGAAGCGACTTCATCACCTTTTTTAATAAAAAGCTTAAAAGGATTACCATTTAGTTCAACTGTATCAATTCCTAAATGTATTAAAACCTCTAGTCCATTATTTGTGGTGATACCGATACCATGCTTTGTTTTTGCCAACATAGTGACTTTACCTGAAACTGGAGCATAAATGCTGCCTTCAGAAGGCTTAACTGCAAAACCTTCACCCATCGTTTTGCTGGCAAAAACTGAATCAGCTACATCTTCCAATGGAATTACAACTCCGGCAGCAGGAGTACTAAAAGTCATGCTTTGTGGTGAGCTGGATTTTGTTTCACTTCTTTGAGCAACTTTTCCACCTAAAATTACTGCTACTAGAGCACTAGTTAAGAAAGCTGCTATTAAGCATATAATCATTAACAAAACATTGGTAAAACCTTGACCCGCCTTGACATAAACAGGCAGAGAAGTGATGCCGGGCATTACAAATGCATAGCACTTAATACCAAGTAAAACGGTTAGCATGCCACCAACTCCGGAACCACACATTGCTGCTAGCATGGAACTTTTATGAACCACATTAACTGTATAAAGAGCAGGCTCAGAAATGCCTATAAAAGCAGAGAAACTGGTAGATAATCCTGCGGCACGCAATTCTTTATTTTTCATTCTTAAAGAAGTGCCAAAAGCTGCTCCAGATTCGGCCATATTGTGTACAAAAGAGACGGGCAATAAGTAATCATAACCTAATGTAGCGATATTCTGAATTTGAATAGGAGATGTTGATTGATGCATACCCGTTAAAACGATTAATGGCATGAAAAATCCTAATAAAAATCCTGCTAACAAACCAGCTTTTTGGAATAACCATACTATACCGTCAGCTAGATATTGACCTCCGTATGCTCCTAGTGGTGCCAAAATCCACATTGCAATTGGTACGGCGGTAATTAAAGTTATGGCAGGAACAACCACCAATTTTAATACGTCAGGTATAAAGCGGTCAACAAAGTGATAAATAATGGCCATTAGTCCTACGCCTAAAATAACTGGAAAAACAGAAGAGGCGTAGTTAAAGACTGGAATATTTAAGCCAAATAGCATTAACCCGGAATGACCACTTGCTATTTTGGCAACAAATGTAGGATAAAGCAATGCACCGGCCATACAGATGCCAAGAAATTCATTTAATTTAAATTTGCGTGCTGATGAAATTGCCAGTAAGAATGGTAAAAAGTAAAAAGGAACATCAGCGATTAAATTAAATAGAGCCATCGTGGTGTTTTTTTCGAGTCCTGGTGAAATTGCTAGAACTATTGCCAAAATTCCCTTTAGCATACCTCCTGCAACTAATGCGGGTAAAATTGGTTGGAAAACACCTGAAATGACATCTAGAATTACTTTTCCAGTGATTTTAAACTTGTGCTTACCTTGATTTTGGCTATTATCATTTTGCTGAGGACCTATAATTTTCTCAATTTCTGCAAAAACTGAATCCACGTTTGGACCAATTACTATTTGATATTGATTGCTCTTGATAGTAGTTCCAAGAACACCTTGTAAATTATCAATTTTTTCTAATTTTGCTTTACTAGCATCTTTGATTGTAAATCTAAGCCTGGTAACACAATGCCAATAGTTATTGATGTTATTTTTTCCGCCAAGATAATTAATTATTTGGTTAGCCAACTCCTTCTTTTTCATAATTTCTCCTCCTGTATATTTATTTCTTTTTCGACTTAGCTATGTGTTCTTGGATTCGATTCTTGTACCAGTAAAATGAATCCTTTTTGTATCTTTTTCCTGTACCTTTGCCACCATTATCTAAATCGACATAGATTATGCCATATCGTTTATCCATGGTTAACGGACCGCAAGAAACGATGTCGATTATGCCCCACATAGTGTAAGCAATTAAATTTACGCCATCTTTTACAGCTTCATCTAATTGATCTATATGGGCACTAAGATATGCGATGCGGTAATCGTCGTGTACTTTGTGATCTGAAGTCAATTCGTCATGGGCACCAATACCATTTTCTGCAACAATAATTGGTAGGTGATAGCGATCATATATTTGGTTAAGAGTGAACCTTAAGCCAATAGGATCAATTTGCCAACCCCACTCGGATTCCTTTAAATAAGGGTTTTTCTTAGTCATAATCAGATTGCCTGCAGTTTGTTCCCAATTAGCTGCATTAGTTGAAACCTGTGAAAAGTAGTATGAGAAGGAAACAAAGCCAACAGTTCCGTCTTTTAACAATTCTTTATCACCGGGTTCGAAGTGAATATGAACGTTTATTTTATCAAAATAACGCTTCATGTATTCTGGATAGTAGCCCCTTGCTAAAACATCTAAGTAAAACCAATTTGAATACTGGTCATCTTGGATAGCTTGCAAATTGTCTTCCGGCTTTGAAGTAGCTGGGTAAGTAGTGAAACGGGCAATCATACCGCCAATTAGTTTTCCTGGCACAAGCTCGCGTCCTAGTTGTACTGCTCTAGCACTACATAAAAATTGGTGGTGTAGGCATTGGAAAATCTCTTGATCCATGTTCTTTTCTGTACCAGGTATTAAGCAAACTCCATCCCAAGGGGAAAACTTAGCAGCGTTTATTTCATTGAATGGCAACCAGTAATCTACTAAATCACCTAATCTTTTATATAAAACAGTTACATATTTTTCGAAAAATGAAATAATTTTTCTGTTTTTCCAGCCACCGTATTTTATGACCAAATTAACGGGGATGTCATAGTGAATCATTGTAGCGAAAACTTTTATGCCGTATTTTTTACACTCAGTAAACATGTCACGGTAATATTTAATTCCTTCTTCATTAGGTTCTTGATCGTCACCGTTGGGGAAGATTCTTGACCAACTAATAGAAGTACGAAAAATTTGCAATCCCATTTCTGCCAGCATTTTTATATCTTCTTTATAGTGATGATAGAAATCAATACCTCTTCTAAGGGGATAATATTTTGTTCCCTGATCTTTTAACGCTTGATCAAATTCTTCTTGTGAAAAAGGATTATTTTGGTGCTTATCTTCAATTTTCTCAGGTGTCCAGCTAGGATCTAGATAGCGTAAATCTTGTGTAGAAATTCCTTTGCCTCCTTCTTGAAAGCCTCCATCTGCTTGAGAACACGCAATTGCTCCTCCAAGTAGGTAATTTTTATCATAATCTGTTTTCTTCATATTTATTTCTCTCACTTTCTAAGTGTTTGCACCGCTTACAATGCTATAATAATTGGAGTTATATATTATTTAAATATCATTAACAGTTTTATTTTTTATCATATTCATTAGAGCAACATTGTGAACAAATTATTACAATAAAAAATTTTTCAAACTACAGATAGCGAAAAATGGCATTTACGAAATAAGAACAAATTAAGTCCTTTTTACAAAACATTAAAAACTAAAAATTATCATGGTCATCAAGTATTCTTCTTTGACTTTGTCAATACGTTAAAGGAAAACAAAATAGGTATGATTCGCGAAACACGATATACAACAATACCACCGCATTTACATAAAGATATGGAAATGAATTATATTTATTCTGGGGAATGTACATTTTTTATTAATGGTAGAAGAATTACTTTGAGGAAAGGTGATGTATGTATTTTAGATACAGATGTCATAAACAGTGCTGCATACAAGGGAACTAAGGACATAGTTTTTAATATAATATTTAAAAAAGAATATTTTTCTTCAAACTTTTTATCACAGTTTAACGGTTCAGATACTTTGAGCAGATTTTTGTTGAATGCAATTATAGGTAAACAAAGCTCCGATAACTTTTTGATTTTCCATACAGAAAATACAAAAAAATTTTCGCAGATTTTTGACATGCTTTTAGAAGAGCATTATTTTCCTAAGCCCAATAGTATTAACATAATTGAAAATTATTGCTCGATTTTATTTTTTTATTTGAGTAGGATAATTGGTGATGATAATCAAAATTTAATTGTCAATACGGCCGATAAGAGTGTTTTACAGATTTTGCAAACTATTGAGAAAAAAGATGGCAATTGTTCACTTGGTGAAGTAGCAGAAGAACTTCATTTTTCTGTCAGCACAATTTATAAACTGTTAAAAGAAGTAACTGGTAAAAATTTTTCTCAGATTAAAATTGAAACACAGTTAAAAAGAGCAAAATTTCTTCTATCTGAAACTTCATTGCCTATCACTGAAATCATGTTAAACGTAGGTATTAAAAATACAACTTTTTTCTATAGTAAGTTTTATGAAAAATTTGGCGAAACCCCCAAACAATTTAGGCAGAAAAATCAGCACTTGCAGATTTAAAAAATAATAAATGTAATAATTATTTAATAACCTTATCATATAGCTTACAAATATACAATGAGTTTTTAATTAAATGATAAAATACCTATGTAGCCAATGATATGCTTGTTATAACTATTTGTAATAAAGGAACCTAATCAAATAGCATTTTAAGTTGGAAGCTTTTCAGAGGATAATAAAGAATTAGGGTTTTTCCTGGCAATAATACAAAAAATTAAAAATTTCAAAAATACAAAAGAGAAAAGGGATCGGAATGAATATTATCAAAAATCATTTTTTTGAAGGTGAAAGAATTCTTTTTGGGTTAAAAAATTCACAACTGGCAGGAATTACTTTTGGTGAAGGTGAGTCGCCGCTTAAGGAAGCCAGTAAAATTGATATCAAGGATTCTATCTTTAAATGGAAATATCCATTATGGTATGACAAGGACATTAATGTGGATAATACTGTATTTGAAACTATGGCTCGCAGTGGTATATGGTATACCAAAAATATTTCTATTAAAAATTCTGCTTTGCAGGCTCCAAAATTATTTAGGAGAGCAGAAAAAATAGTCTTAGACAATGTTCATTTTGCTAATGCTGCAGAAACGATGTGGACTTGCAAAGATATCAGAATTACCAATAGTCAAGTTAACGGTGACTATTTTGGTAAAGACAGTCAAAACATCTATCTTGACCACGTTAGTGTTATTGGTAATTATGCTTTTGACGGAGCTAAAAATATTGAAGTACATCACTCCACTTTTATTTCTAAAGATGCTTTTTGGAATTGTCAAAATGTTGCTGTGTATGATTCGATAATAGATGGTGAATATTTGGCATGGAACGGACAAAATATCAAGTTTATCAATTGTAAAATTGAAAGCGACCAGGGGCTTAATTACATCGACCATCTGGAACTGAAAAATACCAGTTTAATTCATACTGACTTAGCATTTGAATATGTTTCTAATATTAATGCTGCAATTTCAAGCAAAATTGACAGTGTGAAAAATCCAATTTCTGGTAAAATTTCTGCTCCTGCAATTGGTAAATTAATTTTAGATCCTCAAAAAATAACTCCTAGTGAAACTGAAATTGATTGTGCTAAAATTGATGCGAAAGTTAATCATTCAGATGAAAATCAGAAACCGAAGGATTAGAAATAATGGATAAGTATGATTTTGTTAATGCACCAGATAGAAGAGATACAGATTCAGTCAAATGGCATGTCAAAAAGGGCGATTTGCCAATGTCAATTGCTGATATGGATTTTAAAACAGCACCCGAAATAATTACCGCAATGAAAAGGAAAGTTGATCGCGGTGTTTTTGGCTACGAGTGGCCTGAAGATGACTATTTTAAAGCGGTGGCTGACTGGTACGAAAAAGAACATTGTCATCGGCCTCAGCAGGAATGGATGATTTTTACTACAGGGGTGGTACCCGCAATTTCTGCAATTGTAAGACGAGTTTCCCACATTGGCGATAACGTTTTAGTCCAAGCTCCTGTATATAATGTTTTCTACAATTCAATTGAAAATAATGGCCGACATGTTTTATCCAATGACTTGCAATTTGATGGCGAAAATTATGCAATCAACTGGGATGATCTCGAACAGAAATTAGCTTTACCTTTGACAACACTGATGATTTTTTGTAATCCGCATAACCCTATTGGTAAGGTATGGACTCAAAAAGAGGTACAAAAAGTTGCAGATCTATGCTATCAGTATCATGTAGTTCTTTTGTCCGATGAAATTCATGGCGACTTAGTGCGCAAGGGTTCAGACTATACCCCAGCTTTTTCAGTGAATAATCCTGCACGCGAAAACGTTGTTTCATTAGTTTCACCTAGTAAAACTTTTAACGTTGCTGCACTACACGCAGCAACAGCGATTGTGCCAAATAGTAATTTGCGCGCTATGGTTAATCGCGGACTTAATAGCGATGAAGTAGCTGAACCAAACTTGCTGGCTATTCCTGGAACAATTGCTGCCTACGAACATGGTCACAACTGGCTAGAGGCATTGATTAAGCAGTTAAATGTTAATTTCACTTATGCTGAAGAGTTCATTAATAAGAACCTTCCACAAGTTAAGGTAGTTGCAGGCGCAGCAACATACTTAATTTGGCTTAATGTAAGTCAAGTTAGTAGTGACTCGCAAAAATTAGCGGACTTCTTAGAAAAAACAACTGGTTTGGTTTTATCACCAGGAAGCATTTATCGTGGAAATGGTCACGACTTTTTGCGTATGAATCTTGCTTGTCCCTTAACAATGGTTAAAGATGGCTTAGAACGGTTAAAGGTGGGACTGACAGATTATTTGGCTTGAGAGCTTTAAAAAGGCGACTATGGTAATTATCATAATCGCCTTTTTATTTCCTAAAAATTTTAAGCGGATCAAAAATATTTATAGTGTTTTTAAATCCTTAAAGATGTTGAAAACATATGCTTCTAAAAATTATATTGTTTCATGTGAAACTGGAAAAGGAATGAACCAAATAGTTAAAGCAGACAATTGTGTATTATTTCCCAGGAAATATTGCCAAACTAGGAAATAATATTAAAAATTTGATTTAAATCTGTAGTTAAAAATTAAGGATTGCAGTTATCTTTGCAAAATGGAATATGTAAATGGCTTTTCTTCCAATTTTTATTAAATGATATATAAGCAAAAATAAAAAGCCGTTTAAACTAATTAAAGTTATCGCGACTTTTGGCTTTTTAAAAACTACTTTTAACTAAGATTAAGGGCAATTTGTGAGATTAAGGTGTCCATAAAGTACATACCAAAGAAAACAAAAATTGCGACGATTAAAATCTTCCAGCTTATTTTAGTCAATTCTTTCAAACGGTGGGTAACTGATATTCCAGCAAATGCTAGAACAGAGGTTGTTAGTGAAAGGAAGTCTACAGCATTAATTACACGAACACAGTAGGGACTAAGCAAACAAAAAATTAGAGAAACAATTGAAACCCAGCCTAGAATAGGGAAGCCCTGAATGATTTTCCAAGGTACTTTTTTCATCAGCATACTGATAACTATGCCTAGTAGTGAAAAAAGCCATAACATACCTAAACCAATGAATGTGTCAGTAGTAATTGGTGTGCTTTTGGGATTTCTAATTAATTTAACCCATTGAACAAATAATACTAAGCTAACACTAAGTAAAAGAATGACTGCATCTTTAAATAATTCATATAAATTGTTTTCTTTAGTCATGATCTGGATAAACTTCTTTCTTTTTGTCTAGTAGGCTAGTGATGTGTGTGTACATGAATCTTTGCAGAGGCACTGCTAGGAAGTACATGATATAAGTGCCAATAAAACTAGTTAGCAATTGACTGGCCGCGGCAAAGGACAAAATAGTGTCACTGTGTTTTGGTACTAAAGCCGCTAAAGACGATGAAGCTGCAGTCATCATTGAACTAGAACCAACACCGGCACTCATTGCAACAGCTTTATAGTTAAAGCCCATGCCTAGAAGAAGTGGAGCAAGGATTGAAAAGATAATTGAACCAAAAATGGTACCAATTAAATAAATTCCAAGTACGCCACGACCTTCAGGGGAATTTAGCGTGTATTTTTCACTAATATATGCTAGTTCACCTTCACGGCCTAAACCTAAGGTTGAACCTATAGCTTCTTCTCTTAAGCCAAGTAATAGCGCTACAGGTAAACCGAAGATAATCGTACCTAAATTACCTAATTCGTGGACTAGAAAAACCCAACCAACAGAAATAATTTCGTTGATTTTAGGGGCCACATTCGCTCCATAACGTGCCATTAAAGGCAACATGATAAGAATCATGTATTTACCGGCAAATTTCACCCGTTTATCATTGTAAAGTTTTTTAATAGGCTTTGCTGGGATTAAATAAACTAAAATAGCAATAATTACCGCAAATACTAGAGGTAAGATAGAGATTTCAATTTTGCCGATTTTAAATACTTGGGTACTAATCATTTCAGAAACTGTATCTATTAATAACACTAAAATGATTAGCGGGCCGTATGCTTTTAAATATTTCATTTTATCTTGCCATCTTTTCTAATTCAGTTAAATATTCTTCTTTTGTTTTCTTATAGGTTTTTACCTGATCTAAGTTATTTGAAATCTTAAGAATACTGTTAAAGACAAATTCAGGGAAAATTGCTAGTACAAATTCAGGATCAACTAAAGTAAAATCATCACCATGAATTGTTCCGTTCCAACCGCCATAACCGATTTGAATGGTTGGTACTAAGAAACTAACATCTCCGATATCACCTGCTGCCATTGTGTAGCCTCGGTCTTCTATTAAACCAGGAATTTTTTCATTTGCAGAAAAGACGTCTTTCACTATAGCACTCATACTCTTACTGGAAATCAAAGGCAGGTAGCCAACTTGCCGTTCAGATTCAACAGAACCACCAAGTGCTGATGCACAGCCTTCTGCTGCCTGTTTAAAACGGTTCATTAGTTTTTGAGCGTTATCTATGTCAAAAAATCTTAAGTCCGTACCCATTTTAATATGATCAGGAATTACGTTAATTGATTCATGATTTTCTCCAATAAATACTGGATTGAATCTTATACGATTGGGATCCTTAATTTGTTGACGTTGCAAAGCTAAAGCAGTATTGAATAGTGTTGCTATGCTTTGAGCATTAATACCTGCATCTGGAGCAAAGGCTGCGTGACTAGCTTTGCCATAAAAATCAAAATATTCAAAATTAAAGCCTGCGAGATCACAATTAATTTCGATAGTGCGTTCATCAAAATCTTCGCCTATTGCATGAACTGAAACACAATAGTCAATATCGTCAAAAATACCCAGTTTGATAGCTTCTTGCTTACCACCGAAGTAATCTATTTTGCCTGCCTCTTTTTGTTGTTTTCTCCAAGCAAGATCAACGAACTCTTCAGATGGAGTGAAGATAAATGCCAAATTAGCACCAAACTCTTTAAGTCGGTGATTGGTAATTATTTCATTCATAATTGCCAGTGCGGTAGTGACTTGTGTATAATGGCCACAAGCTTGAGCAGCACCAGTATTCGCATCTGCTAATTTGTGATTAGGCTGGTAGAGTGAATCTATTTCAGCGATAACTCCAATAGTTTTCTGGCTACCATTAGTTAACGTTATTTTTAACCCTGTATCTAGATAATGTTCGATTTTTAACTCAGGACTAATTTTGTTAATTTCATCTTCAATCCTTCTAGATGTATTAAATTCCTTATAACCAAGTTCTGGATTATGAAGTAAAAAATTAGCAATTTCAGTTAGTCTAGCATAGTATTTTTGAAAACTTGACATTGTATCCTCACTTTTTGTTTGATTATTATCATATGTGACAATAATAAGAATAAAATAAAATTAGCAACTATGCAAGAACGAAAATGTTGTTTTATGTTATAAAAGTTCGTATTTTATCAAAATATGTAGCTAGAGGACAGGTGTTAATATTTGGACGAAAAGAAAGAGTAATTAGAAAATAATGTGACCCCCAAATTTAGGACAAATTTGGGGGTATTTTTATGGTTAAATTAGCTAAGATAAAATTAAGATTTATCAGCTTTAGCTTGATTAAATTGGACTTAGTGAATTAAAGGTTGGACTAGCTAATATTAATTAGTTGCAACCTTGATTGCAGGTCATGGTTTATTTTTGCTTTCAAAAATTTCGGTGACATGGTGACATATAGTTGAATTTATTAAATAAGCAATAAACTACTTTTTTATATTTTGAAAAAGTAAATTATTGAAATTAATAAAAAAGCAGATAAATCACATTTTGATGATTTATCTGCACCCGAAATTATAGTTTAAATGTTGTTTTTAGAACAGAAATAGTCAAGAGCTTTATCTGTAAAAGTAAAAAATATAAAATATATTGCAATACAAATTAAAAATATCAGAAGATTTCTACCACTAGCCCAAAATGGCCAACAATTCGGTAAAAATTTTTCAACCAAAATACTGCTTATCATTATGGAGAAGAAGTATGCAAAAAACTGATAGAGTTTAAAGTATTTGGGCTTACTTCTAGATCTTTTTTGATTTGGTGTTAGTTTTTGTTTATTTGTTTCCATAATTACACTCTATTTTTTTAACATAAAAATTGCAATTAGACTTAAAGCTAAAGCAGTCAGTTCTGAGATTGCTATTTTCTTAATTTAAAATTAATCAGTCCTTTGTTTTTTAATTTTTGTACCGGTACCTTTTAAATTATATAAAAATTTTAATCATAGACAAGTGATTAATTTAATATAAATATTATTTATCTTATGATAATTACATCAATATTTTATATACGATTAAGATAATGTATATTATAAATATTGAAAAAGCTGCTATCAGATCAAGCTAATATACAAATTAAAGTAAATAATTGAAATGCTTTTATAATAAAAACAATTACTAAATTACATATTATCATTTGACTGAATTGATTTTTCAGTAGATACTGGCAAAAGTTTGGTTTGTATATGCTGTTAGACTCAGTAATAGTCAGCTACTTGTTTGCTGGAAAGATAAAAATATATCAGTTAAAGAATTACAGATTATACACTTTTATCATTGGATTAATACATGATAGTCAATTTTTGTTTCATGTGAAACTTAATTATAATATGTACGCTTCCTAGATATTCTGAGTAATACCCAGTTAGCGTAATGAAAGTTAAGATAGTCTGACTGATAAACGCTATTTATAAAATGACCTTCATTGAGATGATTACCATCGAATCTTGCTAAACAGATTGAACATTGACCACGACCGTGTGTAAATGATGCAATCACAAAGTCTCCAGCTGAATATTAACAACATTTTTTGCCCATTTTTTAACAATGCCAAATGTTTCATGCTTCGTAGTTGAATTTGCAGAAAATTTTGATATACCACAGAATCACAATAAATCGGATTCGCATACAGAGGAACGAACAACTTTTAAAATTGCATCATTTTCTGATTGAAGTTTGGGCATGGGACATTCTTTTAATTCACTTTGATTAGTTTAATAAATGCTCCTGTTTTCATTTATACTGACTCTTTAGTAAACAGGTCGATCTTTTCCCTGTGTATCTGGATCGGCAATTCCAATGCTGTCATTATCATATAATGCAGGATTTCGAACAATTTTTAAAATTGCGTCTGCAATGCTTTTGCGTGAACCTGAAACACCAATATAAGGTTCTTTATGAGTAGTAATAGAATATTTGATTTCATTACGATCATTGAGCCAGGGTAAACGTAAAGTAGTATAATGCAAGCCAGATCTTGCTAAAAGTTTGTCCGAGTTAATGGCAGCCTGTAGTCCCGGAATAACAAATTGATGATTCCACCGGCCAAATTCACCTCCAACTTCGTTATATATGCCAAGAATGTTAGCAAAAATTACACGTGAAACATGGTTAACTTTCATCGCTTCAATTACGTTTTTAGTGATGGTGTTATCCTTAGTATGATCTACAACGTCAACGAAAACTAAATTTTGTTTATACATGGCTTTATTGACAGCTTGGTTGTTATTTAAATCAACTTCCATTATTCGGGCTTTGGATTCCAATGAAACTAAGCGACGAGGATTACGCAAACCCAGAGTTAAATTGATATCTTGAAAATTATCTTCTGAAAGTATGCGGTTTTCAACGATTCGAGCTATTTGACCATTAGCCGCTAAAATTAAAAAATTCATAATTACACCCCTTTTTGTAATTAATGTTCAGTATAATGGGTTCGAGCAACTCTAAGTCAAATTTTTTAATAAATGTCGTTTAGTTTAGTTGAGAGTGAAATATAAAAATTAAGTGCTTTATCCTATCTTGGTGAAGTTGCTAAAAAGGAGATACTAATGAAAAAATTTAGAATTAAAGATGTCAGCGAATTGCTGGGAATTAGTACATATACTTTACGTTACTACGAAAAAATTGGTTTATTAAAGTTTGTTAAACGTGATGAAAATGGAATTCGTGAATTTGAACCAAATGATCTGATAGTGATTAGTACGATTATTTATCTAAGAAAAACGGGAATGCCACTTAAGGAAATCAAAAATTATCTTCAACTAGCAGAGAATGGCATTGATACGGTTGAACAGCGCAAGGAAATGTTTTTAAAACAGAAACAAAAAGTGAGAGAACAAATGAAAGTACTGGATAAATCAATGGAAGTAATTAATCGTAAGCTTAATTTTTATAATGAAGCTGCGAAAAAACATAGTATGGACGTATGCAGGGATGAGCGCAAAAAGTGGTTAGCGGAAATATTGTCTGGAAAAGAAAAAGTGCAATAACTGCACTAAAGGTACATTATTACACATAATTTATATTATTTAAGTTTAAACAAAGCAACTTTGGCAGGTTTGAAGCAAAAGATTAACATTATTTTAATCGTAATTATTTGCTTTTGACGGCAGCAACATTAGAATAATAAACCAAATATCTCCAATTATTGGTACTATCATAATTAGAACCCACCAGCCAGAGCGATTGGTATCATGTAAACGGCGAAAACGCAAAGATAGCATTGCAATCCAGACAACGAAGGAAATAATGAGAGAACTAGTCTTAATACTCCAGTCGCCCCAATTATAAATATCATTAATTGAATGGCCTAACAAACTTTCAACTAAATGCATCAACACAAAAGCGAGAATCCAATTTATAATTACTGGCCACCAATATTCTGAACGATTGGCAGTGCCAGAAAAATTAAAGATATTCTGCCAGAATTTTTTATAAGATTTAAGCATTAAATATTTCCTCCTATTTATACCTAATAAACTAATCATAAAGCATTGTATTGTAATGAGCAAAGATAATGTTTTTATGTGAATTAATAAGCAATATTTTTGTTTTATTATTATAAAAGCGGTATCTTGAAATTGAATTTATTGAAGGGAGAAAGTACAAATGGACAATAAATTATCAGACCCATTAACACGCTATCATCATGATGATATGCCTAAACAATCACAAGAATATCCTGGACTGCAAAGTAAAATGGATCCAGCGCCCGCAGGAGATATGGCTGACTATGAAGGCCATGGCTTATTAAAAGGCCGCCATGCCCTTATTACAGGGGGTGACTCTGGTATTGGCCGTTCTGTAGCAATTGGCTTTGCTAAAGAAGGTGCTGATGTAGCTATTCAATATCTGCCAGAAGAAGAAGCTGATGCTAAAGATACAGCCGAATTGATTAAAAAGGCTGGACGTAAGGCGGTTTTGTTGCCAGCTGATTTCCGTAAACGCGGTGAAGCAACAAAAGTTGTTGAAAAAGCTGTCAAAGAATTCGGCAGCCTTGAATTGCTGGTGATGAACTCTGCTATCCAACAAAATGTTGATGGTTTAGAGAATTTGTCAATGGATCAAGTTCACGATACCTTTGAAGTTAATATCATCTCAATGTTTGAAATGGCTAAAGCGGCTGTACCGCATATGAAACCAGGCAGTGTAATTTTGACCTCGACTTCTTTAGAAGGATTCAGTCCATCACCAATATTGCTTGATTATGCTGCTACAAAAGCAGCAATTGTCAGCTTTTCTATTAATTTGGCTCAAAGCCTTGCTCCTAAAGGAATTCGCGTTAACAGCGTTGCTCCTGGTCCGGTTTGGACTCCTTTGCAGGTTTGTGGTGGTCAGCCAACTGATGCACTTGCTACATTTGGTCAAGAAGTGCTATTGAAGCGTGCTGGACAACCTGATGAAATAGCCCATGTTTATATTTTCTTAGCCTCAAATCTGGCAAGTTATGTTACAGGACAAGTATATGGTGCAACAGGTGGACCAGCAATTAATTAAAGATAAGCAATAAAATCTTAGTTTCCGTTTTTGCTTCTGTGTGAGCAAAAGCGGATTTTTTTAGCTGAATTTGCCTTTTGGATGGGTTTTCAGTATATTTAATAATTAATTAGACTTTAATATCTAAAAGTATAGAGGTGAAGAAATGAATAAAAGCATTTTTCAAAAGATATCATTGTTGTCACAAAAAAATGCCATGATTATTGCAGACGAGTGGCATTATGACGGGCAGTATGCTTTTTATGACATGAAAAATGATCAAGAAGACTATGATGAAATAATATCTCCAGAGTTACGCAAAAATAATTACTTTCAAGTTTTGGATACTGACGACAACTTAGTTGCTTTCTTTTGTCTTGATCAAAATGAACAAAGAGAAGAGCAAGTTGAAATAGGATTAGGATTGGCTCCCAAATTGACTGGTCATGGGCTAGGCAGTGAATTTATTACTGTTATTGAAAATTTTGTCAAAAACAACTATGACTATAAAGTAATTGTTTTATCCGTTGCTGACTTTAATTTGCGTGCGATTAAAGTCTACCAAAGAGCTGGCTATGTCAAAAGAAATACTGAAATGGTACATTCAAATGGTGGCATCTATAAGTTTGATATCATGTCAAAGAAAATTTGAGCTAAATTTTATAGCTGGTTTATGAAAGAAATGAAGGAAAAATATGGATGAAGAATGGCAAAAAATGTATGAAGCAGCTAAGAAAGTACAAGGTTTCACCGCAATTGGATCTCATATGGAAGCCGGTGGTGTCGCTGCTGCTGTTTTAGCTGAATCGGGAAAAATTTATACAGGAGTTTGCGTTGACACAGCGTGTGGATTAGGCGTTTGTGCAGAACGCAATGCTCTTTTTAATATGATTACCAATGGTGAAACTAAAATTAGTCGGGTTTTAGCACTAATGGCAGATGGTAAAAATGGAGCTCCATGTGGTGCTTGTCGCGAATTTATTGTTCAACTCATGGAAAAAGATTATCGACAAGTTGAAATTATGCTGGATTATGAAAAAGATAAAGTCGCTACAATGGGCGAACTAACCCCAGAATGGTGGCTATAATGGACAAAGAAGTAAAACTATTTTGGCAGAATTTTTGCCTTAAGCATAATTTGCCTGCAGGCACTAAAGTTGAAGCCTGGGCTTTTGGTTCTAATGAAAAAGATGCAGATGAATTGGCTGAGTTAGTTAGGAGAGGCATAAAAACTGCTACAACTTCAGAATGTGTACCAGGCGATGAAGATATGACTAAAGTTGGCGATTGGAACATAATTCTCGATGGTCAAGGCAAACCTGTCTGTGTTGTCCAAGATAAAGTGGTAGAAATTATTCCTTATAATCAAATTTCCGCAGAACATGCTTATCATGAAGGTGAAGGAGACCGCAGTTATCAGTACTGGCGCAAAGTTCATGATCAATTCTTTGAAGAAGAATTTAAAGCCAATGGTCAAAAATTTTATCCACAGGCACCAATGGTATGTGAGATTTTTGAAAAAGTTGAATAATTGGGCTGTTGAAAAATGAAAGAAATATGATATAGTTAAGACAATTTAGGAAAAGAAGGTATTGCAAAAATGGAGAATTAATTTCTGATTTTATTAGTAAGCAAAAAAGTTTGATAACCAATGCTTTTATCACGCATTTTTGCCGATAATCAGAAATTAGTACTGTTCTCTATTAAGGTGGTTCTTTAGTTTCACTGGCTTTTTGTGCACTGCTAATCAAATTATGGGCAATTTGGTTATCAGTGCTTTTTCTTTAGCAAAAAGCAGGTGTTAATATGGAATACATTAAAATTACTAATCTTAAAGTAGATTATCAAGGTGAGGTTTTATTTCAAGCTCCTCATTTAAATGTTCAAGACCGACAAATAGTTGGTTTGATAGGTGATAATGGTGTAGGTAAAACTACGTTGGTCAACATTATTGCTGAAAAGCCTATAATTTTTAGGATAGAAGGGCAAGTTAAACGAAATTGTCATACTATTTTAGTACCCCAAATTTTAAATAACAGTGAGCAAAGTGGTGGAGAAAAGGAAAAAGCAGTTATTATTCAAGCATTACTTCAGATAAATCAAACTCAGAATTCTCTGCTAATTTTGGATGAGCCGACATCTAATTTAGATATTGAGCAACAGAAATGGTTAATTAAAGTTTTAAACGGCTTAAAACAGCCACTTTTAGTAATAAGTCATGATCAGACTTTTTTAAGCAAGCTTGTCAATGTTATTTGGCAGATCAAAAACCAGCAAGTTTATGAATTTAAAGGTACTTATGACGAATACCAGCAATTTCTTAGAGCACAAGAAAAAAGGCAGAACACTCAGTATTTTCAAAAACAAGTTGAGATTAAAAGACTAAAAAAGAACCAACAAGAATTTGAAACTAGGGCTAAAAAATCTACTAAGAAAAAGAAAAATATTTCCTGGTCCGATTGGAAAATAAAAGATAGTAGCGGTTTAGAGAAAAGTATTTTTCGTAAAAGTACTTTACTGAAAAGGCGTATAGCGAAAGCAGAAACGACGCTGGAAAAGCCACAAGTTCATCATCCAATCACTTTGGGTAATATTGAAAACATGAACCTAGAGCTGTCACAGAAAAGCAGCATAGTCAGATTCAAGACTCAAGATGTTGCTGTTCATAAAAAGCAATTATTCAGTATAACTAAAGAACTGAAAATCAAAGGAAAAGAAAAAATAGCGTTAACTGGAAAAAATGGTGCTGGAAAATCAGTTTTTTTAGCAAAATTATTTCACAAAAAATTGGCTGTCTGGCTTAATCCACAGCTAAAAATGGGCTATTTCCAACAGAATATGGCGCAGGAAACTAAAGAAACAGCTACAGTAAAAGAAGTAATATATAAAAACAGCATTTTTAATAAAACCACTACAATGCAGCTTTTAGGTGACTTACACCTGCAAAGGTCTTTGGATAAGCAAGTTAGTGCTTTGAGTGGTGGCCAGCTAGTTTGTTATAAATTGGCAAAAGTGCTTTTAGGTGAGCATAACTTGCTGATACTTGATGAGCCGGACAACTTTTTAGATATTTCATCTATTAATGCTTTGGAAGAATTTTTAAGAAACTATCCGTTTGCTGTTATTGTAGTTTCTCACGATCAGAACCTGTTAAAAAACTTAAACTTTACTTCTTGGAAAATAAAAAATCACAAGTTAATAACTCCTAGCGATTTCTCCAGTAAAGAAAATGCTAAGACTGCTAATCAAATCAGTTTATTACAATTTAAATTAGACCAATTGATTTCTGATCCTAACGCTTCATTTACTGACATTGAAAATATTTCCCAGGAAATAAATAGTCTCAAAAATAAATAAAGTCTCTAAAGAGAACCAAATTCTATTAATTGAGGTAATAGTAGCATGACTATTCCCGCCAGTAGAATTAATAAAATAAAGTTAAAGGCTAAAAAGCCTATTAATATTCGACTACTATGGACATGTGCCTGTTTTAATGCTAACAAATTAGCAAATGAAGCTAAAGGAGTTCCTAGACCGCCAACATTCACACCAAGAAAAATTGAGACTATGTCTGTACTGAATCGAGTCATGAGAAAAGTAGCTGGAACGTTACTAATTATTTGGCTTAATGTTATACCTGTCAGATAAGTGATAAGAGAACTCTGATGCAATAGTTGGGTGACAGTGTTAATGATCAGCTTTTGCCTGCCCAAAATCCCGACTATTAAGAAAAAACCGATAAAGGTAATTAAAGTACCATAATCGACTTTTGTAAAAAGCAAATGGTTTATGACTATTATGGCTACTGTTACTGCTATTGTGGTATAAATTAGCGGTACGAAATGAAGTACTCCTGCAAGTGTAACTATTAGTAGTGCAAAAGCAATGATTAGAGAAATTGGTTTTACCTCATAGTCTGTTTGTTTTAAAACTGGAAGTGGAGTTGCTGGAATTACAAATGTTGTTAACAAAATTAAAACAAAACTAATTAGGAACAATGGGAATGAAATTTTGAAAAAATTAGCCGTAGAAAGCTGATAGTGATTGTAGAGATAGAGGTTCTGCGGATTACCGAAAGGAGTCAATGCACTTCCTAGATTTGCTGCAATTGTGATTAGTGCCAAAGGAAAAGTAAATGGTCCATGAACCTGCTTGTGAATAACTAAAAATAATGGTACTAAGCTTAGGATCGCAACATCATTAGTTAAAAACATAGCTAAAAATCCTGCTAATAGAACTAATAACTGAGTAACTTGTCTATGGGTATGAGCTAGATTGATGATTTTTTGACTTAAGTAGTCCAATGCCTTAATGTTAATCAAATATTGTGTGACAAGCATTAAACTAAATAAAGATAAAATTGTTTGCCAGTTAACATCGGATATTTTTGGCAGGGTGCGACAAATCACACAAACTAAAAATAAAATTAGAAGAGTAGCCCACATTATTTTTTGCTGCTTAATGATTTTATTGACTGCTTTCATGCTGCATCACTCTTTTAGAAATAATCTGCTCAAAATTTTTAACTTGAATATTTTACTACGAAAAGTAAATAAGAGTTAATTTTTTACATAAATAACTATAAATTATTATTATACTTCTGCTAAAAAAGATTTAAAAACAAAAGATACACTTAAATTGATAATAACTATTATAATATTAATAACTATTAGTATCAGCTTAAATGAGGAGAAAAAATGACGAAACCAATTATTGGTATTGCCGGATCTGAAATGATTGATTCTGGTGGAATGTTTCCTAGTTATAGACGTAGTTATGTTAATGAAGACTATGTGGATTCTGTTGTTAAAAATGGCGGAATTCCGTTTATAATTCCATTTACCGAAAATGACGACATTATAAAGAGCCAAATGGAATATGTTCAAGGTCTTATTTTAAGTGGCGGTCACGATGTTGACCCTCATCTATACGGTGAAGAATTATCGCCCAAAATAGGGCCGATTTGGCCTGAGCGAGATCATTTCGACATGCTGTTATTAAAGATTGCGGAAGAAACCAATAAACCGGTTCTTGGAGTTTGCCGAGGTGCTCAAATCATTAATGTAGCACATGGTGGCAGTCTTTACCAAGATCTTAGCTATCGTCCAGAACAAACTGTGAAACATGAGCAGGGTCATACGCCTGATTTACCTACCCATAAAGTCACTATTAAGAAAAACAGCTTACTAGCTAAAACTTTAGGCAAAACTGAATGCATGGTTAACTCATTTCATCACCAGTTGATAAAAGATGTTGCTCCAGATTTACTTGAAGTTGCTGATGCAAGTGATGGCGTGCCCGAAGGGCTAGAAAATAAACAAGGTACGGTTCTAGCAATTCAATGGCACCCTGAAATGTTACATAATAATCCGAACACAAAATATATGAATAATTTATTTAAATTTGTGGTTAAAAACGCCAAGTAAGGAGTAATAATGACTCAAAATAAAAACGCTGGGGATAAACTAGGCTTTTGGTCAATTGTCTTTTTAGCAATTAATTCGATTATTGGCTCGGGTATTTTTTTAACTCCCGGGAGCGTGGTTAGCCAGGCAGGGAGCAAAGCATTAATTGTCTATTTCATCGCTGCAGTTTTTGCTTCAATTTTAGCTATTTCATTTTCAGCGGCAGCCAAATACGTAACTAAGTCTGGCGCTTCTTATGCTTATTCTAAGGCGGCATTTGGTGACAATGTTGGCTTTTACGTCGGTATCTTGCGCTATTTTTCTGCTAGTGTTGCTTGGGGAGTAATGGCTGTCGGTGTAATAAAGTCAACTATTTCTATTTTTGGTGGAAATCCTGACAAATTTTTAAATGTCACCATTGGCTTCATTATATTAATGCTTGCAGTAACTGTAATTAACTTATTTGGGCAAAAATTTGTGAAACTTGTAATGAACATGGCTACAGCTGGTAAATTAGCTGCATTAATTTTGATTATTGTAGCTGGAGTTGTTTTACTTATTACCACTGGAGCCAGCCATAGCCTGTCATCCGTTGACCAAATAACGCAAAATGGGCATAAAATAGTACCGGCTTTAACTACTACCGGTCTTGTTATGGCTGTTGTTTCTGCGTTTTATGCTTTTACCGGGTTTGAATCAGTTGCTTCTGGTTCGGAAGATATGCAGGAACCAGAAAAGAATTTACCTAAGGCCATTCCACTGGCAATTTTAGTTATTGCCGCTATTTATATTGGGGTAGTGGCAGTAGCGATGGTTTTGGATCCTAAGGCATTGATGACAACTAAACAAGTGGTGGCAATCAGTGCGATTTTTAAAAATGATATATTGAGGGATGTAATTTTAGTTGGAGCGCTTATTTCGATGCTGGGAATAAATGTTGCCTCTAGTTTTAATGCACCACGCATTTTGGAGGCAATGGCCCGTGAACATCAACTGCCGGCTACTTTAACAGAAAGGACTAAAAATAACTTTCCCATTAAAACTTTCTTTATTTCTGAAGCACTAGCAATTTTAGTACCCTTAGCTTTTCAATATAACATGACTAACTTAATTACGTTGAGTGCTATGGTCAGATTTTTAGGCTTCATCATTGTTCCTCTGGCAGTAATCTGCTTTTACTATGGTAAAAATAAGCAGCCAATTTTACCAGCTCCTAAAAATGGATGGACTGATATTTTTGTACCAATATTGTCAATTGCCTTAGTAATCTTTTTGCTAGTTAAATATAATTGGCAAGCTCAATTTGGTATTATTGAAAATGGCAAAGTCGTTGGTGTTAACTGGTACGCGATTTTTATGATGATTTTTGGCTTCATAATTTTGCCGCTGTTTATGTTTTGGTTTTCCAGAAAAGAAAGAAGCAGTCAGCAATAAATTTTAAAATTTACAAAAAACCGGACTAGACAATACTAGTTCGGCTTTTTTTCACTGTTAATTAATGTATTTACGGAAGAAGTTTAGCTCATCTTCATTACATTTCTTGGCCAATTCATCTTTTTGATTAACATGAAAAACATGACCTCGTGGATGCTTCTTATCACCATAGAAATGAAGTTCATGGTAAATATTTTTGGCTTTCAGATAGCCTGAAAGCATATAGGCGTTATCACGTAAGAAATCATCAGTGCATGTCATTAAAAAAAGCGGTGGCAGTGCTTGGGTCAAAAATTGTTCGGCGTTTAATTCTTCATGTTTATTTAAACGAATTTCAGGTCTGAAATAGACTTCGGGTGCCCCAGTATATGAGGGGATTTCGGTTAGGAAGTAGGCACCACAATTTAAAGCAGCAGCTTTAATTGTTAAACGGGGTACTGAATAACCAAAATACTTGCGGTATTCATTGTTAGTGTAAGCTGCTAAAATTTGTTCTCCCATTTGGCCGCCGGCACTGTCTCCAACAATAAAGACGTTATTTAGATCGAATTGATATTTTATCGCATTTTCCTCTTGGGCTACCCAGTGAAATACACGGTTGATATCATCTAGTTCTCCGGGATAGGCCACATCTGGTGCTAATCGATAATTGGCATTAACTACGGCAAATCCTTCTTTAGCCAGAGCCAAGCAATAAAACTGATAGGTTTCTTTGGTGCCATATATCCAGCCACCACCATGAATATTTACGATTACCGGTAATTTAGCACTGGTTCTATTCTTTGGTAAATAAACATCGAGTATCTGATACTTGGGATCCTTACCATAGGAAATATTGTCAAACCGTTCTACTTCCGGAATTTGTGTTGGCAATCCAGCATCGCGCTGATCATCACCTTTTTTTATTGCAATTCGTGTTTCTTCAACTAATTTTTGATAGTCAGGTTCTGACATTTTACAGCTCTCCTTTTTTGTAATCGCTTTAGTATTATATTTTACTTCAATATAAGTAAAAAAGAAGGTCATAAATTAATGTCAAATCATCTCTTAGAAAATTTTCACTTTGTAAAATAATTGCTTACAATATTTTAAATTATTTTATGATTTATCTAGTTAAATTTTTAGCGATATCTAAAGCTGCTTTTCTGCCAGAATATGCACAGTACCCTGCGCAAGTGCCACAAATATTGGGACTGTAAGTGTCGCCACACAATTTTCCAGCCGCGTCTGCTCCAATAGCATATAATCCATCAATTATTTTTCCATTTCGATCTAGTACATGATTATCTAAATCAGTTTTTAGTCCACCTAGTGTTGTAAATGCACCAACTCCTAGATCAAAAGCATAAAATGGTCCCCTTTCTACTGAAACCAAAAAATGAGAATCTTTTCCAAAATCTTCATCAATACCCTTTTTACATAATTCATTATATCTTTCTACAGTAGGCTTTAAATTAGTCAAGCTTAGTTTTTTCACTAAATCTTCAATGCTGTTAGCTTTATGTATAAATGGTAATTTTTGTGTGAGAGCTTCATCAATTTGTTCTTGTAAGTGGCTGAGTGGCTTATTAATGTCTTCATAATAGATTTCAATAATCTTCAATAGACCTTTTTTACTTAAATAATCCACAGTAGCTTGATCTATAATGCTATAAACAGCATTTTGATGAAGAAAAACATTCCCACAATCAGCAAAATTGTCTGTTACTTGTTCATTAACAAAGCGGTCGCCTTGTTCATTGACGAAAAGTAATGATTGTAATGACGCAGCGGTATTCATTTCTGAATACCAGTATTTATATGGAGGATTAGTGGGGTCATTTAGATAGCCATTAAATGCCATTAAAGTTCCCTTTGCTACTCTTTGAGCGCCAGCTGCCCAAGCAAGTTTTTGACCATCACCAGTGTTTTTGCCTGAATTAATATTAATAATTTTATCAGGATCGTATCCAGTTTCTTCTCTTAATAATTTTGGATTATTTAAAAATCCTCCTGTAGCAATAACTACGGCATTAGTAGATATTGCTTCTTCTGCTCCATTAGCTTCACTTTTAATAACTAATCCAGATACTTTTCCTTTTCCGTCTTTTAAAATTTTTTGTGCAGAAACAGAAACCTCAATTTCACAACCCACCTTTTTTACTGAAGGAATAATGTTTTTTTGAATTTGTTCTTTACCTTGTCCTTTTAGTAAGTGCCAAGTTACCATACCTGAGCCTAATTTAGTAACTTCGGTAAATTCCACTCCCATTTTTGATTGTAACCATTTTAGAGTTTCAGCACTTTCATTAAAGTATTCTTTCAAACTGCGACTGTCTGCTTCATAATGAGAATAATTTAATTCAGTTTGTACTAGTTGAGAAGGAGTATAATTTATGCCTTTTGCTTTTTGCATTTCTGTTCCAACTGCACATAAGCCTTCGACATAATTACCACTACCACCTAAATTTCGTCCCTTTTCTAGGACTAATGTTTTCAAGCCTTTATCAGCTGCTTGAAAAGCAGAAATTAAGCCAGATAGTCCTCCGCCTACTATTACTACATCATATTTATTTTTATTAGTTAACATATTACTTTACCTCTATTTCATAAACAAATCGCTTACAAATAAAATTTACCATTTTTTAAGTATATGTTATTATCCATTTTGCAATGACTAATAAGGAAAACTAATAAGTTACAATGAATATAGAACAATTATCAATTTTTATAAATCTAGCAGAAAATTTGAGTTTTACGCAAACAGCATTAAAACTAAATATATCTCAGTCGGCTGTTTCCCAAAATATTTCTAAATTGGAAAATCAATTAGGCTTTAAGCTTTTTATTAGGAATCGAAGAACAGTCAATTTAACAAAATCAGGTAAAATTTTTTATATTAATATCAAACCTCTTATCAATATATATTATAAAGCTAAACAAGAAGCTCAGCATGCTAACGATAACGATCAAACTGATTTAAGCATTGGCTATAGTGGCACACCATGGGAGATTGCAGAATTGCCTAGAATTATAAAAGAATATAAAAATGAAAATCCTACAGTAAAAATTTTTTTAGAAATACATAGTCATGAGAATCTCAAGCAAAGACTTAGTAATGGTGATCTTGATATAATATTTACTATGCCAGATATTGTCAGACACATGTCAGATTTACATTATATTAATTTAACAAATGGCCATTATGTAATCAGTATTCCTAAAAATGAAAATTATTTTTTTAATAAAGAAATTTATGTAAAAGATTTAGATTTTAAAAGTATAATTTTTCTTGATACACAATGGCTCCCTACAATTTCTATCAACTTGCAAAAAAAAATTAGCAAGCTAAATAAAAATATAGATATTACTTATGCTAATAATATAACCGCGGAAAACGCTATGGTGCAATCTGGTTTAGCATTAGGATTATGGTGTAATTTCGTCACTGATCCAAATGATTCAACTATTTATACTAGGCCACTTAAGACAGATTTAAAGCCCAGATACGGTATCGCTATTAGAAAAGATGATAATTCAAAAGCTGTATTGCATTTTAAAAACTGGATAAAAAAGAAAGAATTAACATGGAAATAAAATATGATTTTTTGTTATATTTAATATTAATATATTAACTTATTAATTTATATATTTAAATATAAGCCATAAAAAACCAAACTTAAACAAGTTTGGTTTTTAAAATATCAGCTGCTTTAGTTGTTATTCACAGCAATAAAATTCTGATATGCTTCATTTTCTGAAGTAGTTGTAATCTTAAAATTATCAAAATCAGGCTGCTTCTGGTGCAAGTCATTTTCTGCAACATCAATATAATGTGTAACTGTCGCATTTCCAATTAATTCAATCCAATAGCTATTGGCGTTGCTATGTACCTTTGTTTGGACAAATCCTCCGGGATTTGAAACAGTCAGCAATTTATCAAACAGATTCTGTGACTTGTTAGTCAAAGCGTAAATTAAGCTTGCTGCAGACATGCCAGTACCACAAGCATTGGTAAAACCTACACCGCGCTCAAAAGTGCGGACGAAAAGGTGGTCAGAACTCAGAACCTGAGCAAAACTGACGTTTACTCCGTCTGGAAAATAAGGATTTTTCTGATTTAATTTTGTTCCTAAATTTGCTAACAAGTCACTTTTTAAAACTTCATCTGAAACTAAACTAATCAAATGAGGATTGGGAACAGCAACTGCTGAAAAGGTTAACTTGGGTGCAAATTCAGGTACTGCTTGGTTTAGTAGTTCAGAGCAACCTAAGTTAGTAAAAGGAAGATCTCCAGCTGCAAAACTAACTGGGCTGATTTCGACACTAACTGCTTTAACGTTTTGAGCCCAGTCTGCCTGACAACTGACACGCAAATCGCTTTGCATTGTTTCGACTTTGAAAGATTGCTTGTGGTATTTTTGCGCTAGATAACGACCTACAGTTCGTAGGCCATTGCCACACATGGAAGCAAAAGAACCGTCAGCATTAATGACCTGCATTTTGCCTATGGCTTGTGGGTGCTGCGAATTGCTTACCACTAACAAGCCATCAGCACCGTTTAATAATCCTGTGGCGGAGTTAGTTATTTGTTGGGCCAAATTAACTAATTCATTTTTAGTTAAAGGAGTTTGCAATTGGGTTTGATCTAGTAGAAAAAATGTATTCTGTGAACCGTGAACTTTTTGTAGTTGTACCATAAAAATTGCTCCTTAAATCAATTAAAAAACTTGTGATAGATTTCTTTAACGGCAGCTGCTGCGTCTGCTTTTTTAGTACCTAGCATAATTGAGATCCTTGAAGCACCTTGGTTAATCATATGAATTGCAATGTGTTTTTGTGCCAAAGGCAGCGTGATATTCTTCATTACCCCAATTTTGTTTTTCATTCCTTCTCCTACAACCATGATAATGGCATAGTCATCAATCCACTCTAATTGATCAGGATTAAGTGCCTGTTGAATTTCAAGACACATTTGCTGGCGGATTTGCTCATTAAATTGGCGTTTGTCAAAAATCACAGTTAAATCATCAATTCCTGAAGGCATGTGCTCATAAGATATATTAAATTTATAAAAAATTTGTAGTAATTTAAGAGTAAAACCAACCTGTTTATTTAGCAAGTACTTATGTAAATATAATGCTGCAAAATGACCAGAACTAGCTACTCCTGTAATTGTACTTTGAGGCTTAAAGTTACTTTCAGGTACGATCATTGTTCCCGGTAAATCTGGGTGATTGGTATTTTTGACATTAATTGGTATTTGTCCTTCAATTGCAGGAATAATAGCTTCATCGTGAAAAACTGAAAAGCCCGCATATGACAGTTCCCGCAACTCGCGGTATGTCATAACATTAACAGCGTGGGGATGCGTAACTATTCTAGGATCAGCAGCGTAAATAGCATCGACATCAGTGAAATTTTCATAAAGGTCAGCGTCAAGTCCGCGTGCCCAAATTGCTCCGGTAATATCAGAACCGCCACGAGAAAAAGTAGCAATTAAACCGTCTTGAGTAACACCATAAAAGCCGGGAACAATTAATAAGTCTGAAGGTTGAGCCCACTTTTGCAAATTGCTGTAAGTTTCCGGTAAAACCTGAGTGTCATTAGGATTGTTGGTCACAATAAAACCAGATTCTTTCGGGTCTAAGAAACGAGCTGGTATATGACAACTTTGTAAAATTAAAGTCAAAAGCTGAGCATTTAGTTTTTCTCCGTGCGCTTTAAAGCCTGCCATTAAAAAATCCTTGTTTGGATAAGAGATATTGGGTAGATTTTGTAATTCTTGCAATAAAGGCTTTAATAATTGTTCGGGTATTTTAAAATAAGCGGCAATGTCATGATACCTGGACCAAATTGTTTTAACGACTTCCCTGTAATCTTGTTTAGCAATTGCTTTTTGCGCATACTCGATTAATAAATCTGTTACTTTAGTGTCATTTTTATATCTTTTTCCTGGCGCTGAGGTAACTACGATTTTACGAGCCGGATCAGCATTAATAATTTTTAAAACTTTTTGAAATTGTTCTCCGTCAGCTAGAGAACTACCACCAAATTTTACAACTTTCATGTTAATACCTTTCACAATCAAATTTAATTTAAGTAATTAGTATTGGATTTTAACATTAAAATTTTAATCTTCAACCGAAAAAGAAAATTGCTAATTAATAACGCTATTATTTCTCTTAAGAAAACTTTGATAAAAATGCTGTCGATAAATGCCGAATATAATAGCCTTTGCTACAACTTTGAAACAATTAATTGCAAAAAATAATTTTGAGGATTTGAAAATCAAAAAATATTTACCAGCAAAAATGGTTGACAATCATATTAATTAATAATAATATTTTAATAAATCGAAGAGGTTGCAACCAACAAAAGTAGCTGGTGGAGTTTCTGCAAAAACTAAGAAACCAGTCAAAGGGGCGGTTGCCGAAGCGTTAATTATTGCGGTAATTAATTAGCTGGGACGTAATCTAACAGGTTACGGACTGTCGCAATTTTATATTCGCGGAGCGCTATCGACAAAATTGATACCAGATAATAACTTGAAGGACTCTTTTGTTAGGCACAACAAAAGAGCCTTTTTTATTTAACAAAAGGGAGAGACTTAAATGGCTGCTAATGATTATTACCAGACTAACATTCAAGGTCACTTGGCAATTGGTGGAGTGGATGCATTGAAACTGGCAAAGGAGTTTGGTACCCCATTAGTTGTTTATGATGTACAAAAAATCAAACAGCAATTTCAGGCTTTCCAAAAGGCATTCGCAGAAGAAAGTGTAAATTATGCAATTAGTTATGCCAGTAAGGCTTTTGCTACAATTGCGATTTATCAGGTAATTAATGAACTTGGTGGACATGTTGATGTTGTTTCTGGCGGCGAATTGTATACAGCCTTAAAAGCAGGATTTCCGGCAGAAAAAATCAGTTTTCATGGTAATAATAAGACAGCAGATGAGTTATTAATGGCTGTGCAAAACCATGTCGGTGTCATTGTTTTAGATAATTTTTATGAAATTAAGTTGCTGACGCAAATTTTGCAAAAAACAAATGCTCAAGTGCAAGTAATGCTGAGGCTAACTCCAGGGGTCTCAGCACATACTCACGAGTATGATCAAACTGGTCAAGAGGACAGTAAATTTGGTTTTGATATTAGATCAGGCCAAGCCGAGCAGGCATTTTTAGAGGTAAAAGCTAATAAACAGATGGACTTGATTGGCTTGCATGCACATATCGGTTCACAAATTTTGGAAACAGCGGGTTTTAAGCTGGAAGTTGAAAAACTTATGCAACTGGTCAATAACTGGAAACAAAAATATGATTACCAGCCTCAAGTCTTAAATTTAGGTGGCGGGTTTGGCATTAGATATACCAAACAGGACAAAGTTTTGACTGCGCAAGCTTTTATCAGTCAAATAGTGCAGACAGTCAAAAAATGCATACAAGAAAGTCACTTAAAAATGCCGGCTATTTGGATAGAACCGGGTCGTTCAATTGTAGGGGAGGCTGGTTATAGCTTATATACAGTTGGTGCACGCAAAGAAGTACCGGGACTATTGCCTTACGTTACAGTAGATGGTGGTATGGGAGATAATATCAGACCGGCACTTTATCAAGCACAATATGAGGCATTATTAGCAGAAAATCCTCATGCAGAGCCTGAAGAAACTGTCAGACTGGCAGGGCGCTATTGTGAATCAGGCGATATTCTTATTAACGAACTGTCATTGCCTCAAAGTAAACCAGGTGATGTAATTGCAGTTCTGGCTACTGGGGCCTATGGCTATAGTATGGCTTCAAATTATAACCGTGTTCCACGTCCAGCCGTTGTATTTACAGAAAATGGTCAAGCACAAGTAGTAGTTACACGTGAAACTTATGCGGATCTAATCAGCCATGATCGCTTTTATCAAACGAAAGGATAATTAATAAATATGAAAAAAATGTCGGCTGCTGAAATCATTGATTTCATTGCTAATTCAATCAAAAAAACACCAGTTAAAGTATATGTCAAAGGTGAGATGGCTAAACTGGACTGGCCTGAAGATTGCAAAATTTTTAATGAAACTCACACTGGTGTCGTTTTTGGAGATTGGCAAGTATTGAAACCCTTTTTAGAAAAAAACGCAGAAAAGATAACATATTATCAAGTGGAAAATGTCAGTCGTAATTCTGCTATTCCGTTATTAGATCTAAAAAACGTCTCAGCCAGAATTGAACCTGGTGCGCTTATCCGTGAAAACGTTGAGATAGGTAAAAATGCTGTAATCATGATGGGTGCAGTCATTAATATTGGTGCGGAAATTGGTGAAAATGCCATGATTGATATGAATGCTGTTTTGGGCGGTAGAGCAATCATTGGTGCTAACAGCCATGTTGGAGCGGGTGCCGTAATTGCCGGAGTTGTCGAACCGGCTTCAGCACAACCTGTGAAAATTGGCAAAAACGTTTTGATTGGTGCTAATGCCGTGGTTTTAGAAGGAGTCCAAGTTGGCGACCATGCAGTGGTAGCAGCAGGTGCTGTAGTAACTAAAGATGTCCCAGCAAATAGTGTCGTAGCCGGAGTGCCGGCAAAAGTTGTTAAAATGCGTGATCAAAAAACTGCCTCTAAGACAGGAATTGAACAGGGATTAAGAAAGCTGTGAATTAATTAATGTTAACTTCTGAGCAACTCGTTAAAATTCGCCGAGATTTACACCAAATCCCTGAATTGGCCTTGCATGAACACCAAACACAAAAATATTTATTACAGATTATTGGCAATTTTACTCAAAAATATATTGAAGTTCGCACATGCCCTGAGGTGCCCACAGCAATATTGGTCAGGGTTCAGGGAAGTAAACCGCAAAAAACAATCGGTTATCGAGCAGATATTGATGGATTACCTATTGAAGAAAAAACGTCTCTGCCGTTTGCCTCCAAAACTCAAGGTCAAATGCATGCCTGTGGTCACGATATTCACATGACAGTGGCACTGGGAATTTTGGATTATTTTTGTGAACATCAGCCACAGGATAATTTGCTTTTCTTTTTTCAACCAGCTGAAGAAAGTGAAAGTGGCGGTAAAAAAGCCTATGAGGCTGGAATCTTTACTGGCAAATGGCGTCCAGACGAGTTTTTTGCCTTGCACGTTACTCCTGACTTACCTACTGGCACAATTGGCTGCCGTTTAGGAACGTTATTTGCGGGAACAACTGAAATCAATATTGATTTATATGGTAAAGATGGGCATGCCGCATATCCACAACAAGCCAATGATATGGTAGTAGCTGCTTCTTCTTTAATAGAACAAATTCAGACAATTGTCTCACGTAGTATTGATCCCATTGCAAGCGGAGTTATTACAATAGGAAAGGTCAGGGCCGGAACAGTTAGAAATGCTATTGCAGGTCATGCTCATCTAGAAGGGACTATTCGCGGACTAACCCAAAAAATGATTGAAAGAATTGATCAGCGCCTGCGGGATGTGACTCAAGGAATAGCGCAAAGTTTTAATGCTAAGGTTGATTTGCAGCTTAATCAGGGAGGCTATTGGCCAGTTGAAAATGACCCCCAAATTACAGCAGAATTCATTAATTATATGAAGAAAAATCCTCAAATTGATTACCAAGAGATGCAACCGGCTATGACAGGGGAAGATTTTGGCTACTTACTGGCACAAATTCCCGGTACCATGTTCTGGCTGGGGGTGAACGATAATTCTCAACTCCATTCTGCAACCTTTAACCCACACGAAGAAGCAATAGTAACAGGAATTAAAGCAATGGTAGGTTTTTTACTGAGTCATATGTAGCTCAAAAGGAGAAAAAACATGACTAATTTTGATAAAGCAGATTTATTGACCGCGATAATTACGCCCTTTAATAAAGAAGGAAAAGTTGATTATCCCGGACTGAAAGAATTGACAGAACATTTAATTAATACCGGCAGCAATGGTTTTGTGATTGGTGGCACCACTGGGGAAACAGCAACAATGACCCATGATGAAAAAATAGAACTATATACTAAGTTTGCTCAAATAATTGCGGGGCGAGTCCCCGTAATTGCGGGCACGGGCAGTAATAATACTGAACAGACAGTTGCATTTACTCAAGAAGTAGGGCAAATTCCTGGCATTGATATGGCTTTGGTAGTAGCGCCATATTATAACAAGCCTAATCAAAGAGGAATTATAGCCCACTTTGAAAAAGTAGCAGAAAATTCTCCCGTCCAAATTATTATTTATAACATTCCAGGTCGGACTGGAATTAAGATTAGCAAAGAAACTTTGGTTAGTCTGTCACATAATCCTAAAATTGCTGGTGTTAAGCAATGTGCGGAGTTAGAAGACTTAGAATATATTGTCGAACACGCAGCAAGTGACTTTTTAGTGTATACAGGCGAAGACTTGCAATCTTTAACTGCTAAAGTTTTAGGTGCAAAAGGAGTGATTTCGGTAGCTTCACATGTTTATGGTTCGGCCATGCGTGAAATGTATGATGATTTAGATCAGGGGAAAGTAGCTGCAGCAGGGAAATTACAAAGACGACTAATGCCGAAGATGCAAGCCTTATTCATGTATCCTTCACCATCTCCAGTTAAAGCTGTCTTAAATGCACAAGGCTTACCATCTGGTGGCTGTCGTCTGCCTATTATGGATTTAAATGAAGCAGAAAAAAGGCAATTAGCTGTTCATTTAGGTTTAGATGAATCAGCTTTATTGCATAAACTGCCGTTAGAACTAGGAGTATAATATGAAAAAAATTTTGGTAGCTGGGGCCACAGGATCTATGGGAAAACAAACAGTGCAATTAGTTAATAAATTAACTGATTGTCAATTAGTAGCTGTTTTAGCTCCAACGGCATCTAAAAGTTCAGAATTTGGAGCTTCAGTTAAATGCTTTGACAATTTGACTGCTGTCGATATTGATGCTGATATTTGGATTGATTTTACCACTCCACAAGCCGTTTATGAAAATACTAAATTTGCTTTGGAACACCATATGCACCCCATTGTTGGAACAAGTGGTTTAACCCCAGATCAAACAAAAAAGCTGCAAGCAATTGCACAAAAAGAAAAAATTGGTGGCATTATTGCTCCAAATTTTGGTTTGTCAGCTGTCTTATTAATGAAGTTTGCACAAGAAGCTGCCCGTTATTTTCCTGATGCAGAAGTAATTGAAATGCATCATGCTGATAAAAGGGATGCACCTAGTGCAACAGCAATAGCGACTGCAAAATTAATAGCAGCTAGTCGTAACCCAGGAAATTGCTCTCAATCTGCGAATGATTCTGCAGCTCGCGGTGCTGATTATGATGGTGTTCCTGTACATTCCGTTCGCTTACCAGGCTATGTAGCTCACGAACAAGTGCTTTTTGGCGGTCCCGGAGAAGCTTTAACTATCAGACAAGATTCATTTTCTCGTTCTTCATTTATGCAGGGCGTGAAAGTGGCCTTGAGTCGGGTAATGGATTTACCAGATTTAGTGGTCGGTTTAGACCAGATTTTATAATTTATAAGGAGAACAAAAATGCCACAATTAGCTACTGATTTAACTTCTATTATTCATACACCATTAGAAAAAATCCCTCCTTCTGGTATACGTGCTTTTGCCCAAAAAGTTGAGGATATTCCTGGCTTAATAAAATTGACTTTAGGAGAACCTGATTTAAATACACCTGAACATGTTAAAAAAGCAGCTGCTCAGAGCATTTTAGATAATGATTCACATTATTCTGCTCAAAAAGGAACACCCAGATTGCGTCAGGCTATTAGCAACTTTTTACAGCGCAAGCAGGGCTTAACTTATGATCCTGACAGCGAAATTGTAGTTACAGTGGGTGCAACTGAAGCTATAGCCGCAACAATGCTGGCTTTGTTTCAACCAGGGGATGAAATTATTGTACCTACTCCTTCTTATGCCCTTTATTTTCCATTAATTCAATACACTAAAGCTGAGTTGGTTGCTATTAATACAGCAGACACAAATTTTGTGTTAACTCCCGAAGATTTGGAAAAGACACTGGATGAGCACCCTCATGCTAAAGCAATTTTACTGAATTATCCTACTAATCCAACTGGCAGGGAATGTCCCAGTTCAGTTTTAGAGCAAATAGCACCAATCATTAAAGAGCATCACCTTTATGTGATTTCTGATGAAATATACAGTGAGCTGACTTATAACTTTAATCACGTATCGATTGCGCATTATTTACCCGATCGTACCCTACTAATTAATGGCTTATCCAAGTCTCATGCGATGACCGGTTACCGTTTGGGTTATGTAACTGGACCAGCCGATCTAATTAGCTTAATTGCAAAAATGCATGCATTCTTGGTTACAGCGCCATCAAATCCGGCACAAGCAGCAGCTGCTGAGGCCTTGGAAAATGGTGATCAGGATCCGGTAGAAGCACGACCAATTTATCAAAAGCGGCGTGACTATATTGTTGGTGAATTAAATAATATGGGTTTAGAAACTCATGCCAGTGAGGGTGCATTTTACGTTTTTGCCAAAATACCGGCAAGTTATGGTAAGGATGATGAAGCCTTCGCACTGGATTTGGCTCATAAAGCCAAAGTTGGTGGCACTCCGGGTAGTGCTTTTGGTCCTGGCGGAGAAGGCTATATTCGCTTTTCTTATGCTGCCAGTGACGAAAATCTACATACGGCTATGAGTCGAATTCAAAAGTTTTTAACAGAAAAGGGTGAAAATTGATGAGAGAGTATGTAGTTGCAATTTTGGGCGCTACAGGTGCAGTAGGTCAACGTTTAATTAGTGAGCTGGAAAAAGCAGCAATTCCAGTCAAGCAAGTTAAATTGCTGGCTTCCAAGCGTTCAGCAGGCAAGAAGTTACAGTTCAAAGGGCAAGAAATTACAGTTGAAGAGGCACAACCTGAGTCATTCACTGGCGTTGACTTGGTTTTATCATCTGCTGGCGGTGCTGTTTCAAAAAAGTTGTTGCCTGAAGCTGTAAAAAGGGGGGCAGTATGTGTAGATAATACTAGTGCTTTCCGTATGAATGATGATGTTCCACTAATTGTGCCTGGAGTTAACGATGACCAATTAGCTAATCATCATGGCATTATTGCCAATCCTAATTGCTCGACCATTCAGATGGTAGCCGCGCTTTATCCGCTTCACGTTAAATGGGGTATTAAGCAAATTATTGTTTCAACTTACCAAGCTGTTTCTGGCGCTGGCAAAGCGGCCTGGGATGAATTGTTGCGACAAGCACAAGATAGGCTGAATAATCAACAAACTGAAGCCAAAATTTTGCCAACTGCGTCTGCTAAAAAGCATTACCCCATGGCGTTTAACCTATTGCCTCAGATTGATGTTTTTGAAGATGATGGCTATACGCACGAAGAATGGAAAATGATTCATGAAACTAAAAAAATTTTGTTTAATGATCAGGATTCAAAGCAAATAAAAGTTACTGCTACTTGTGTCCGTGTGCCAGTTGAGATTGGTCATGGTGAAACGGTTTATTTCACCTTAAAAGATCAGTCAGCGACTGCTGCTGAAATAAAGCAGGAAATTGAGCGGACTCCCGGGTTAGTTTTACAAGACGATCCGCAAAACCAAATTTATCCGCAACCACTTTTAGCAGCAGGCAAAAAAGAGACTTTTGTTGGCCGTATTCGTCCAGACCAAGAAAATCCTGGTGCGTTTAATATGTGGGTAGTTGCTGATAACTTATTAAGGGGCGCTGCCAGCAATACCGTGGAAATTGCAGAGTGTTTAGTCAGAGATAATTTAGTAGATGTACCAAGTAGATAGGAAGTTTTAAGTTAATTAATAAGATAAACCAAGCTTGTAAAAGACAAAAGCTTGGTTTTTATTTACTTAAAATTAGTTATTGAAATAAATGTTAGCCAAATTTTCCTACTATTTTTTTGCAATTTTAAACAGTAAAAAATCCATGGATATTATGAAAGCGCTATTTTATACTGGCAATGTATTAATCAAATATATATAAATTAGAAGTTATTTTATGAAAGGAGCATATTAATGAGTCTTTTAAAAGCTTTACTCATCGCATTTTGGGCAGGATATTGTTCATTTGACGATCAGGGACCACAAATGTTTCGGAGGCCTCTCCTTGTTGGTCCAATTGTTGGCTTTATTTTGGGAGACTTGCCAACTGCATTGGTAATTTCTGCAACATTGGAATTAATGTGGATGGGATTAGGCAATATGGCTGGTTATCAAACACCAGATATGATTGTCGGTACAATTATCGGGGTAACTGTTTCCATTACTTCTGGAACGGGAGCTACATCAAAAGGAATTGCAGCTGGAGTTGCAGCAGCAACTACTGTAGCTGTTTTGATTCAACAATTAATAGTAGTTACTCGAGTATTAAAGCAGTTTTTTGAACCGTGGGCTCAAAAATTGGCTGATAATGGTGATTTAAGCGGAATAATGCAAATAAATATTGTAGCTTTTATCATTCAGTTTTCAATTCGTGCAGTGCCAACATTTCTTTTTGTTTATTTTCAAAAAGGCATAATTGATAAAATAATGGCGATTGTCCCAAGCAATATTTTAAATGGTTTAGGAACAGCGTCATCTCTACTGCCTGCCGTTGGTCTATCTATTTTAATGACAATGATGATGAAAGGAACGTTATGGCCATTCTTAATCTTTGGCTTTGTTTTATCAGCTTATTTAAATTTGGGTATTTTACCAGTTACGTTAATTTCTTTGATTTTCGCTGTGATTTATTCCTACATTATGGAAATCATCGATAAACAAAATGAAATGGGTTCAGAAGGTAATAGTGTTAATAATCAGCAAGTTGATGAAGATGCGGGGTACGATTTATGACTAATGAAGTTGAAACTAAAAACAGGAAAAAAATTACCCGTAAAGATTTGAATAAAGTATTTTGGCGGTTGCAAATTTGGGGACTAAACGTTACTTCAACGTTGGTCTTGACTCAAGCTATTGGCTTTCTCAATGCGATGGTGCCGATTATTCGTCGCCTTTATGGTGATAATAAAGAGCTTAGGATAGAGGCCATGAAGCGACATTTGACCTACTTTTTATCACAAATTACGGCAACAGGTATGATACTTGGAATTACTGCGGCTGTTGAAGAAACAACTAGTGAAGATGAAAAAGAAGCGGTCGTCGCTATCAAGGCAGGGATGATGGGCCCGTTAGCTGGTATTGGTGACAGTGTCTTTAAAATAACTATTCAGGCTATAGCAGGTAGTATTGGTGCTGCATATGCATTGCAAGGAAATGTCTTAGGCCCAATTTTAATGTTTTTAATCTATAACGGAATTAACATTGCTGTTAAATATTATGGAATTATTTTTGGCTATGAAAAGGGTACCGAGTTTATTAAAAGTGGTAACCAAAAGAAAGTTATGCAAAGGATAATTAATATTTCAACAGCGATCGGCGTGATGGTCATTGGCGCACTTATTGCCCAATACGTCAAAATAAATGTTGGTACGGTTATTTATACTAAAGGGACAAAAATTGTAATCCAAAAACTATTAGATGGTGTCATGCCTAAACTTTTACCTTTGCTCTTTACCCTAGGTCTATATAAATTACATTCTTATTTACCACGTAAGTATTTAACTTGGTTAATATTTGCTATTTTGATTTTGGGAACAGTTTTAGCAGTAATGGGAATTATCAAATAATTTGTAAGGAGGTTAATGATGGCTATAAATATTATCTTGGCCAGTCACGGCTTGTTTGCTCAAGAAGCATTAAAGTCGGCTGAAATGATTATCGGATTGCCCCAAAAAAATATTGCGGTTTTATCTGTTACTAAAGGTAAAACTTATGAAGAAAGTCTTGATGAGATTCAAACTAAATTAAAAGCGCTTAATGAAAAAAATGCGGAAACTCTTATCTTGGTTGATATTTTCGGTGGCACCCCAGCTAATGTGTCTACGTATTTAACTTTGACAAATGAAAATGTTTTAGTTTATTCAGGATTAAATATGCCAGTTTTACTGGAACTATGCTTAAGCAATCCTGAAAATTTAGCAGAAGCTAAGAAGATTATTGAAAGAGCATATCCGCAAGCATTAGTGAATATTACTGAAAAAGCAAAAGAAGGAGAAAAGCAAAATGGCAATCAAATGGACTCGTATTGATGATAGATTAATTCACGGACAGGTAGCCAGTTCTTGGCTGCGTCATGTTGGAGCTGAACAAATTATATGTATTAGTGATAGGGCAGCTAGTAATCCAGTGCAGGAACAAGTGTTAAAAATGGCTGCACCTGGTTATATTGTGCATGTTTTTGGAGTTGATAAATTTGTTCGTGTTTATCAGAAAAATCCGATTAAAAAAACCACTTTTTTAATACTAACCAGTACTCTTGATTTATTACACTTAATTGAGGGGGGAGTTGACATAAAGTCAGTTAACTTCGGTGGCATGAGAGAACGTAAAGAGCGTACAATTCGTTATAACAATGATTTGTGTTTTACTCCTGAAGAAAAAGATGCTTTAGACAAATTGGTCGATTCGGGATTGGAAATAAATTTCCAAATGGCTGCTTATGATGCTCCTATTCCGATCAAAGAATATATTCAGCAAGTACAGGGAAAGAACAATGGAAATTGATTACGCAGAAGCATACGTTTTGGATAATGGTCAGACAGAAATAGATATTAAAACTAGTGAACAAAATCTAGATAACTATGAACTTTATTGGACTCTAGATAACGATAGATATACTAGACAAAGGAAATATCTGTTAACAAGTAATAAATGTAAGGTATGTTTTCAATTTGCTTATTCGACCGTTAGACCAATTTATTTCATTTTAAATTTTAAAAACTATGAGCCATTATTATTTGGTTACCGCATCTTGCCCATACCAGGGATGTACAATCTGCGTGATATCGGTGGATATAGAACTACCGATGGCATGAGAATTAAATGGGGCCAAGTTTATCGATCTGACTATTTGCATAATTTACAGCCTTCAGGTTACACCTTTGTTAAGAACTTGGGATTACATTCAATAATTGATTTTCGTAGCTCTGATGAAGTTAAAGAAACGCCTAATCCTGTTATTGATCCAAAGATTCACACTTTCAATTTTGACCCTAATGCACAAACAGCGGCTATAGCAGGTAAAGCCCAAAATTTGGATACGGGAAAAGACATGAAAGAAAAGGCAAAAGAAGCCTTAGTTAAAGGTGAAACTGGTAATGATCAAATGATCAGACAACAGGAATCTTTTGTTAATAGTCATTCAAGTATTGTGGCTTTTAGCAATACTATAAAAGTCACAGCGCAAAGCAAATATTTACCTAGCTTGCAACATTGTCGAGGTGGCAAAGACAGAACGGGTTTTGCTTTTATGGTTTTAGAAGGAATTCTGGGTGTGCCACAAGATTTACTAGTATATGATTATATGTTAACTAAAAAAGCACGAGCCAAAAAGAATGCCCGTTATTATCAAAAGTTTTTAGAACAAACTGGCGATAAGAAAATTGCAGATTATATGTATTCTCTTTTTGATACTAAAGAAGAATTTATCATTGCTTCAATTACAAAAATAATGCGTGAATATGGCTCTATTTATAACTATGCAACTGCCGAGTTAAGACTGACTGAGACGGAATATCTGAAGTTGCGTCAGTTATTATTAGAAAAAGCATAAGTTTTCAGTTAAAGTAAGTATTAAAATTGTCTAAAAAGGTGAGTTTGTAAAACAATGTTAAACTTAACTTTTCGCGAAATTGATTTGCTAAATCTTTTTTTAAACAATGATTTACTTACTATTTCCGAATTAAAAAAGAAAAGCGGAATTTCCGCACGAACATTGAATACTGAATTTGCGCAAATTAATAAAACTTTGCTTAATGCAGGACATGACATCAGAATTGTCAGTCAAAGGGCTAAAGGCTATTTACTTGACTATTCTTTAGCAGAAAGTGAATGGCTAAAATTATTAAAGCAAAATTGTTCGGAATATTTAAATCTTAAATTTAACCACTTATTTCATAATAAATTACGAATTGCTAAAATCTGCAGATTCCTTTGTGCAAGCCCAAACTTCACAAAAATTGATCAACTTGCAAGCAGGCTAAATTTTAGTATTGCAACTATTAATAAGGACATGCGTGATGTGAAGAATTTCTTTAGAATTTATAACTTAAAAATAAAGTCTGTTCCATACTACGGTATGAAAATAATAGGAAAATTTGGTGCAATTCGCTCATGTTTAGTCGATTTATTTGACGTTTATAATTTTGATCAAGAAGATTCGTTATTGCCCGAATATGCTTTTTCTGAATATGGAGTCACTAAAGATAATTTATTGAAAAAGAGCCAAAGTATACGTCAATTAGTTCATAAATATGATTTTCCGTTGACAGATGATGGCTTTAAACAAGTAACAAAATACCTGCTTATTTATAAATTACGTCCAGATATTAACCTAAAAATGAATCAAAGTATTAAAGTTGAATTGATGCGGTCAAAAGCATTCTTAATTGCAAAAGAGCTAATTAAAAATAATATAAAAGAAGAGCTATATTTAGCACTTTTTTTATTAATTAATGCGGAAATTGATCAAATACCTGATCTTAAAATACTAAAAACTTTTTCGCAGCAAGTATATCTTCAAACTAAACAAATCTCTGAATCTCTTACAGAACAGTTTTCTTTATATATTGATAAAAAATCTGATATTGCTTCTTACATTTATCGAGGCTTCTTTATTAGATATCTCAAGAAAAAATATAATTTTGTTTTCTACAATGGAGAGCTAAGCACAGAAAATGTGGCTCATAAACTTTTTGCCACTAACTCCTTAACTGTGGCTTTATATAATTGTTGTTCTGATTATGATCAAATGGAGTTAAATGACAGCCTCTTCAATGAAATTATTTTGGGTCTATACAGTAAAATTCACCAGAAACAAAATAGTTATTTTCCCACTAAATTTTTAGTTGTAAATGACTATGGTAAGTTAGCAAGTAGTCATTTAATTGGCAAACTTAATTTAGCTAAATATAATGCTAATTATACTTTTGTTTATTCGTATGAATTAAAAAATATTGATTATGCTAATTTTGATTATTTATTAGTTTCTTCAAAGATTAAATCCAGGCTTAAAAATATTCCTATTCCTAAGATAACCTTTTCTTTCTTTTCTGATGATCGTCTGAGAATGGCTTTATGGCAAAAAATATTATCGACCAAGCGAAAAATTGGTTCAGTAGCCAATTATTTTAAACAGCCAGTAATAATTACAATAGAAAGTTTGAATGGAAGAATCCAAGAAATAATAGCTGCCCATCTAATCACTCAATTAAATATTTTGCCAAAATATCAACCTAATTTTATTAGATATATTGAGGCACTAATTTCAAGTGAAGGATATCATGCTTATCCATATAATATGTATCTCACACTTTTGGGTCCTCACCAAGTTAATAAACATTATTTTGTTTTTAAATTTAAACAGCCGGTGATGCTAAATAAGCATAAGGTTTTTAGTTTACAAATTATAGTTCTCGATCTTAGTAAAGGCTTATTAGAAATTAAAAATGGTGACTCTGAATTGCGGCAATATTTTAATATTACTGTTAACAGGTAATTAAGACATTAATAATAATTTACTTTAAAATATAAAAATTAACTCTTTTAAACTGAATTATTCAGTTTAAAAGAGTTTTTTGCTTAATGTTCGTATTAATTATAATTATACGCGTATGTAAATATTAAGCACTTTCATAAGCTAAAAAATACAAACTATTTACTGAACTAGTATAAATTTTATTCGTATTTTATGTTGACAGCAGATTAAAAATTCGATAACCTAATATACAAAGCGGAGGTAATATATGAATCGCAAAACAGCAGTATGGTTGTTAATTCCTGCATTCTTGGGAGTATTGGTATTCACTTTTTTCCCTCTAATTCAAATTGCAATACCAACATTCCAAAGTAAAAGTGGCTTCTTTTCACTTTACGCACAATTTTTAAAAAGTTCTTTCAATTGGGCAGTCATTGGACGTAGTTTTCTTATAGCGATTGTGACGGTGATTGTTGTTTTGATCCTTGGGGTGCCCATCTCTATCTGGATAGGAAGACAAAAAACAGTAGTCAGACAAATACTGAATCTGCTAATCCTTTTTCCCATGTTAACCAATGCAGTTGTAAGAAACTTTGCCTGGATTATTATTTTGGGCCATGATGGAATCGTCAATAAAACTTTGCTGGCGCTGCATCTAATTAAGTCACCGCTAAATATTCTTTATACTAATACCTCTATTATTATTGGTTCGGTTTACTTGTTTTTACCAATTATGATTAATTCATTAATTGGCAGCGTGGCTGAATTAAATGTGGAGATTGAAGAAGCTGCAGCCGTTCTTGGTTCCAGTCCTTGGCGAACATTATTTAAGGTGATCATTCCTCAATTAACTACTGGCATTTTAACTGGCTGCATTTTAGTGTTTGCCGGAACAATGACAGCCTATACTACCCCAGAAATTCTTGGTGGCAACCGCCATCTGGTAATGGCGACTTTGATTTATCAGCAAGCAATGACATTAGGCAATTGGCAAAATGCCAGCGTTATCTCACTAATTTTAATTGTTATTTCTGCTCTTTCAATGTGGCTCATGAGAAGACTTAGCCATCATTTAGATCGGAGGCCAATTAATGCTTGATCGTAAAAATAAAACTCTGACAGTGATTTCGATTATTATTTTGGCTTTAATCATGTTGCCATTGATTTTAGTCGTAATTACATCCTTTAATACGCAAAGTTCAATTTCATTACCAATTACCGGCTTTACCCTTTCTTGGTATAGCAATATTTTCCAACAGCCTGATTTTATTTCAGGTTTTGAATCAAGTCTAATTGTTGCTTTGATTGCAAGCATATCGGCTTTAGTAATTGGCATCCCTGCAGTCTACGCTTTGACGCGTTACAACATTCATCATGCCGCTTGGTTTCAGTCGTTTTTCCTCAGTCCAACTTTAATTCCTGAAATTGTTATTGGGTTTGCACTCTATCAAGCTGCAGTCATTACTATGAGAATTCCGGTATTTATCGGCTTGATTGTCGGACATTTTCTGCTTTGTTTACCGTATGTCATTCGCTTAATTACAGCCAGCATGCTGCTAATGGACAGTCATATCGAAGAAGCAGGGTGGATTTGTGGCTGTTCTCGTAAAAAAGGATTTTTTCTGATTGTTTTGCCTAATATCAAGGCCAGTATCATTGCTGCGTTTATGATGTGCTTTATCAATTCCTTCAACAACATTCCGGTTTCTTTATTCATGAACGGACCTTCTCTTACAATGTTGCCGCCGGCAATTTTGAATTATTTGCAAAATAATTATGACCCTACTGTATCAGCAATTTCTGTGCTTTTAATGATCTTTACAGCACTCATGATGTTCTTGGTTGAAAAAGCGATCGGTATTAAAAATATTACAGAGTAGAGGAGTAGTGCAGTGGCAAATTTAGAAGTTCAAAATTTAGCAAAATCATACGATGGCAAAACTAAAGTTTTAAAAGATATATCTTTTGCTGTCAATAACGGAGAGCTGGTTTCAATTCTTGGTCCTTCCGGCTGTGGCAAAACGACCACACTTAGAATTATTGCCGGTTTAATTCCAGAAACTGCAGGACAAGTTTTAGTTAACGGTAAGGATATTACTAAAGTACCTGTTTACAAGAGAAATTTCGGAATGGTTTTTCAAAGTTATGCACTTTTTCCCCATATGAATGTTTTTGATAACGTTGCTTTTGGACTGAAAATGCGCAAGCTTGACAAAAGTGCCATCAAGAAAAGAGTGACTGAAATGCTAGCAACTACCGGCTTAAGTCAACTATCTAAACAATTTCCAGCGCAGCTTTCTGGAGGACAGCAACAAAGAGTTTCATTAGCAAGGGCTCTGGTTACCAATCCAGAATTGTTATTAATGGATGAGCCTTTGAGCAATCTTGATGCTAAATTGCGGCTGAAAATGCGTGAAGAAATTCGCGACTTGCAGCAAAAACTTAAAATGACAGTGCTGTTTGTAACACATGATCAGCAAGAATGTTTCGCAATTTCCGACAAGGTTTTAATTATGAAACAGGGACGCATTGATCAGTTTGATACGCCACAAAATATTTTTCATCATCCTCGGACAGAATATGTTGCCCGTTTTATTGGCTATGACAATTTTATTACTGTCACTGCTGCTAATCGTCAAGATGAGCATCATATCAAAGTAGGCGAAGCAGTTTTGAATACGGTTGAACCAAATCAAAATGCAAAAGTGCTAACTATTCGTCCGGAAAACATCCACTTGAATTTAGCGAATGCTTCTGAAAATACATTTGCCGGTACAATCATGAGTCGTGAATATTTAGGACAAAGTTTTAAGTATGCCATTCATTCAGCTATTGGGGACTTTCAAGTTGAGGAAGCACGGCAAAAGATGCGCAGCTCAGGAGAAGAAGTAACGCTAACTCTTCCTGCTAAACATCTTCATCCGTTATCAGAATAATCATTCTTTAGAAAGGTTTTGTTATGAAATTTAAAAAAGCTTGTTTGTTAGCAGCTAGTTTTATCATTGCCGGTACAACTTTGGCAACTTCCGCTTGCTCGTCTAATGCTGGCAGCGGTAAACTGACGGTTTCTACTTTTGGCTTGGCAACTAAGCAGATGCGCTCCGACGTGCTTGATCCATATGCTAAGAAAAACAATGTTAAGGTGTCTACACAGTTTGGGGACAGTTCTACTCGCCTAACGCAGATTGAGCACAATTCTAATTCACCTGTAGATGTCATTGAATTGGCACAAAACAATGCAATTACAGGAGCCAAAAAGAAACTCTTTAAAAAATTGGATTTCTCCAAACTCAAGAACTTCAAGTATTTATCCGCTGACCAGCAAAAGCTGGCAAAAGACACTAATACTGTTCCGTATACTGTTAATAGTTTTGGCATCATTTATAATCCGAAAAAGGTCCACATTAAAAGTTGGGATGACCTGTGGTCTAAGAACTTAAAGGGCAAGATTGCAATTCCTGATATTGTAACAACTTTTGGTCCCGCAATGCTTTATGTGGCAGGGGATCATGCTAAAGTCAGCGTAACCAAGGATGATGGCAAGGCTGCCTTCAAAGCGTTAAAGCAGTTAAAGCCGAACGTTGTTAAAACATATTCTCAAAGTTCAGATTTAAGCAATATGTTTAAAACTGGAGAAATTACCGCAGCGGTTGTAGGTGATTTTTCAATCAGCATGCTGCAGGCCACTAATCCTAGTTTGAAGTATCTGGTGCCAGCCTCAGGAACATATGCTAACTACGATAATATTGCAATTTTGAAAAACAGTAAGAATACTCAAGCGGCATATAAGTATATTGACTTTCGTATAAGTGAAGCTAACCAAAAGAAAGTTGCCAGTGCAAAATCTCTTAATAATGCACCGGTTAATTCACAAGTAAAATTGACTGCTGCTGAAGCTGCCAATAAAACATATGGTGCAATTGCACAAAGAGCAAAAACTATTGACTTTTATTACGTGAACAAGCAGATGCCTTCATGGATCAGCCAATGGAATAAAATTATGAACCAATAATTATCAAAAAAAGAACTTGCCTTCATTAATAAGGCAAGTATGATTTTCGGAAAGGTCTATTATGAAAATTAAAAAAGTATGTTTAATGGCAGCAAGTTTAATTGTTGCGGGAGCAGCTATTGCTACTTCAGCTTGTTCTTCTAAAGCAAACGGTGGCAAGTTGGTTGTTTCTACGTTCGGCATCTTGACCAAGCAAATGAGATCAGATGTACTCAATCCTTTTGCCAAGAAAAATAACGTTAAAGTTTCCGCACAATTTGCTGCAGATACAACTACGAGCTTAACCCAAATTGAGCATAATCCTAACTCTTCAGTTGACGTGATTGAAGTGGCACAAAAGAATGCTTATGCGGGTACGAAAAAGAAGTTGTATAAAAAAGTAGATTTTTCTAAAATCAAAGATTTTAAATATTTATCCAGTAGTGAACAAAAGCTGGCTAAAGACACAGGCACCGTTCCTTATACTGTTAACAGCGTAGGTATAATTTATAATCCTAAAAAAGTTCATATTACTGAATGGGATCAACTGTGGTCTAAAAAGTTAAAGGGCAAGATTGCAATTCCTGATATAGTAACAACTTTTGGTCCTGCAATGCTGTATATTGCGGGTCGCCATGCTAAAGTCGATGTCCCAAGCGACGGTGGTAAAGCAGCTTTTAAGGCTATGAAAGAATTGAAGCCTAATGTGGTTAAGACATACGACCAAAGTTCAGATTTAACCAATATGTTCAAAACAGGTGAAATCAGTGTGGCCGTTGTTGGCGACTATGCTATCAGCATGTTGCAGGCTACTAATCCAGGCCTTAAATACATTGTTCCAGCATCAGGCACATATTCTAACAGCAACGTTGTTGCCATTTTAAAGAATAGCAAGAATACAGATGCTGCTTATAAGTATATTAATTTTAGACTAAGTGAAGCTATTCAAAAGAGATGTGCCAGTGCAAAATCACTTAATAACGCCCCAGTTAACACGCAAGTTAAGTTAACACCGGCTGAAGCCGCTAATAAGACTTATGGGGATGTGGCTAAACGCGCAAAGAGCATGAATTTCTTCTATGTTAATAGCCATTTATCTTCATGGGTTAATCAATGGAATAAAATTATGAATCGGTAAATAGTAATTTAAAAATGAAGGGTTGGAATATTTCAACTCTTTCGTTGTTTATGGGGGAGAAAAATGACACAAGTTGATCTTTTAATAAAAAATGGCCATGTTTTTAATGTTTTTTTACGTAAATTTGTTGATACTCAAGTTACAGTCAAAAATGGCAAATTCTATTGGGTTAACCAGGATTTACCAGGAATTAGGGCTAAAAAGACAATTAATCTCAAGGGTAAGTATCTAATCCCAGGATTTGTTGATGCCCACATGCATATTGATTCATCCATGACTACTCCTGCGATTATGGGACAAACAATTTTAAAATACGGTACAACAACGATTATTGCTGACGATCATGAAGTAACAAATGTTGCTGGTATTAAGGGACTAAAAAATTTCATTGCAGAGCCGTCACCGATTGATATTTTCTTTGGCATTCCATCTTCAGTTCCATCAACGAATCCAGATATGGAAACGACAGGTGGCAAAATTGGCGTGAAAGAAGTACAAGAACTGCTTAAAGATCCGCGCTTTATTTGTTTAGGCGAAGTGATGAACTTTAAGGATATGACTTCTCCGCATAAAACCTTGATCAAAGACATTATCAAAGTTTGTCGTGAGGAAAAACCCACAATGCCTCTTGAAGGTCATGTGCCGGCATATGCTGGTGAAGATCTGGCTAAAGTTATCTACGCTGGAGTTACTACTGATCATACGGAACAGACAGCTGCCTTAGTTAATGAGAAAGTTCCTAATGGCATGTTTGTTGAGGTGCAACTAAAATCAATGCTGCAGGAAGTAATTGACACGATTATTAAGAATAACTACTTTGAACATGTTGCCCTGGTGACAGATGATTCTATGCCTGACACTCTGCTTCATGGTCATTTGAACTATTTGGTGAAAAAAGCAATCAAAATGGGGATGACACCAGAAGAAGCAATTTACATAGCTACCTATACACCGGCTCGCCATATGGGATTATGGGATAGAGGTGCAATTGCTCCTGGCCGAGTAGCTGATTTTGTTATCCTAGATGATCTGCAAGATTTGTCAATCACGGCTGTTTATAAAAATGGGATTAATGCAGCAGATATCAAAGAGCAGACAGGTTACCAATTTTTGCCAGAGTTGCATCACTCGGTTAATGCGCCTAAATTATTACCTGATGACTTTGTGGTTAAAACAGATTTGGTCGCAAACGGAGAAGTATTGGCAAATATTATTCAACTTAATCCTGTGGGTACTTTTACTAACCATATTCAAGAAAAACTCGAGGTAAAAGATCACATAGTTCAATGGCAGAAAGCCGGTTTAGCACTGATTATGGTGCAAGACCGTTATAGCGGTAGCGGACATTATAGTCTTGGTTTCGTTGACCGTGGTATTATAAAAGACGGTGCGGTAGGAGCGACTTGGGCTCATGATCACCACAACATAATGATCATGGGTACGAATACTACCGCAATGCTCAAGATTCAGAATCAACTGGTTGAACAGCAGGGCGGCTATATCGCAGCAAAGGGTGATAAAATAGTTGCCAATGCAAAATTAGCTATTGGCGGCGTTGCCAGTGACCAACCGATGTCTGTTTTAGGTACAGAAATAGGCAAGGTGCGCAAAACATTGCAGGAACTAGGGTATAAAAATCCTAACGAGATTATGTCATTTTCTACTTTGTCTTTACTGGTTTCACCAACCATTAAAATTTCAGATAAGGGTCTATTTGAAGTCAAAAGTCAGAAAAAGATTCCACTTTTTGAAGAAATTAGGTAGAGAATGAGAAAATTAATTAAATAATGACCAAAAAATCTGCTAGTCAGATATTGTGAGATTCCACAATATAAACTAACAGATTTTTTCATACTTAAGAAGTGAAGATGTTTATTTCTTTAACCATTCTTTTACTATAGCCTTATATTGAGCCAAAGTAATTGCGCCATCTTCACCTTCACTAGTTGCGTTAAAAGCATCAGCAGCACCATAAGGAGTTTGAGTCATGTGAGCTATGCCAATTACGCGATGTCCCTTATTTAATAAATTGGTATAGTGTCCTGCCATTCTATAACCGTTTGTTCCTAAAACGGCCTGATTATACACAGGGTCTTCCCAATTAGGAGTGAACTCATAGGGCGCTAGGCTAGGGCTTTTCTTTACGTTCCATTCCCAGGCTACTTTTTCAGTCATCCAGTTGCTAATTGGCTCAGCACCGGCAGAAAGATTTTCCAGGTTGAAATGATAGCCGTAAAAGCCCGGATGATTTAAGGAACCCTGTTTTTGATAATCTGCATCAATCATTGAAATTGCTGTAGAAGTTGGAGAAATCTTTAGCTCACCAACTCCAGCTTTAGTTCTTTCCTTGTTTGCATTAGCAAGACTCTGAAGAGAAGCTTTAATGTTAACGTTGCTGGTAGCATCATCTTTGCCACCTAACTTGACATAAGTATTGAACCATGATGGTGCGCCTTTTTGCGCTTGACTATCAATTTTGCCTGTTCTGAGTAAAGTGGCTGCTTTTTGTGCTTCCTGTCTTTGTGCAGTAGTTAGCGAAGTATCATTTGCCATAAAATCCATCAAACTTGCTCCGTTTTTAGCAGGCCGATTTTTTGGTGTTTTGACTATATTGAGCGGTAAACCATCGTAATAGTGAATATATTTATTTTTACCGATGCGATAATATTTATAGCCTTTAATCTTTTTAATAGAAGTATAATAGAGACTCTTGCTCTTTTTATATACTTTTCTGGTTTTTTTACCCTTGTGATCGTAGACATATGTTTTACTAGACACAAATATTTGATGTTTAGCAGCAAATACGGGTTGTGGGTTACTAAATGAACTAGTACCTAGTAATATTAAAATACTGGCAATTATTGCAATAAAACTTTTTTTCTTCATTGGTTCTCCCTTCATAAAATAATAAAACCTATTTGCCAAAAAATTATTAAATTAATATAATTTTATTTTCGAATTAACGATCTTTTTATTATTATGCATTACCTTTTTCAAAAAGGATTTCTTGGCGCCACAGTTGACATACAGGTCTACTTGAGGAAGGTGGGTACTATGGGAAAGATTGCCTTTGCGTGAAGCCTTCTGAGTAAACCACCGATATTTAGCATAATGTGGGTTATTGAAGTGCATGTCATTTTTAAAACGATATTTTTTCCCTGGCTTAAGGTGAGAAAGATTAGAGCGAAATCGCATTAAATAAACACGACCATGTACAAACTTTTTGTGGTCGATGTTATTTATGTAAATACCATCTTCTTTAGCAGAAAGTCCCGTCGCCTTTTTATTAACAACATATATGCTTGGAGTAAAGAACGTTGGCTTCCCCGTGTTAACTTTTAGATGACGAGTGAAAAAAGTAACATTTCCTACCCAATTACCATAAGCTTTTTTAGTAGAATTAACGTTATAATATTTTTTATCAAAAGCTGCTTTAATTGTTATAGCAGACGCACTAACGCTTTTAGGTGAAAATAGAATAAGGCCAGTCAATAGCACAAAAAAAGTAGCAATAAATTTAACAACTGATTTTTTCTTCATTATTTATTACCTTTAAAAACAAAATAAAAATATCTGGATAAATTTATAAGTCATCGCCACCAATAATAAAGTCGTAATTTGGATATTTGTGATCTTTTAACTTTTTTGCAAGTTTAGCTGTCTGATACCAGTGACTATCTACATACCAATAAACATTCTGATATTCTGCATAACCTAAAACTTTATTACCATCTAATTTAGCAACATTATACCAATCAAGTGTACCTTCGTCAGGGTAACCCCAAATTCCAACTCCAGTCCAAGTATAGCCTTTTTGAGTCATTTTATTTGATAAATAAACCCAAGATCTTGTTTTTTTACTTGGTTTAGGCATAACCTTAGGTTTAGCTTTTAACAATTTAGGATACTGGTGACCATTTTCGTAATAAATTTGTTTTGTTTTAGTGAAAGTCATCTTATCGATTTTCTTTGTCTTGGAATTGTATGAGTACCATGTCCCACACCAGCTTTTAGGAAAAACAGCCTGGGTTTGCTTAGCTTGCACATTACTTGGCGTATTAATAAAATTGCCAATCGTGCCGACACCTATCAAGGTGGCTACCAACATAATCACTTTTTTAAATTACATTTTTTATTACCTCTATACAAAATTCAACTTTACTACAAACAAACTATACGCTTTCTGTACTTCGTGTAACACTTTAAAGCGGATAAAAAAACATAAATAAAGAAATACTAGCCACATAATTGAAAATATATAAGCTCTGCTTTCAGATTTAGGCAAGTCAAAACAGCCTTTGATAAAGATACAAAACCTTTTATATTTTGAACACAAAAAATCCCAGCGCTGACTACCTAACAGAACTGGGATAACATTATTTTAACGGAAAATGCAAATTATTACCATATTTGTCAATGATTTGGGGATAAAAACTTGAACTGCTTATTTGTCGCCATTCATAATTGTATTTTTAACGATCACATAATCAACTAATTTAATTGAACTAAGATCTCTGCCCCCAGCATATGAAATTGAGGACTGCAGATCTTCCTGCATCTCTCTTAAGGTATCGGCAATATGACCACGATAGGGAACGAGCATCTGTTTACCCTCAACGTTTCGATAAGCTCCTTTTTGGACTTCCGAAGCTGACCCCCAATATTGCTTATATGTTTTACCGTTAATTTTGATTACATTACCAGGTGACTCTTCATGCCCTGCAAGCATTGAGCCAATCATAACCATTGTAGCGCCAAAACGAATTGACTTCGCTATATCGCCGTTATAACGGATGCCGCCATCAGCAATCAGCGGTTTGCTTGCTACTTTGCTGCACATTCTTAAAGCGGCGAGTTGCCAGCCACCGGTGCCAAAACCGGTTTTAAGCTTGGTAATACATGCGCGACCAGGACCAACACCAACTTTTGTGGCGTCTGCTCCTGCACCTTCTAATTCACGAACTGCTTCCGGGGTCGCAATATTGCCTGCTGTTAAAAAAGTATCTGGCAATTTTTCTTTGATGTATTTAATCATATCAATAACATAGACAGAATGCCCATGAGCTACATCAATCGTGATATATTCAGGCTTAATGTTTTTAGCAACTAGCTGATCGATAAAATCATATTCGCCTTTTTTAATACCAACAGATATAGAAGCAAATAGGCCTTTTTCATGCATCATCTTGATAAAAGCGAAACGCTTTTCAGGTTGAAAGCGGTGCATGACATAGTAGTAGCCGTTTTGGGCCAGCCAAACCGCCAAGTCATCGTTAATGACGCTTTCCATGTTGGCAGGTACGACTGGTATTTTAAATGTTCGGTTTCCGAACTTAACACTGGTATCTGCATCATGACGGCTCTTAATGATCCCTTTATTCGGAACGAGCTGGATATCATCATAATCAAATGCTTCCATACTGAAATAATTGCTCATAAGTAAATCGGCTCCTAAATAAATATCTTTACAAACGAAGTAACTATAATCAAAAATGCTTTTTTTGTCAATATAAAAATCGAACTATTAAAAATATAATCACCATAATAATTCGCATTTAAATTTGACTAAAGAATGGTAAATTGCTAGACTATTTACGTGATATTTGTAGAAATTTAATGAGGTGAATAAATATGACAGCAGTTGCAGTTGTTGGTAGCCAATGGGGCGACGAAGGAAAGGGCAAAATTACTGATTTTTTGAGTAATGAAGCTGCTTATACTGTTCGTTCAAATGGTGGTAATAATGCTGGCCATACTATTGAAATAAATGGTCAAGATTTTAAAATGCGTTTAATTCCGTCAGGTATTTTTGCGTCAAAAGAAGGGGCCGTAATTGGTAATGGCGTAGTTATTAATCCTGAGGTTTTATTTAGCGAATTAGAGAATCTGGCTGAAAAGGGAATCGATACAAGTAAATTGAAGATCTCTAATCGAGCTCACATCATCATGCCATATCATATCAAGCAAGATGAATACCAAGAAGAAGCAAAAGGTGATCAAAAAATCGGTACTACTAAAAACGGTATTGGACCTGCTTACATGGATAAAGCGTCCAGAATTGGTATTCGTGTTTGTGATCTCCTTGAAAAAGACACTTTTGAAGCAAAATTACGCGCTAATTTAGAGCAAAAAAACGAAGTATTTACCAAAATTTACGGCAAGCCGGCACTGAAATTTGAAGATATTTTTGACAAATACTTTGAATACGGTCAGAAAATGAAAAAATATGTCACAGACACTTCAGTGTTAGTTAATGATGCTCTGGATAATAATGAAAAAGTACTGTTTGAAGGTGCGCAGGGAACTATGCTTGATATAGATGAGGGAACATATCCATTTGTTACTTCGTCAAACACAATTTCAGGTGGAATTGCCAGCGGTATCGGTGTTGGTGCCAACCGGGTAAAAAGTGTTATCGGTGTCTGCAAAGCTTATACCACCCGTGTTGGTGCTGGTCCTTTTCCTACTGAATTACTAGATGAAACTGGTGACCGTATTCGCGAAACTGCTCATGAATATGGCACAGTTACCGGTCGTCCTCGGCGCGTGGGCTGGTTTGATTCAGTTGCTTTACGTCACGCCAAACGCGTTTCTGGTATCAATGGTTTAAGTCTTAACTTGCTTGATATTTTTAGCGGTTTTGACACTATTAAAATTGCAACTGCTTATGAACTTGATGGTCAAAAAATTGATTACTATCCTGCAAGTCTAAAAGAATTAGACCGCTGCCAACCTGTTTACGAAGAATTACCTGCTTGGAAAGAAGATATCACAGGTGCTAAGACTTGGTCTGATTTGCCAGAAAACGCACAGAAGTTTTTAAACCGTGTTTCAGAACTTGTAGGCATACCTTTAGTTACTGTTTCGGTAGGCCCTGATCGTGAACAAACGATTGTTTTACAAAATCCGTGGGAAATGTAATTTATGCTGGAACGTTATACTCGCCCTGAAATGGGTAAAATATGGTCTGATGAAAATAAATATGAAGCATGGCTAAAAGTAGAAATTGCTGCTACCAATGCCTGGAGTGAATTAGGCGAAGTCCCAAAAGAAGATGCTGCTAAAATTGCTCAAAATGCCAGCTTCACGCCAGAGCGGGTGTCAGAATTGGAGCAGGTAACTCATCATGACGTGGTTGCTTTTACACGCACAGTTTCTGAAAGCCTTGGACCTGAGAAAAAGTGGGTACACTTTGGTCTGACTTCGACGGATGTTGTTGATACGGCACAGGGATATATCTTAAAACAGGCAGATGAGATTATTCGTCAAGATCTGCACGAACTAAAAAAGACGATTGCTGAAAAAGCACGTAAATATAAAAATACGGTGGAAATGGGGCGCACGCATGGTGTGCAAGCTGAACCCACTACTTTTGGCTTAAAACTAGCTCGCTGGTATGCGGAAATTAATCGTGATATTGAACGCTTTGAACATGCAGCAAAAGGAGCAGAATCAGGAAAAATTTCCGGAGCCGTTGGGACTTTTGCTAACGTACCGCCAGCTGTTGAAACCAGTGTCTTAAAACAGCTAGGCTTAACTCAGCAGCCAATTACCAGTCAAGTACTGCCGCGTGATTTGCATGCTGAATATATTGCTACTTTGGCGTTAATAGCCACAAGTATTGAAAATTGGGCAACCGAAATTAGAAGTTTGCAACGTTCTGAAATTCACGAAGTAGAAGAGCATTTCCGTGCAGGGCAAAAAGGTTCTTCAGCAATGCCTCACAAACGTAATCCTATTGGCTCAGAAAATCTTTGCGGAATGGCACGGGTTTTACGGGGTCATATTATAACTGCTTATGAGGATGTATCACTTTGGCATGAACGCGATATTTCCCATTCCAGTGCTGAACGTGTAATTTTACCTGATACTACAATTGGTATTGATTATATGCTTGATCGTTTTAACCGCATTTTGACTAACCTTGATGTTTTTCCAGAAACCATGCTTAAGAACATGGATAAAACTTATGGTCTGATTTATTCACAGCGCTTGCTTTTAAAATTAATTGATGAAGCAGGTCTTTCTCGTGAAGATGCTTATGATATGGTTCAGAAGTTAACCACAAGATCTTGGAACGAAGGAATTTCCTTTAGGAAATTAGTTGAAAGCAGTCCAATCATGAACTATCTTTCAGAAGATGATGTAAGTGATGCATTTGATTATCATTACCATTTGCGTCATGTTGATGAAATCTTTAAAAAAGTTGGTTTAGAATAAATAATTAGTAAAGCAGTTCACTTAATAGTGAGCTGCTTTTTGTCATGGAATTTAAATTACTGATAAATAAAAAAGTTGAGGTGCTGAAACAAGCTGAATCTGATGATTATGGCCAGAAGGCAATTAACGAATTACCTCAAAAAATGGTCGATGAAAATAAGGTTGACGTAGATGCGGATTCGGGCGCCTCTAATACTACTAGAGGATTAAAAGATGCTGTCAGGGATGCATTAAGCAAAATTAAATAGATATTTATCAAGAATTTAATAAGCATTTAAAACAGGTCATAAATTTGGTTAAAACTTATGACCTGCTTTTTGTATTATGAAGTTAGGGCAAGTTAACCTGGTAATCATTAAACTGAAACATTGTTTATGAATTTACCTGAAAATTTTGAAAAAGAAAGTGCTTTTAAAAAATTTCTTAACCATTAATCTATATTTATAACTACTTTATTTACAGAAAGGGAGAAAAAGTAATGGAAAAAATTAATAAATATATTGATCATACTTTATTGGAGCCAAATGCGACTCAAGAGCAAATTGATAAGGTGATTTCAGAGGCTAAAAAATATCAATTTGCGTCTGTCTGTGTAAATCCTTTTTGGGTAAAATATGTGAGTGAAAAATTACAAGGAACAAAAATTAATACTGTAACGGTGATTGGTTTTCCCCTAGGAGCAACTACTACTGAAACTAAAGTTTTTGAAGCAACACAAGCAGTCGCAAATGGTGCCGATGAGTGTGATATGGTCCAAAATATTGGAGCATTTCTTTCAGAAGACTATGATGTGGTGCTTAAAGATGAAAAAGCGGTTGTCGAAGCGGTACATTCAAAGGGAAAAAAGGTAAAAGTAATTCTTGAAAATTGTTTTCTTAATTCGCAACAAATTAAAAAAGCATGCTTGATAGCAGAAAAATCTGGTGCTGATTTCGTGAAAACGTCAACTGGCTTTGCAAAATATGGAGCCAGAGCAGAAGATGTTAAGATTATGGCCGCAACCGTCGGAACTAAAATGGGCATCAAAGCAGCAGGCGGTATTCATACTAAAGCTGAAGCCTACCAAATGATTGCTAGTGGAGCTACCAGATTAGGGGCAAGTGCAAGTCTAAAAATAATAAAAGAATTGTAGATTTGGCACAAAAATAAATATTTAGAGAAGACACTGTATTTGTTAACGCGAGGTGTCTTCTTTTTTAGTGTAGTTTTTTGCAAAATTTTGTTGAAAGCAGGTAGACTATGTGTCTTATTTTTCCAAAAAAAGTGGAAACAATAAACTCTTTTTTATATGTAAGCGGTAACGTATTATTTGAATTGAGGTGAGGAATATGAAAGACCGGCAATTACTGATAATAAATGAGTTGCTTGATAAAGAAAATTTATCAATCGATGAATTGAGTCAAGCCTTGAATGTTTCTTCCAGAACTATCAGAAATGATGTGGATGATATTAACAGAACTTTAAGTGACCTTTCAATTACTGGAATTTCTAATAAGCGGGGGCAACTTTATTTTTGTCTTGATTTGGATGCCAGGCATTCCTTATCTCACTCTTTAAAAATTAGTTCGGATACGTTTCTTGATCCTAGAGAAAGACAGCTTCATATCATTATCAGCTTTCTAAAAGCTCCTCACCAGGTAAAAATTTATGAAGAACAAAAGCGGCTGAATATAAGTAAAAGCACGATGGACAAGGATATGCGCCAGGTTAGAGAATTTCTTGCCAAATATTCTCTGACCTTAGATACGCAGCAAGGAGCAAAAATTGAAGGTGCTGAAAGAAATATCAGAACAATGATTCAACAATTGATTGTTGAAAATATTGATATTTCCCAATTAACGGAAAAAGGCAGCTTTGAAGGAAGTGATAGTTACCAAATAGTAATTGATTATTTAAATCCTCAGGTACTTAAGCAAACTAATAAAGTTGCTAAAGAGCTGATACTTGGTGGTCGTTATGAAGGAGTTTCTGCTAGAGAAGCACAAATTTCTGTTTTAATGGCCATTTGGATTAGACGTTTGCAGGAAAAACAATATCTTGATGACAGTCAGGTTTCTACTCTAGAAATTGCTAATACTAGAATTATGAAATCTGTAAACAATTTACTGGACAATTTGGAACTGACAGTACCGGAAAATGAAAAAAGCTATATGACTTTTATTCTTAAAACATTTTTGGGTGAAAAAGAGGTAAGAATTGACAAATGGGCTGAATCGGAACTTCTGACTTTACGGTTAATAGATTATATGAGTGATATAGAAAAAATTAATTACCGTGATTCTGAACAACTTTATGAACAGCTTAATTCACATATTTCAGCATTTTTGCAAAGGCAGGAAAATCATATTGAAGTATTTAATCCGTTAACTGAAGTTCTTAAGAATAGCTATGCAACTATTTATCAAGATATCTCAGCTTTTTTTAAAAGCAGATACAGTAAAAACGTTTCAGCAGGAGAGAAAGCTTTCATAACGGTTTACTTTAGTACTTATTACGAAGAAAGCGTCAAAGAAAACAACTTTTACAGAATTGCGGTTCTTTGTAATTATGGCGAAGCTACCGGTCAGCTATTAGCTGCCAATATTTCTAGAAACATGAATGTCGAAGTTGTGGCAGTTTTAGGATTACAAGATATAAATTCTTTAAGAAAGCTAAACATAGATTTTGTCGTTAAGACAATTAATGAATCAACAGGAATGGTCCCCAGTTTTAAAATGCCTCCTGTTCCCAGAAAGCAAGACTATCAGGAGTTAAAGAAATTTATTGCCAAAGCAGATATTAAAAAACATATGCTGTCTTTAAAGCAAAGTCCTTCAGTTAAGAAAAATTTGCTTAAAGACACCATTTCGCTAATTGAATCAGAAACCAGAAAAAATGTTTCAGCCCGCTTAGTGGACAAATTAATTGAAATTTTTTCTGAACATCATATTGAAATAAAAGAGAGGGAGGTGAGGCCAATGCTTCAAGATTTGTTAACTGATGACAAAATCCAAATACACATAACGGCTAATAATTGGTGTGAAGCAATTGAAAAAACCAGCCAACCGCTAATAAAAAATAAATCAATTAATGATGATTATGTTGTCGCAATGGAAGAATCAGTTAAAAAATTCGGACCTTATATTGTCATAGGTCCTGGAATTGCTTTGGCCCATGCAAGACCGGAGGACGGGGTTGCAAAATTGGATGTCAGTGTAGCATCACTGGCTGAACCAATAGAATTCGGCAACAAGGCAAATGATCCAGTAAAAATCATTTTTGTTTTGTCTGCAATTGACAGCTATTCACATTTAAATGTTTTAAAAGCAATTGTGGATTTAATAAATAAGCCAAATAAGATTGAAGAACTTTTTAATACGGGCGATAAGGAAAGTTTTAAAAAGACCTTGTTTGGCGTAGAAAAATAATAGAGTTAGGAGTGTAAAAATATGGCAAAAGTACCTACAGTGTTCTTTATTTGCGGCAATGGCTTGGGCTCAAGCTTAGCTTGTCAGATGGAAGCAGATGATGTTTTCAGTGAAGCCGGTATCGAAGTTAATTCAGATCATGATTCGATTTCAGATGCACCTTCACTCAATGCCGATGTTATTGTTTCAGCAAGCAATTTTGAATCTCAATTTGCCAATATGCAAATTGATCCCAAAACCAAATTTGTCTATTTAGACAACATCGTTGATAAAGACGAAATTAAAGAAAAAGTTTTACCAGTTGTGAAACAAATTGCAGATAGTTAAGTTTATAAAAAGGAGTGAGAGAAATGGTCGTTATTCAATGGATAATTAACAATATCCTTACTCAGGCAGCAATTTTAATTTCATTAATTGCGATGCTGGGATTAATATTACAGGGTAAAAAAATAGGAGCGGTCATCAGTGGTACGCTTAAAACTTTGCTTGGGTTTGAAGTTTTGTCCGCTGGTTCGACAATTATTCAACAAAGTTTGGCTTATTTTGCAGTAATTTTTCAGCATGGTTTTCACACTAAAGGTATTGTACCTAGTATTGAAGCCATTAATGGTCAGGCAATGAACAAGTTGGGTTTGGGTAATAGTATTGCCTTAACTCTTTTAGGTATTTTCATTGTGAACATTATCATAGCCAGATTTACTAAATGGAAGTATGTCTTTTTAACCGGACAAGCTTTATTATGGATGGCAACTATGACTGTTATTGGTGGTCACTTTGCCGGCTTAAAAGGTTTTCCGTTAATTTTAATGGGTAGTATTATAGGTGGTATTTTTGCTATTGCAATGCCGGCATTAGCGCAACCAATTGTACGTAAAATTACTGGCAGCAATGCAATTGCCCTGGGTCACTTTTGTACAATTGGATATCTAGTTGAGGCAGGTGTGGCCTGGCTAGTCAGAGACCGCAAAGTTGATCAACATGTGACTAACATTAAAGAAAGAACAGATTCTTGGGAACACGTTAAGCTTCCTAAGAGCATGTCATTTTTACAGGATAATTCCCTTTCTATTATGGTAGTAATGGTTCCTTTATACATTATTACTGCTGCTTTTGCTGGTCCTTACTGGTCTATTAAAGCTGCTGGAGGAGCTGCAGGAGGCGTAAACTACATTATTTATGCCTTTTTACAAGCTATTCAATTTACAGTTGGTGTTTATGTAATGCTTTCAGGGGTTCGTTTGATGTTAGGTGAAATTGTTCCTGCCTTTCGTGGTATTGCTATGAAGGTAGTTCCTAACTCAGTACCTGCTCTTGACTGTCCAGTTTTATTCCCATATTCACCAAATGCAGTCATTATTGGTTTCATAACGACAACTATTGGGACAGTGATTGGCATGTTCTTATCCCCATTAGTAGGACTAGCAGTTATCTTGCCAGGTATGACTACCAATTTCTTTGCGGGCGGTACTGCAGGAATCTTTGGTAACGCAATTGGCGGCAAACGTGGTGCCATCATTGGTGGTATTGCACACGGTTTGTTTATTACCTTGCTTCCAGCACTTTTAGTTGGCGCATTATCATCAGTTGGCTTTGTCAACGCCACAGCTACAGATGTTGATACCATTACCGCTGCTTTATTATATCTGTGGGTTATTGCACCAGCCTTTCATGCCTTTGGCTAATTACTTTGGAGGTGTTTAATAATGTCGTTTTGGTCGAAAATTTTTAAATCAAATGCAACGGAAAGTAATTCAGCTGCAGATAAAGAAACTAATGAAACAAGCAGCCAGTTAACAGACGATGAAAAGCAACAGATCAAGAGTCAAATCAAAGACTTAACTGAACAACTTAATGACAACGACTCAGAGTCAGTAGCAAGCAATAAACAAAAAGCTACTGTTTTAACCCAGTTAGGGCAGAACTATCAAAAGCTGGGTAATGTTGATGATGCTATTGATGCTTATGAAAAAAGCTTGAAACTCAACGAGGATTTTGGTCCGGCTTTTGACGGTTTGCTTAAGCTTTATGATATCAAACGGCAAAAAGCTGCTTATGCTAAAGATAATGATGAAATACAAAAATGGCTCAACAAGGGTGACGAATTAACGGCATTATCTAAGAAAATAATGCGTTCTAAATAAATTTCCAGATTATATAATTGAAATTCACAATTAAAGGAGAAAAAATGGCTTATAAAACGTTAAAAGAAGTACTAAAAGAAGCAGAAGAAATGGATTTCACAGTCGGTGCGTTTAATGCTCATAACTTAGAAATGGTTCCGGCTATGATTGAAGCTGCACACCAAGAAGGGGCTCCTATTATTATTCAAACTTCTGTTGGTACGGCTGATACGGAGGGGATGAGAAACTTTGTAGCTGTTTGCAAAAGCATGGCAGAACACGAAGCGGTGGATGTTGTGCTCCACTTAGATCATGCCCGTGATATTAAAGACATTGAAAGAGCAATTGCAGCCGGATACAGTTCGGTCATGTTTGACGGGTCATTACTTTCATTTAAGGAAAACATTGCCAAGACCAAGAGAGTTGTAGAATATGCCCATAAACGCGGTGTCTCAGTTGAGGGTGAAATTGGAACTATCGGTGGAACTGAAGAGGGTTTTACCGTTAAAGAAGGAAACTATACTCGTCCTGAAGATGCTGTCAAATTCTTGCAAGAATGTGACGTTGATGCTTTAGCTGTGGGCGTTGGTACACATCACGGGCAATTTCAATCTAAAACCGAGTTGAACTTTCCACTTATTGAAGATTTGCATAGTAAACTGGATAAGCCAATGGTTATCCATGGTGGAACAGGAGTTAACGAGGAAGATTACCATAGACTGACCGAAAATGGTATTCGCAAGTTTAACGTCGGAACTGAACTATTAGTTTCATGGACTAAGAAAGCAAAAGAGATGTTTGACAAAACCGAAGTTAATGAATCTCTGAGAAATAACATTATTCCATGTAACGAAAGCGTTCATAATATTATTAAACATAAAATTGAATTATTCATGAATAAAGGGTGATCTCGTTGAAAAAAACGATGTTACTTTTAGCTGGTTGTCCTGGTACCGGTAAATCTTATTTGGCAAAACTGATATGCAAGGCCATTCCCGATTATTTTAATGAGGTTTCTATAGATCTGTTTAAAGAGCAGCTTTATGAAAGTAAAGGCTTTGATAATCCGTCTGAAAAAACAGAGTTAGATAATCAAGCGTACAATATGTTTTACCAAAATGTCGCAAACTTTATGAAAAAAGGTCAATCAATTATTTCTGATTACCCTTTTTCCTATCGCCAGCATGATACCTTAGAAAAATTAGCTAACAAGTATCATTTTCAAATAATTACAATTACGTTGACTTGTGATTCAGATATTTTATATGAAAGACAGAGAAAACGTGATTTGGATCCTGATCGTCCTTTAGGATTCATAATGAACCATTATCATAAAGGTGATACTTTAACCGACAGGACAAAAATGGATATCCAAAAAACAAAACAGGAATTTGAAAGTTTTAATAAAAAAAGAGGATATTCAACTTTTAAATTAGGTAAAACAATTTTTCTTAATGTTTCTGATTTTAGTAAAGTTGATTATGACGGTACAATTGTTAAGCTAAAAAGCTGGGTCAACTAGGTACAAATTTACTTCTTAATATTTTGTTCAATATTCATTTAAAAACAATATTTTAGCCGTATTTCGTATTAAAGCGAATTACGGCTTTTTAAGTACTCTTGAATTTTTTGGCTTCTTCTGAATCAAAAAAATATGCCACTTGGTTTCTTATAATTGCCACTTAGTTAAAAGTGCTAGATTTTACATTAAAATAAGCGTTTAATTAAATCATCAAGTGATGAAGGGCAGGTGAGAAGCGTGAAAATAAAAATAGAACTGAATCCGGATATGGAAGATGACGATACCAGTGTAACAATTCATGCTAAATCTGTGACGCCAGAAGTTGAACAGATATACCGACAGTTGCAAGGTATCAGTGAACATCCTGACCAAATAGAAGGCAAAAAAGATAATGTGTCCTATTACTTGAGCATGAATGAGATTTTATTTTTTGAAACAGAAGATAAACAGGTGATTGCACATACTGCCAAGGATGCCTTTACCGTAGACTACAAACTCTATGAACTAGAAAATTTGTTAAATAATCAGTTCATGCGGGTATCTAAGTCAACAATTTTAAATTTAAATCAAATTTATGCGTTAACACGTTCGATTTCTAACTGTAAGATTAATTTTCGCGATTCTTATAAAACTGTCTATGTTTCACGTCACTACTATCACAATTTGAATGATAGGTTAAACGAGAGAAGGTCATCATAATGAAAAAATTTAAACTTAGAGAAATATTTTGGGGCATTGCTCTAGTAGCAGCTGCCGTATTCTTAGTCCTTAATCAGCTGCATCTGCTTTCATTTCATTTAAAAGTAAGCATGATTATTTGGACTATCATATTCGGAGCAGCACTGATCGAAAGCGTGGCTAATAAAAGCTTGTTTGGTACAACTTTTTCCATTGCCTTTTTATTAATTGTTTACGCTGAACCCTTGCATATTACCAAAATTGTACCATGGACGGTCTTAGTGGCGGCGTTATTAATTTATTTAGGTTTAACGCTGATTTTTAAGAGAAGCTGGTTTCCCAGGATAGTCTATTTTAACCAAAAAAAAGACGGCAAATGGAAGAACTTTAGCAATAATCGTTCAAGAATTGATAATAACGTATTCAGTAGCGGTACTGGAAAAGTTGATGGAGAAGATATAGTAATCAATCAGCGCTTGTCATCAGTTTCGCGCTACGTTCATTCACAAAATTTACGCAGTATAACAATTAATTCTTCTTTGGGTGAAGTAGAAGTCTACCTTGATCAAGCTAAAGCTGCAGGCGATGTAGTGACCGTTGACATTAGTGGCACTATGGGTGAGATTGAAATTTACGTTCCAACTTCATGGAAAGTCAACAGTGATAACTTGAACTTAGCTCTGGGAGAATTAGATATTAATGACGAATCTACCGGTGACGGTCCTACATTAATGCTAACTGGGCATTTCAGCATGGGTGATGTGGAAGTTAATTATATTTAACTTGGGAAAAATAAAATGGTTAATTTAAAACAATTACATGATTATGTCAAAGAAAATTATGAAGCCGGAAACTATAAAGATGCTGAAAAAGCCTATAAAAAATGGCATGATACCAATGATTATACCTATCATGCAGCAAAAACTGCTGTGGAAAAGAGTTCTCTCAGTGATTATCAAATGGGTTATGAACAAGCCAAAAAGGACTATGCAGAGAGTCATTCTTTCAAGGTTTTTCCTAAAAAAGGTGTTAACTTAGTTAATCGTGTTACCCAGAATAAAGCAATTGAAATAGAACGCTACATTGACGGCTACAATGATGCCAAGACCAAAATTTTACGGGCGAAAAAATAGCCCATAAAGGAGATTATTAATTATGTATGGCTCACTATTAGCCAATGTAAGTCCAGATAGAAAAATTAAGGAAGCTGTAGAACAATTTCCTCAACATACACAAGCCTATTATCTGGAAAATAAGCCAGTCGGATTAATGACCTGTTGGCAAAATGCTTTTCACCCTTATTCCTTAAATTTTGCGGGCTATCTTGCACCTAGATTAACCAGCGGTGAACAAATGCAGGTTTATGAGCAAATACTGACGGATTTAACGGCAAAAGCCCAAAAAAATCACCAAAACGCATTAATTACTTATGATTATGCACCGCAGTTGCTCTTTAATGCTATTGGTCAAAAAAATGGTTTTAAATTAATCAGAACTACTGTAGAACCCCAGATACCTTTGAAAAGGGCACTGAAAAATATTCTGATAGATACTGATTTGCAGATGGTCACTCTACACGAAATAAAAAAAGATTCTGTAATAATGAATAGGCTGGCACAAGTGAGCTTCTCAGATTATCAAAAAAATCATTTAGCAAATCCGGTTGCAAAGATACCTCTTAGTGAGTGGAGCAAAACCATTTTCACTGATCAACTTGAACACGCCCCCTTAGCGCTAATTGCTGCTGGACAAATTAAGGCTTATTGCTTTTCTTTTGAGGATACCCCTCAAAAATTGACTTTAGGATGGATGTGTGCTGTTAAGCCTAATTTATTAGACCAATTGCAACAGCAATTGCTAAATTGGGCACAAGCAAAATATCAAACTTTAAGTGGTGAATTTGACTCTACAGACCCGTTAGCAACGCGGACTTACAGAAAGTATGCGTTTAATCTGTGTCCAGTTTATGAAACGTATTTAAAGGAACTTTTTTAAACATTTGAGGAACGACAAGCTATTAATAGTTTGTCGTTTTTTATAGGTAGAAAAAATTCATGTTGACTTAAAGTTCACTTGAAGTATTACCATTAATCTAATCGTCGGATGAACAAGCTTGGTTAATGTTAAAAAGCGATAAAACCAAACTGTTTATAATAAAATGAAAAGTGATAGAAAGACTGGTATACCCATGAAACGTGGTAAAGTTATTGTCCACATGTATGTTTCAATTGATGGCAAATACGGTAGTAGTATTTCTAGTCAATATTATTCAGATGAATTATTTGAATTAAGCAATGCTGATGCTAATGGTCGTGAAACTATTCAAATGTATGCCACGCCAGCTAACGCACAGATTGATTTAAGCAAATATCCTGCAGATAAAATTGAATACGAAGATTGGCTGCCGGATATTAAGTCACAAACCTGGTCGGTTTCTTTTGATCGCAAGGGCAAATGCAACTGGACACAAAACTATTTCGAATATAATGGTTATAAGATGCATGCAATTGAAATAGTTACTAAGCAGGCAAGTAAAAATTATTTAGCTTACTTACGTACCTTACAAATTCCTTATATTATTAGTGGTGAGCAGGAATTTAACTTAACAGAAGTTCTGGTTAAGTTAAAACAGCATTTTAATATCACAACGCTTGCTGTTTGCGGTGGCTCAATTATTGACGGTGTCTTTTTAAAGGAACACTTAGTTGATGAAATTTCTTTAGTAGTTGCACCACATGTAAACGGAGATTCCCAACAAAAATCTGCTTTTAACACTTTAGGTAAATATATTGATGATTTATTTGCCTTTGTAAGTGCCAAAAAATTAGCAGACGGCGGCGTACACCTGTTGTTTAAGAAGCAAAGTTAGTTCCTCTTAATACTAAAAGATTGGGCAATTTGGAGTAGCAAACTGTTTTCAGTTTGCTACTTTTAATTTTGCCAAAATTTTAACCAACGAATATGGCGTCTTTTTACTTGTCTATAATTGATAGCGATAAAAATAATAGGGGATATTCCAACTTTGCGAATCAGCTGCAACTAAATCATCATCCATTAAGTATTTAGGCAATAATGCAGTTGCCTGGCCTTTTTTGACCAGCTCTAAAATCATTTCCAACGAATCAATTTCAGTGACGCTGTTTTTATTCTGCGTTAATTTGAGAGTCAAGTTACGAAACGGACAATTTATGTCTGCGTTTATGGCAACCGGTACTCTTTTATTTTCCTGCTTTTTGCCTTTTAAAAAACAGGCTTGTAAATGGCTTTTCTTGATTAACGAATATTGGGGTAAAGTGATCGGAGTAAAGGCCCAGACCATGTCATAGGGATGCTTAGTCAATAATTCTTGAATTTCATTAGTGCTTTTAATAATGACTTCATATTGATCAAGTGCAAACTGTTTCTTTTGGGTAATAATATAGCCAAAAAGCAATTCGGAGATTAAAACTTTGGGTTTGTTACTGGTTAAATCGTCTTTGAAGTCTTGATAGTTTTGTAGTGCCTTAGTCGCAAAATGATACATTTTTTGCCCATTTTTAGTTGGTCTGACCCCTAAATTAGAACGCACAAAAAGTGGTGCTTTCAGTTCTCGCTCCATTGTTTTGAGCCTGGCCGTAATATTGGATTGAGTGTAGCCCAATTTCAATGCCGCTTTATTCAGTGATCTAGTTTCATAAATTGTTTGGTAAATATATAAATCGTTAAAATTCATAATACTCCATATCATTAAAAGTGATAACCCTATTACAATCTCGGATTATGCAGAGTGAATTTGTTTTAATATACTAATTTTGTAATCTAAAGGGGGAACTTATTATGACTACAAAAATTGGTATTAATGGTTTTGGTCGCATCGGTCGGCTTGCTTTACGGCGAATTTATGAAGTGGCCAGTGACGACATCGAAATTGTCGCAATCAACGACTTAACTTCACCAGCTATGTTAGCACACTTATTAAAATATGATACTGCGCATGGTCAATTTAATCATGAAGTAACTGCTACAACTAATAGTATTGTAATTGATGGTAAAAATATTCCGGTTTATGCGGAAAAAGATGCCAGTCAAATTCCGTGGGTTAAAAACGACGGAGTTAAAATAGTACTTGAATGCACTGGATTTTATACTTCAACTGCAAAATCCCAAGCTCACCTTGATGCCGGTGTTAAAAGAGTATTAATTTCTGCTCCTGCAGGCAATATGAAAACTATTGTCTATAGCGTAAATGATGATCAATTAACTGACTCTGATCAAATTATTTCCGCAGGCTCATGTACCACTAATTGTTTAGCACCATTAGCACAGGCAATGAACGATGAATTTGGCATTCAGGTGGGAATTATGTCTACAACGCATGCCTATACTGCTTCACAAATGTTACAAGATGGACCTGATCGTGGTGGCAATGTCCGTAATGCTCGTGCCGCTGTTGCTAACGTTATTCCGCATTCAACTGGAGCAGCTAAAGCGATTGGCCTAGTTATACCTGAACTGGACGGCAAACTTACGGGTATTGCTCAACGAGTCCCTGTTATTTCTGGTTCTATTACTGAACTAGCTGCCATTTTAAGAGAAAAAGTTACAGCTGAAGAATTTAATGCTAGAATTAAAAAGCATACTGAAGGGAATGCTTCTTTTGGCTATAATGACGACCAAATTGTGTCATCAGATATTATTGGCACTGAATTTGGTTCGGTCTTTGATCCAACTCTTACCCAAGTTGAAACTGGAGATAATGGGGTACAACTAGTCAAAGGTTACGCCTGGTATGATAATGAGTCCGGTTTTGTAGCCCAAATGATCAGAACACTGCAAAAGATTGCCCAGCTAGGTTAATTCCAAAATTTAACTGATATTTTTATCAATTTATAACTGTTTATCATCAATAAAAAAATGGTTCTGCCAAGTGCAGAATCATTTTTTTGTTTTTAAAATATACTAGTCATTTTTCATCCATGGTGCTGTAAGCATTTGACTAACGGTTTGCTTAATATCATTGCTTTGGGCAATCAAAGAAATTACTGCAGCCCCAGCTGCCTTAGTTTTAGCGATTGCGCTTAAGTCGCTAGCGGTAATCCCACCAATAGCAACAATTGGCCGGGTTGTGCTTTTGACCAGTTGGCTTAAGCCAGCAATACCAATTTCGGGGTCGGCATCACTTTTAGATTGGGTGGCATAAATTGGACCGCTGCCATAATAATCAATTCCGCTAATTTTATTGGCTTGTTCAACTTGCGTTAAATTCGAGCAAGAATAGCCGATAATCATTTGACTGCCAACTTCTTTAATGACCTGTCTGATTTCTTCATCGCTTTGCCCAACATGAACGCCTTCGGCATGAACTTGTTGTGCTAGCTGAACATCATCGTCAATGAAGAAAGGTACTTGATGTGCATAACACAATTGGTGCAGCTTTTGTGCCATGGGGAGTCTCTCGGCTTCACTTAAAGTTGAATTAGAGCCTTTGTCCCGAAATTGAAAAGCAGTAATACCTGCAGCAAGTGCTTCTTTGACTATGCCCGGTAATGTTTTACCTTCTGGAACGTCTTGACTGCCACAAATAAAGTAAGCATGTAAAAAATCAGTGTTAAAGTCTTTCATTATTTCTCCTAAATTACTGAGCCCAATGATTTAAAGGACCGTGACCATGACCAACTTGAATAGTTTCTTTAATAGTTTTGGTAACGTACTTTTTAGCAATTTTAATTGCTGACGGTAAACTTTGACCTAAAGCCAGTTGAGCCGTAATTGCTGCAGCTAACGTGTCACCGGTGCCGTGGGTGCGCTCGGTATGTATTCTGGAACTGCTGACCCAAAGATCGGAACCATCAGCAAATAAAGCATAATCTTTTACTTGTTCGCTACTTGCATGACCGCCTTTAATTAGCACATTTTTAACTCCCATATCTTGTAATTTATGAGCTAATTCTGGATATTGGGCTTGATCTTGTACCTTGATATCAGTTAAAGTCTCCGCTTCTGGCAAGTTGGGTGTTATAAGATCGGCTAAAGGCAGCAGCTCATTCTTAACGGTGGCGACAGCATCTTGACTTAATAATGGTGCGCCCCCTTTAGCAATCATCACTGGATCTATGGTAATAGGACCAAAGTCATACTTTTGCAAATTAAGTGCAACTTGGTGGACGTGATCTGCATCGCCCAACATTCCTGTTTTACAAGCACGGATGTGGAAATCTTCTGCCAGAGAGGCGAATTGGGCATCGATCATTTCTAAGGGAAGTAAAAAAGACTTTTGCACACCTAAAGTGTTTTGTGCTGTCACTGCTACTACTACAGCTGTACCAAATACTTTTTGCATTTGAAAAGTTTTTAAGTCAGCCATGATTCCAGCACCGCCACCTGAATCAGTGCCGGCAATAGTTAAAACCTGGGGAAAAGAATTAATTTTTTCAGTCATCATAAAGTTCCTTAATCAAAATCAGCAATTTGTTCAATATCTGCAACTTTTACTTTATACAGATAATCCATGAGATACATGCCAAAAGTAGCGGGTCCGACATTGGGATGATCTTTAACTACTAATTGACCGGCGCAACTGAAAACTAAAGCACCTATTTGAGCTGCTTCAAAAGGATCGTCAGCAACAGCTGTAAAAGCTGTGACAATACTGGTTAACATATCTCCTGAGCCGACATGAGTTTTAAAAAGGGGTGAGCCGTTATGGACATGGGCTATTCTTTTACCGTCACTAATTGTGTCTGTAGGTCCGCTCGCAATGACTGTGCAACGATATTTTTGAGCAGTTTTAGCAGTAATTTCATCAATATCGCCAGAACCGGAGCCTGCATCAATCCCCTTTGAGCTCCAATCAAAGCCACCTAAGGCAGCTATCTCACCAATATTGCCCCGAATAATACTAGTATGAAAATCCCATAAAAGTTTATCTGTGATTTTATAACGGTACTCCACGGCGCCAACGGCAACGGGATCAAATACTATGGGTTTATTATATTGGCGCGCTAAATCTTCCACTTTTTTAATGTGGTTAATTTGCTGCTTGGTTAAGCAGCCAATATTAACTGCTACAGCGGAAGCCATCCGCACTATTTCTTCCGCTTCAGCAACTTCATTGCTCATAATTGGTGAAGCACCAATAGCATTAACAGCATTGGCCACGTCTTGAACTGTTACAAAATTAGCAATATTGAAAATAACCGGGTTTTCTGCTCGCAATTTGTCTAATAATTTTAACTGCATTTTATTACTCCTAATTTAATATCCTTAAAATTTTTGACTAATAAAAAAACTTTGGCATATGGAAATGCCAAAGCTTAAGCAGTTTTGACACGTTCCTACGCAAGTATTAACTTACAGGTTCAAAGGGTCTGAAAAATTTTCATCTCAGCCAAAAAGGCACCCCTCGTGTTATCGCTTACAATTATAACGGAATTTATTACTGATTACAATAGTAGGTTGATAAAGTTGATATCTGTTTACGCTATATATGCTGGTATTTTGACTGTTATTAGAAGATTGTGCATAAAAATCAAAAACAGTATAGTGGTTAGAGTTTATCTTTAGTAAAATGTAATTAACAATAATTAACAGTCATTTTACAATATTATTTAACTCGAAGGAGAATATTCATGAATTTTACGGATCGACTGCACGAAGCTGGGAAGGCATTGTGGCATGAAAGTATGGTGCATCCATTTATTAAGGAATTGCAAAGTGGCGAACTCCCAATTGCAACTTTTAAATTTTATCTGTTGCAGGATCGCTATTATTTAAGAGAATTTAGCAAGTTGCATGAATTAATTGCGGCAAAAACGGATAATCAGGAAGTAAAGGAATTTTTACTGGCAGGGGCGCAAGACTTGAAAGATGTCGAAATATCAGTGCGAGGCCATTTTTTTGAAGAATTAAAAATAACTGCGACTGAAATTTCTGAAACTCCGGTGGCTCCAACTGCTTATAACTACGTTAACCATATGCATATGACATTAAATCGATCTGGTGTTAAACCAGCGGTTGCAGCGCTTTTACCATGTTACTGGCTCTATCAGGAAATTGGCCAAAAAATGGCAGAAAAGGGCTCACCGGTTTCTTATTATCAAGAGTGGATTGATACTTATGATGGCGAGTGGTATGGTGCCAACGTAGAAAAAATGCTGCATTTAACCAATTCTTTGGCTGAAAGTGCTGCTAACGAAGAACTTGAGCAAATGCAAACTGCATTTGTACGCAGCAGCTATTATGAATTGCAGTTTTGGCAGATGGCTTATGAAAAGCAAGATTGGAAGTAACTTCTGCAAAAATCGCTTTTATTTTATTCTTACTTGTCTTTAGTCAATTTCATAATAAAATTTTGATATTGAACAATGTAATTATTGTTCAAAGTCCCAGGAAAGTGCGCAACTTGGGGAAAACAAGATATACTTTTATAATAATGTAGATTTACCTAGTACTGTTAATGGTGATTTAGGAATTTCTAAAATGTGGGTTACTAGTGGCAGCATATATTATGCACTAAAAGCAACTGATCTTAAACCTGTATTTCTAGTCTATAATTGGTCTGGAGAGCTAACAATGCACTACTATGCTAGTGGAAGCAAAAAAGCAAGAACCGTCAGTTATAGTGCTCGCGGTATAGACCGATGCCAAACTTAGTCGCAATATTCTTGCATTCGTAGATGACATGGCTATGCCACTTTAATTGGTAAAATTGATGGTTTCTTAGGAGATATAATGTTTCCGAGCACCGCTTTTTAAATGGAATAATAAAAATGAATGATGAACAATTTTTAAAATTAAGAAAGATACTAGATTTTTTAAAAAAACAAGCTCCGACAGCTATTATTGAAGAGAAAGTAAATAGCGTTGAAAATTATAGGGCAGAATCTGTTGATGAGTATAATAGAGCAAAAAGTTATCTTGGTGAAAATAATAGTTCGTTTAAATCTTTTCATGTAAGTGTGGATTCCGCAAAAGATTTCTTGCATTTATTGAATTTGCTGGGTGCAATACATGCAAACTTTAATATACGTTCAAAGCCTTTTATAATAGAAGGAGAAGAAAACAGTAAGTCGCTAAAAAAAGAGAACGACTATTATAACAATTGGATGGAATGTTTTTCAAACTATGAATTTATAATAGTTAATTTTGATGAAACTGCTTTAGACCAGGATCAATATTACGGTTAATTTCATTAATTTATAAAAAGGCAGCTTACCAAGCTTAAGCTGCCTTTTTAGTTCAGTTATTTCGCATTATTGAAATCATTATATTAAAAGCTAATATGCTATTATTCATCAATTTTTTTAATATAAACTAATTTTGCTTTTCTTAATATCCCACGATCTTTAAATAGAAAGCCATAAAATCTATTATTAATTTTTCCGACATAATAAAGCGTATCATAAGATCCTTGATTATCAGTAGTTATTTTAACAGAAGCAATTTTTTTATTATGTAAGCATTTATATGTGTCTATGTTATATGAATATTTTCTTTCGCCAGCACTAAGATATACGGTTTTTTCTAAAGAATTAATTCTATAATAATGTATAAAGCCCATTCCAATGCCTATAAAGAGAAATGTTGAAATAAATACAGTTATAGTTTTTTTCATTTTTACTTCCTTGTTTAATACGATAATATGCCTGAGATGAATAATACATCTGCAGAGCCTTTTGAGCTTGTCGCAACATATAAAAAATATAGCAACAATTGACAGCGCAGTGGTTAGGGAGGTCAAAGGCAACGATGTAACTCTCATTAAAATATATATGGGAGATAAAGTACAATTTTGCGAACATATTAGAATTTATATGATTATAGAGGAAATAAGTGTTCACTAGACTATGTTCAATAAATTTAAAGAAATTCATTGATTTCTGATTTCAAATTATTTGCTAATTGTTGCGCCTCAATTTTTTCTAGTAAACTTACTTGTTCTAAAGCTTTAGTTTTATCTTTTTGACAAACCGCAATTCTTGCCCTTATTACAAGCAATTTATCATATTGACAAGCTTTTTAATTAGCAGCTTTAGCTTAAGCATATTATCAGCTGCCAGCTTAAATTTATGATCTAGCATTTCTATCATGGCCTGATTAATTAAAGTATTAATTTTCAAAGATTTTTTAAAAGGGTAATCTCTGTCAATTACCTTAATTAGTTTTGTTAAAAAATTATTCTATTTTTAATATTTTTTCCTTATTGTGCAGGCTTTGCACATATTTTCATAAAAATCAATGTTATTATGAAAGCAGGAACAAAATTAAAAATAGAGTTCTAAATTTAATATAATTTCTAATATATATATTAATTCTTTATAGAAAGAATTTATAATGTTTATTACATTTTCAGTTATGTGGTTTTTAAATAAAAGCTTGCACTTTTAGCAAAATGCCTCGGCTATAGTACAAAACAGGGCACAAACCTGGGCAACTAATTTATCTGACTTTAATGCCAGCTATAGAAAATCAGGAATTTATCAAGATATAAACTAGGCTGCACAAGACTCCGAAGGAGTTTGGCACGATTAAAATTCTAAAAACATTACAGACTATCATATAGTTTGTATGTTAAGGGGGCTCAAAAATGGCTACTTCACCAGTTATACAATTCATACTTTGTAGGTCAACTTTCATTAATTATCCTTGTGATAGCAGGTATATTTTATGTAAGTAGACACAAAAAAGAAGTCTATAGTAGACCACGACTATATCCTAAAAATGTTGAAATATTTTTATCTTGTATTCCTTTTTTGGTTCCATGAGGCGCATTATTCATGTACTTCATATTTCCAATTAAAGCTAATGTTTCAGTATATATTCAAAGAGTAGTTAATGTGTGGCCATTAATTGTAATATGCGCCGTTTGGACATTGATATTACTTATTGCAATACATTATGACTTAAAGATGCGTAAAAAATATGGTGGAGATCTATAAATTTAACAATTAAATTTTAAGTCAAAGAGATTGGTTAAAATGCTTTAGCCCCGCCATTTTATTTCTAATAAAGAATGCTCCTAACAACTTTGTTTGCTAGGAGTATTTTTATGTAGTAATTAAAGACTGCAATATAGCTAATTAAATAAATAATTTATTTAAATGTGACATTTATTTATACGAAAGAAAGATATTTAATATCTATAATAATGTTTAAATCAACTCAAAATAGCAAAGAAAAATAGATGAGTTTTAGTTCACTAAACAATAAAAATACATTTAACGCCAACTTAATTCACCAGTGCCAATTTGATAATCATCCAAAGATAATAGATTTCAATTTTATCTTGCTTAGACAATTTAGACATAAAAATATGACCTGCGAAATTGTCCTAATTCGGGGGTCATATCATTTACTACTCCTAGTAGCTTTTCTGCAATTAATTTGTTTTAGCTGCTATTCGCTCATCATGCCATTCAAGAATCATCTTCACTATGGCGTTGGCGACATTCAAGTTTTTTAACAACGGTCCGTGAGAATAGGTACCAATGAAATTGCGATAACGCAGGCCTTCAACGTGGTCTTGCGGGTTGTTGCCGTAGCCTTCAATCATTTCCCCTAAGGGATGCAACTTATCCTTATCGTCAAAATAAGTTTGCCCGGAATGATTTTCAAAAGCCTTGACTTCGCCCCATTCACTCATGTAGCGGGTATCGCCAATCATGCGCTTATCTGCTTTAAAAACAGTATGGAAGGGGAGAATATCTAGCCCCTTGATAGTCACACCGGCGTTAGTTTTGTAATAAGTGCCAACGAGTTGATAGCCGCCACAAACGCCTACCATAGGTTTACCTGCATTAATGTACTTGGTTAGCGTTTCCTTATGACGCGGTAAATCTTTGGCAATAACAGTTTGTTCGAAGTCCTGTCCACCACCAAAAAAGATGAAATCATAGTCAAAAGCATTGAACTGACTACCAAGAGAAATATTATCAACTTGCGTAGTATAGCCTTGCTTTTTAAGTAAAAAACTGATGATTTTAACATCCCCGGAATCGCCATAGGTGTTCATCAGGTCTTCGTATAAATATGCAATCTTGATTATTTTATTCGCCATTGTTTACCAACCCCTATTTTCTTGTTTAAAGTATATCTTAATAGTTAGAAGTGGGCAAAGAATAGTTATTTAAGATTTTGCTGCGCTGCAAAATGATTAATTGGGCCGTATTTGGAGCCAACTGCAATGGGGTGAGCAATAGCTTCATAAGTAAAATCTTTAGCAGTCTGTACACTGGCAATAATTGATTGTCCTTTTGCTAATTCAGCAGCAATTACTGCTGATAAGGTGTCACCTGTACCATTAATTCTATCTGTATTGATAAATGGCTTGGTAAATTCGTGAAATTTTCCGTCTGCAGTGAGTAAAATATCTGTTACCTGCGATTGCGCAGAATCATCATGACGACCTTTCATTAAAACATTTTTGGCTCCCATATCCTGCAATTTTTTGGCCCCCTGATGAATTTCATCTTTGCTAGCTAAATTCAAACCGGTTAATTTTTTCTGTTCATAAAAGTTAGGTGTAATAATGTCGGCTAATGGCATTAACTGCTCAAGAAAAGCCTGGTAGGCATCGTCATCAAGCAAGGTATCACCGTGTTTGGTCATAATAACCGGATCGAGTACAATCTTACCCATATCATATTTGTGCAAATTAGCAGCAACACAGGCAATTACGTCCTTGTTAGCCAGCATACCGGTTTTAAGTGCGTCAATTTTAAAATCATCGTTTAGTACGTCAAATTGTTCCTGAATAAAAGAAATAGGCATAACTTCTTGTGCATATATACCAGTTGTATTACCAGCAACGGCAGCTGTTAAAAGCCCCATACCATATACTTGACGGGCATAAAATGAATGTAAATCAGCAGACATCCCCGCACTGCCATCGCTGTCATTTCCCGCTATTGTTAAAGCAATAATTTCTTTTTTCATTTTCATGTATCCTCTTTTTAACGTAAGCTCTATGTAACCAGTATAACTTAAAATAGGGATAATGTTATAATAATTTCTTGTAAAAGCAAGTCTGGGTAGTAAAATTAGTATAAACCGCTTTCTGTCGGAGAGGATACAAGAGACAATATGCTAAAACAATATATTATGGCAATCGATGAGGGAACTACTTCAACCAGAGCGATGATAATTGATCATCAGGGCAGAAAAATAGCTTCATCACAAAAAGAATTTCCCCAATATTTTCCTCAACCTGGTTGGGTAGAGCATAAACCTGAGGAGATTTGGCACGCAGTTCAAACAACAATTGCCAATGCCATTATTAATTCTGGCGTACGACCGGGGCAAATAGCAGCAATTGGTATTACTAACCAGCGTGAAACAACGGTAATTTGGGATAAAAAGACCGGCAAACCCATTTATAATGCAATTGTTTGGCAGTCACGGCAGACAACCGACTTGGCTGAAAAATTAAAGACAGATGGCTATAGTGAATTGATCCATAAAAAGACGGGACTAATAATTGACCCGTACTTTAGTGCTACCAAAATTCGCTGGATTTTAGACCATGTTGCTGGTGCACAAGAAAAGGCCGAAAATGGTGATTTGCTTTTTGGTACAATTGACAGCTGGCTTTTGTGGAACTTAACTGATGGTGAAGTCCATGTGACTGACTACACTAATGCTTCGAGAACGATGCTGTTTAATATTCACGACTTAAAATGGGATGACGACATTTTGAAACTGCTCAATATTCCCAAGGTAATGTTGCCAGAAGTTAAGTCCAATTCTGAAATCTATGGTTATACCAAGTCTTATACCTTTTTTGGTGGCAAAGTGCCAATTGCCGGTATTGCCGGAGACCAGCAGGCAGCCTTGTTTGGTCAGCTGGCTCTGAAAAAAGGAATGGTTAAAAATACTTATGGTACTGGCTCCTTTATCGTGATGAATACCGGTGACCAGCCGACAGAGTCGGACAATAATCTGTTGACGACTATTGCTTATGGCTTAAATGGCAGAATTTCCTATGCTTTAGAGGGTTCTATTTTTGTGTCTGGCAGTGCTATTCAGTGGTTGCGTGACTCGTTAAAAATGATTAAGACAGCTGCAGATTCAGAAAAGGCGGCCAGGCAGTCGAAGTCTGAAAATGAGGTTTACGTTGTTCCGGCATTCACAGGTTTAGGTGCTCCGTACTGGGATTCAGAAGCACGTGGATCCGTTTTTGGAATTACACGTGGAACAAATGATAAGGATTTTATCAAGGCGACGTTGCAGTCGCTGGCTTACCAGACGCGAGATGTAGTGGATACGATGCAGGTTGATTCCGACATTAAAATTCCAACCTTGCGCGTTGATGGCGGAGCTTCCAATAATGATTATTTGCTCCAATTTCAGTCTGATATCTTGGGCATTAAAATCGAACGTGCTAAAGTATTGGAAACAACTTCAATGGGCGTAGCCTTCTTAGCCGGTCTGGCAGTCGGCTATTGGCAAAATGTAGCTGAATTAAAAGATATTTTTGTTGTAGGCAAGACCTTTGAGCCTCAAATGCCTGAAAGTGAAAAAGAGCATTTATATCAAGGCTGGAAGAAGGCCGTAAAAGCTACTCAGGTTTTTGCACATGGTGAATAAGTTATTTAAAAAAGGGGGACAAGAAATTGGCACATGATCGAATAGTTGCACTAGATAGTCCGATGAACTTTCGTGATGTTGGCGGTTATCAAAGTGTGACTGGTAAAACAATTAAATGGAATAAAATTTATCGTTCAGATTCGCTTAGTTCTTTAACAGCCAGGGATCAAGTTAAGTTAGCTAAAATGCGTGTCACTGTCGATTGCGATTTACGTTCTGAATACGAGAAGTCCTCTTCACCGGATATGTCTTGGCCCGAAGTGGAATATGTCGATTTACCAGTATATTCAGACAGTATTAATGACACGCAAAATAAGCGCTCAGTCTACCGTTTTTTACATCATATTCCTGATATGCACAATAACTTTATTGGTCGCATTTACCAGCAAACTCTGCTTAGTTCGCACAGTCAGGAAATGTTTGCTCGTGTTTTTGCGGAATTGCTGGAATTGCCCGAAGATGAAGCACTGGTCTATCATTGCAGTGCTGGTAAGGACAGAACAGGAATGGTTTCGGCTTTAATATTAATGGCGCTGGGCGTAGATGATGATACCATTGCCCGCGATTATTTATTAACTAACGAGTTATATGATTTTGCTGTTTCCCGCCAATTACCAAGTAATGATGAAATTACGCAAATGGTTTCAAAAATGAATGTAACTAAAGGTGAAGGCATAGCTATTCGCGGCATTACAGAAACAGTCCGTGGTGGCTGGGGCGATTTTCCCACCTTTTTCAAAAAAGTATTGGGCTTTAATGATGATGACTTGGCTCAATTAAAACAAATGTACTTAGATTAAAGGCAGATAACAATAGTAACCTTGCTTGACGTTGCTAAAAAAGCAAATGTTTCAAAGATGACAAGTTCATGGGGTTATCTCTCTTAAGTAGTTCGGTGATGGGTCAATAGTTCTGTAAAATATTAAACAAAATGCATAATTTAAAAAGAAAAAATCAACGAGATAAAAAGCATTGAATTTTATTGTTCAATGTTTTTTTCATATGTATTTTTTCTTGAACTTAATATTAGTTATCAGTAAAAATATCAAAATTTAACTGTAAGGTATAAGAACTATATAAAGACCTTTTTTAAGGAGATTTACTAATTATTTTTAAGTTTTCTTTAAAGCTTGTATTTGTTATATTATGGCAAATTTAAAATCATATTGACAAAAGGCACGATTTGAGTAATACTGAAAACGTATTCAATATACGGTATTTTGAATATTCTATAAAAAGGGGTTTTAAAATTGCAAACTGCACAGTATAAAATGAGAGGATTAGCGCTAACATTTTTAGCAAAAAAGTATTTACTTTTGGAACCTGACGATCGCGTACCAACAGTAGAGGAATTTTGCAAAGAATCAAATATATCTCAGGGTACAATGCAGGCAGCAATTAGTATCTTAAAGGAGGATGGTGCAATTAGTACAAGATCAAGAGGTCATTTAGGTACATTTGTTGAAAGCGTTAATCATCATAAACTACTTTCTTATATAGGAAATCATACATTGGTTGGTTCATTACCACTACCATATACTAAAAAATATGAAGGACTCGCAACTGGAATTTACAAGGCATTTTTCAACAATGAGATTCAGGTTAGCCTTTCGTATATGAATGGTAGTGAAAAGAGACTTTCGGGATTACAAGAAGATCGTAGCAATTTCATTATCACTTCAGGATTAACTGCTGATTATTTGATTAAAAAAAATGGCAACTTGGCGGAATTTTTAGTACTGCCTGAACAAACTTATGTTACAAAGCACGTTTTAGTTTTCAGAAAAGGTGAAGATGCACAAATAAAAAGTGGTGCCAGAATTGGGGTAGATACACAGTCCATTGATTATACTTTGCTAACAAAGTATGTAACCAAAGGAAAAAATGTGCAGTTAATTCAAATGCCATATAACCAAGTGAGCAAAAGTATAGAAGAAGGACTAATCGACTTTGCTATTTGGAACAAAGATGAAGTTGTCGAACATAACTATCCACTTGATTATAGTGAAATAGACAATAATTTAACTGTTCGCTCTTCTCAAGCTGTATTTGTAGGTAAAAAAACGGATATTTTTACAAAAAGTATTTTAGAGAAAACGATAAATGTAGATAAATTGTTAAGTACACAGAAAAAAGTGATTTCTGGTGAACTTCTTCCAGAATATTAAGGATGTGGTCATTTTTAATGCAAAAGGAAACTCAAAACAAGCTGAATATACTATTGCAGGCGGGTAAAATCAATGACTTAGACGTAGAATTTCTTAATGAAATTGATAATGATTTGAGTAAATATGATAATGGAAATAAAGAAGAGATGCTGTTAATTCATGTGGCAATGACTATCTCGAGACAGAGAAACAACGAGGTGATTGATACCATGCCCGAAGCTCTTTGGCAACAAATAAAAAATAAGCCTGCATATCAACGAGCAAAGCAATATTGGCTAGAAAAGAAAGCAAAAGCACCTATTGCCCTGAGTAAGGATGAAGATCAGTATATTATTATGCATTTAGTAAATGTTTTATCGAAGGGAGGACATTAGTATGACAAAAATTGTAATTGGAGGCCAAATGGGCAAAGAAGAAATCAGACAAGACTTAGAAAAATTAACAAGCGATAAAAATGTCGAAATTACTGTGCAGAGTGACCTGGATGCTGCAATGGCAGTTCAAAATCATCAAGCTGATTTTTACATCGGTGCCTGTCAAACTGGTGCTGGAGGTGCATTAGCGATGGCTACCGCCTTACTTGGTTCAGGGAAAACCCTCACTGTTGCTACACCAACTAAGGTATTAAAAGCAGATGAAATTAAAAAAGGGGTAGAAAGCGGCAAAGTTGCTTTTGGTTTTACATTTAATGCTAAAGATACTGTATTGCCAGAAATTGTTAAGGCATTACCTTTATAGTGTTTTTAATATCAATATTCAATTTTTAGAATATTGAATATAAGGAGGATAAAAAATGTCAATGACTACAATTATAAATTATGTTCTAATAGCCCTGGTTGGGGGCGTTGGTTCAGTTTTGGCGAATAAAGGCATTGCTGTTTTCAATGATGGATTAAGGCCAATTTATCCAGAATATTTTGACCACAAAATTAATAGACGTGAATTAGCTCTAACATCTTTTGGAGTTAGTTTTGGCTTAATTATTGGTTTTGGTATTCCAGTATCAATTGGTTCAACGATTTTACTCGCTCATAGTATTTTACTTGCTTGCGATATTTTTGGTACTTGGACACCTGATAATAAATGGGGTGCCACTGCTGCTTTTGCTATTGGAGCAGTTTATGGTGCTGGCTTATTATTAGGCTTATCTTGGATCGTTAAACTATTCAAAATGCTGCCATTTAACTTTTTTGGAGCACTTTCTCTTTTAGGTAGTCCAATATTGCTTGCCTTTTGTGCATTTCCAGCAATTGCAGTTGCAGAGCAACATAATGTAAAAAAGGGTCTTATTACCTTTGTTTGGACCTTTGTAACTTACATTCTAATTAGTAAGTTTGGAATCTTTAACTTGGGTAATGGTATTACCATCACTTTGAACGCAACCGGTATGGCACTATTAGTGGCCATGATTTGTATGGTTTATTACGCAGCCAAAGTAAAGGGAACCAATAACTCAAACGAAAATTTGGTTAATGTCTTTTCTGCACGTATCGGAAGAATTAAGAAAAATTGGATTTGGCTTTCATTAATGGGGGGCTTGATCACTGCTGCTTCAAGTGAATTAATTCTTGCAGTTGATGTTCTTCCTCAACAGTTATTGATTAAAGGGCAAATTCAAGAAGCAGCAATGGCAACTTTTGCCAGAGCCATTGGCTTCATTCCCTTAGTATTTTCAACCGCTATTGTAACTGGTGTTTACGGTATGGCTGGAACAACTTTAATTTTTGCAATCGGCTTGTTATTAAAAGGTCAACCGTTAGTTGCCTTTATCGCAGGTGCTGTCTGGATGTGGATTGAAGTACAAGCCTTAGGTGCTACCGCTAAAGGAATGGATAAGTTTCCAGGTTTACGTGATATGGGTGACCATATTCGTACTTCTCTGATGGAAACCATTTCAACTTCGTTATTAATTGGGGCGGCCATTGCATGTAATAAGATGGCACCAAATCTAGGATTCTTCTGGGTCATAGGTACCTGGCTCTTAAATAAAAAAATGAAAAAACCTCTAGTTGATATGGCCGTGGGGCCAATAGCTACTATAGCTTTAGGACTTTTATTAAATATTTTAAGAATAGTGCATTTATTCTAAGGAGATTATATGACAGTTTTAAAACCAGGTATTACGTATGCGCATGAACATATTCCTATAGATCGTTCAGAAGTAATTGGGGATGAAGATGCATTACTTGATTCCCAAGGGCTGGTAATAAAAGAATTGAAAGAGCTTTATAACAAAGGGGTAAGAAACATTGTTGAAGCCACCTGTCGAGGTATTGGAAGGAATGTAGCATATGCACAAAAAGTAGCTACAGAAACAGGAATTAATATTGTCCAAGCTACAGGCTGGTATCAATCTGCTTTTTTACCAATAGAAGTATATCAGTTATCAGTCACACAATTAGCCGAAATGATGATCAAAGACATTACAGTAGGAATTAAAAATACAGATATTAAAGCTGGAGTCATAGGAGAAATTGCTACAACTAAAAATAGATGGACTGAACAAGAAGAAAAAGTATTTAATGCAGCAGTTATTGCTAGTAAAGAAACTCATACTCCAATTATGACACATACTTCAATAGGCACTTTAGGACGTGAGCAAGTTGAATTTTTTCAAAAAAAACATGCCAATTTAAGCAAGGTCATTATTGGCCATGTAGATCTAACGGGTAATCCTAATTATGTCTTAGAAATGTTAAAGACAGGAACTAATGTAGAAATAGATACTATAGGTAAAAATAACTATATGTCTGATGCTAAAAGGGTCGAAATAATTAAAGCAGCCCAAGATGCAGGCTTTACAGATCAAATTGTTATGTCAATGGACATAACTAGAAAATCTCATTTAAAAGCAAATGGCGGCATTGGTTATGCATATTTATTGGATAGTTTCATTCCTGAGCTAAAAGCTGGTGGTGTAACTGAGGAGTTTATTAATAAAATGCTGGTAGAAAACCCTCAAAGAATTTTTGGTGGTGATTGGAATGACTGATTTTACAACTTACCCGCTAGAAAGTATTACACCGGAGGAAGCTTTAACAAAGCAGTGGCAATTAGTAGATGCAATTACTAATGTTTTTGCGGGTAATGAGATTATTACCAGAGGGGACTTGGGAGTTATTCCAGGGTTAAATGAACCCAAGTTTACTAAAAAGGCAGAGGAAGTAATCGCCAAGTTTTTTAATACTGAAGCCGCCATGCTGGTAAGAGGCTCAGGTACTGGTGCTATTAGAAGCGCACTACATTCTGTTTTAAATGCGGGACAAACTTTATTAGTTCATGAAGCTCCAATTTATCCTACTACCCAAGTTTCTCTGACTATGATGGGTGTAAAAACAAAAGAAGTTGATTTCAATAAAATTGATACTGTTAAATTACCGGAAAATATTGCTGGCATATTAGTTCAATATACCAGACAAAAGCCTGATGATTCTTACGATATGGGTCATGTTCTAAAAGTCTTAAGGACACGCTATAGCCACAATATTCCTATCATTACAGATGATAACTACGCTGTTATGAAAGTGCATAAAATTGGAACTGAACTAGGTGCAGATTTAAGTTGTTTTTCCACATTTAAGCTATTGGGTCCTGAAGGGATAGGATGTATAGTCGGTAAAAAAATATACTTGGATAAACTACGAGAGGAAAATTATTCGGGTGGTTCGCAGGTTCAAGGGCATGAAGCTTTGGATGTTTTAAGGGGCATGGTATATGCACCTGTCGCTTTAGCTAATCAAGCTCGAGTTATTAATGAGTTAAAAGAGAGACTTAATAACAACGAAGTTCCAGGAGTCAAAAAAGCTTACGTTGCAAATGCACAATCAAAAGTTTTACTAGTGGAATTTACTCATCCGATAGCCAAAGAAATTTTAAAAAATGTGGCTAAATTTGGTGGAGCACCTAATCCAATTGGTGCAGAATCTAAATATGAAATTGTTCCTATGATATACAGAGTTTCAGGAACATTTAAAGCTTATGATCCTGAATTATTGGACAATACGATTCGAATAAATCCGTATAGAGCAGGTGCAGATACTATTATTAATATTTTGCAAAAATGTATAAAGGAGGTGAAATAATGTTTTTACCTTCACTAAAAAAATATAACCCTTGTCTAATTGATTATGCAGTTCAACTTCATCAAAGTGGTCGGATTTTACCAGACACTTATGTCATTGATTTGGAAGCAATTAAAAATAATACCAAAAAAATGGTTAAAGCAGCCAAAGAAAATAAGGTTGAATTGCTTTATATGACAAAACAATTTGGTCGTAATCCAGTTATAGCCAAAGCGATTGAAGAAGCCGGAATACCACTAGCAGTAGTTGTTGATTTTAGGGAAGCAGAAACCTTTATGCATTATGGACTGCACCTTGGTAATGTGGGGAATTTGGTGCAAATGCCGAGAAGTTTGGTCAAAAAAGTCTTAGCTTATGGAACCAAATACGTGACGGTTTATTCGATGAACAATTTAGTATATATCAATCAGATAGCTAAAGAATTAAAAGTAACTCAAAAAATTATCCTTAAAGTTATAGGAGACAATGACGAACTCTATCCGGGACAAGTGGGAGGGTTAACTATCAGCGAGTTTAAGTCTAATTTCACCAAAATAGTTAGCTTTTCAAATGTTGAGTTGGTTGGTATAACCTGCTTTCCCGCACTTTTATTTAATGACTCTACTAATAAAATTGAACCTACTACTAATGTTAAAACTATAGAAAAAGTCAGAAAAATATTTCGGGAAAATAATTATCCTTTACGGGTTGTGAGTTTACCTTCTGCTACATGTTGCAATTCAATTCCATTAATTAAAAAATTGGGAGGAAACGAAGGGGAACCCGGTCATGGTTTATCAGGTACTACGCCACTTCATGCAAATTCAAAGCAACCGGAAATTCCGGCATACTGCTATGTTAGTGAAATTTCGCATAGTTTTAAGGGCCACAGCTATTTTTATGGCGGAGGATATTACAGAAGAGGGCATGCAAGCAATGCATTAGTATTTGCTGATGATCAGAAATATGAGAGTAAAGTTTTGCCTTTTGACAACGAAAGCATTGACTATTACTTGGAGCTTGAAGATTCTTATACAGAAGGTGCAACAGTTATTACTGATTTTAGGACGCAAATTTTTGTTACAAGAAGTGTTGTAGCAATTGTAGATGGCTTGCAATCAGGCAAGCCAAAATTATTAGGTTTATATGATAGTCAGGGCAAACATATGCCTAAGGAGATAATGTAATGAGTAAATTTGGTGTAATAGTTTTAGATGGTTTTGGTGTTGGTGCAATGGACGATGTACCTCAAGTCCGGCCTAATGATGTTGGTTCAAATACAGCTTTGAATATCATTAAAGCTGAGCCGAACATTGATATTCCCAATCTTGAAAGATTAGGTTTAATTAATGCAATTGGCGTTGAACGTGGCAGACATATTTTTTCACCAGACGCGAATTGGGGTACAGCTCTTCTTAAACATCACGGGGCTGATTCTTATTTAGGACACCAAGAAATAATGGGAACTAATCCACCAATGCCTTTACTTCAACCCTTTAATGAAGTAATTGATCAGGTTGAAAAACAAGTAAGGGAAGACGGCTTTACTGTAAAAAGATACGGAGATCCGGGATTAGAAATTTTAGTTGTTAATAACTGTGCGACTGTTGCTGACAATTTAGAAGCAGATCCAGGACAAGTATATAATGTTACGGCTACTTTAGATAAAATGTCATTCGCAGAAATTACAAAATTAGGAGAATCCGTTAGAAAAGTAGTCAAAGTATCCAGAGTAATTGCTTTTGGTGGTAGTGATGTGACCATTGATAATATTCTTGATGCCCGACACATTAAAAAAGAAAAGTATGTTGGTATTTCTGCACCGGAATCAGGTGTATATAAGAAAAATTACCATGTTGTTCATTTAGGTTACGGTATTAATCCCAAAGTACAGCTAGCCAGTATTTTAATTCGTCATGGGATTGATGTTGCTTTAATTGGCAAAGCTTCTGATATAGTAAGAGGTGACACTGATAGACGATTTCCTGGTGTAGATAGTAACTACTTGTTTGATAGATTTATAGATCAGGCAAAAGAAATAAGTAATGGATTAATTTTCATGAATATTCAGGAAACTGATTTAGCTGGCCACTCTGAGGATACAGATCATTATGCAAATATTTTGGAGATAGTTAATAGAAGATTGCCAGAAGCGGAACAGTATTTTACCGGAGATGATATTTTAATTGTCATGGCTGATCATGGTGATGATCCTACTATTGGCCATGCACAACATACTAGGGAAAAGGTTCCTTTATTAATATATAAAGAGAATGTACATTATAAATATGTTGGTGAAAGAGAATCTCTTTCTGATGTTGGTGCAACTGGAGCTGAATTCTTCGGAGTAGAAATGCCACAGAATGGAACTAGCTTTCTTAATAGAATAACAGGAGGTGTAGATATTTCCTGATAGTGCTATAACATATTTAAGATTTTTGCTATTTATATAGAAGAAAAATGCGACCACTTTGTGAGTCGCATTTTTTGTTTTGTCCTAATTTTGCCAACCTGTTTTGATTATTAAATCTGCAAAACTTTTAGCAATATTTTGTAATTGAATAGGAGCATCTCTGCTGATACTTAAGCCTGTATCTAAGTTTAAACTGGATAATGGTAATTTCATGTAGTTGAATTCTAATGAACTGTCAATATAGTTTAACGTATTAGCGAGAGTAATAGTTATACCAAATCCTTGAATTGCTAATTCTACAGCTCCTATAAAGTCATTGACTGTGATAGATTGATTAACCTTAATCCCATTATCTATAAAAAGATGGTTAACCGCTTCTTGAAACCAAGAATCATTTTCTAACGCTACTAAATTTGAACCATTAAGTTGATTAAATTTTGCTTTACTAAAAGAAATTTCTCTTAATCCTCGTTGATAAATTGCAGAATTTTTAGGAATAATTAAATAGGCTATTTGTCTGTATAAAAACTTAGAACGAATTTCATTGCCTTTAAGATAACGTCCCCAAAATATATCATAAATATGATTAGCAATTAGATTATAAGATGTATTGCTGGTGAATACTTTTTGCAGGAAAAATTTAGTATGTGGAAATTCGTTTTGTAACTGTTTAATTATTTTACCTTGTTGTTTTGTCCATATAGGAGTATATGCAATCTTAATTGTATCTTCTTTTGACGCAATAAATGGTCTTAAATTGGCATTGATTTCGTTTCTATCGCTAATAATTTTAAGCAAGCCATTCCGAACTTGTTCTCCTGCAGGGGTTATACTAATTGGTATTGTTTTACGATTAATCAGTTTAACCTTGTAATATGCCTCTGCATTTTTAAGAACTTGACTAATATATGGTTGACTTAAATATAACTGAGTTGCAATTTCGCTAATGCTTTTACAGTATTTAGTACTCTCTAAAATTTTAAAGACTAATTCTTCATCAAGTTTCATTATTGATATTCACTTATATTCAACTTATAAAATAACTATTTAACAAGTCACATTATATCATTGATAATAAGGATGTAAACGGTTATATGAAGTCAAATAGTAGGAGAACATAATAATGAAACCAGAATATAAAGCGAAATATGATGTTGTTGTTCTAGGCTTTGGTGGAGCGGGTGCTACCGCTGCACGTTTTGCAGCAGATAATGGAGCAAAAGTCTTGCTGGTTGACTCTGCTCCATATGGCCATGAAGGTGGAAATACAAGGTATTGTGTTCAGCTGATTGGAACAGGGGATAACTATGAGAAGCTGTTAGCCTATTATAAAAATTTGTCTACACCGATGGATGAAGATGAAAAAGTACAAGAAGTTTATGCAAAAGGTATGACTAACATGAGAGAATATTTGAAAAAATATCTAAATGTTAATCCAGTTAGTGTACGACATGATAACTTAGACACCTCTAAATATGCTTTTCCTTTACAAGAGATGCTGGAAGAATTTCCAGAATATGAAGGAGCCAATACATTTGACTTTTCATTAGTTCATGAAGGGATAGCTGACAGTGCATTATGGAAAATATTGCGGCAAAAGGTAATTGATAGAAGTGCGAATATTGATGTTTGGCTTAATTCAAGAGCTAAACATTTGATTATTGATCCGGATGATAAAACTGTAGTAGGTGCAATTATTGAACGTAATGGTAAAAATATTAGTGTTGCTGCGACTAAAGGGGTAGTTTTAACGTTAGGTGGTTATGAAAATAGTCGTGAAATGGCTCAGACATATTTGAATAGCAAATATCTGTCACCATTTGGCACTTTGTACAATAAGGGAGATGGCATTAGATTATCTATTGAAGCTGGCGCGCAATTATGGCACATGTGGAATTATGAAAGTGCAGGTGTATTGCCAGGACTTGCTTTCTATACGAAAGAAGGAGAGCGTGCGCGACTTGTATTTGATAATTCACAGTTTAGAAATGGAAGCATTATAGCTGTAACTGAAGATGGTACAAGGTATATGAATGAGAGTGGGGCAAATCGTCATGGCCATGTTTATAATCATGGCAGATGGGATATACCACGTTATCACACAAATATCCATCTTGTTTTTGATCAAAAACAACTTGAAAAAATAAAATCAAAACCAGATCCATTTGAAGGTTTTGACAAAACTTTAGTTAAAGCAGCCACTGTTGAAGAATTAGCTGAAAAGATTAATGTTCCCGTTGCTAATTTAAAGCAATCGATTAGCGATTTTAATTTCTTCGTTGATCAAGAAAAAGACTATCAATTTAATAGAGATGTTAAAACAATGAGCAAATTTGACCATGGACCATTTTATGCCATCAAGATGGTAAACTGTGTTTTAAATACTCAAGGCGGACCTAAACGTAATAGTAAGGCTCAAATTGTCGATCAAACAGATCAGCCTATTAAACATTTGTATGGTGCTGGTGAACTTGGTGGGGTTTGTGTAAATAACTATCAAACAGCATGCAATATCGCCGAATGTTTAATATTTGGGAAAATAGCTGGTGAGAATGTTACAAAAGAAGAGAGTAAGAGAGTTGCTGCTTCTACAGAAATGAATGGGCAGAATGATCTAATTAATCATGAAGATAAAATTACATTAGACAGTAACCAATACCTGGGTGTTTCTCATTCAGGTATGGGTGACGAAATTAAAGTTCGGGTTACTTATCAAGATAGTCGAATCACCAACGTAGAAATTGTTTCTGAAAATGAAAGTGAGGATGTTGGTAAAAGAGCGTTAAAGGTTGTACCGCAAGAAATAGTTAATGCAAATTCAATAGATGTCGATGCCGTTACTGGAGCAACTAGGACAAGTAAAGCAATTGAAGAAGCTGTAGAGAATGCACTGAAAAATAAGTAATTATGTATACTAACTTGTTGAAAATGCGACCACTTTGTGAGTCGCATTTTTTGTTTGGGCAAAAAATAATTTGGGTTTAAAATGAAATAAAAGAGAGGCTCAGTTTATGGAAAATATCAAAATAATTCAAGGGGACATAACCAAATTAACGGTAGATGCAATTGTTAATGCTGCCAATAAGACATTGTTAGGTGGCTTGGGAGTTGATGGGGCAATTCATCAAGCAGCTGGACCGGAATTATTGGCAGAGTGTCGCCAGCTTCATGGCTGTGAAACGGGACAGGCTAAAATTACCAAGGGCTACAAGTTGCCTGCTAAGTTTGTAATTCATACTGTGGGACCAATTTATTCGGGGTCTGCAGAAGATAATAAGTTATTGAAAAGTTGCTATATCAGCTCCCTAAATTTAGCCAAAAGCCATGGCTTACATAGTATCGCGTTCCCGGCAATTTCTACTGGGGCTTACGGCTTTCCGGCTGCAGCTGCTGCACATATTGCTTTTACTGCCGTGCAAAATTGGCTCATTCAGCATTCTGATTATCAAATGGAAGTTATTATGTGTGCCTTTGATTCCAAAACAACCCAGTTATACCAAGCAGAAATTAAAAAATTTTGAGTAAAAGTTAAAAACCACCCTAACTAGGATGGTTTTTAATTGCCAATAAACATTTCCAAATTATGCTGCCTCAATTGCTGGCTTTTTGTTAATTGAGCAAGCAACTTTGACCGTTATTACGAGTACTATTAAACTTGTGATTCCCAGTAGTATTAATGCAGTAGTAACATTAAACGAAGCAGTAATTGTAGTAAAAATGGTAGTCATAACAGGACTGGTTATTATTAAAATTGTGTTCAACAATCCAATCGTTGAAGATAGAATATCTTGGTCAACGGCACCAACCAGCCATTGCGTTAATTTAGGACTGGCAGTACCAATAAATGCTGCAAGACTTGCCATAACAGGTAAGCAAATAAAAATATTTTTAATAAGCATGCTGCCTACAACTGCTGTGCTTAAGGCAGTGGCAATTATTGCCACAGTAAATAATGACATGTTTTTAAATAATTTAGTGCCTACGATACTGCCAAGAGCCATGCCGGCAGTCATCACACCGCCAATTAGAGCAATGGTAAAACTATATGTTACGATAATAATAGAGGATTTATTGCCTGCAACTACGATTGAAATTAAAGGTTCAATAGTGCCTAAAATACCATTTAGCAAGGCAATTACTAAAACAACAGTTAATAGTCCATTAGCTTTTTTAACTTCTTTGAATGAAAAAGCAATCGTCTTAAAAAAGCCATGCTCGTTAACCTGAACAGTTTCTTTTTGAGAATGATTTTTGTGATAATTGAAACCAACATTGGCAAAAAGGACACCTGCTGCTAGAAATGTTAACGCGTTAAGGATTGCCAGGCTAGAGTAGGACATAAATAGTAATAAACCTGATCCAATAAATTGGGCAATCATATTTATAATACTGTTAATGCCGCTGGCAAAGCCTTCAGCTTCAGCGAGATCATCGTTTCCAACAATAGCAACAATTAGTGGAGTTTGCAAACCACCAGAATATGAACCGGCAATATCTGACATCAGGTTGATGCCAATAACAGTTAAAACTAGATTCCAACCAGCAAAGCCACTGGCGAAAAGTATACCAACGATTAAGTAAAGTCCAAAACGGATAACGGCTAGCCAAACCATCAATTTAAATTTATTTTTAGTGCGGTCAGCTAAATAACCAATAAAAACTTGCAGTATTTCAGGTATTGATTCAGAAATTGAAATCAATGAAATTGCTAAAGCATAATTTCTTAATTTACTGGCGTAAGTAATAAGTGCCAGATAAAATAAAATGTTGCCTGCACCAGATAAAAAGCTGGCGATTGTAAATTTGCGATAATTCTTATTTTTTGCGAAAACGTCCATGATTTTGTAGCTCCTAACGTAAAACTTTTATACTTAAGTTATAACTTGGGCATAATAAGAATTAGCAAAAATGTCGTATTCGAACATTTAAGGATAAATATGAATTAATCAAGGGCATATACTGCTGAAAATAGTAATATTAGTGCAACAATTAATGAAGCATATTATCGCAGGTAAAAAGAATCAACTTGAGCAAATTAAAAAGCCGTATTTGAGGTTAAACTTAAATACGGCTTTTACTATTTATTTTGCAATTACAGCAAAGGCTTCATATGGTCTTAATTTAATATTATCAAGTGTTTTGGGTGCCTGATAGTTACTAATGATAACTTGTTTTATTTTAGCAGGTGCAGAAAATCGTTCTTCATTGCCTGTCAAATTAGCAACGACTAACCAGCGCTCGCCAACAAGTTCACGGTAATATGCCAAGACGTTAGGACTGGCAGAAACAGGAGTGAAGCTGCCATTAACGATAATTTCGTTTTCGTGACGTAACTTAATCAATTTTTGGTAGGTGTAAAAAATTGATTGTGGGTCAGCTAAAGCCGTTTGAACGTTAATATCCTGATAGTTGGGATTAAGCGCCAGCCAAGGAGTGCCAGTAGTAAAACCAGCAGCAAAAGACGCTGACCACTGCATGGGTCTGCGGGCATTGTCGCGCCCTTTAGCATTGATTGACCTGATAAGTTCTTCTTTGGTATAACCTTGCTTGATTCGCTCATTATAAATATTGACACTTTCAAGGTCTTCAACTTCAGAGATATCCTTGACCGGACAGTTTGTCATGCCAATTTCTTCACCATTATAAATATAAGGAGTACCTCGCATTAAATGTAAGGCAATGGCAAACATTTTGGCAGATTGTACTCTGTATTTATTATCATTGCCCCAACGAGAAATGACACGTGGAAGATCATGATTTTCCCAGAACAAACTATTCCAGCCATGATTATAATCAATTTGTGTTTGCCATTTAATCAAGATCTCTTTAAGATCGCTGGCCTTAAAGGGTTTGAGATCCCATTTTGTCTTTCCCGGCTGCTTATCAATGTTTTGATCTTCAAACTGAAAAATCATAGAGAGCTCATGCCGGTCAGGATCAGAATACTTACGGGCACTATCGAGATCAGCACTCCAGGTCTCACCAACAGTTACTACATCGCGGTTAGCTAAAACAGCTTGGTTCATTTCCTGAATATAAGGATGAAGCTGGGGACCATTTTCGCGAATTTTTCGATCCGGATCTTTGCCAATTAGTTCGATCACGTCCATGCGAAAGCCGCCAATGCCTTTATCAAGCCAGAAGTTCATCATGTCATATATTTTGTGTCGTAATTGTGGATTTTGCCAGTTCAAATCTGGTTGTTGCGGGGCAAAAAAGTGTAAGTAATACTGGTTCGTTTTATCATCAAATTGCCAGGCAGAACCTGAAAAATCAGATTTTAGATCATTAGGTTCATGACCGGCAACAGGATCACGCCAGATGTAATAGTCTCGGTAAGGATTATCTTTACTTTTACGTGCTTCAATAAACCACTCATGTTGATCAGAAGTATGATTAACGACTAAATCCATGATGATTCGAATGCCACGTTTTTAAGCCTCACTAATCAGCCTGTCCATATCTTGCATGCTGCCATATTGCGGATCGATTGCTTTATAATCGGCAATATCATACCCATTATCGATGCCAGGAGATTTATAAATTGGTGAAAGCCAAATTGCATCTATTCCCAATTTTTGCAAATAGTCTAAGCGACTTATAATGCCCGGCAGGTCACCAATACCGTCACCGTTGCTATCTTGGAAAGACTTGGGATAGATCTGATAAATTACTGCATTTTTCCACCATGGTGTCATATTAATTCTCCTTTGCAATCGCTCACATTTTCAGTTAATTATAACACTGCAAGATAGTAAAAATTATTGTTACCGGTATCTGATTAAAGTCCTAAATCTGCAATTAATTGCACTGCCTCTTTATCATCACCAAGATGCAATAGGGCATCTTTTAGACAAAACATGGGCTTACCCTCACGGTCAGGCGTTGTTTGGGCATGAGCCAAAGAACTGAGAATGGCTTCGTGCACAATATCTACCGTAATCCTAAAGTAACGGTCGATTTTGTCATCAGTAATTGCCTGAATTGTGCTCAACTCATGGTCGGGGAAATGACTTACCCGGTTAGCAGTAGAGAAAGCTAGAGTAATCTCGCCACTACCGTTGCCGCTAAATGAGCCACTGCGAGTGATACCGATACCGGAACGTTTGGCAATGCGTTTTAATTGTCTCGAGCTAAACGGAATGTCAGTAGCAATTACTGTGATAATGCTGCCTTTTTCCTTACTATCCTTGTTATCCACAAACTTTTTACCAATGGCATGGCCATAAATGTTCAAATCAGCGCTAAGACCAAAATTGGACATAACAAGTGCGCCCATTGTAAAGGTCTTACCGTCAATTTCGACTTGTCTTGAAGCAGAGCCAATACCACCCTTGAGTTCGTAGCAGCGCATTCCTGTGCCACCGCCAACTCCGCCTTCAGCGAAATCTGCACTAGCAGCTGCAAAAGCATCATTCACATCGTCTTCGGTGACGCCTAAATCGCGAATATGGTTAATCGAACTGTCATTGCACTCCATGATGATCGGGTTGACGCTGCCAGTGGAAAGACCAATTTCAGGATTTTCAGCCAGCATTCTTTTGACTAAAGCCATTGATGCGGTACCCACGCTGAGAGTATTGGTTAAAACCAGTGGTGTTTCAATTGTACCCAGCTCGTTAACTTGAATGATTCCTGTGCTTTTGCCAAAGCCGTTGATAACGTGTGCAGCAGCCGGCATTTTTTCGCGAAAGATATTATCTGGGCAAGGGTTGATCACAGTCACACCAGTCCTGAGTCTGTCAGTGACAACCGTCTTGTGGCCAACGGTAATGCCCGCAACATCTGTAATTAAGTTTTTTGGTCCAGGCTTAGTATCGCTAAGCGCAAATAAAAGTGGTTTATTAAGTCCCATTTTTACTCCTTTTTTTAAAAAATTTCTTCTCTTATTAAAACGGTTCGTTTATTTTTATGCAAGACAAAAAATTCCGTCAATTATGACGGAATTTTTGAATTTGCAATCACCCTTTTTTATTTTTACTAAAGCAGCTGGTAAGCAGGCTGCAAATTACCGACAAAAAGCCTAACAGCAGCACGATTATTTGTGAACGGTCATTAGTGCCAGTTTGTGGCAACTCTTCTTCTTGGCCATTGTTGGTGATAAGTAATGGATTCGTGGAGTCAGAATCACTGTCAGAGGATTTGAAAATAGTATAGTTCTCAGTAACACCATTAGTGCGGGACTTGTGTTTATTTTGGGACTCATTAGTTTGTGAAGTCCCTTTTTGGCTAGGGTTATTACTGGATGAATTTGTTGGACTATTTTGGTCATTTTCTTCAGGTATGGCATTATTTCGAGCATAAATATAAGTTACGCTTTGCGGTTCAGTGCTGAAAAAACCGGTGGCATTCGCAGGTCTTACTTTTAAAGTATAATCTGGGATCTCAACAGTACCAGTAGTATAGCCGTCACCCACATTGCCCTGTAATATTGTTTCAGGCGCAATTTGATTGCCGTTTTCATCTTGATAATAGACGGTAACACCTGCAGCTTTAATTGGTGCATTTGTAGAGTTAGATTCGGGGTCAGCAGAATAAATAAATTTGACGTTCTGCGGCTGATCAGTGAAAACCTCAGTGGCATTATCTGGAACTTTCTTTACGATATATCCCGGAATTGTCTTCGTTGTCACTTTATAATCATCGCCAATTTTGCCCTTCAAACTAGTATCGGGTGCAAGTGATCTTTTACTAGTATCCAAGTAAGAAACAGTAATAGGATTACCTGGTCGAATATAAGTGTCGCCAAGAATGTCGTGAGCATGGGCAATTAAGTCTTCAGACAGATATTTATTATTTGCTTGTGGTTCGTCTTCGCTTCCATCGCCGATATTGACCCAAGTTCCTGGAGTGTTAAGATGCGTATCATTAATATATGTACTTTTACCTAGTTTAAGGGTATTTAATTTAGCGAGGCCATCTAACATATAACCCTTATCAATATTGGGATCTATGACAAAACTCCTGAGATCAAGTTCTTTTAAGCTACTACAATTATTAAACATTCCATTCATATCAATTACATTAGACGTGTCAAATGATGATAAATCCAACTTGGTTAAGCTGGAGCAATCCTTAAAAGTCCAAATCATTTTTTTAACTTGGCTAGTATTAAACTTACTAAGATCTAAAGCAGTTAAGCTTGAACATCCACTGAACATGTGACTTATATCGTCCACCTTGGCTATTGTGAAATCAGGTGAAAACTTAATGCTCTGTAAATTTTCACAATCTTGAAACATGCTCTCTACATAACTAGTATTAGCAGTATTAAAACTTGATAGGTCCAGACTTGCTAATTTACTGCAGCCCGCAAACATAAAAGACATATTAGTAACTTTGGTGGTCTGCAAATTATCAATGCCATCTATGCTGGTTAAATTTTGGCAATTCGCAAACATGTACCGCATATCACTGGTAGCAGATGTATCCAGATTTTCCAAACCAGTGATTTTAGTTAAATTAGTTAAATCCTTAAACATTTCAGAAGCTGAGCCAATCTTTAGTTGACCTGTAAATTTAACTTCTTGCACATCGTCACTATTAATGCCGTTAATGTGAGCTAAAGAATCCGGTTGACCTACACTGCCACTGGGGACGGTAATTACATGGTTACTATAGCTGACATCAAGGTTGCCCCATTTAAAATTAGCAGCACTTGGAGCAGTAGACTCTGCAGTTTTTGGTTGAAGCTGTTTTTGAGAGTTTGGCTGCTCTTTGCTAATTAACTTAGAATTAGCATAATTGGTATTATTAATTTGTTTATTTTTAATTTGTGCAGGAGAGGGCAGAGATAGATCTGCTTTAACTGTTATAGAGCTAACAGTTAGTGAACTTAAAATTGCTGTAGCAACACTAAAAAACATTGTTGCTGTTTTGGTTCGCATAGGTTTCTTTTTCTGGCTCATTTTGCTATTCATTCCTTGATTATAAAATAAACATATACATGATTAATATTTTTCTTATACCTTATTTCCCTTATTATACAATTCATTAAACTTAATAACACTATTTATACATTTCACCTTGTTTGGCAAGAATAAATAATTAGCTCACCTAAAAACTATTTTTGATTTATAATTTCAATTTGGTTATTTGCTGGAAGATATGGCACTAGTTAGTAATATGGACACACAATTTTAAAGTGATTTATTAATTTTTGAGCATAGAAAAAGAACTCAGTTAGCAGTTTTAACTACTAGTTGAGTTCTTTTTATTTATAAAGTAAATCTCTTAATCTTTAAAAGTTTGCTTTCTTGACAAATTGGTTCTTGCCTACGATGTAGTATAACTTATTGTGCATCTTAACAGCACCGCCGTAAGTTCTAACTGTCTTGTTCTTCTTCAGAACATCACGACCATAACGTTTAACTTTGTTATTGGCTTTCTTAGTGTAAATAAAGGCATTGTGCTTTAATTTACGGTTGATACCAGTAACATTATTAGCTTTAACGAAACGGTTCTTGCCTAAAGCATAGAACTTCTTGCCGTTAATGGTCTTAGTACCATAAGTGGTAATAGTTTTACCAACGAAGTATTCACCTTTTACACGCTTGCCTTTTTGGTTAAAGATATAAGCGTTGTGGGTAACTACTCTTTTAACACCTTTCTTGGCCTTCTTAGCTGGCTTCTTGTTGTCAGTAGCAGGCTTGGTAGTGTCTGGCTTGTTAGTATCCGTCTTATTAGTGTCTTGCTTATCAGTCGTAGTATTTGTGTTGGTGTTACCTGTGTTAGTAGTATTACTTGGAGTAGTCGGTGTGCTTGGTGTATTGTTATTGTTGTTATCAGTAGACTTGGTAGTAGTATATTCACCTACATAACCTTTAACATCATTTTTACCGTCAAATTTCTGTATAAGTTCTACTGAACTTAATCCCTTGTTTTTACTATCCTTTAAGAACCAAGTAGTCTTAGTCTTTCCATCTTGTAGACTCTCTTCTACTGAACCAGGGAGTCCTGAATTATTAATGATATTGCCTGCACCAAGTTTAATATCATTTAAGCTATCCATACCTGATAACATATCTTGATCAATGGTATATGTTTGACGAGATGGCTTTGTAGTACCTTTATTATCGTCGGTATTGTTAGTGTCAGAAACGTTATCTTTAATAGTTTCATTATTTTCAAGCATCTTAAAACTACTAATGTCTAGGGATGTCAAAGCCTTATCACCTTTAAACATTTCCCACATCTTAGTAACTTTTCCGGTGTTGAATTTCTCCAAGCCATCAATTTTGGTTAAGCTTGAATCATTACTAAACATATAAGACATGTCTTCTACTGAATCTGTAGTAAACTTGGATACATCTAAAGTACTTAATGCTTCATCATCAAAGAACATGCCCATCATGTCAGTTACGCTAGAAGTGTCAAAGTTTGACAGGTCTAAAGAAGTCAATTTAGGATCACTAGCAAACATTTGTTTCATGTTAGTGACTTCTTTTGTATCGAGACTCTTTAATCCCTCAATTTTCTCCAGGTTTGGTAAACCAGCAAATAAGGAACTAGCATCACCTTTGAAAGTAACGGCACCATCAATTTTAATGGTTTGAATTTGATCTGTATTAACACCATCAATGTTCCAAGCTATTTGGGCAGGATTGATAGGGTTATCTTCACTAACTTTGTAATCATTGTCAATTATACTGGCTTTAATAGTTAAAGTCTTAGTCTTTTCATCATAACTGCAATTGTCTTTAGTCCATTTTGAAGGCAATAGCATATTTGAATCATCTTCGCCAGCGTTATCACCAGAATTAGCTGGTATTGTCGGCTTTGCGTCAGCAGGCTTAGAAGTTTGCTCTCCCTGTGATTCAGCAGCCTTAGCTGCAACTGGATTGGCAGCTATGACGCTTAAGGCAGCAACTGCCATACTACTAAACAATATTTTTTTACCTTTATGATAAAAAATATTATGCTTGCTCATATTTTTTCCTCCATCTAAATTATATTATGATAAAAATAAGTCTATACACATGTCATAAGTATTTCAATATAATTTAATAATAATTATCATTTGTATTTAATGATAATTTATTGAGAGAGCATATAACTATGTTTTTAATAGCAGTTTATTTATTTTTTAATAAAACAGTTATTGACTAGTAATTATTTTCCAAGACTAAAAGATAGTAACAAGATTTAATTTTTATCATTAGTTTCTTTAGATAGCAAATCAAAATAAATAATAAAAATCTTTGAATTTAAAAATACTCCGAAAAGCCTATCATGCCTCACGGAGTATTTTAAAGTTTACATTAAATTTAGTTATTCTTTCTTTTTACGATTAAACCAAGCACCTACTATACTAGTAATAATTGCCATAAAACCAACTAGCAAAGCAACAAATCGTGATTGCTTGTCAAAGCCGGCTTGTGGTAGTTTTTTACCCTGTTTTGTATCTTTATTGCTTAATACCTTAGTAGCAGCATGACCATTATGGTTGTCAGAGCCAGTTAAATTACTTGGATCGCCATTATTTTTACCACTATTAATAAGCTTGTGGTTTCCAGCATTGTCATTATGATCTTTTGTTTTGGGTAAGTTATTGGTCTTGCCAGTTCCATCAGTTATATCAATATCATTTCCTGTATTATTGTCATTAGTTGGAAGATTATCCTGATTGTCTTTGACATATACGTAAATTACGCTTTGAGGATAATCACTAAAGAAACTGGTAGCGTTATCCGGTCTTGTTTTTAAAGTATAACCTGTAACTTCTTTAGCGCCAGTTGTATACCCATCGCCAACATAACCATTTAAAATTATGTCATCCGCTAGGGTATTGCCCAATTCATCCTGATATTTTACAGTAACTGCTGCAGCCTTGTTACGATAATAGGTTTTTCCCACTTTGGCATAGACAAAGGTAACTGTTGGGTTAGAGTCAGCTCCAGTATAGTCTAGACTTGCAGTGTCAGTATCGGTTACTTTGTTACCATTGATTAATATGTAGCTAAGCTTGTAGCCTTTAATTTCAGGGGCAGTGAAATGCTTACCTTTTTCGCCTTCTTCAATAGTGCCGTGATCAGAGGTCTTGCCTTCATTATCAGGCAAAGCTTTCCCACTTTCATCCTGATAATAGATACTGACTTGTTCTTGAAGTTTGGTATCAGCTTTGCCAACATTGCTGTTTTGATTTTTGTCGGAACCAGTAGTATTTTGGTCTAAATCTTCTTCTTGCACGATTTTGGCTGAAGCAATTGAAGTAGGAACAGCGCTAACTGGTTTTAAATTATTATTTTGATTAACTTTTTGGGTCATTAAATAGCCAGCTGATAAATTATCGGCTTTAACAGTATAAGCTTTTGTACCCAAAAGACTAATAGCTGTTATTGTTATACCGCTAACAAACAGCTTTTTGCTTTTTTTATAAAATTTACTTTGTGTAGTCATATAATCCCTCTTTTACTGATGTTATTGAATATAAACCAATTATATGTCGTGACTTTTTGAAAGTCAATGCAACTTTGTAAAATAAAATAACATGTGTACTATAATTTATAAAAATGTTATTTTATTGTTTTAAAGTCTAACTGGGTACACTGAACTCAAGCTAGGCTATACCAGTAGTTTTCAATCCGAAAAAGGGTTTAAGGATATCATACAAACAGAGTTGTAACAAATCAGTATTATCTAGGGTTTGGCTAGAAAGGGCAAGTACAGGGGATGACCTTCGATTTAATGAAGCTAGGATGTTTCACTGCTATTAAGATCAAACTATTTATGCAAATAAAATAAAACCGAGAACTACATTAATTGACTTAACAACATAAGAAAATATCATAAACTAAAATATACAATGTCGATCAATAATGAAGAATCGTGTATTAAATCTTTATCAAAGTTTAAATCCTTAACTTTTAGTAAATAGGATTAAGATTATTAAGTATGAATGGTCTTTAACATGATAGCCATTTTTGATAGTTTTCATAACTGATATTTTTGTCTCTTATCAATTTTTGAAAAGGAGAGATTATATTAAAGTTGAAATCTTCGACAGAATTTTGCAGTTTAAATGCAGGCTCAATTGTATCATTCAAGTCGCTTGATTCTCGGGTTTTAGTCGTCATTTAGTCACCATCTTCTTTACTAATCCAAATAGCAGTATATTTGATGCTAAGAGCGCTTACTTAGAACTAACAATAGCAATTGTAATGCTTAAATGAAATTCCTTTTTAAAATTTAACTATCTATTTTGTATGTAAAAGTAACCGCAGTCAAATATTATTCTCATGATATTGTATTACCCTCAGTATAGCATGGATTAATAAAGATGACTATTTCGAAATTGGTAATTTTACTACCAGTATATAGTTAAACTTGTAATCGCTATTTTAAAAACCAGATGTGAATAAGTCTCCAGCATATAGCGAGGACAAAAACAACGTTAAAGATAATAATTACTGTTCTGATGAAAGTCATATTTTGATAAAATTTTGGTTTAGTATTTGCGCGGACTTGAACAGCCTTGTTAATTGTCTTTTGCTGTTTACTGTTTTTCAAAGATACTTGATGTTCTTTTTTACTATGCTTTGGCTTAGCAGTCAATTCGCTAAGAGCTAAATTATGCTGACTTGCTTTCATTTTGCTGATCAAGTCGCCCTGTGCAACTGTACGGTGTTGACCGTAACCGTATTTGGAAGTGTTAAAGTCTGAACATGTAATTAGTGTAATCATACTCTTATCCTGCACATTGTTTTCAACTTCAACTTGAGTTGGTTTGATGGCAAAAGACATCCTTTTTATTTTATATACATAAATATGATGCAAATCTGTGACATAGATGAGGTCACCAGGGTGTGCCAGATGTAAATTATCCAAAACTGCAGGACCATAAGACCCCATATAGTGTCCTGCAAGCACATAATTATTAGCACCGCCCATGACGCGATCGGGCAGACAGGTAACGACACCGTATTCTAAGTTTTGGTTTTGATCGCCATAACCGGCAAAAAGGGGATTATGAATATTAACAGCAGGAATAGCAATGCGGCCAATAGCGTATGCCTTGATTTGCTTGGCTCTAAGGACGCTGGCTGCACTAACTGATTTGGTTTTGCTGGCATCATAACTTGTTTTGCGTTTTTTATTTCTATCTGCTTTCTTTTGTGTTAAAGTGGTATTTGCTTTTTCCGCATTTTGCTGAACTACATAGGAGTTGCCAAAACCGGAGCCGAAAAAGATTAAAGTTACGCCCAGATAAAAAAGGGCACCTAAAAGTAACACTCGAATAGTAGACCATATTTGCTGTTTTGAAGATTTTGCTTGCTTTTTACTTGCCATTTGATCCCTTTTCTTTAAACTACTATTAGTCTTCTGCTACTATTTAAGTATAAATTTGCGTAAAGTACAATTATTTATCTCGAATTGAAACACTTAAAAAAAATAATCAAATAAGTATTGAAATCGCTTTAATACTGATTTATAATATCAGCTGTAAGTAGACGTGTTACTGACTTGATCAGGCATTACCTATGAACAATACTTTTTTGGTACTGTTTGTAGGTTTTTTTATTGGAAAGGAAGTAGTTGAATTGAAATTTGTTAAAAATTTTAACAACAACGCTGCCTTGGTGTCTGATAAGGCTGGAGTAGATTGGGTGGTGATTGGCAACGGGATTGGCTTTGGCAAAAAAGTCGGTGATCCCATTGATGAGGACAAAATTTCACGCCGTTTTGTAGCTGTCGGAAAAAATATTAAATTGGTTGACAGTGTAAGAGATATTGATCAGCGGACTTTGAAGTTGACAACTGAAGTGATTAGCATGGCCAGTCAAAAATTACAGATCACTTTTTCTGATTATGAATTTTTGGTGTTGGCTGATCACATTGATTTTATGTTAACCCGTGCTACAGGAAATATTGAATTAGGTCAAGATACGCTTGGCTGGGAAATGAAAAAAATATTTCCTAAGGAATATGGCACGGCTCAAGAAGCCTTAAGGTTAATGAAGGAAAAAACTAAGCTTGACTTTCCTCAAAGTGAGGCAGCTTATCTGACATATCACTTCATTAATGCAGGTTCTGGTCAAACAAAGCTGCAGGATACAATTAAAATTACTAAACTGATTAAGGGAGTAATTGATATTATCCAGTATCAATACGGAATGCAGCTAGATACTGAATCGTTTAACTTCAATAGGTTCATGACACATTTACGTGCTTTTATGGTAAGGCATATGTGTGGTGAAAGCGACCAGGATTCTGGCAGTGAGCTTGATCATTCCTTAATTGAATTAATGAAAGTCAAGTACAAAAAGGCTTATGATACTGTCCAAAAAATCGGCACGTACTTATACAAGCAGGCAGGCTGGCAATTGCAGCCTGACGATCAGGTATATTTAACTCTTCATGTCTGGCGGGTAACGCATAGACAAAAAGATGCTCAATCGCAGAAGAATTAAATTTACTATATTTTAATAATTTATAAGTTTAAACGGTGTGTTACTGTTTACAGGCATTAACCCGAGAACTTCAGGTGAAAATCTCACAATAAATTAGTGAGGTGCTTTCTTGAGGTCCTCGGGTTTTGATATTTAGGAGGAAAAAATGGCTTACGAGGATCTAAGTCGTGAAATTATCGCTGATGTTGGCGGTAAAGATAACGTGATCAGTGTTGTTCACTGTACTACGCGCTTACGTTTTAAATTAAAAAATATGAAAAAGGCTAACGATGACAAATTAAAGGCCACCGATGGCGTAATTTCTGTTGTGAAATCGGGTGGGCAATACCAAGTTGTGATTGGCAATAATGTCGCTGATGTTTATGACACGCTGGTTAAAGTAGGCGGCTTTTCTGGTGGCGGCAGCGTGCCCGATGATTATGAAGATACCAGCAACATGAGTTTAGCAGATAAGTTTATTGATTTAATCTCTGGCATTTTCAATCCGATTTTAGGGCCAATGTGTGCTGCCGGTATGATCAAGGGCTTTAATGCCATGTTCTTAGCTTTTGGCTGGGAAGCGCAAACTTCTGGTACTTACATTATTTTGAATGCCATTGGTGACAGTTTATTCTACTTCCTGCCAGTTATTTTAGGAATTTCAGCAGCTAAAAAGTTCGGCATGAACGGCTATCTAGGTGCAACAATTGGTGCTGCACTTTGCTATCCTTCAATTGTCGCAATGGCCAGCAGTAAAACCACTCTGTTTACTGTATTTAAGGGTACTATTCTCCAAGCACCAATTCACATGACTTTTTTGGGAATTCCGGTAATTTCGATGAACTATACTTCATCAGTCATTCCAATTATCCTGTCAATTTGGTTTGCTTCTAAAGTGCAAAAATTGGCTAAAAGGATTATTCCTGATGTTGTCAAAACTTTCTTAGTGCCATTTATGGTTTTACTAATTACTATTCCTGTTACCTTTATTGTCATTGGCCCTGTTGCTACCTGGCTTGGTAATGCTATTGCAGCTGCTGTTAGTGGAGTTTACCACTTCAGCCCAATTGTTGCCGGCATTTTAATGGGAGCATTCTGGCAAGTATTTGTTATCTTTGGCGTTCACTGGGGCTTTGTGGCAGTTATGATGACCAATATTGCTGCTTTAGGCTATGATCCAATCTTAGGCTTATCTTTAGCAGCTTCATTTGCTCAAACAGGCGTTGTTTTAGCAATTATTTTCCAAACTAAAGATGAAAAAACCCGCAGTATTGCAATTCCAGCCTTTGTTTCTGGTATTTTCGGGGTTACTGAGCCGGCTATTTATGGTGTCACCCTTGAAAGAAAGAAGCCTTTCATTTTAAGCTGTATTGCCTCTGCAATTGGTGCCGGCATCATTGGTTTCTTCCAAGTAAAAGTATTCCAGATGGCCGGAATGGGAATCTTCTCAATTCCAGATGCAATTGGTAAAAATGGTTTTGATACTGGCGTTTATGGTTTAATTCTAGCAATGGTTATAGCAACAATTTTAGGCTTTGCTTTCCAAATGCTATTTGGTAAAAACAGTGTTGATGCACCAATAACTGAACAAACTGCCATAGCGACAGCTACAAATGCAGGTACAGATAATGCTGCAACAAACAATTCTGCAAGTTCCGCAAGTGTAAAACCAGAAGTTTCATATAATAAGGAAGAAAAATTGGTAGCTCCGTTAAATGGACAGGTTGTGCCATTAAGCGAGGTTAAAGATGAAGTCTTTTCCAGTGGCTCAATGGGCAAAGGCGTTGCGATTGCACCACGAGAAGGCAAAGTTTGTTCACCCCTTGATGGTGAAGTTGTAATGGTTTTCCCTACCGGCCACGCAATTGGTCTTAAATCAACTAATGGCGCAGAAGTAATGATTCATATTGGTATGGATACTGTGGAACTTGATGGCAAAGGCTTTACTACTTTAGTTAAAAAAGGTCAGAGTATCAAAAAGGGCGACCCTCTTATTAAATTTGACCTTGAAGCTATTAAAAAAGCTGGCTTTGAAACTACTACACCAGTAATTGTTACTAATTCTAATAATTACCATGAGGTTAATGCAGTTGCGAATGGTACAATAACCATTGGGGATGCATTATTAGACCTGAAATAACGAAAGGAGATAACAATGACTACAAATAATTTTCCTAAAGGATTTTTATGGGGCGGTGCTACTGCTGCCAATCAATTAGAAGGTGCTTACCAAGAAGGGGGTAAAGGTTTATCTTTGCCAGATGTTTTACCTGGCGGTAAGGACCGAATGAAAATCATTGCTTCACCTGATTTTGATTTTAAGATTAATTCAGATTATGTTTATCCTAACCACATTGGTATTGATCACTATCACCATTATAAAGAGGACATTGCACTTTTTGCCGAAATGGGCTTTAAGTGCTACCGCTTTTCAATTGCCTGGTCCAGAATTTTTCCTAATGGGGATGAAGAAACTCCTAATGAAGAGGGACTTAAGTTTTATGACTCACTAATTGATGAATGCTTAAAGCATGATATTGAGCCTGTGATTACTATTTCTCACTATGAATTACCTCTTCATTTAATTACTGAATATGGGAGCTGGAAGAATAAGAAGTTAATTGACTTCTATGAGCGTTTTGCCCGCACAGTTTTGACTCGTTATCAAGACAAAGTTAAGTACTGGATGACTTTCAACGAAATTAACAGTGCTGCTCACTTTCCAATAATGAGTCAAGGCTTAACGACAAGTAATGGCGCTGATGACAAGAAAAACATTTACCAGTCGTGGCATAACCAATTTGTTGCTAGTGCAAAAGCAGTTAAAATCGGTCATGAGCTCAATCCTGATATGAAAATTGGCTGCATGATTTTATACGCTACTACTTACAGCTATGATTCAAATCCTAAGAACCAATTAGCTACCCTGCAAGATAATCAGGCTAATAACTTCTTCTGTGCCGATGTTCAAGTAAGAGGGCATTATCCTGCCTATACTAGGAGTTTATTAGCTCGCCAAGGTGTGCAATTATCTGACATTGATTACACTGATGATGAATTGGCATTGCTAGCTCAATACCCAGTTGATTATATTGGTTTTAGCTATTATATGTCATCTGTAGTTGATGTTACTCATGAAAACCAAGAAACTGTTAACGGCAACTTAATGGGCGGTGTTAAGAACCCATTCTTAAAGAGCAGCGACTGGGGCTGGCAAATTGATCCAACAGGATTAAGAATTGCCTTAAACCAATTGTCCGATCGTTACCAAAGGCCAGTTTTCGTTGTTGAAAACGGTCTGGGTGCAGTAGACAAACCTGACGAAAATCATTATGTGGCTGATGATTACCGAATTGACTACCTGCGTGAACATATCGAGGCTATTTCCCAGGCAATAGACGATGGCGTTGATGTTATGGGCTATACTCCTTGGGGCTGTATTGATTTGGTCAGTGCTTCGACTGGTGAAATGTCGAAACGTTACGGTTTTATCTATGTTGATGAAGATGATGAAGGCCACGGAACCTTTAAGCGCTACAAGAAAAAGTCTTTTGACTGGTACAAGAAGGTTATTTCTACTAACGGTGCTGATTTAGGGTAAATCTTGGCGGAGATACGACTCGGCTCATGTGAGCAAAATAAACAAGAAAAAGCGTGCTTAAAAGCACGCTTTTTTGCTATGTCAATTTCTATTGCAATTTTTTCAAAACATTGATTGCAATAAACTAATTAGTCATAGTCAGGCTGCATAGATTATATAAATCACCTTTTTGCTTCATCAATTCTTTATAAGAACCTTCCTCAGTAATAGTGCCATCTTTCATAAAAATTATCGCATCATATTTTTGTAATAAGTTGGGATTCAATTTATGTGTTACCACAATTGATGTTAAATCCTTTATTTCTAAAATAGCATTTTCAATTGCAGTAGTATTTTTTTGATCTAAAGATGACGTTGCTTCATCCATTAACAAGATGGGTGTTTTTCTAATTAATGCTCGCGCTATAGAAATTCTCTGCTTTTGGCCACCAGATAACTCTTTGCCATTTTCGCCAACATTCATAGCAACGCCCTTAGAATTGCCGTTTACTAGCTTTCTTAAACCAGCCTTATTTATAGCATAATTCAGTTCTTTGTCTGTAAAAGATTTGCCTAGCATTATATTATACGCAAGAGAATTATCGAAAATATAGACGTCCTGTTGGACAATATTTATTAGTTTATAAAGCGATGACAAATTAATGTTATTGATATTTACGTTATCTACACTGATGTTGCCATCCTTAGTCAATCTGTAATATCTCATTAGTAACTTTAATAATGTTGTTTTACCACTACCCGACATACCTACAAGCGCGTATTTTTTGCCTTTTTCTATTTGTAAATTGATGTGTGAAAGTACCCTCTTTCCCGTTTCACCATGCTGGGGGTAGGAAAAACTAACATTGGTCAATTTAATCTCATTTTCAAATCTGTTCAATTCCAAATAGTTACTGTTATCTTTTACCGAATTATGCACTTTCTTCAGCAACTGATTCAGAGTTTTGCTGGCAGCCAAGCCAGCCTTTTTGTTATTCATTTCCAGACCTAATTTGCTTAGTGGCATTACAATAAAATTAACTAATTGCACAATTGCTGTAACTCCACCAATACTGGTGCTTCCGTTAATTACCATAAACATTCCGAGTCCGTATGCAACCAGAAAAACTAAATATCCAGAGAAGTTTGAAATTGATACCGAAATATTATTAAGTTCTGCCAAAGAAAACTCGCTATCAGCCCGTTTATCGTTACTATTCTGGAATTCTTTGCTAATTTGTTTTTCAATATTAAAGCTTTTAATTACTAAAAAACCCGAAAATGTGTCTTTTACTTTGGAAACATAGGCATTTTGTTGCGTCAAAGCCAGATTCTGCTTTGCCTGCATTTTTCCTCCCACCAAACTCATCACAAAAATTGGCATTAAACTTACAATTAGCACTGCTATTGACAGCTGCCAGTTAATCATAAACATCCCTATAATTGAGAAAAGCAATAATGACGAGTCAGACACAATACTAAAGAAAGATTTGATATATTTTTCCTCAATTGTCGAGATAGTATTGGTCATTGTTGCTAAAAAATCTCCAGTACTATTGTTACTGAATTCATTTAGATCACTTGCGATAATTTCATTAAAAATATGCCTGCGATATTTTTTACTAAAATTATTAACAAACCTATTTTTGGTTAGTTCACTGGTAAAAACAGCAGCTGCCAAAAATATACATACTAATAAACAAATATTGCATTTTTTAATTCATAAACATTCCTGGCAATCCCTGAGTCATTTAATATTTTTAACACCAAAGCAAGCAATAAGTTTATAAACGGATAGACTATTCCCGAAAAAAAAGCGCGAGATAGTAATTTAATTTATCATATTTTTTATACTTTTCCATTAATATAAACATCCTTTCTATTCTAAAAAACATAAGTGAAAGTATCTAATTATTTTAAATTCTTCTACGTCTTCTCACTATACGCTAAACATTTTATAATCGAAAGAACTATTTTAAAATAAAGCTATATTTTTTAAAATTATAAAATAATAGTTATTTTGATAGTTCTGCGTGAAAAAATTATAGAAAGATTTTTTTAAAATAGGCAGGTCAAGTTAGTATTAATTTGAAGGATATTAAGCATAGAAAAAAGCATTTCATTATAAATACAGAAAAAAAAGTTTTTACGATTCACAAAGGATTGTTTATATTCTGTCTTAATGAGAACATCTGATCTGGAGTATTTAAATAGATACAGGAGGAAAATAATGAAGGGAAAAATTTATGCTAAGGCGCAACAAGTTGGCAAGACATTCATGTTGCCAATTTCCTTGCTTCCGATAGCGGGATTATTTCTAGGATTGGGTGCTTCTTTTACTGGTCCGACTTTTATAAAGTTGTATCATTTGGAAAGTATTTTATCGCCGGGGATGCCGTTAAACAGGTTTTTAAGCATTTTAAATGACTGTGGCTCTGTAGTCTTTGACAATCTAGGCTTGCTATTTGCTGTCTCTATAGCGTTGGGAATGGCAAAAAGTGAAAAAGGGGTCGCTGCGCTTTCTGCGGTTGTAGGCTACTTTTTAATGTACGCTTCCTTAACCAGTTCAATTAAAAATCTCAGAAATTTAAATCAGCTCAAACAAGTTAACGGCTTAATTACAAATGTGTTGGGTTTTAACAACACAATGAACCTGGGAGTATTCGGGGGCATTATCATTGGTTTAATAGTCGTATGGCTACACAATAAGTACTACAATATTAAACTGCCTGATGTAATTTCATTTTTTGGCGGTGCTCACTTTCCGCCAATAGCCGCTGCGGTTTCTGGCGTAATAATAGGAATTTTGCTTTCATATATTTGGCCTTATTTTGCTGCTGGAATTTCTGCTTTGGGCTTCTTTATTGCTAAATCAGGAGTAGTTGGTTCCTTTCTATACGGATTAATCTACAGAATGTTGATACCCTTTGGTTTACACCACATTTTCTATTTGCCGTTTTGGCAAACAGCAGTAGGTGGGACGGCCGTTGTTGCTGGTCATACCGTGCAAGGTGCCCAAAATATTGTCTTTGCACAATTAGCTGCCGGCGGGAAAATTTCGTATGAAGCTGCCAGATTCTTTTCATTTCAGTTCCCAGAAATGATTTTTGGCTTGCCAGCTGCTGCCCTGGCAATGTACTCTGTTGCTCGTAAAGATAAACGAAGTGAAATTAAGGGACTATTAGTATCTTCTGCAGTAACTTCCATTTTAACTGGAATTACCGAGCCGCTTGAATTTACTATTTTATTTGCTTCACCATTTTTGTATTTTGGCGTTCACTGTGTACTTTTTGCTTTTTCTGCAGTCTTTGTAACATTGCTAAAAGTAGGAGTAGGCTTTACCTTTTCCGGTGGCTTAATAGACTTTATTCTTTATGGTGTGTTACCCGGAAATGCCAGAACTAATTGGGTTCCAATCATCTTCTTAGGTATTGCTTATTTCGTTGTTTACTATTTCTTGTTTAGATTTGTAATTACTAAGTTCGATCTCAATACGCCTGGTCGTAAAGATGATACTACTTTAAAAACCAAGAAAGATTATGTTGATAATAAGAAATTTACTGCTCTAACTAAAGATGAGCAAGTAGCTTATGAAATAGTAGCAGCTCTAGGCGGAACTGATAATTTAGTGAATGTTGACAACTGTGCCACAAGGCTGCGGGTGACAGTTAAAGACGGCAATTTAGTAGATAAAGAAACCTTAACCTCAACGGGAGCAGCCGGGACAGTAGTTAACGGTGCGTCTGTCCAGGTAATTTATGGCACTACTGTCGGCAACATTAAAACAAATGTAATGGATCTGATTAATAGCGGCAAAGCGCCAAAAACTGTTGCGAACTCAGTTAAGCCAGTAAAAAGTTCGAAGTTAGATTCAGAGGATAAAAAAGTTCAAAAGTCAGTTGAAACGGGTCCGAGTCAAAAAATTGCATTGTTTGCACCTGCTGATGGGCAGCTGGAATCATTGCAAACCTTAAATGATGGTGTTTTTTCCAAAGAGATGGTAGGTAAAGGCTTTGCGATTTTACCAGAAAATGGCAATATCTACGCTCCAGTTGATGGCACTATAACAACAATTTTTTCGACTAAACATGCAATTGGCATAAAAGATGAAAATGGCATTGAGTATCTTTTGCATATGGGATTGGATACTGTTGAGCTTAAGGGCAAAGGCTTTAAGATTCTTTGCTCTGAAAAAGAACAAGTCCATCAGGGTGACAAGCTGGCAGAGATGAATTTAACAGAAATTAAATCTGCTGGAAAAGCAACCGATGTTATCTTTGTAGCTACTCTGTCTGACAGATTATTAGATGTCAAAGTTGCTGACAATGATAGAGTCGCTGCTAATGATCAAGTAGCCGAGTTGTTTGTTAAAAAATAAATAGCTATAATGTCAGATTTCTATGTTAGAACATATTGCTTCAGCCAATTGCTGCAAGTAAAAAAGCCAAGCTTTTCATTTAGAAAGCTTGGCTTTTGTTTTACTCAAAAATTAAATTGGTGCCAAATTTGAAATAGGTTTTAGTTACCAATTTCTTTACGCTATATTTATTTACATTTTATTTTTACTGTCATAGATTCAACAAAAAAATCGACCTTTTGTGGACAATACAATTGTGCATTTTCTACTTATGCAGGATGATCTACTAACGCTATTTGGGAATATTTCATCAGAAAATTAAGCAAGTTTTGCCTTTTCCAACTATGATGCCACTATAGTGATGCCCACTTACCATTGTGAAAATGATTAAATAAATTTTTATTCTCTTTAAGCAGCCAAACTATCTGTTGTCTATCATAAACAGCTATTCCATGATTATTGAGTATAGTGACTATTACTATTAAATCTTTTGCTTGAATATTTCCTAATTCTAATTGAATAACTTTTTTATCCACAGTCAAATTTAGTTTAAAAAAGTCTGGGTTAAAATCAAGTGGACTAATTCGAACTTTTTTACGGTATGTAATTTCAGCACTAGTGATATTCTCAAATAAATATGATTTTGCATATATTTTTTTGATATGTAACAGCTGCATAAGTTTTATTGCATCATTTGAACTATAACTCACTACAGTAATTCCATTTTTATCGATCAGCCAATATCCACTAAAACATGTTGGTAAAGTAATAAAAATTCCTGCCAAAATTGTGAAACCCAGTACCCACCATGGTTGATAGCCAAATCCAGTCATAAATAATGACACTAAAATGACTAAAATTATTCCTATGATTACATGCAGAATGTTTACTTTATGTCCAACAGTCACACTTTTATTGGAGTTAGTAAATCCTGAATTATTTGAAGGATAGAGTTGTTGTCCTTCAATCATTTCTTCGTTTGACTTCATGATATTTACACTTTCACAACTTAGCAGTAACTGCTTTATTTTCATTTAATTATACTACGTCTTAGCTTTAGAAAACGCTTTTCTTGGCAGCAACGGAAAATTTTTGCTTTTTGTTGATCCCTAGACTATAGGAGTGTCTTAATCAAATTGATAATAAAAAGCTGGTTACCAGTGAATGCTGGAACCGGCTTCTTTTTATACTAAATTGCCACCTGTCTTTTCTTGCACAGTTTTTTGCAACTGCTTACTAAATTCAGTCATGCCGATTAAGGCAAACTCTTCTATTTGCCTTGCGCAATTATCCAGATAAACCTGTTTAGGATCAAAATGATAGTTAATAATGTTCTCCAAAAATAATAGAACCATCTTATTAAAGAAGGTTAGTGGCTGGGTGTGAATCTCATGGGATTTTTCCACCAATTGCTTGGCTTCCTGGTACTTGCTTTTTTCCAGACACATACTAATCATATTGATTAATATTCCCAACACTATAAATTGTATATCGTCATTATCACTATCTTTAAATTGCTGAAAAATTTTGTTAGTAATGATCATGTCACTGGCAAAATCATAAAAAACCATGCAGTTCAGGAAAATTTTGATAGTTTTCCAGTCGAAATTCTCTTCATTAAAGAATTTATTTTTAAGTTGCTGAATTTCTGCAGCACTCAATTTTTCTCTATTACCATCTATAATAGCTAAGATTGAGTTCACACTTAGCATTAAATCATTTTTACTGGTAAGCTCGCTACCCGCAATGGCCTGCTTAATTTCTTTTAGGCGCTTAGTATCAAAATTATAATAAGCGTCCGTCATTTGGGCAACAATCCTCTTTTTGAGATTATCTTCACTTTCAGACTGGTAATCAAGTTGTTTAAAAAAATCAGCAATTTTAACGTGATTTTGCCGTAATAATTCAATTAGGTCTGCCGCTGAAATGCGCGTCAGATCTTTTTCTACTTTGGAGTAAAAAGAAGGGCTGATAACGTCACCAATCCATGCGCGTTGAGTTTTGCCAGCTTCTAAGCGGTATTGTCTAAGTAATGCACCGATAGTCATAATTTAACCTCATTAAATTTTTTTGTTTCATATATGACACTTTTCTTTTCTTAATTTTAGCTTAAGTACAATTGAAAATAAAGAAAGTTAAAAAGGAGAAAAAATTATGACTATCTTTTTTAAAAATAAAGAATATCGCAAGTTTTCAATTGCCAGTATTTTATCCAGTGCGGGGGATATTTTATTCTATTTAGCGCTGATGACTTATGCCAGTCGGCTCAAAAATTATTCGCTGGCCTTGTCTTTAATTGCTATTTCGGAGTCAGTTCCCCGGCTGTTCTCCAGTGTTGGTGGCTATCTAGCTGACAGGACGCAGAACAAATTTCAAAAAATAGTCTGGATGGCTATGATCAGAGGTGCGCTTTATCTACTGGTTGGTTTTCTTTTTAGCCAGAACATCGCTGGCTGGAATCTGGTAATTATGGTGATTATCATCAACTTTATTTCTGATACGGCCGGAACTTATTCTGGCGGACTGACCACACCATTAATTATTAGTCTGGTTAAAAAGGATGAGATTGCTGAAGCTGAAGGTTTTACTAGTGGTGTTTCGCAAGTAATCACTTTGATTGGTCAGTTTGTTGGATCAGGACTTTTGTTATTCATGTCATATTCTGCGCTGGCTGTAATTAACGGTCTGACTTTCGTTGTGGCAGGGTTGATCTATTGCAATATTGCCAGGAGTAGACGAAAAAAGGGCATTTCAACTGTCACACAAGAAGTCGATGATCGTGGCTTTTGGTCCACCTTGGCCTTAGCATTAAAGCAAGTTAAAAAGGCTAGTGGCTTAATTACTACCTTACTGGTAATCGCCATTTTAAACGGAGTTCTCAGCACGATAGAGCCTCTGATTTCTATTGTAATTGCGGGCAATCGTCAGGTGATGGTCATTGGAACCTATAGTTTTACAATTGCATTAATCGGCGCTATGGCAGGAATAGGCGCTGCCTTAGGCAGCATTTTTGGTACTAATCTATTTAAAAATGTTAGCCTTTATATCATCATTATGTTTGCTTATATTGCTGGAGCAAGTGTCATAATTGCTATTTTAAGTAAACAAATTTGGTTCTGTTTAATAACTTATTGTATCTTAGGCTTCTTTGCAGGAACTGCTACTCCAAAATTAACTCAATGGATGGTAGGTGCAGTTGATCGTAAAATTTTGGCGTCCTCTGTTGGTCTGATTAATACGATTTTATTAATTGCCAGTCCCTTAATGACAACTGCTTTTACTACCTTATCGGCTGTGACAAGCGTTATCTATTCTCTTTGGGGTCTGTTTATCGTCAGTATTCTGCTCTTTGTAATTACCTTATTGGTGATGAGAAAATCCGCACAAAAAGGAAAATAAACAGCCAGTTTAGCTGGTAAATTTGCAGTATCTGATTTTTGCCGTCATTCTTTTCTATCAAGTATATAAAAACTGTCAAGATAATGATGTGAATCACCAAATTAGGATATTTTACTAGTTGTAAGTTAGCTCTTATTTATTAGTGCTTTTTCTCAAACTGAAAAAGATAATCAGAATAAAGTTAATCAGTAGGGTGAAACCTGTAGTCCAGAAAACTGTAGCGTAGTTGAACAGACCGGAGATAGTAGAACCCATTAGTGAACCAAACACAGAACCAACTGCTTGGAAAGACTGATTGTAGCTAAAGATGCGACCAAAGCTTTCGGCCGGAGTGTTCAATGTCAAAACAGTCTGTGCTGCCGGTAACATTGCTGCACTGGCAATTCCCAGCAAAAAACGCAATCCTGCCAACACCCAAGGTGAGTGTGTTAAAGCCATGGGTACGAAGAGAATCGCACCTACTATTAAACCTAAGCGTAATATTTTTAGTGGTCCAATTTCATCCATTTTATGTCCGATTTTGGAAGCAGCCAGCAGTGTTCCGAGACCTGGGGTTGCGGCTACGATCCCCGCTACAAAGGCAATATTCTTGCTATTAGGCATCATCGATTTGACATACAAAGAAACAATTGGATCAATTGACATGTTAGCGGCCTGCACTAACAGGGTGGTTATGAACATGACTACAATCAGTTTAACGCTTGGTAGAGAGTGCATGATTTCTTTCATAGGCTTCATTTCTTCACGAGAAATTGGGGTGAAGTTTTCATGAACTAAGAATGTCGACCCTAAGAAGACGAGCACCATCAAAAAGCCGGTGATGAAGAATGGGATCCGGTAGCCCCAGACGCCACCAAGCCAATTACCGAAGAAGTTTGACAAAACACCACCTAAAAGTGGTCCAACTAAGTTTCCAGCTGTACCGGCAGTCATCATTTGACTCATTACCCAGCCACTTTTTCTGTGGGGAGTTTCTCCTGCGATCAAGGCAGTAGCATTGTTAATGTAGCCGGAAAAAGCACCCTGAATAAAACGCATGACAATTATGTAAATAGCATTAGGGGCAAAGCCGGTAGCAGTAATAGTTAAAGCCATGACCCCAGATGCCCGCATGCACATTAATTTACGACCCTTGCGGTCAGCCAAGTTGCCCCAATAAGGTGAAACAATTGCCTGAGCAATAAAGGTCATGGCAAATGCAAGACCGGAATACATACTAATCTGCAACTTGCTGTAGTGGCCCAGATCAGCGATAAATAATGAGATAAAGGGCATTGTCATGGAATAGCCCATGCCTGTGATGAAGCAGCCTAGCCACAAAGTAACAAATGCCTTGTGCCAGCCAGCTGGAAATTTGTCGGAAACTGTCAAAACGTCCTCGCTTTCTTTTTAATATTTTCCTAAAAAATACGATATCTTTTATATTTTAGCACAATAAATTTGCTAAGAATTTGCTAAATAGATGATATTTTCATATTAAACATGTTAGGATATTATTTCTGAAAGGAAGGGATGTTGGTATGGGAAGAGATTCGCACTTAACTAGGCAGGAATACCGCCAAAAATCCCAGTCGCACACAAACAAGGTGCCAAAGGCAACGATTAGAGAAAATAATACTTCTCAAACTCGTGCTGACTATCGCCATTTAAAGTTAAATTTCTGGGATATTTTTGCAGATCGGCCATACATCGCGGTGGCAATAGTTGTTTTGGCTATTTTCTTAGTTATGGCTAAACTCTGGTGGCTTCTTGCTGCACTGGCAATTGTGGTCGCAATTGGCATCTTTGTGATTGGCCGCAGTCATCATCCTAACCGTGTACTTAGCCTTGAATTTAAAATGAAGTCATCCCGGAAATTAAGCATGTTACGAGCTTTGCAATTTGGTGGCTCGATTATCATGTTTCTGGCCACTTATATGAAAAAAGTGGTAACAGTTAATTTTTCCACAGCTGGTTCGACTGATAGCTTGCAAGTCGTTCAGGGCATCTTGTCTAATCGTGGTGGCGTCTATGGTCAACAGGGATCATACTTCTTGAGTTTATTAAATACCCTAACTGGCGGACAGCTGTGGGGTAAATATCGTTATGCGGCTAACAGTGCCCAAATGATGAGCAGTGGTGCAGGTCGTTTAATTATTATGTGGGTTTTGCTTTTAATGATTGCACCGGCATTTTGCGTTTTAGCACAATTTTTTCGGGAACCATATTCGCGCAATACGGCCTTGGTAGCTTCAATCATAGCTACTATCAGCTTTGTTTTAACTCCTCGTTTTTTGAGTAAGTGGATTGTAGAATACGCTGTCGAAAATCGTATGGCCAGCAGTCAAGCTCAGGCTGCTATTAGTGTCGGACCTATGGCCTATGTGGCAATGCTCTGCGCAATTTTAGTTTTAGTTATTTCAGTTTACCGGGTAATTAAAAAGGACAGATTCGTTTAAAAACCAGAAAAAGTTTTAAATTAAAAACCAGCTTTGTTTTCTATAAGCCGGTTTTTTATGATTTTAAAAACTGCTTTGAAAAAGCAGTTTATTATATTTTGCATAGCAAATTTATTTTTACTTAATATTGTAAAGGTATAGGTTTGTCTTTAAAATCAAGTTAAACAGTAAATAATAAAATATCATCTGTTTAAAAATTTTTTTGACTTAAATTGTAAATAGGAGGGGATTATTTATGCTTAATGATATTGTTTTGATTTTACTAATAGTTGATGCTATTTACTTAATATATCTAGTTTGCGTCAGATTAACACACAAAACACCGCAGAATTCTAAACTTATCCAATTTTATCAGCACCAACATTTACGGTGGGCTAAAGTTAAGTACTTCTTCCTTGTAATTCCTATTGTTTTTATTTCTTCTACCATATGATAATAGCTGGAATAATTATGTAACATCCTTGTTTGTGCGCATTATTGGAATTGTTTTGTGGACGCTGATATTTGTGATTGGTGACTTTCTCGATGGGAAAATGTATCACTGGTTTTTAAAAAAATAATACGGATAAGTAAAAAAACATAAGCACCTCAGGTTAAACCTGAGGTGCTTTTAAAATGAAACTATTTTTATTTTTTGAGTGACTAGAATTAAGCAACGTTTTGATAAAAATTAGTGCTTATCTAAAATTTGATATGCTTTAGATAGCAAGTTATCCAAGTCTTTATCACTAACATGTCCAACAATTTTACCATTTCGACCGGAAAATCATAATTAGGCATTTGAAAAGTAACTACACTACCAGATATCCCACTGCTGATATCAGCAAGACGATAGTATAGACCACGATTATCTTTTTTAAAATCATGCGTAAGAGGCATGCAGATAACGAGTCCTGTTTTTTGATTATATGCATTATTTAATGTAACTATCGCTGGTCTTTGAATAATGCCAGATTGGGGATTATGGCCGCCTTCTTTTCGTCCTGCATGTGGTTCAGCATCTATCCGAATAATGTCTCTTGATTAGATGCTACATTTTCCTTACCAACCTGCATAGTATCAGGGTTACCTATTTTTTCAGTTTCTTTTTTAAAGTCAATATCGTCATATTCTTCATTAAACCGCGGATTAGAGTCAATAGCCTTATAGATTAAAGTGCTATTATCTTCTTGAATCAATTCAAATCGTTGTCCAGGTTTAACTCCAGCCTTACTCGGGATCATAAGTGCTATAGAATTACCAACTTTTCTAGCAACAAAGTTACCCAGTTTCTTTTTCATTAATATTAGCTCCCTAATTTATGTTAGTACAAGTATACACCGCACCCGATGAGATTTCGATTATGTCTCTCCATAATTTAGGTGATCTTGATTTTAAGCAGCAATATAGTCTTAACAGCTATTGAGCATAATTAATAGAAGTCATAATCATATTTTCAATGCGATAAAGCCTTAAGACTAAAAATATATAGATAAATCATGAGCCAAAAGCTTAATTAAATGTCTAATATAATTTTTAAATAAAAGAGCCCCAAGTTTAGGACAACTTTTGGAGGCTCAGTATATATTAGTTTTTTGTTTATATTTATTTACCTTTTTGCTCTGAAAAAGATAATTTCTCTTGCAGCAATAATCGGACCAGATGATTGATAGATAGTCAAATGCACTTTCTTTGCACGGACATCTCGCAGACCAACCACCTTGTTTTTCGTGTCAGCTTTCCACTGCAAGTAGTCTGCATAGGTAGTATATTGCTCGCCATCCGCTGAAACAGCAATTGATATCGCAAGAGGATCACCATTATGATCAATATTTCGTGGCACATAGACCATTCTGCTTAATTTCTCAACTTTTTCAAAAGTAAAGGTTAGTTCCAGTGGTTGTTCAGGTAAAATTGATTGATCCGTTTGCCATTCGCTTGCCAGTTTAAGATCAGTTAAATAAGACAGGGGATGATTTTCTTTGCTGGTATAGTTGCTAGTCACCTCAATGTTTTCAATAGCATAATCTTTAGCAGCATGCTTGGTAATAACACCGAAAAGATCAGACCATTCAGAAACTTTATTTCCTATTACATACCTCATTCTAATGATATAGCGAGTATTAGGAGTTAATTCGTGAAAAGTGAAATTTTTGCCGGTAATGCCCACATAAAGGAGATTATTAACTTCTATCTGAACTGCACTTTCATGAGGCCAGGCAAGCTCGAACGAATGAGCTGAAATTTTACTTGAATCAACTGCCGGCAATTTAGGTGAAGGCAATACGCCACTGGTAATTTCATGTACTAACACTTTCTTGCCATAATTAAAATTGTGCACTGTAATTTCGATTTTAGTTGTGGTAATGTCTCGACTTGCTAATTTTATTTGCAGGGCAGTTTGCGTGTTCTTGTGATATTGTTTAAATTCATCCAAGCCATAATTAGTATTGTAAAAAATGCCTTCGCGAGCATGGTTGAAAGCGTCGAGCGAGCCGTATTCTTCCACTGGGACAACTTGATCGTTAATTTTAATAGTGATGCGATCAGGGTAAGAATCACACATAATAGTCAGTTTAGTAGGTTGTTCAACATCTTGGTTTTCCCAGTTGCCTTCAACTGGTGGAATAGTTACCAGCAACGTTTCATTTTCAGTTTCATTGAAAATTTTTGTGGTAGAACCATTGGATTCAGCGGCTTGAGAGTTATCGTTGTAAATAACTGTCTCACTTTGATCTCCTGGGTAAAGCAGAAAATCACGATTGCCCCAGTCAAAAATACTGCCGCCGCGAACAAAGGCTGGTAGGTGCCATAATGGAAAAGATAAATTATTGTAGACCTTGCCACCGGCATATTTTTTACCTGTAAAAAGATCAATCCACATTGTCTTCTTCCCGGGTAAATACAGATTATCTTTGCGTGAATCTCCGTTTTCATCTTCGCGGCCATTAGTAATTGGTGCAATTAACAAATCGGAGCCTAACATGAACTCATTGCCAAACTGTGCTGTGTAATTAGCCAGCTCGTCTGGAAAGTCACTAAAAAGGGGACGCATGATTAATGCGCCATTTTTTGCCTGTTCATTTAGTGTATATATGTAGTTAGTCAAATGCTGGCGTAATTTGAGGTAAGCCAAATTAATGTCGGTTATTTTCCTATTATAAGCAAACGGGTTTTTACTGAAGTTGCCCTGATCATCGAAATTAAAGAGCAGTGGGGTAAAACATTTCCATTCAAAATCACGGACATTGATTTGTGCATTGCCACCGCCTTGCAGTCCATCAACTGCTGCACCAACTAAAGGCTGACCTGAAAGATTTGCTCCGAGCATACCAGCTACTTGTGTAGCAACATTGCCCCAGTTGCCGCCAACATCTCCAAAGATCAAAGCAGCGTTTTTTTGCATGCCGGTACTGCCGCTATCAGCAAGCACTAGTGAACGCTTTGTTTGTGATTCGTTTTGAAGCTGTGCTTTATCTTTAGTCGCTATTTCATTAGTAGTAAAAGTAAAAGTAGTTTTTTCCGGTAATTCGACTTCGCTTTGGTGCCAAAATCCGGGATGAACGTCTTGGTTTAACGCATATTCATTAAAGAAACTGAGAGCTTGTTGATTGTTGGCTTGAACACCATAATTGGGCACAAACCAGCTCAAAGGAAAATGCATGGCATGATAGCGATCAATTAGTGCTCGCGCGGAAAACTGGTAGTTTTCTTCGCCGTTAAGTGAAGATTTGCCCGATGCGGCTTTTTCATCTTTTGTACGAGTATAATAATTATTGCCAATTTTACTGGCATTGCGTTTCTTAGCTTGACTTGGTTGCCACAAAGTTGTACAGAAATTGCCAATATGACCCAGACCTAAGGCGTATTTGGGCAATAACATTGGTTTGCCCGTTAAAGTATAATAGCGTTGCAAAATTTCCTGAGGATTAGTACCAAGAAGGTAAAATGCATCAAAGACTGCATCTTGGTGGGTGAGAACAGTGACTCCTCTCTTGGTTTTGCCAAAATCATAAGTTCCTTCTGCAGTAGTATTTCTTAATTCACCATAACCAGCATTCGACCAGAAAAAAGGGACAGGCATAATGACGCCACCTTTACCGGTTATTTGGTCATGCTTAATTGCGATTTTGTGTCCTCTGTGACTAAAGTAGCCGTTTTGCAAGCCGCCACCATAAAAAAATTCATTTTTATTTTCTGTTAAAAACTCACGGGTTCTGGTAGAACTAAGTTCAAGTGGTTGAGATTGGTGCATCCTGTTATGGTGCAATGATTCATCAAAAATACTTATAACAGCTGGATTTTGCCCAAAAATAATTTGGTAATTGCCAGTATGGATAATTAAGGAATCATTGGTGGCTCTGACCTGCGACTTTGCAAAGGCAGAGTTATCAAACTGGGTTAATTGAATAGTTTCCGTTCGATTTTCAGTAAAATTTTGCTCTGGATCAATTAAAAGACGAAAAATGCCGGCAGCTAAGACATAAAAGCGCGCAATTTCGCCCGTGGCAAAATGTAATTCGTAATAGTGGTCACACTTGCTGGCACCAGTAAGTGCTCCTAGTTGATGTTGATTTGTTTGCGTATTTTGAATCATATTTCTTGTTTCCTAATTAGTTACCTATACCACTATTATAACTAAAAAATAAAAAGTTTCTGTACTATTTGAAATTGAACTGGTAAATACCAGTTGATTAAGCTAAAATTAAGCTATAAATACGAGTTTTATTTTAAAAAGAAAGGCAAAAATATTATGACTTATTATATTCATGCAGATAAATTCTTTCTTGAAAATGTGACAGAACAAGGTGGTTACCTAGAAGTTCAAGATGACGGCAAATTTGGCTTTTACTATACTGAAGATCAAAAACCTGAAGGCAAAATAGTAGACTATAAAGGCAAATGGATTGCACCAGGACTGGTTGACACACATGTACACGGTTCACTAAAAGAAGACGTGATGAAAAGTGATTGGGCGGGAATCAACCGTCTGTCAGAAGGCTTTTTACGGTCTGGCGTTACCAGCTGGCTGCCAACGACTTATACTGCTGGTGCAGATACATTAAGCAAAATTTGCCAGATGTTTGGCGCCCATAAAGGTGAAGAAACTGGTGCTAAAATTCAAGGGTTGCATTTTGAAGGACCATACTTTACTGCAGAACATGCTGGTGCAGAAAACCCTAAATATTTGATTGATCCTGATATTAATCAATTTAATGAGTGGCGTGAAGAATCTAAAGGGCTGCTGAATAAAATATCTCTTGCGCCTGAGAGAAAAGGTGCCCGGGAATTTATCCGTGCTGCTGTTAAAGAGGGTGTAGTTGTTTCTTTGGGGCACTCGAGTGCTGACTTTGAAGAAGCTAAAGCCGGTGTTGAAGCTGGTGCAACAATGTTTACTCATACTTTTAACGGAATGCCTGATCCTTCACACCATGATACATCAATTTCTAACGCTGCGATGGCTCTGCATAATGTAACAGATGAATTGATCTGTGACGGTCACCATGTTCAAAAAGAAATGGTGCGGGCATTGGTTCAGCTTAAAGGTGCCGAACACATTTGTTTAATCACAGATTGTATGGAAGCTGGCATGATGCCTGACGGTGACTATATGTTAGGTGAATTGCCTGTTTATGTTAAAGAGGGCATGGCTCGTTTGAAAGGTGGCAATAATTTAGCCGGCAGTATTTTGCAATTAAAGACTGCAGTCAAGAATGTTGTTGACTGGAACGTTGCTACTCCTGAAGAAGCTGTTATGATGGCTTCTTATGTTCCGGCTAAGAGTGCGCACGTACTCGATAAATGTGGTTCAATCGCACCTGATAAAGATGCCGATTTCTTAGTATTAAACCCTGACATGACTTTAAGTGAAACTTATTTAAATGGTGAGTCACGCTACCAGGCATAAAGCAGCTTATTAATTATTATATAGAATAAAAAACCAATTCATTAACTTGAACTGGTTTTTTATTTGCACAATTTTTAATATAAACTATATTTAAGCACATATTATATACTATATGCTGTTAATATAAGCTTAATTTATTGCACTTTTTACATGCTGGTTATAGTCTAATCATATAGTACGTGCTAATAATAATTAAATAGACGGAGAGTGAAAAAATGGCTAAAACAGGACAAGATAGGTTGAATGACCCATTTTTAAACAAAGGTACTGCTTTTACAGAAGAGCAGCGAGAAAAGTATCAGCTGGCAGGGATGTTACCTCCTAAGGTGCAGTCATTAGAAGAGCAGGCGCGGGAAGTTTACCTGCAGTATCAGGAAAAATCAACTAATTTGGAAAAGCGCATTTTTTTGATGACCGTTTTTAATACTAATCGGGTGCTGTTTTTTAAGGTCTTCAGTGAGCATGTTACCGAATTTATGCCGATTGTGTATGACCCGACGATAGCTGAGACTATCGAAAATTACAGTCATTTGTTTGTAAATCCGCAATATGCCGCATTTTTGTCAATTAATGAACCTGATCAAATCGAAGATAGTTTAAAAAATGCGGCTGATGGCCGTGATATAAAACTAATAGTGGTTACTGACGGTGAAGAAATTTTAGGAATTGGTGACTGGGGTACACAGGGAGTTGACATTTCTGTTGGCAAGTTGATGGTTTATACTGCTGCAGCTGGTGTTGACCCAGCGTGTGTATTGCCAGTAGTGCTAGATGTTGGCACTAATAATGACAAATTACTTAATGATTCGCTCTACTTAGGCAATCATCAGCGTCGCGTAAATGGTGAACCATATTATCAATTTGTTGATCGCTTTGTGCAAACTGTAGAAAAATTATTTCCGGGACTATATTTACATTTTGAAGATTTTGGCCGAGATAATGCTGATAATATTTTAAAACATTATCGTGATCATATTTTAACCTTTAATGATGATATTCAAGGTACCGGTGTCATTGTTTTGGCCGGAATTCTCGGAGCATTGAAGATTAGTGGTCAGAAATTAACAGACCAAAAGTATGTCTGTTTTGGTGCCGGAACAGCTGGTACAGGAATCGTTGAGCAAGTCTATGCCGAGATGCTGCAAGCAGGCTTACAACCTGAAGAAGCGCGCAGGCATTTTTACTTAGTAGATAAACAAGGTCTGCTTTTTGAAGATACGCCTGAACTAACACCTGCTCAGAAACCATTTGTCAGAAAACGTTCTGAATTTAGCAATGCTGACCAGCTTAAAGATTTAAAGAGTGTTGTACAAGCAGTTCATCCTGATATTTTAGTGGGAACATCAACTCGCTCAGGTGCTTTCACTCAGGATATTGTGACGGAAATGGCAACCCATACCGAACGTCCAATTATTTTCCCATTGTCAAACCCAACTCAATTAGCGGAGGCAAAAGCAGAAGATTTAATTCATTGGACTAAAGGCAAGGCTTTAGTAGCTACTGGTATTCCTGCTGATCCAGTTGATTATGACGGCACTAAGTATGAAATCGGACAAGCCAACAATGCTTTGGTTTATCCGGGACTTGGTCTTGGCGCTCTGGCAGTTAATGCCAAGATTTTAAGTGATGAAATGATTAGTGTAGCGGCCCACTCACTTGGCGGCATTGTTGATTCAAGTAAACCAGGTGCAGCAGTTTTGCCACCAGTTGAAAAACTAAATGTCTTTTCTCAAACTGTAGCAAAAGCTGTGGCTAACAAGGCAATTGCCGATCACCTCAACCAAAATGATTTTCAAGATGGTGACAAGGCAGTGGCTGCACTTCGCTGGGCGCCTGAATATAAAGATGAGCAGGAGTGAGAATAAATGCAAGCCTTTATTACTTCATTAACTAGCGTTGTTGAACTGTTGCTTGTAATTGCTTTAGGGTATTGGCTGCGAACCAGTGGCAAACTAGGCGATCAGTTTAAGGGCAATATTTCTTATTTAATTATGAATATTGCTTTACCAGCTTCAATTTTTGTTTCCGTCTTAAAATATTTAAACAGGCAAAAATTATTTGGCTTAACAGGTGGTCTGATCTATGCCATTATCTGTTTTGCTTTAAGTTATTTGTTCGCATGGATATTATGTAAGCTTCTGCGGATCCGCAAAGGCCGCCGAGGTACTTTTATTAACGCCATTACGAATGCCAATACCATTTTTATTGGATTGCCATTGAATATTGCCCTGTTTGGACAAAAAAGTATGCCGTACTTTTTAATTTATTATGTGTTAAATACGGTTTCTACCTGGGCAATTGGTGTCTTCTTCATTTCTAGCGATGACCCAACTGAGCAAAAGGGAAAGCAACAAAAATTCAACTGGAAAAAATTGTTGCCAGCACCATTAGTTGGTTTTCTAATTGCCTTAATTTGCTTATTAGTTGAAGTACCAATTCCTAGTTGGATTACGGCTGTGTTAAGCATGGTTGGGGGCATCGTCACGCCGATGTCATTGATTTATATTGGTATTATATTGGCAGATGCCGGTTTGAAGTCAATCCACCTTGACCGCGATACCATTTGGGCATTGCTTGGCCGCTTTATCTTAGTACCGGCTTTAATGATGATTTTAATTGTTGTTGGTGCAAATTGGCTGCCATCCTTGACAGGTCTAGCTAAACAAACCTTAGTTGTGCAATCAGCTACTCCTGCTTTGGCAGTTTTGCCAATATTAGTGGGTGAATCGCACGGGGATGTGCAATACGCTACCAACGTTGTGACTACTTCAACAGTTTTATTCGTAATAGTTGTTCCAGTGGTTTTGGAAATCACGCAAATGCTAATATAATTAATAAAAATTCATGTTATAAAAACCCGTCTTTGATCATGTAGATAAGGCGGGTTTTTGTTTGGAAAATATTTTAAATTAAAGTGCTATATTATTAAGTTGTTAATCCAACTTTTTACCAAATCTTTTCTGCATTTTATTGCTGGTATAGCCCAGTTTTTCGTAAAATTTATGAGCACCTAAACGTGATTCTCCTGAATTTAACCTGATTTCTTTCATGCCTAAATTTTTAGCCTGTTTTTCCAAAGTATGCATAAGTTGACTGCCAATGCCTTTCTTTTGCACAGAAGAATCTACTGCTAAAGCTAAAACGTTGAACATGGGGTCAAAATAGGTTTCTTCAAAAACTTCTGCATGCAAATAACCTTCAACTTTTTTGGTATTATCATCTTCAAAGACCCAGAGATAATGATGCGCAGGATCATTTAGCAGCCTTTTAATGTTGGCAGCCGTTTTTTCTACAGGATAATCATAACCTAGTTCAATTTGATTGATTTTTTGAATAGCTGGACTGTCAGCAACTTGGCATTTTCTAATCATGAAAATTCCTTTCTTAATTTATTGTATTACGAGTTAAAGTTATTTTAGCGCTCTCAATAATAGATAGGAAGCTCTTTTGTATGTCTAGATATAATAAAAACACTATTAAAGTTGTACTGTCAAATTTAATAGTGTTTTTTTAATTCTGAACAAGTGGTATCATTAGTGTAAGCTTTTTCATTTTTGACTAGTGCGAGTGTAAACAAATAAGGAGAGAATAATTGCATTCTAAAGCGGTAGACTCAAAAGCATCTCTTGTAAATTTATTTTGGGACCAATTTTTATTTTTGTGGCAACTAATAAAATCGCGCTTTCTTTTTTGGTTAGGCTTAATAAGCTTTGTAATACTGATGTTGAAATTAATGCCGAATTCTGCTATAGTTCCTATTTTTTTCATGGGTGTTGATTTTAACGCTGTTAAATCACGCCAAGTTATTTTGCCTGTTTTTTGGTTTGTTTATTTTGTAGTACCGCTACTGATAGTCTTAAGCGGTATTAAACAATTGTGGCAAGCAAGGGGAATGCAATTGCGAGGACTCAGATACTCTCCTTTAAGTTTCGCTGCAGTTAACATTGGATTAATGGGATTAATCACCATCATCTATGTGGTACTAACAGAAGGAATTATGGCTTTAGTGACTGATTTTTCCTGGCTAAAAAATTTTAAACTATTACAATTTAACGGATTATCAGCTTTATTAGTACTGGTCATTAATAATTTTTTAGGAATATTTCTGTTGTTGATAATTCAGGCCACTATCGGTCGCTTCAATGCTCCACTGGGCATAATTATTCCTTTTAGTTGGCTTATAATGACTGTTTACACCACTTGGAAATATAATCCGCTCAATAGTTTAATGTTGTTGCGGGTCAATAATAACAATTTTCTGTTGTTATTAGCTACAACCCTATTAATGCTAATTGTCTATTTAATTACTGACCGTTATAGTGAACCGGATTATTAAAAGTCTAATTCTACTATTTTTAATAATACTAAAATGGTACTATGAATGTATAGAATTAAACGATAATGAAAAAATAAGAAACAAAACTGGCTATTTATAATAGTCAAATTAAATCATCAATATTGCTGCGGCTACCCTCACTCTTAAAAAGAAGGTCTTTATGAAACGTCTGTTTTGGAATCAATTACTATATTTATGGCAAATAATTCGTTTCCGTTTTATTTGCTGGCTAAGTTTGATCTGCTTTTCAATTATTTTTCTCAGTACGCAGCTAATTAACAGTTCACATACTTCTATATTTAATTTTTTCTTTGCCGATACCAGTCAAGGCGCATCTTTTAATTTTATTTTGTGGCTGGTCTATTTCTTGATACCGCTGCTCATTGTATTAAATAGCTTTAAACTGCTTTGGCAAACTACCATTATGCACCTAAGAGGATTACAAATTCCACCGAAAAATTTTACTGTTGTCACTATGTTATTAATGGGAGTAATAGCTTTTGTCTATGTGTTTGTTACACTTTTAGTTATGTTGCTTTTTACGGCTTTATTTAAATTGCCCTCTTTGTCTTTTTTTAATTTAACTGACTGGCAGGCGATCCCACTACTTTTCATAAACAATTTTTTTGGAATATATCTGACGCTTCTTTTGCAAGGTACAATTGGAAAGTTTAATTCGGCATTGGGTCTGATTATTCCAGCTTCACTTTTGATAATGACATCTCTTTTAAAGTGGCAAGTAAATCCTTTGAATTGCTTGATAATTATGAGATTTAATTTCCCTGGCTTTTTATTATTATTGCTGGCAACTTTGATTATGGTGATTGTTTATGGGATTATTGACCATTTCTTTAGTGTAGAGTAAGGAGCAAAAAATGAGTTTTATTGAGTTAAATGAAGTAGGAAAAATAGTGAAAAGACGGCCACTATTGCATGATGTTAGTGCAGATATTCCAGAAGGCAGTATCACTGTTTTAGAAGGAATAAATGGTTCTGGTAAAACGTTAATTTTAAAAGCAATTTTAGGTTTAATAAATACCAGTGGGGAAGTCATAGTTAATGGTAAGAAGATGAAGGTCCAAGAGCCTTATCCAATTAAAGCGGGAATTTTAATTGAAAATCCCAGTTTAATAGAAGAATTTACTGCTTATAAAAACTTAGATTTGCTGGCAAAATTAGATCCGGTTATTCAAGAAAAGCAGATTAATGATTTATTGGAATACTTTGATTTAACCAGGTTCCCTAAACAAAAAGTTAAGAAATTTTCACTGGGGATGAAGCAGAAATTAGGAATTGCACAAGCCTTTCTTGGAGCCTATCCGTTAATTGTTTTGGATGAACCCACCAATGCGCTGGATCATGAAAGTATTGGTAAATTAATCAGACTGATTGATGGGTATAACCATAAAGGTTCAACCTTTATTATTGCTTCGCATGATCATGAATTTGTGAACAAAGTCGCCACGCAAAAGCTATATGTACAAGAAGGAACAATTAATCATGAAAAATAAAAAATTGCTATGGAGCTTCTTCGTGGTAATAATAATTGTAGTTGGGTGTGGGGGCTTTTATCGCTACCGCCAGGTAAACGCCCATCCTCAGCAGTATGGTGTGACTAAAGAACAGCTTTTTCACAAAAATGAATTGGTAAAAGCCTATCACGTTGACTTTATTATTCATGAAGCTGCAGTTAAGAAAAGTAAGAATGTTGTACAAGCCAAAGTCAAATTTAATATACGTCAAACTGGCAAGCCATTCTATGGCGAGAGAAAGAACAATCCTAATTTTATAGAAAATATGTATCTAAATAATCCTTATGGTACAAGCAATCCCTCGGCAAAGTTGTATGACAAAAGTCACCACAGAATTAATCCTGATAAAGCATTAGCGCACGGCAAGCAGCCTTTTACAATATTTTTTACCATTCCGCGTTATTCATATGACATGCGCAATAAAAAATTACGTTTCAGTTTCTTGGTACCAACTAAGAAGCACTATGTCAAATATTCGCTTCTGCTAGAATAGGGAGAATAAAATGAAATTTTTGTGGTCACGTTTGAATAAATTATGGTTATTTTTGGCATTGGCAATAGGGTTAAGTATTAGCGTTGTACAATGTGCTGTTTCTGTGTCTAAATATATTTTTGCGACAAACTCACCTTATACTATGTGGATGTCAATAGATGGATTTACTTTTGTACCTACTATATTTTTTATCTTGTTACCTTTAATAGCAAGTTTACCTGCCAGTACATTATTAAAAGAAGATTTTACCAACGGCTATTTTTATAAATTAAAGATGGAGAAGTCCATTAAACAAATCTTGTTAGGATACCTAGAAATCGCATTTATGACAGGTTTTATTGTGATCGCTGTTCCTTTACTGTTTAACTTCTTATCTTGGTTTATGATATTACCTAATATTAAGCCCGATAACTTACTTAATATTAATATTGGTGCTAGGAATTTTACTATGATGTTTGTCTCCCTTTATTATTCCCATCCGTTTGTCCACGCTATTTTGTCAATTATATTTTCTTCTCTTTGGGGAGGATTGTTCGCTGTATTCGCAATGGTTACTTCTTTGTGGATTAAAAATAAGTTTGCTGCCATGTGTACAGGTTTAGTTTTGCAAATAGTTTTATTATTAATGAACGCAACTATCCATTTGCCATATCTCATAAGTTATTCACCGGCTGATTTCTTACGTGAACTCCCTGGAATTATGACTAACATCTATGTGGTGGTGTTTATGACTGCAATATTATTACTTTATTGTATGATTATGTTTCATTTGGATGAAAAACGATTAGCAGAGTTATAAAAGGTGAAAGTAAAAAGGATTAAGTCCAAATGTAGAACTTAATCCTTTTTAATATGCTTTGATTCTGTTAAGTGGCCAATAGCGATACTTGACAACACCTTCAATTTTACTTCTAGGGATTGCTCCTATATAACGACTATCTTTTGAAACGCTCCTATGATCTCCCATTACAAAATACGAGCCTTTGGGAACTTTGTTAGTTTTTTTCATTTCTTTTAATTGAGAAGGGGAATAAATACTTTTATATTCTTTTGTTCTTGCTAAAGAGCGAATTGAAAAGTCAGCAGTATAAGAATATTTTGTACCATAAAAGCCATCTTCATTATCCGTCAGCTTAAATCCTGGTTTTAAATAGTCTTGATTTATTTTTTTGCCATTAACATAAATCTTATTATTTTTTCCAGTAACAGTTTCACCCGGTAATCCTATAATTCTTTTTATATAAAAGGAATTACGTTCATCCGGAGCCTTTAAAATAACAATTTCATTTCGTTTCAATTTGCTATTGCGATTAGCTATAACTCTTTCTTGACTTTCAAAAGTTGGTTGCATCGAGATACCAGACACGGAACATTTGACTATTAAATATTTTGTCAGCAAAAAATTAATTAAAATAAAAACTGCAAATAAGACTATTGTATATTTTAAAAATTCATAAAATTGTTTTGTTTTCTCATTTTTTTCGTTATTCTGATTATTTGCCATAAGTAAATCCTTACAAATAAAATTACACATTAATATAACTAGCCTGTGGTTAATAGATAAATTATAGGCATATAAATAATTAAAAGTCAAAATAATCTAAAAACCAACATAAAATTAAACAAATAACCTATTTAGATGATACAAACTTCTTCTAATTTTGGAGATCACAATCTATATCAGATCATAAAGCTAATTTCTGTTTTTATTGTAAATAGCAAGTGGATAGTTATAAAAAATTTGCAGTCAAAAAAGAACCAGGACAAAACAAAAAGGACTAACTTCGTTAAATATCAGAAGTTAATCCTTAATTGAAATCTATTAAACAGAGTAAAAAGTATTTACAATGGTTTCGTTAAAGCCAACATACTATTAACTTTTAATTCATCAGCTGGAAGAAAACAACTATTCTGTTGATTCTTTAAGGTGAGTGAAAGTTGTTTACACCAAGCCGTTTAGTTAATTATCTGGCTCTTCTTTTATTCAATATGCAAACAGTATTTGTTATAATTAATTTAGAATTCAAGCAAATTGTTTTGAGGGCAGTTGGCTGTTGATCTGGAAAGGAGATGGTGCCTATGGCACGAAATCTTTTAGAAAGAGAAGCAGTTAATGAGCGTTTACCAGGCATTACAAATAATGTTGGCATTCGCCACGTTTATTATTGTGCTGTTAGATTATATCAATAATCACAAGAAATAAAAAGACCGTCCCAATCATACTTTAGCAAGTCGAGGATAGTCTTCTATATTCCTACTCAGTTAACCGCCTTTAGAGCGGCTGCTTGTTTTCAAAGAGGTCTTGTTAGCGCAAGGCCTCTTTTCTTTACAATTAAATTATATCATGACTGAATTAATTTTGCACAAGTGGACTGAGTCAGGGATTGCATGTTGCCATTTATAATCGTTTTTTTAACAGTTACAAAATAGGATTAAGGAAAAAATTAGTGCTAACGGGAAACTGTTCAGTATAAATATTAAAAGAAAATAAAATTATCTTATTGACTTTTAAAGATTCAAACCTTATTATTTTGGTTATCTAATATTTATTTTTTATTAATTTTAAAGCCTGAGTTTTAATAATTAAGCTAAAAATTTCTTCACATGGCTTATTGGACAAGCTTAAGAGCAATATTGAATTTAAAAATGAGTATACATACTATAAGTGATGAACTAGACTAACAAATTGCTATTTAAAAAATATTGGACGGGAAAACTATGATTATAAAATACTCAAACCCATGGAAAATAGCCTTATACGTTTTTTTTGCTTTTTTGAAATCGCTTCAGGTTGTTTTTGCTGCCTTCATTTTTCAAAAATTTATTGATTTCGCCCAAAAGCCTCAAGGCAGCTTAATCAATCTGACTGTCTTTGCTGTTTGTGGTCTGCTAATATTTGGAATAGTCGGCGTTATATATCAGTATTTCTATTATAAAATTATAGAAGAAATTAATCTTAACCTAAAAAGTGCATCTGCCAATTATTTAGTTAATAACTATGCTGACCATAACGAAATTGACAGTTCATTCATGACAAATGACCTCAAGCAAATTGAAACTAATAGTATTGAGGCAGAGCTTTCAATTATTTCTGATTTAATTCAATTTTTGGCAGCTGTAGTCTCTGCATTTGTTAGTTCTTGGATTATTGCACTGGTATTTTTAATAGCTTCATTTACTCCTGCCGTTATTCAGTCTGTTTTTGGCCCTAAGATCGAAAAAAATTCTGAAAAGTGGGAAAAATCCAATAGCAACTACACCAACACCGTTATTGAAACTCATTCCGGAGCAGAAATGGCTAACATCTATGATGTTCAATTTTCAATGGTTAACAGGCTGATTAAAGCAGCGAAGCTAATGGAAACGGCTCTTTTCAAAACCAATTGGACTAAAGGTATGTCTAATGAGATGACTATGATAGTAGCATATATTTTCAGTATGTTCCTTCCTTTTGCCATTGGTATTAGTTTCATTGTTAGCGGTCGGCTGACTTTAGGCACATTTATGATGATCGCACAACTGGCTAATAATTTTATTAATCCTGTAGTTGGTATTTTTGGCTCAGTTAACGATATTAAAACGGCAAAACCGATTTTGCAAAAAATCAAAAAAATCGACTTGTTGATAAAGCCGCAGGGCAGTAAAACTGCAACTGCTTCAGATACTTTTCAATCATTACAATTGACTGATGCTGGAGTTAGCCAGGGTAAACAGAAAATTTTTGCCAATGTTAATCTAAAAATTGATTCCGGAGAAAAAGTTCTCCTGCAAGCTCCATCAGGTTGGGGGAAATCAACTTTACTGAATGTATTAATTGGTATTCAACAACTTGATTCTGGATCTTATGAAGTTAATCATTCTGAAGTAAATGGTGATTGGGCAAAATTACACGAGTACTTCTCCTTTATTCAGCAAAAGCCTTTTATTCTAGATGATACTTTAAAATACAACATTACTTTAGGTCGGCATGTATCTGAAGAAGACTTAAATTATGCTGTTGAACAAGCCAGCTTAACTGATCTCGTAAACGAAAAGGGCTTGGACTACCAGCTTGGGAAGGGTGGCAGTAATTTATCTGGTGGTCAAAATCAACGAGTTGAAATTGCACGAGCATTAGTATCAAAAAGACCAATACTATTAGCTGATGAAGCAACTTCATCTCTTGATCAGAACTTATCTTTGCAAATACACCAAACAATTCTAAGTGAGTTTAAAGGAACTGTTATCGAAGTAGCACACCACATATCAGAAAAAGAGCAAGAAATGTTTGATCAAATAATTGATTTATCAAAGCAATCTTGATCTTGAGCTATCAATAAAGCATAGTAAAGTAAGAGAGAAAAATAAGTAAAAAGGGATATGACCTTCGAAATTGAAGTGTTCCATAATAGTTAGACAATAATCCGACTATAAGGAGCACTTTTTTTCATGAATAAATGTTCCATTGCTTTGAAAAGCTGTATAAGAATCTCACCGAGCTGGGAGATGCAGTAAGAAACTATTGAGTATTACAATCAGAAAAGAATTAAAATCAAACTAAAAGGACTAACTCCGATCGAATATCGGCAGTTAGTCCCCAGTAAAGCTAATAAAGTGTCCTAATTTTAGGGTTCACATCATTTAATAATTTCTTGCTTCTTTAATTAACTTTGTAAGTTTCTAATATTTTTCTGGCATTGTTTTTCTTGAAAGACCATACACAGAATATTCATAATTAGTTAGGTATGCTAGTTTTCCTTGCATTTGTAAACGTCTCGTGGCTTCTTTGACCTCGGAAATTGCTGCCTTATCTGAGCTATTAATTTCTTTGGCCTTTTTTAGTGCATCATCATAAAGTTTGAAACCAGAAGCTTTATATCCATCAGTATTGTGAACTGCATTTTCCTGATCAATTTCCTTTTGGAGGTCTTTTTTATCTGCTGCAGTTGCTATTTTCGCATCTGCTTTAGCTTCATCAACCGTATTAAGAGGTTTCAAAAATGGACCAGAAATATATTTACTGTCAGCAGCTTTGATGAATGACATATGTTCTTCATTGTTTTCTTCAAAGTTGGTGTGCGTAAAGCCATTTACGTCACCTAAATGATAGTAGAGCTCAGCTTTGTTGTCCTTATTCGACCAAATGTATAACAATTCATCAACCGGAATTTTTTCGCCCTCAATAAAGGTCGTTAGACCTGCTTTATCAACCTGATTTGGTCGTAAGTCTCCATTAGCATCAAAAATATCAGTTCCAGAAGTAATTAGAACATAGGTGTCAGCGGTAAAAGTCAGCAGCCTTTGTCTTGGCTCTTTTTGTACGTATGATTTAGGAAACCAGCCAGTTTTTGTCCCACTAATAATGTAACTTGGTGAACTGGTTGGATCATACCTAAATAGCGTTTCACGGTTAACTTTTATTTTTTGTAAAGGCTTAACCGTGATTTGCTCTTTGCCCAAGCCAATCTGAACTCCTTTGGAGTCAATATCCTTTGGACTAATTGTCACTGTTGCTTCTGCGACATAAAGGGGCTTGTTATCAATGTTGCCAATATTGGCCGCATTAACATAGCCACCGGCTCCAATATTGTAGTAATATTTACCACCGATTTTTTTATAAGGGAGCCATGACTGATTATAGTTGTCATCATTGACTAGGAAATACTGTTTGCTATTCCGGTCAATTTTTTCTACAGAGCCAGAGTATTTCAAAGGGGTGCCTTTGCGCAAATGCGTATTCTTTTTACTGCCACGGAATTTGTATAGCCGTTTACCATTCTTATCGTAAACATAAGAATTGTAATTGAGCTCCAAGTTGCCATCTTGTACCTGTTTGTTAACAACACCAACATTAGCCGCCTTAACGTAGGCACCACCGGTTAAAGGATAGTAGCTTTTACCATTAATCGAAGTTGTTTTGGCATTACCGTTTACGGTGGTGCCCATACGTATAGTCTTCTTACCGTTATAATAGGTGCGCTTGCCCTGAGCCGTATAAACATAAGAATTATGATTCAACGTGAGAGTATCAGTCTTAGCAGCTACTACTTCTGTATTGCTTGGCATTACTGCGGGTAGCATAGGACTAATAGCAAGAATGCTTGCTATGGAACCATAAACGAATTTTTTATTTAATTTCATGTAATCACCTCAAAAATACTGATTAAATACCTTATAGTCATTATAGAACTGTATAACTATCTTTGCATAGACTTCCAATGAGATTAATGCTAAGTTATTGAATTGAAAATAAGCTAAAGCTATTTAAATTTAAAGGCAGATAAAAAATTAATTTCCCAAGAATAGTGAAGTTAAGCAAGATAAGCGTTTTATTTAGTTGTAGTGCTTTTTGACTCTCTAGATAATTTAGTCATAAAAATAGTCCCAAAAGTTGTCTAACTTCTGGGACTCATTTTATAGCAGTCTGCATTCCTTACTCTACTAATTGTCTTGGGAAAGATATATTAAGCATCTTAAATGGAGTTGCTTCACAAAGCTTAGTAATATCTAAAATTAATTAAAACTTGTGTAAACCTAGCGCATGTTGTGCGGCTAAGTTTAAAATATTCCATTGCCGATCAAAACTTGGTGAGAAGAAGAAGTCTTGCTCAGCTAAATCTTCTAATGTTAATTTATGACCAATTGCTAAACTTAAGACATTGCCTTGAGCGGTGATATCATGCTTGGACATAACGGCACCTCCAAGAATCTGATGAGTGTCCTTATTATAAGTTAAGGAAATATATCCTAACGGATTATCATTTACAGGAATAAAGTCTGGACGCAAATGATCGATGTAGATGCTAGTTGCAGCATTAATGCTGGCAAATTCAGCAGATTTTTGTGGGAGACCGCTAACTACTGCATGTACATCACCAAATTCTAGTAATTGTCCGCCAACTAAGCCTGGGAATGGACGGCTTGGTTTTTCTTCAAACAAATGTTGTACTAAGTAATTTGCTTCATGACGAGCAGCAACTGCTGAAGGGATTGGCATCCTTTTATTAGCCGGGATTGACAGTGGCCAAATAGCATCACCCAAAGCATAAACATCTTTTTGATTAGTCCTTAAATATTCGTCTGTTTCAATATAACCCCGTTGGTTTAAATTAATAGTATCTTTAAGCCAGTCTGTATTAGCAACAATGCCTGCCGCAACAATGACTAAATCAGCTTTAATGTCACCATGATCAGTTTGGACTAGGTGATCATTGGTAAAACCAGTAACTTTTGTATCAAGCTTTAAATCGACACCCTTGTCTCGCATTTCTTGTTCAAAAACATCGGTAAAGTCTTTTGAAAAATAATTAGCCAAAATATGGTTGCTGGCATCAACCAAGGTCATGTTTTTACCAGCTAAAACACCAGCTTCAACGGCAGCGATTCCGTTACCAGCACCCACCACAACGATATTTTTAATTTCATCATTATGAAGAGCTTCATTGATCTTTTTAGCCCAACTGTAGCCCCGCATTAAATAAACGTAGTCTAAATCTGCCCCTGGAATTGGCAATTGGAGTGGATCAACTCCTGGAGACAAGATTAATTTGTCATAGTTAACTTCTTCAGTCTGACCAGTTTGGGTATTTTTAATTGTAACTTGCTTATTTGCCGGATTTAGCGCAACTGCTTGCGAATTATTGACAATCTTACCGCCTAATTTTTCCAGATCAGCAGGTGAAAAATTGCGTACATTGTCTTGTCCGGTAGTTTTTTCTTCTAAAAAGAGCTTCATTCCGCAAGACATAAATGAAACAAAATCACTTGCTTCATAAATAGTGACATCAAGATCTTTATATCTGTCTAATAATTCGATGGCTGCCTCATGACCTGGATGAGAAGCACCAATGATGACTACTTTTTGATTCATTGAAAAAATCCCCTTTTTATCAGTATCTGAAAGCGTTTGTAGCACTTTCATTGTATCTTATGGTAACACAAGAAATGTGTCAGTTATACAAAGATGCATCAGTATAGCTAATTTGTATATATATATTAAAATTTATAAAGTAGTAAAAATTAATACCACCATATAAATTGACTTTACAAATTTCACTAAATATAAAATTTGCTGATAATTTATGAGTAAGATACAGCCAAGTAAATCATTTAAAAAGAACCTAAGAAGTATAAGTAGTACTCAAATAATAGTACAAATAGAATATCATTTGAGAAAGGAAAGGTTCATTTAAGTATGTGAGATCAAAATGAAATTGCAACTTTTGCTATTGCTTTAAAATCCGAAAGAAAAGGCAAAAACAGTTCTTTGTCAAATTTTGTTGATAAAGAGTAAATGAAAATAATAAAGTATATAATATACTGATTATTTATTTTCTTTGTTTTCTTCCAATCTGATCCTTATCAGAAAATTTTTGAAATTGGTGTGACCAAAAGATGTGTGCTCAATTTGTTTGTTTAGAGCAAACTTCTTTTTGATATCTACTATTACAAAATATATTGATCTGCTTTTTTATATATAATATAATCATCTTTATTATGTTATACGAGTTGATTTTAATATTGTTAAATTGCTTGTATATAGTTTGGCATTAAAAACTATTTGAGTATATTTTAACAACAAAAATTATTATAAAAGAGGGAAAACATGTCTGATTTAATAGTAACAAATAAACTAACAAAAAAGTTTAAAGATCAAGTTGTACTCAATCAAATAAGCTTACATGTCCCAGAAAATCAGGTCTATTGTCTGTTAGGACCTAATGGCGCAGGTAAGACTACATTAATGAAGATTTTAACGGGAATCATACCCGCTACTAGCGGTACTATTACGTTTGCTGGTCACGATTGGTCTAGAGCGGATTTATCTGCTATTGGTTCCCTGATTGAAAATGCACCTCTTTATGGAAATTTAACGGCTGCTGAAAATCTCCAGGTAGTTTGTCGTTTAAGAGGGGTCGAAGAAAACGAAATACAACCAATTCTGGAAAAAGTAGGTATTAACGATACGGGGAAAAAACTGACAAAAAATTTTTCTCTGGGAATGAAAGAAAGACTTGGAATTGGATTAGCTCTAGTTGGTCAACCCAAGTTGTTAATTTTGGATGAGCCGACAAATGGACTTGATCCACTGGGCATTCAGCAGTTGCGGAATTTGATTACTAGCTTTAAGAAAGAAGGCATTACTATTATCATTTCTAGTCATATGCTTTCTGAAGTAGAGCGTTTAGCTGATAAAATTGGTATTATCGGTAAAGGCCAGCTTTTGCTTGAAAAAACTATAGATCATACAGAAAATTTGGAACAATTATTTAATGATACTTTAATGAATGCTGGTGTAACGAATGCTTAACTCATTGTCTATTGAAGTGATAAAAACAAAAAGAACACTTGTCAGGCAGTTATTGTGGCTTTATCCTCTTTTAGTAATAATTGTAGTGACAGTGCTTTTTACCACTACTGGTTATGCTATTCAAAGTGTCATTAATCAGTGGAGTACCATTTGGTTTCCCTTATTTCTTGCTTTGATTGTTGGGCTGATTGACCGACACGAGAAGAATAGCACAAATTATAAGTTGATTTTGAGCTCACCTTACAATTTATTTGATTATGAATTAGGTAGAATTTTACACGTTGCACTTTTAACATTAGTTTCTTCTTTATTCTTAGCTCTTTTTGTAAGTTTGCTTTATTTTATTTCTGAAATTAGTGTCTCGTTAATTTCATGTTTTTTGGCAATCTTAGGTATTTGGTTAGTTAATCTTTGGCAAATTCCATTATATATTTGGCTTAGTCGCCATACTAATATATATGTAACTATTGTATTGGCCTTTGCCGGAATTTTTAGCGGCATAGAAGTAAATAGTTATTTCCTTGGCAAAATTTGGCCGTTTACCTGGTCTGAACTTTTTCCAGTACCGCTAATAAAAATGAATATTAACGGATTACCTCTAAGTCATAATGTGGCAGGTTCAAATAATTATTGGATTATAGCAGCAGCTATTCTGCTTTTCATTTTGCTCAGTTATCTCGCTGCCAGATCATTTAAGAAGCAGGTAATTAAAAATGCTTAAAAATATTTTTCGGTCAGAAAACGTTAAACTTAAGCGGAGTTTTTTATTATATTTACATTTGTTAACTTTAATTGCTTATCCATTATTAATGGGATTTTATTATGGTACAAGAAAAAACATTGTAAACTCATCCGTTATGATAATAACTTTTTACGAATTGCTGGCGCTTATTTCTCCGCTAGTTATTAGCATTTTTATCGGTCTAGTTTTTGATCGCGAAGAAAAAGCTGGTCATTGTAAAAATTGGTTGGCAAATCCTGGCAAAAGAGGCTTAACTATTGGGCTGCAGCTATTTTATTATTGGTTATTATATTTCTTTGAAATTATCGGAATGAGTTTAATTTATTTTTTTACTTTAAGATTTGCTTTTCAGATAAATAATATATCCTTTATTAAAATTTTACTAACCAGTTTTATTTTTGCACTTTTCGGTCTTATTCAATACGAACTAGCGCAATGGATAGTATTAAAGTTTAATGTTGGTGGTGCCATGATTCTGGGCTTTTTTGGTGTTGTAATCTCAGGTTTAAGCATTACTAGTCTTTTTGATTTTATCTGGCCCGTGATTCCTTGGGCATGGCAAATAAGATTAATCACTTTTTGGGAAGCTACAATTAGCAGTCAAGTACAAACTCTGACGGCTTGGGAAATGATTATTCCGTTAATTTTAACTATGGTTATAACTTTGTTAATTATAAAAGTGTTCGACAACTGGCAAAATTAAAACTGTCAATTAAATAAATACGAGTTTCTTGTCAAACATCTTGTTGATAAAGAGTAAATGAAAAGAACCAAGCAGCGAACAAACTGTTTGGTTTTTTCATTGTTTTATCCCAATCTGATCCAGCTACGGATGCAGATACTTATGTGTTTGCGGGATGCTCAAATGATTTAAAGCCATCAAGTATCTCTTTTTATTAGAAAAGCTGTAGATTAATTATCATCCTGTTGTATTAAGATATTTGCCTAATTAAGCCCACCATTTTTTACCTTCATTAATTACTGAGAAAGGTTCAGAATGAATTATAGCCAGTATGTTTGCGCTACCATTTGTTTTGCATTTTTATGAAATAAGAGCGATGCAGTAACAACAGTGCCTGTCTTAAGAGAAAGGAGTAAAATTATATGACTAAAAAGTTTTTTCGTTACCTAGCAGTTGCTATATTGGTCATTTCTGCATGTCTGGTGCTAAACCAACAAACTAATACTGTAGAAGCTAAAAGTATTGTTAAGACAGTGATGCACGATGCCCAGGCTTATGATTTGTACGGTGATAAAGTAAAAGGAAAATATGCAGCTTATACTCAGGTTAAGTTAGATGATCAACCAATTCCATTTTCTTTTAAGCCGTTTGCACCCGCATATCAAATTAAAGGTAAAAAGCAATATATCAAGGCAAGTAATATTGACGGTGTTAAGCGCAAGGTCAAACGAAACTCTTATGTTTACGCTACAAGCTCTCGTAGGACTGACTCCCGTTTGCTTAAAAAGGGCAAGACAATAACAACTTATGGCAATTCCTTCAAATTTAAGAACGGGCAACGTTACTACCGCATTGGTGGACCAAAAAAGCAATATGTTAAAGCCAGTAACTTAAGTAAGATTATTAGTTCTAATACAGAAGAAACAACTGTGAAAGTAACTGCAAAAGAAGGAGCTGGTCTTTATGATTTTATTAAAGACGATACTTATTCCAAGAAAGCCAAAAGGGGTACAAAATTTACGGTAGACTATGCTGAAAATAATGGAGGAGATGAAGATGATCCCCAAATATTTACTTATCATATTAAGGGTACAAAATATTGGTTACTGAGCAGTGAAGTTAAAGCCAAAAAGAAAATGCCTGTACATTACTATGATTCTGAACATTATTCTTACATTAAGTTTTATAAAAATACAGATGTTTACAATGCAGACGGTACTATGCAAGATCATCACGGACAAAAGATCAGAAAACAAGGTGGGTTTTTAAAGGTAAATAAATTGCTTTATATTTGGGTACCAGCTGAAAAGAAAGCTGAATTATTTTACCACTTGAAGGGCCATGAATTTTACGCCTCTGCCTCACGAGAAGGGGGAACCTCTGTAATAGATGTTAGTGATGGCTATGTTAAGAAAAAAGATGTTAAATTTATTGCTGGCCTAAAATTAAGCCCGAGCAACACCGCAGAAGAAGCCCAGCAAAACGCTAAGAAAAAAATGACCAAATAAATCATTTTAAGATATTTGGCTAACTAAGCCTATCATTTTTTACCTTCATTAATTATCAAGAAAGGCACAGAATAAAATTATATGATTCCTTGTTTTGATTACAGAAATTAGACAATCAAAAATAAAGATAGCAATTTTTTGAAGAAGAGAGGTTAAAACACATGAATAAGAAACTTACTCATTATTTAGCAGCTGGTTTTTTAGGCTTAACAGCCATTTGGACATTTAATCATCAAGTCCATACTGTTCAGGCAAAGATTCCTAGTGCTATAAGAACTGTTATGTATACGTCACAAGCATACGATGAAGATGGACGGAAGGTTGAGGCTAAGTATCCAGCTTTTCATCAGGTCAAAGTTGAAAAAAGACCATTAATCCTAACTTTCAAGCCCTATGCCCCATACTATAAAATTAGCGGGAAAAAACAATATATCAAAGCTAATAATATCGATGGCGTTAAACGCAAGGTCAAACGTAACTCTTATGTTTATGCTACAAGCTCACGCAGGGCTGACTACCGCCTAATTCGGAAAGGAACCTCAATTACAACCTATGGCGGTACCGTCAAGTTTAAGAATGGTTTGCGCTATTACCGTATTGGTGGTCCCGCAAAGCAATATGTGAGAGCCAGCAACTTGGGCAAAATCACAGCTTCAAACACCGAAGAAACTATCGCAACAGTGACAAGCGATAGTGGTGCACCAATTTATGAGATCAATAATGGTCTCAAAACTACTAAAAAGGCTAAAAAAGGTACTGCTTTTATAGTCGACCGAGCTCAAGAAGAAGGATATGCTGACGATATAACCAATATGGCTATCCCAAATGCAGTTATTTATCGTATTAAAGGGACGAATAATTGGCTCAATTGCCTAGACGTTAAAGTTAAAAAAGAGCTTCCGCATCATTTTTATAACTCCGAGCATTATTCTTATATTAGATTTTATCAAGATACAGACGTCTATAATGCCGATGGCACCAAGAAAGATATTAATGGACAAAGAATTAGGAAACAAGGCGGTAATATAAAGGTAGATAAATTGCTTTATATTTGGGTGCCAGCCGAAAATAAAGCCGAACTGTTTTATCATATGAAGGGTCATTGGTTTTATGCCACTAATAAGCCAGACGGAAGTGGCGGTAGTGAAGTAGATTTTGGTGATAGCTATGTCAAAGCGAGTGATGTTAGATTTATTGACGGCGTAAAACTAAGCCCGATCAACACAGCTGAAGAAGCAAGTCAAGCTGCTAAGCAAAAAGTGACCAAATAAATTATTTTAAGAGAACTAAATAATTTAAATGCACCTAATAGTAAAAGCCAGCTATTGGATGCATTTTTTATTAAGATATTTGCCTAATTTAATTCATCATTTTTTACCTTCATTAATCACTAAGAAAGGTACAGAATGAAATTATATAATTTCTTGTTTTGATTGCAGAAATTAGAGAATCAAAAATAGAGATAGCATTTTTTGGAGAAGAGGTTAAAACATATGAATAAAAAAATTACTCATTATTTAGCAGCTGGCTTTTTAGGACTTACTGCAATTTGGGCATTTAATCATCAAGCCCATACTGTTCAGGCAAAGATTCCCAGCACTATAAGAACTGTCATGTATACATCACAAGCATACGATGAGGATGGACAAAAGGTAGATGCTAAATATCCGGCTTTTAAGCGGGTTGAAGTTGATAAAAAGCCATTAATCCTAACTTTCAAGCCCTATGCCCCATACTATAAAATTAGCGGTAAAAAGCAATATATTAAAGCTAATAACATCGATGGCGTTAAACGTGAAGTTAAGCATAATTCCTATGTTTACGCTACCAGCTCACGCAGGGCTGACTATCGTTTAATAAGAAAAGGAACTTCCATTACAACCTATGGCGGTACCGTCAAGTTTAAGAATGGTTTGCGCTATTACCGTATTGGTGGTCCCGCAAAGCAATATGTGAGAGCCAGCAACTTGGGCAAAATCACAGCTTCAAACACCGAAGAAACTATCGCAACAGTGACAAGCGATAGTGGTGCACCAATTTATAAGATCGATAATGGGGTCAAAACTGTTAAAAAGGCTAAAAAAGGTACTACCTTCGTAGTCGACCGTGCTGAAGAAGATAAATATGCAGAAGAAATTGGTCATTCGGCTATCCCTAATCCTACTATTTATCGTATTAAAGGAACGAATAATTGGCTCTATTGCCTGGACGTTAAAGTTCAAAAAGAACTTCCGCATCATTATTATGACCTTGAACATTATTCTTATATTAGATTTTATCAAGATACAGACGTCTATAATGCCGATGGCACCAAGCAAGATAATGATGGACAAAGAATCAGGAAACAGGGAGGTAATATAAAGGTAGATAAATTGCTTTATATTTGGGTGCCAGCCGAAAATAAAGCAGACCTGTTTTACCATATGAAGGGTCATAGGTTTTATGCCACTGATAAGCCAGACGGAAGAGGCGGTGATCAAGTAGATTTTGGTGATAGCTATGTCAAAGCGAGTGATGTTAGATTTATTGCCGGTGTTAGACTAAGTCCTATCAATACAGCTGAAGAAGCACAGCAAAACGCCAAGCAAAAAACTGTCAAATAAATAATTTTTTAGGAATTAAATTTACAATAAAATGCACCTAATAGTAAAAGTCAGCTATTGGGTGCATTTTTGTATCATAAAAAGGTTCCGAAATTGAGAAAATTTCGGAACCTTTATCAAGTCAAGATTGTATTTTTCCAAAATAGCTATTTTTGAGTATTTCATTCGGTAAATAGTAAGAATACCAGACCAGCTTCCAGAGAAATAAGATCTAAACAGTTTTTAGGCTAATATATAAGTTCCATTAAAGTCATAAAAAGCATAACAAAACCTATGCAGGTCAAAAATATCTGCCTATTCCTAAACTTTTGTAAGAATTGAATAAATAGCTGATAGCTTGACCATGCTGTTATTAAACTAAAGCTATCGGTCTATTTATCTGTATCAGCAGGACCAAGTTTAACGCCATTTTTGTATATTCTTTTTTCGTTTATTTTCATTTTATTAACAATGTCTTCACCCAAATCACTGCCAAGCATTTCTGCAATGCCCAGTAAGAATATCCCCACATCGGCTAATTCTTCATTGATATTTTTCTTATTATTCTTGCGCCAAGCTTCAAATAACTCATTAGCTTCCCCATGTAATCGCAATAATTCAAACTCAATATCTGTGGTATTGAAATCGTGTTTTTTCTTATTTTCCATGATTGCTTTTTGCAGTTTCTTAGTATCTATGATCAATTTGGACTCCTAAATAATGATTTTTTTCTATTTTATATTTAGTTTGTAAATAGGTGCAATATCAATATCTGGTCAAGTTATAGAACTTTTATTGTGTATTTTTGATAACTCTAATTAAAAATAATTGCTATTTAAAAAAATTCTGCGATTTCCTGTTTTAAATGCCTTGCTAAATTATCAGCACCAATTTTTTCTAATAAACTAATCTGTTCTAGTGCTTCTAATTTGTGCTTTTGACAAATTGCAATTCGGGCATTAACAACAAGCAATTTATCATACTGTCTTAGGCTCTTTAATAAAGGCTTTAAACTATTTAAAGTAGTCACAGCTAACTTAAATTTGTGATGCGTCATTTGTATTATTGCCTGATTAATTAGCGTATTAGTTTTCAGAGTTCTCATAAATGGGTAATGATTGTCTATATTTGCAATAATCTTGGCAATAATTTCGTTTGCTGTTCGATAGTCAAAAGCAAATAAGATGGAATTAAGGATTGTAATATCCGTAACTGTGAAAACTTGGAGATCACTAAGGGAGTCGAACCAGATTGGTTGAACAAGTTCTTGTGCATGAGTATATCCCTTTGGTTTATCAACTAATAATAGGGATTTAAGGATAATGGCAATACGTTTAATATCATTATCGTTTTTGACCCAAAGGCAATCTTCTAGCAAATTTTTTATTTCGTCTTGATCAATGCTGCCGTCAAGGTTTAAAAACCGATGCAATAGCTGATTTTTGGTACTGATGTGATAACCATTACTAATATATTCAAACTCATTAGGGTTTAGACCCAATCGTTCTATTAATTTAAGTTCATTTTCGTAAGTTGTTGATAATTCAGCATTTTCAATTTTAGAAATTGTGCTGCGGTCAAACAAATCCTGTGCTAATTCTTGCTGGGTCATTTTACGTGTAGTTCTAAGTTTATGAATTGTTTTGCCAAAATTACTCATGGTTGCACTCTTTTTAAGTTTAATTACTCTTAAAACAATGTGCTGATTTTGCACATTATTAATAATGATTTAATGTTATTCTTAGTTTAGAAATAAATCAATAATTATATTTGGTTTATTTCGCTGATTAAAAAGTCGTTATCTTACATATAACGACGTAAGAATATGTCTTTTATACATTTGTTTGGAAGGAGGATAATTCATGACTGAAATTATAGCAACTACAGCTTTGATCATTTCATGTTGGTGTTTGGGTAAAATTTATGAAGATAAACCAATAATCAAATTTCTTAGAACTAATCGCGGAATGGTGTTGATATTAACCTCCGTTGCCTTATTAGCCTATGACTTGGTAATACATAATTTTCAATTTGGCCAAATTATACCGTCTTTTTATTCTCTAATAGTTTTGCTTATTCTGTTAGGCTTCTTTTATATGTTTAAAGATCGTCGATCAACAAAATAAACGATAAAGTATTTATGAGGTAAAAAAATGTTGTGGATTATGGTTTTACTTCTTGTATTATTTGCTGGAATGGAATATACAGGAAGAGAGCAACTGCAAGCTCTTAACAAAATTTTTGCGGGTGTAGCGGTTGCAATTATTGTTATACCCCCAATTGTATCTTACTTGCTATTTAAGAATTTCACTGCTTTAAACAGTGTCAGCATTCTTCTTGGAGTAGTTCAGGTATGTGCACTAGCAGCAGTATATTTTATATTCAGAAAAGTTGCTTTGAACGATTAGTTATTAAAAGCATAAAATAATTTGTAATAAGAATTTTAACGTTAAAGTGCTTCTATTAATAGATTAGTAATCTAATTATAAGAAGCATTTTTTCTATGATAAAAATAAAGCTATTTAACTGTGATAAAAAATCAAAATAAGCGTTTTGAATACATGTATAGTAATAATATGCTATTATAAAAGTGACAAAATAATAATCCAAATTTAAGAACAGGTTATAGCCATGATTCAGTGCAATAAAAAAATTAATTTACTACACAAATTAAGGAATATGTCTTTTTCGAGTTTACCTTGTAGCAAGATTAAAGAAATTAATGACATTGACTTAATAAAATTTAATGCAATTGGCTATATGGGGAGGAATTCTTCTTATTTATATTCCACTCATAATGGCGAAATATTATGCACGAAATCCAGTAAAAGTCAAACTGCATTTCATGTAAAGCAAGTATTTGAAGATATTCAAGACTTTTCTACCAAAGCAGATTGTAAACTTCTTATTGTTGTTGAAGAGGATTACGTCTTAAAAGATATGCAAAAAGCAGACTTTGAAAATCAAAATACGATTCTCAATAGAATGAAAGAAAATGGCTGCAAATTATTGGGGCAGCAGAATATCACAGCAGGTTTGGTTTTAAAGTTCCTAATAATACCCCGCCTTTAAATGAACAAGAAAAAAGAATTGTTTATTGCTTATATAAAGGGAAATGTGCTTATTGTGGTAAGTGTCTCCGTTTTACTGATAGTCAAATAGATCATATTGTTCCTAAAAAAGAGGGCGGCAATGATTATTATAAAAACTGGGCATTAGTTTGTGAGCCTTGCAACGAAAAAAAGTCTAATAGGATTTTTGGCGATCCTGAGGAATGTATCGGGGAGAAAGGAAAAAACTACATAAGAAGGTTAAGTGAGTGTTACCACTTTTATAAAGCAAAAATAGATAATGACGAAAGATATAGCTTAGTTAGAGAACAAAAAAATTTGGGCTTTAGAAAATACTTTACCATTTATAAAAAAGTAGATAATAAATATGTAAATAGGGATAATAAAAACGGTGGGTATCAGTTCATTATAAATACAGTTAACAAAGATAATCTTGAGAAAATAAAAGAAAATGGGAACGAAATATCTGGAAAAGAAATAGAAAACGCGCTGGATCCTAAGGGAACGGATATGTGTGGAACATCTAAGATAGATAATTGGCTGAGTTAAATTTGAAATTAATAAAATTTAAAGGAAATTTTTCTACTAATTAGAATAGCTTATCAATATATAGTTAAGGACCGGCTATCATTATGCAAATGATAGCCAGTCATTTTTATATGTTGCTTTTTTAAAAACATGAATTATTATTTGTTCAATATTATAAATGAGGGATCGCCTATGACTAGAAAAGTAAAATTTGTTATATTCGCGTGCATTGTTGCCGTTGGTCTTTTTTTATTTTACTATTGGGCATCAAATGATTATGTACCTGACGTAGCACAATACCAGGTTAATCACATAATAAGGAATCACGATACACGAGAAATTAACCAAGTAGCAACTAATAGAAAAACAGCGGAATTTTTACATTCTCTTAAAACAAGTGATCGCTGCCAGAAAATTAGCGAGTTTCAAGGTGGAACTAAAGAACGGGGCTATTATGTTGTAAGTATCAAAAATAAAGCTGTTGGGATTTATATGCAAAAAAAATCCAATTCGTTTTGGAATTGGAAATTAAAAAGTATCGCATGTTTTGATTGAGCTGTTGCAGTACTTTTTATTTACTACTTTTCCTGGAACCAATAGGTTAAAATAGGATAAAAAATAAGTATGCATCAATCTGTGGAATATACGAAGTTAGATTATTCCTATCAAAAATTAATACTAGAAGCGAAAATGCCAAAGTTGCTAAAAATAAGCACTTGAAAAACTTTTCTCCGCCATCCAGATTAGCTTTTTGAATAATTTTTACAGGGTGGGTGGTTTTAATGAAAATAGCGCTTAGCACTAATATTACACCAAAGAAAAAGTAAGTATATGTAGCTATTTTACCTTTGTCATAATAAATAAAAAGAATACCAATTAAAAATTGTAAAATGCCCATTAAGAATAAGGCGATTTTCGGATTAAGTTTATACTTCAGCATCATTTGAACCTTTCAAATTAAATTTAATAAGGCTACGCAATAAAAAAATTAATCTTTTTACTGTATAGACTTAAATTTTATTTTATCATTAAATTATAATAATATTAAAACATTATTATAATATTTTATTAAAAACATTATGATGCTAAATTATTTTAAAAGGAGCAAAATAATGAGAATTAATGTATTACAACACACGCCAAACGAAGGCCCTGGTTCAATATATAGCCGAATAATAAAAAATTTGTATTAAGTTTATTTATTCTGTTCTAAAAGAGTGTTGTCTTGCAACACGTAATGTTTAAAGTTATTGTCTTTAAATATTTGCTCATCGTAATGGTGTGCAATTTCCAACACAGTGCAGTTCAACCTGTTTATTACTTTTTGCACTTTTTTACCTGTTTCATTATCTAAAGCCGAGGTGGCCTCATCTACTAAAATAATCTTTTTACGGTAAATCAGTGCACGAGCAATTTCAATTCTTTGCTTTTGTCCACCTGACAGATTTGCACCATTTTCACCATACTTTTTGTCTAAACAATTATCACCTAGTTCTGCTAATAAACCGACTGCTTTTAGTGCTTTCAAGCATTCTTCATCCGAAAACTCTTTACCTAGAGTCAGATTAAGACGTAAAGTGTCATTGAACATGAATGGACTCTGAGCAATATAAGCAAGTTCACCAGAACCAGCGATATTTTTAACTACTTGAGAACCATCTTGAAGAAAAATTTGTCCGCTTGTAGGTTTGATGAAGCCTTCTATTAAGTTGAAGATTGTTGATTTGCCTGCACCGGATTTACCAGTAATTAAAATTTTGGTTCTGAATGGAATTGTTAAACTTAAATTTGTCAAAATCACCTTTTTGTCATTGTAAGCAAAACTGACATCATCTATCTTGATGCTAGGAGAATTAAGGTGACTATTCTTGTTTTCTGCAAATTCAAGCGAATACAGTTTGAGACTTTTACGAATATTTTCTGTTGTCTTCATCTCATTTAGGCATTGTGCGGCATTTCTCAGGGGCCCAACAACACGGTCACTGGCTAAGAAAATGGCGATAATAGCTGCTGGTTCAGCCTGACCATTGATAACAAAAAACAAACCTGCACCAAGAGGAAGAATAAAACTCAATGCAGAAAGAATGGCGCTGAGAAAAATTGCCCAAGCTTGATAGTCATTCATCTTTTTGTAAGAATTTTCTGTTTGCTGCAAGTAGTTTTCTGTATCTGCAAACATTGTTTTTTCAGCTAAATAAGTTTTAATTGTGCGAATACCATTAAACAAGTCGGTTACTTTGCCTAAATAAGTGCTGCTGCTTTTTTGCCAAGTTTCAGAGGAATCACTTAATACTTTGCCAAAAATTTTGGATGAAAGCATTGGCAGCAGTGAAAACAAAATGAATAAGATCCCTATTGTAAAATTAAGCCAAAGAATATAAAAGCTGGATATTACAGCCATCAAAATGGCACCACACAACTCAAAAAAATTTTTAAAATAATTAGTTTCAATCAACTTGAAGTCATTAAAAATTTTTGAAACATTATCTGAAGCAACTGCTGCAAAGTCTGGGTTAACTATCTGACCGTAAACAAAGCTATCTTTTATTTTGATATTCATTAATTTGATTGCCTGATTGATCCAGATTTGTTTTAGGGTCATGGCGAAATAAACTAATCCCAGAGCCAGCAAACTGCTAATGATATACAACACTGCTTTTATAGCGGGTGTATGGCGGTTGAAAAGCGTCACATTTGAAACTACTGATGATAAAACCACGCCATCAAAAGAATAAATTATAGTTGCAATTAGAATTCCCAATAATAATGACTTAGGTAATGTTTTAAAAAAAGTTTTGAAAGACATTGCATTCTCCTGGTACTTTGGAATATAAATAGTTTTAATTAAATAAACTTTATTTTATCACGAAATTATAATAATATTAAATTATTATTTGAAAATTTTAGAAAAAATATTGTGGAGATGAATCATTTTAAAAGGGAGCAAAATAATGAGAATTAATGTATCACAACATGCGCCAAACGAAGGCCCCGGTTCAATTCAGGAATGGGCTGACCTGCATCACCATGACTTTTATGTATATCATCCTTACCAATTTGGCATTTTGCCTGCTGCTGCCACAACAGATTTACTAGTTATTTTAGGCGGTCCTATGAGTCCAAATGATGATCTGCCATGGATTAAGCAGGAGCGTCAGTTAATTAAGCAGCTATTTCAAGAAAAAAAGCCTGTTTTAGGAGTATGCTTTGGCGCGCAACAAATTGTTAAAACTTTAGGCTATCAGGTTAAAAAGGCTCCAGTCAAAGAAGTGGGTTGGAGTCCGGTCAAGTTGCAGTCCAAATTAATTAGCGGTTTGCCTGAAAGTTTAGAAGTATTACATTGGCATGAAGAGATGTTTGAAATACCAGAAGAAGCTGAGGTCTTATTTGCCAATGATAATTTACAAAATCAGGGTTTTGTCTTGGGAAAACAAGCTGTTGGTTTGCAGTTTCATTTAGAACCAGAAACAGATAATACCAAAGAAATTGTGGTTAACGACGCGCAATATCTATCCGGTTCGGTGTTTAAACAAACAGCTAAGCAAATTATTGAGCATCCTGTTCCCAAGGAAAATAAAAGGGCAATGTTTCGCATTTTAGATTATTTGACAGAATAAACAATTTAGATATAGAAAATTTGTTTTAAAGAGTGTCGCTTTATTTGTTCCCATAACTTTAATTGCTATACAACAAGAAATGAACTATCTGCTGGGGCAGACCTTACTTCAAAATTATAAACGATACCATGGCAGAGGCATGATTAGCATTTGATGCGTGCATTAATAAGTATTGTAACTACTGAAATAACCTTCAAAATAAAAACCAAGCCATTTTAATGGCTTGGTGTATATGATTATAGATAATTTTCTAAAATCCAGTTAATATTTGAGATTGGTTTGTTATAATTTAATTAGCGTAGAAAAGTTAAAAGTACGGTAGCTGCCGCTTTCATGAAGGAAGTGAGGCCTATGAATTATCTTGATTCATACTTCAGTCTCCCAAAAGAAAGGAGCAGCAGTTGATGAGCACTGCCGAAGCGTTAAGTTTAATGCTTAACATTGGTATGTTTATCTTGACCTTGTTAATGTTTATTGACAAGCATCATGATAAATAAGCAAATCAAAAACCGTCCTAGATACTGGCTGGGCGGTTTTTAATATTAAACAGAAAATATTATAAGCGCAGCTACCGTCCTTTGTGGCGGCTCTAAGTGAGGAAGACTTATTGAGGTAAGTCTTCCTTTTTCTTACACCTGTATTTTAGCATGAATGTATTTACGGTGCAATTAAGTATTATAAGAGCAGAATTCATAGCGTAAAAGAATACAAGGTATTTTAAATTGCAAAACTAGCACTAATTTAACAATATGCAGTTAATTTTATGCACTAAGCTTAAACTGCCTTGAACAATCATATCTTGCTCACACAAAAACCGTTTCGCTAGAAACGGTTTTTATTCGTCTTATTTAGTTTTACTTCAAGAAAATGTTATTTTTAATAAACAGCACCATCATAAAAACCAAAGCGAGGCTTATTAAAATCAAAATCTTTTAATTCACTCACTTTAAGGGCAATGTCGCAAACGCCCCAGCTCATTAGATTAATTGGTTTGCCGTAGTCTTCATCAGGGATGACCAACACAATGTATTTTCCTTGTGATAAAGCATAGCCTAGTTCCATACCAAGACCTACGTCTTCTTCATCAGGTAGATATACCCCGATCATAACATCACTGGCTTTAATACCGGTTAAATCGCCACGGTAAGTTGCAGTTTCCCATTCACGATCACGCAGATATTCGGGATGCTCCTCAACGCTGATGTTTTTATATTGATGATCCAAAGGAACATAACTGTTTTCAAGGTCAATGGTTGGGTTTTCTTCTAAAGCTTTCATTGCCTTTTTGTAAGCATCGTTTTGCTTATCGTTAAACCAACCTGCACCAAAATAAACAGTTTTTGTTTTAGTCATAAAATTTCTCCTTACCATTAAACCTAATTTAAATAAATTTCACGCAACTTACTGATTTCATCATCAGTTAATCTCATAATATCACGTAAGTAGTTTTCAACGCTACCATAATTTTTATTTATAGTTGTAAGTACAAAGTCAATGTATTCAGAATGTACAGTTTGCAAGTCTTTTAAGATGTTTAGGGTTGCGTCATTTGCTCCTTCATCTTTAGCTTTTTGTAAAAAATTATGAACAAAGTCTTTGGTGGCAACGTTTGTTAAAAGATAATCTTTTTTGATTGTTTCAAATGGTACGCCAAGAGCCGATAAAATTAATAATGCCGCAAAACCGGTCCGATCTTTGCCAGCAGTACAATGAAAAATCACACTTTGATTTTCCTGGTCATTAGCCAGCAACACGTCAAAAAAGTGGCGGTAGGCTCTTTGGGCAGACTCACTTTTAATCATGTCATCATAGGCTAAAAACATGTGGTCAAATCCAGCTTTAGGATCCTGATGCTTTTCGCTGAGAATTTCGTCAATTCCCTTAGAAGATTCAGTCAAATCTTCGCTAAATACTGGATCGAAGTTGTAAACAGCACCTTCAGGTATACGATCAGGTTCGCGGTCAACTTCGTCCTTGCTTCTAAAGTCAACAACGTATTTTACGCCATAGTCTTGTAAAAACTTCAGATCAGTCTTATCAAGCAATGCCAAATTAGCGGTTCTAAGCAATTTGTGCATTTTGACGGTTTTACCGCTATTAGTTTGATAGCCACCAAGCTCGCGAAAATTACGGCCACTTTTTACGCCAATTAATTGATTTTTTAGTTTTTGGGTCATGATACCTCCACCTTTACGTTTGACAATTACACCTAATTTTAGCAATAAACAAGTATATAAACAATTATAAAAAAAGCCAAGAGTATATCAAAATTATGGTAAAATAAACAAAAGAACAATATATTTCAAAAGGGTGAGAACATGGAAACGAAAAAAGCTAGTATTTTAGTTCCAGTCGACGGTTCAGAGTCGGCAGAAAGATCCTTTGATAAAGCAGTTAAAATTGCAATGACGGAAAATGCTCACATTGATGTTTTAAGCGTAATTGATACCAGACAGTTTTTAGGTGAGATGCAAGATACGCTGATTACAGGCGATACCGTTTATCAGATGACGCAAGATTCAGAAAAATATCTTAAGAGTTTAAAGGAATGGGCTCATGACAATTTGGGTTTTGATGATATTGATTACCACATTCGTTATGGCAGTCCAAAAGCAATTATTTCCTATGACTTTATTAAAGACCATCATAATGATTTGATTATTATGGGTGCAACTGGTTTAAATGCAGTTGAAAGAATGTTGATGGGTTCTGTTACAGAATATGTTAATCAACATGCTTTGGCTGATGTCCTAATTGTCAGAACGGATATTGACAATAATCCAATTAAGCCAGAACGTAAAAATAAATAGAGTTCTAAAATTAAAAGACATATGATAGATAATTCGTGTGTCTTTTTTTATGCAAAATAAGGAACCTTAAAAAGTATCACGCTATTGATGTTCGGAAAGCTCAGTTTCATAATACAATAACGAAATAAAATCCGATATTTCCTTGCGTGATTGCGAATATTTATGGTATTATCTGTATGAAATGAACGTAATTATACTGTTTGGAAGGTTGAGGGTAATGAAAGTAACAGGAAAAACCTATAATTTATTTTCCTATTTAAATACTTTAAAATTATCTTCGTTAACCGTTCGTTTTTCTTTCAGAATAACTACTTGGGCATGATATGCAATAGGCATATTTTGCCTTTTTTATTTGCTTAATTTCGGGAGGATATTAATGGAAAATAGAAGCAGAAGTTAATTCAGATCGATTTTATTTGGATATTTACATGAATGTATTGCCATGAAAGTGACAACAATGTTTATGCTTAAGCAAAATGAAGTTATGGTAAATGTATTTATTAGGAGTGTAAAAAACAAATGACCAAAATCAAAAAGTTTCTGATAGCATGTTTCGTACTGTTATTAACAGTTGGTGCTACAGCATGTTCCAATTCAAGTAAGAAGTCTAGTTCAAGTAGTAATACGCCAAAATCACTCAACGTTCAGTTCGTACCGAGTGTAGCTGCCAATAAGTTGGAAGCAAGGGCTAAACCGATGGAAAAACTATTGTCCAAACGCCTTGGCATTCCAGTACATGTTTCAATGTCAACTGACTACAATGGCTTAGTTGAAGCTATGAAGTCAAAGAAAGTTGATGTCGGTTTTTTGCCTTCAGATGCATACATTATGGCTCACAAGCAAAAAGCAGCTGACCTGCTTTTACAATCAGTTCGTTATGGCATTAAACAACCAAATGGCGTTCAAACCAAAGAATTAGTCAACTCATATCGTGGTGAAATCCTGGTTAAGAAGGGTTCAAAAATTAAGAGCTGGAAGGACTTAAAAGGCAAGTCAATTTCTGTTCAAGACATCACTTCCGACTCTGGTTATGTATTCCCAGTTGCTGAATTAAAGCAAAAGGGATTAGATGTAACCAAGAGTTGCAAGACTGTATCTGTTAAGGGTGCCGATCAAGGCGTCTTAAACGTTTTAAACGGTGATACTGATGCTGCTTTCGTATTTGAAGATGCACGTAATAACGTTAAGAATGATGATCCGAAGATTATGAGCAAGGTAGTACCAATCTACTTCACCAAGCGTATTCCTAACGATACTATTTCAGTTATCCCAAGTTTGCCAAAATCCTTTAAAAAGAAGCTGGCTAAAGCATTTATTGCTATTGGCAAGTCTAAAGAAGGTAAGAAGATTATTGAAAATGTTTATAACCAAGAAGGTTATACTTACGCAAAAGACAGCGACTACGACATTATTCGTCAATACAATAAAGTAATTGCTTCTACTAAGAAATAGTTTGCTGATATTTTAAAAATCTAAAAAAGCCGCATAATAGGAATTAAATAAACTTTCTTAAACAAAATAAGATTTCTAGTCAATTCTCTTTTCTAAATAAAACATTTCTGCTATTATTTGATAGAATAAATACAGTATGTCGAAAGGAGAGTGAAGGTAATGCAAAAATATCAACGGCGCCTAGCGTTCATTGAAGTTTTTGCAAAAAAGCCTTTTCGTTCCTTTCAAAAAGGTATTGTTCGCTTTTTTAGTAAAAGTGTTATTGAAAGACTTAGTTTAATTCACGTTTGTGTTTTTAGCTAAAGTCTTTTTTTATGTCTGGGAGGGCATGATGAGAAAATTTAGAAAAATATTAGCTTGTGCTGCTGTTTTTTTAGTAGCCTTAATGGCAACTGCCTGCTCAAATAAGGAAAAGAGCAAAGATAGTGGCACGCCCAAATCTTTGAACGTCCAATTCGTTCCTAGTCAGGCAGCCACTAAGTTGGAGTCTCGCGCAAAACCACTGGAAAAGATGCTGTCAGACCGTTTAGGTATTCCAGTTCACGTTTCAATGTCTACTGATTACAACACAGTGGTCGAAGCCATGAAGTCTAAGAAAGTTGATGTAGGTTTCTTGCCACCAAATGGGTATATTTTAGCTCACAAGCAAGGTGCGGCAGATGTATTGCTTCAAGCACAAAGATATGGAGTTAAACAACCAAACGGACGTCCAACCAAGGAACTGGTTAACTTCTATCGTGCTGAGATTGTAGCTAAGAAAAATTCTAAAATTAAGAGTTGGAAAGATTTAAAAGGCAAGTCAATTTCTATTCAAAGCCCAACCTCTTCAGCCGGCTACGTTTTCCCGATTGCTGAGTTGAAGGAAAAAGGCCTTGATGTACGCAAGAGTTGCAAGTTAGTCACTGTGACTGGTCAGGACCAAGCTGTTTTGAATGTCCTCAATGGTGACACAGATGCCGCATTTGTATTTGAAGATGCGCGGACAATTGTGAAAGACGATAATCCTAAAATCATGAGTCAAGTAGTACCAATTTACTTTACTAAGCCTATTCCAAACGATACTATTTCCGTTGTTCCCAGCATGTCTGATTCATTCAGAAAGAAGCTGGCCAAGGCATTTATCGATATTGGCAAGTCTAAGAAGGGTAAAAAAGTCATCGAGAGTATTTACACCCATGAAGGATACGTTCACACTAAAGACAGTGACTTTAACGTTGTGCGTAAATATGAAAAAGTTATTGAATCGACCAAAAAATAGGGAATACAAAGGAAGTATATAATGGCAGATTCTGCAGTTAAGCCAATAATCGAATTAAAAAACGTTAAAAAAGTTTATGGCAAAGATGTTGTTGGTTTAAAAGACGTCAATTTAACTATCAATAAAGGTGAATTTGTCGTTATTGTTGGTCTATCTGGCGCCGGCAAATCAACGTTTTTGCGGTCGATTAACCGTTTAATTGATATTACCGAGGGTGATATTTTAATTAATGGTGAATCTATTACTAAGGCCAAAGGTAAAAAGTTAAGAACTTTGCGGCGTCATATTGGGATGATTTTCCAAAGCTTTAACTTGGTAAAGCGCTCAAGTGTGATGCGTAACGTTTTAACTGGCAGAGTGGGATATTATCCAACTTGGAAATCCACTCTAAACCTTTTTACTAAAGAAGATAAACAACGAGCCTATGATGCTTTGCAACAAGTTGATCTTGCAGACAAAGTTTACTCTCGGGCTGATGAATTGTCCGGTGGACAGCAGCAACGGGTAGCTATTGCGCGTGTCTTGACTCAAAACCCGGATATTATTCTGGCAGATGAGCCAACAGCTTCACTTGATCCGCAGACTTCACGCCGTGTGATGAAAGACTTGCAGATGCTTAATGAAAAGCATGGCATGACTGTTGTCATTAACCTGCACAGCGTGCAACTGGCACAGGAATTCGGCAAGCGGGTCATTGGAGTTCGTGCTGGTGAAATTATCTATGACGGCAAGATGTCTGATACTCCAGCAGCAACGTTTGATCAGATCTATTCCGGTGGTGATGAAGATGAGTAGCTCAGAACAAGAAAAGCTGAAGGCTTTGCCTAAGAAAAAGTTTAAAATCTTAAATTTGCTTTGGGTACTGCTTTTTATTGCTGGATTATTCATTTCTACTAATGAAACCAAAACTGACTTAGGCGCCTTGTTTGCCAACTTTGGTCAATTTGCCGACATTTTCCTGCAAATGCTGCATCCTGACTGGTCTTATCTGGGTACAGTAGTGCCACTTTTGCTGGAAACTATTAAGATGGCGATCTTGGGTACAGCAATCGGTTCTGTAATTGCTTTTATTTACTCTTTGCTTATTGCCCGCAATATTGTGAAAAATAAAGCACTCACTGGGATATTGCGGATCATTATGAATATCATCAGAACAGTTCCCGACCTGCTTTTAGGTGCTATTTTCGTAGCTATTGTTGGTATAGGGCCAGTAGCCGGTGTTTTAGCCTTGGCTATCTGTACGTTCGGGATTGTGGTCAAACTGTTTTACGAAGCAATTGAAACTATTGATCCGGGTCCAATTGAAGCCTTAACGGCTGTTGGTGCTAATAAGCTGCAAATCATTGTCTTTGCGGTTTTGCCTCAGGTTATTACCTATTTTATTTCCTATTGCTTGTATGCATTTGAAATTAACGTGCGTGCCTCAACTGTTTTAGGTTATATCGGTGCCGGTGGTATTGGTTTGTATCTGCAACAGACACTGCAGATTTTTGATTATCCTAAGACAGGTACAATTATTATCGTGATCATTATAGTAGTGGTACTGATTGATTATGTTTCATCTAAATCACGGGAGGCGTTGATGCAATAATGGATACAAGTATGAAAAAATTGCCTCCTAGGCCCATAGATGTCAAAAAACGTGTTTTGCACTGGCTCATAGCAATTGTTACAGCAGTCTTAATTATTTGGTCATGCACAGGAATCGATTTTGGCGGAATCAAAGAAACAGCCGGACAAATTGCCGGTGCGATCTTTTCTGGCATTTTTCATCCTGATTGGTCTTATGTCTATAACGGCTCAGGTGAAGACCTGCTGTCGCAATTATGGGAAACTGTCTGCATTGCCTTTTTAGGAACATTCATTTCTGCCATTATTTCACTGCCCTTTGCTTTTTGGGCCGCAAATACTAAGCACAAGCACTGGTATGTCTCACGGTCAGGCAAGATTGTGCTGGCAGTAATCAGATCATTTCCAGAAATTGTTTTAGCCTTAATGTTTATTAAAGCTGTCGGACCAGGTTCTGCTGCCGGTGTTTTGGCACTAGGCTTTCACTCAGTGGGGATGCTCGCCAAGCTCTTTTCTGAAGCAATTGAAAACCTGGATGATGGTCCTAACGAAGCAGTTACAGCTGTCGGTGGTTCAAAGACAAATATTATTATGTTTTCTACTTTGCCTAACTTAATGCCGGCTTTGATTTCAAACACGTTATATCGGTTTGATGTTTCGATTCGTTCTGCTTCTATCTTAGGTTTAGTTGGAGCCGGTGGTATTGGCTACCCGTTAATCATTGCGTTGCAATACCGTCAATGGAACCGAGTTGGTATCATTTTACTGGGTATCATCATTATGGTTGTGATCATTGACTGGATTTCAGGCTGGATCCGTAAAAAATTAGTCTAAAAACGAAAATATCTGAATATGGTGAATCAAGTAGTAAGTATCAGCTTGATTCACTTTTTTTATCCGTGATATTTGAAGGGACAATTTTCTAAATGATCGTTGACTAAACCAACGCCTTGAAGGAATGAATATAGAATTACAGGACCAACAAAAGTAAAACCGTCTTGTTTCATCTGTCTTGCTAGTTTTTGGGCAATCTTGTTTGTCGTTGGTACTTCATCACTTGTCTGAGGATGATGAATAATAGGAGTGGGAATAAATTTTTGTAAATAATGTGCAAAATTGCCGTATTTGGCATCAATAATTAATAGTGCGCGTGCGTTGGTAATTGCAGCGGCAATTTTTCTTTGATTGCGAATGATTCCTTTGTCTTGCAATAAGTGCGCCTGATCCTGTTCAGTCATTTGTGCAACTTCTGCTGGAACAAAATTGCAAAAAGCCTGGCGAAAATTTTGCCGTTTATGCAAAACTGTAGACCAACTGAGACCAGACTGAAACAGTTCCAGCACCAGCATTTCAAATAAGTAACGTTCATCTAAGTTTAATTTGCCCCATTCGTGGTCGTGGTAATCTCTAATTAAGGAATCATCATGGTCACTCCAAGGACAGCGAGTAATATTATTCATTTTTATTCTCCTTAAATATATATTAATGTTCATAAATAAATACGCCAAAATATTTTTATTCTTTTAAAAACAATTTGGTCGGTTGTTGTACTGAAATTCTTTAAATATTTTCTTTTTCCTTAAATATCAGAAACTTTTCCTTCAAAAAGTGCAATAGCTGTTTTTTTGGTATAATATATAATGAACTTTAGGAGGATACCATGGAGAAGTTAGAAATAATAACTTTGGCCGATGACTTGGCCGCAAATCAAGAAAGTATTTTAAATAAAGAAAAAGATTTTGATGCCGAGGCAGTTTATCGTGTAATTGATAATTTGCACGTTTTGCATAAGCCAATAAAAGAATACTTCGGCATGAGTCAAGAGCAGTATTATGACACTGAAAGTGATCATAAACTGACTTTAATTAAGTTATCGGAGCAATTAACCGATTTGCAGGATCGGATTTTGACTAACCATGTTGATGGTTTTGTTGATAAAAACGAAATTAATCTAACTTATAATCATGAGAATCCGTATGAAGACGGGTTTTACAACAACCTGGTAGATTCTCATGTCGTTAGTTACAGTTTAAAAGTAATTGGAGCCGTTGAAGAAGTAGCGCCAAAAACATTACAAGGAGTTTTGTCTAAAGATGCACTTCTGTCAATTGGTTTAGCGGCACACGCTTTAGAAAAAAGTTTATAATTTTAGAGCTGAATGTGTGTTCAGCTCTTTTTTCTTTCTGCTAGAGGCAAAATATGGGTATTTTAAAGTATACTAAAGGATTAGCTGATAAGATAAACGGGGCTAGATTACGTTCTTTATTTAAGAAAAAAGATGCACAGCTTGATCCTATGCAAAATTATTTAACGGTAGGAGAGTATCATGTTGATGGTGAACAGGGTACACCTAATGATCAGCCGTATACTCTGACAGTTTACCAAGATGAAGAAAAAATTTTGCATCAAGCTCTCAGTTTGGAAAGTACAGATAAATTAGAGCCTGAATATGTCCGCCGATTTAGTCCTGAACTGCAGCGCTACCGCGCTTTTGTCAGCCGCAAAACTGGCAGACGCTATGTTGTAGAAGAATACCTGGATCGCTTTGTTGAAAGAGTCAAAGGCCACATTCGCACAGGGAAAAACTCTGTTAATGTCAGCGTTATTACTGATACCCATTATAAAGACCGTAATAGTATGGACTTTTATGGCTGGAACGGCTTAACTCACGTTAACGAATTTTCTTACCTTGATGACTCAGGACTTTTAAGTTTAAAAGTTCATTTGGGTGACTGGATTGATGGCTCTGATACCGGCTTTTTGGGTGAAAGTGAATTAACTAAATTGCGTGATTCATTTGTTTCAGACAAAGTGCCTTATATACTTATTAAGGGAAATCATGATGAAAATGATAAATTTGATGAACATCATGATTTAAGAGCCTCTTTTCCTGAGAATGAGTTTGAAGGGATTATGTGGCCCGCCTTGTATAAGCAAAAAGGTGTCCATTATATTTCCCGGCAACATGGAGTTTGTTACTATGATGTGGATGATTTACGCTTTATTTCCGTTAATACTTCTGATTTGCCTTACTATTTGGATGCACAAGGCAGAAAAAAATATGATGTGAAACTTACTTTGGCTGTGAGAGAAGATCAAATTGAAGAAATTATTGAAATACTGGAGCAGTCATCAAATAAGCAAATTATCTTTATGAGCCATGCTAATCCGATTAATCGTAAGGGTTCAAATGCTTTGAAGTATAATGGTCGTTCTCTGCACGAGTTACTGGTTGCCTTCAATCAGGGTGAAAAAGGACAAATGCATTCCAGCCACGGAATTCCACCAGAGTTTCGTTTAGCTAATGACTTTGATTTTACTAATGTGAAAAATGCGCGCATTATTGCCTACTTTTGTGGTCACAGACATAACGAAGACCAATACCGCATTAACGGAATTCAGTATATCTTGTTTAACTGTTCGGCACTGATGGGATCTAACCATGCTTTAACTACTAAATATAACAAGAATTGGAAAAGACAAATTGATCATCAAACCGAATTTGCGGGTTATATTGTAAATATTGACATACAGAGGCATTATATTCAGGCTTTTGGTTATGGTGCTGCCAGCAAACGCAGAATTTTTTATATTTAGTAAAATCGCGACGGGCAATTTGGAAATTGCCCGGCTTTTAGCATATAATAGAAAAGTTAAATTAAAGACAAAAATATACAAAGTAACATAAATTAAGGGAAGATAAGCAATGTGCGGAATTGTTGCATTTTATAATCCAGAAATAAATGATAAACAAGCCGCTATCGGTAAAATGATGGCGGCAATTATGCATCGTGGTCCTGATTCAGATGGTTTTTATACCAACGATAAAGTTGCTTTAGGGTTTAGAAGATTATCAATCATTGATTTGCGTGGTGGCAGTCAACCAATTTACAACGAAGATAAAACAATGGCCATTATCTTCAATGGTGAAATCTACAACTTCCAGCCATTGAGAGATGAATTAATTGCTGCGGGTCATACTTTTACCACTAAGTCTGATACAGAAGTTCTTCTGCATGGCTTTGAAGAGTGGGGCATGGATGGCTTGCTCAAGCGTGTTCGCGGCATGTTTGCTTTTGCGATTTGGGATGACAATACTCAGACGCTATATGGTGCGCGCGATTTCTTTGGTATTAAGCCACTTTATTACAGTGAAGAGAATGGTCATTTAATGATAGGCTCAGAAATCAAAAGCTTTTTGGCAATGCCTGGTTTTAAAAGACGTTTAAACATTGAAGCTGTTAAACCATACTTGATGAACCAGTATAATGATTTGCATGAAACTTTTTTCAAGGGAATTTATAGATTTCCTGCCGGTCACTGGTTCGAATATAAAGATGGTGAAATGAAAACCCATCAGTACTGGGATGCAGAATATAAGGCCAATACTTTAAGTTTTGAAGAAACCGTCAATAAAATTGACGAAGATTTACATGAGTCAGTTAAATTGCACCATATTGCCGATGTTCCGGTTGGTGCCTTCTTATCAGAAGGAGTGGATTCAAGTTACATCACTAGTATATTAAATCCGGATGATGTATTCTCAATTTCTTTTGATGATGCAACTTATGATGAAGCTTCAAAGGCCAGGGCTTTAGCTGATATGAAGGGCTGGCATTTCTTTTCTGATAAGGTTAAGGCAGATGAAGCCATGTATGACTTTCCGGAAATGCAGTACCATATGGATGAGCCGGATGCTAACCCGTCAATAATTCCATTATGGTATTTATGCAAGATGGCACGTAAACATGTGACAGTTGCTTTGTCTGGCGAAGGTGCGGACGAATTATTTGCAGGTTACGTTAACTACGGAATGCACACGCACAACAGCATTATTAAAGTTTTTACTTCCCAATGCAAAAAGTTGCCGAAGAAGACCAGGGTTAAACTGGCACACAGAATTAAAAAAATGCCGAACTTCCCTGGTAAGGTTCATTTGTACACCAATTTGGCTGAACCGAGTGAATTTTACGTTGGTCAATCAGTTATCTATGACATGGATTATCCGACTATCTTTACATCTGAAGATGCTAACAGTGTTTTAAAGCCATCTTATCGGAATAAATTAACTGTTAACGGGATTTACCAAAGTGACTTTAAAAAGGTAAAAGACCTCGATAATGTCCGTCAGATGCAGTACATTGATCTGCACCACTTTATGCTAAATGATATAGAACAAAAGGCGGATAAAATTTCTATGGCTCATTCTTTGGAGTTAAGGGTGCCATACCTTGATAAAAAGGTTGCGGAAAGAGCCAATTCAATTCCGACTGATTACTTAGTGAACATGCATGACACTAAGTATGCTTTGCGCAAGGCTTCAGAAAAGGTTTTACCGGATGAATGGGCTAAACGACCAAAATTAGGCTTCCCAACCCCAATCAAAGAATGGTTGCAAGAACCCCGTTTTTATAAACAAGTGCGCGAATTATTCAGTGAAGACTTTGTACAAGACGTTTTCGAGCAGGATAAAATTTTGGCTCTACTTGATGAAAACTACAAGGGTGACGGTTCCCATCGTCGACAAATTTGGACTATTTATACATTTTTGGTATGGTATAAATTATTCTTTGTTGATTATGAAGGGACAGTTGCCAAATACCAGCATGTTCAACCAGAAGTTGCCAGCTTGATTAAGCAGGGCAAGCTGGTTTAATGAGGAGAACAATTTATTAATGAAACGAAACTTTACGCCAATTTTACTTGGCAGTGACATTAATGTTTACGGCATGGCCCGATCGTTTAACGAGGCATACGGTATTAGCGTAAAGGCGCTGGCTGACAGTCAGCTGGCGGCAACACGTTATTCTAAAATTGTCAGTGTGGAGTTACATCATGGCTTCAGCGAAGATCCTACTTTTATTGAAGTTATGCGTGAGCAAATGAAAATTTACCAAGATCATGAAGAACCGGTAATTCTGATTTCGTGTGGAGACGGCTATTCTGAATTGCTTGCAAAGCATAAGGAAGAATTGGAACAAGTTTTTGTAGTTCCCTATGTTGACTACGATTTATTACAAAAACTAATTTCAAAAGAAAACTTTTACCAGATAGCTGAAGAATGTGGTCTGCCATACCCTAAAACCAAGATTGTGACGATGGCTGATTACAAGGCAGAAAATTATCTGGAACTTCCCTTTGGCTATCCTATGGAACTCAAGCCGGAAGATCCTGTTTCCTGGCTTGATGTGCAGTTTGAGGGTCGTAAAAAAGCTTTTACCATTCATAATGAAACTGAATTGCGTGATATTGTCACCAAAATTTATGAAAATGGCTATCATGAAGACTTGATCTTGCAAGATTTTATTCCTGGCGATGATTCCAACATGCGTGTATTAAATGCTTATGTTGATAAGGAGCATCATATCAAGATGATGTGTATGGGTCACCCATTGCTGGAGGATCCGACACCTCAGTCAATTGGCAATTATATGGCAATTTTGCCTGATTATGACGAAAAGCTATACGAGCAAGTTGAATCATTCTTGGAAAAAATCAATTATACGGGGATGGCCAACTTTGACATCAAGTATGATACGCGAGATGGTAAATATAAATTCTTTGAAATCAATCTGCGCCAAGGTCGTTCAAGCTTTTATGTAACGCTTAATGGTTATAACTTGGCGAAATGGTATGTGGATGACTATGTTTATGACAGCTTAAACGATAAGGAGCCGGTTTACTGCAATAAGTTAAAGTCAAAGCATAAATTGTGGCTGGGCATACCTGTCAATGTGTTTAAGCAATACGCTGTTGATAATGAAGCCAAAAGAATGGCTGAAGAGTTAATCCATGAGGGACGTTATGGTACAACAGTCTTTTATGATCAGGACCGCAATTTTAAGCGGTGGCTGCTGTTGAAATATATGTTTCATAATTATAAAGGACGCTACCAAAAGTATTATCAGGAAAATAAGAGTCAATTCTTCTAGGTTCTGGATTAATTAAACAGCAATAAAGATGATTGCAGCAAATCGCTGGTGGTCATCTTTTTTCTCTAAGAATAAAATTATTATTTTGTATGCAAAATACCAGTTCAGCTATTTATTGGGGGTATTCTTTTTTAATACTTCTTGCTAAACTGGTAAATGGAAACTAAAAAAGAAAGGACTGAATAAATGAAACTTAAACATGGATCTCATGAAGAAACTGAAATTAAGTTACGCTGGCTATTACTGGGGGAGCTGGCCACGTGGATCGGGTCGAGTTTTGTTTGGCCCTTGACTTCGGTTTATTTAAACAAGCAATTACACATCAGCCTTTCTGTAATAGGGGTTGTTTTATTTTGCAATTGTGCCAGCAATGTATTAGGTTCGCTTTTAGCTGGACGCTTATATGACCGTCTGAACCCATACCCACTAATTGTTACAGGATTAGGACTGGATGCCTTTGTTTTGTTCATGATGGCTTTTTTCCATGGCTGGCCGCAATATTGGTTTTGGCTTATTCTTACCGGTTGCATCAGTGGTTGGAATGGCACCTTAATTAACTCAATAGCAACAAGCTTGCGTAAATATTCAGGGCGTTATGTTTTTAATCTGATTTATTTTGCCCAAAATGTCGGTACTGTCACAGGGACACTGCTGGTAGGATATCTTTATGACTTTTCAATTGAGTTCTTATTTATTTTAGCAGCTTCACTATTTGCCATTGCCTGCGTTAATGCAGCGATTCATTATCGCCCAATTAATACTTTTCACCAAAATCGCAAAAAGAATGGTATTAAAAAGGGCGTAAAGCAAAAAGTTGATCCTATGCCCAAATATAACGTGATGTTAATGGTCGGATTTTTGATTTCTTTGGCTGTGACATGGCTAATGTACATGAATTGGGAGTCTAACCTGTCAGTTTACATGGTTTCATTGGGAATACCTTTCCATTTATATAGCCTGTTATGGACTCTAAATGGTGCCGTAATAGTCATTATTCAAGTGATTTTGGCACGCTATCCTAATTTGTTTAAGAACTTGTTTCAGCAAATTATTTTTGGCACGCTCATGTTTGCAATTTCTTTTGCCACGTTGATTTTTGCTAAAGATTTTGCCCACTTTGCATTATCAATGTTTATCCTGACTATGGGTGAAGCAACTGCATTTCCAGCTGTTCCGGCATACATTAACGATTTATCTCCAGCAAACAGCAAGGGCAAATATCAGGGTGAAATTAATGTTGCCCGTGGCATTGGTCAGGCTTTTGGTCCATTATTTGGCGGCATGATAATTGATCGTGCAGGTTACATTCCATTTTTCATTATTGCTGCCTGTGGTATTTTTCTGATGGTATTGCTCTTATTGCCATTGCACGCAAAATTGCATAAGCATATCACGCTTTATAAGTAATTTTGTAAAGTCTTTTTAATGTTAAGGGTATAATTAGAATGATAATATTAATTTAGTCTATTTTTAATTTAGATAAAAAGGGGAGGACTCTCTGAATGAATAAAAACTTCGCAGTTCGAGGCGGTAGTGGTAATATCATCGAGCCTAAGCTTGATGCACGCCCACAGGACAACCTATACCTGGCTGTTAACTCAGAATGGATTGAAAAAACTAAGATTCCGGAAGACCGGTCACGAATGGCTTCGTTTGATGGTATTGATGTTGATGTTGAAAAGCATTTGATGCAGGATTTTGCTGATTTTGCGGCTGGAAAAAAAGAAGTACCAAGTGTGCCTAACTTTGATGAAGCCGTTAAGTTGTACAAATTGGCTAAAGATTTTGATAAAAGAAACTCTGATGGAGCTGAACCAATTAAGTCAGACTTGGAACTTCTTGATGGTTTAAAAGATTTTTCTGACTTTAATTTAAATGCACCAGATTTAGTAACTTTTTCCGCAATTCCTTTTGGTCTTGATGTTGAACCTGACATGAAGAACACCAAAGTCAATGCGTTGAATTTTGCAGGTCCTGGGACATTTTTACCAGATACAACTACTTATCAAACACTTGATGCGCCAAAATTGTTAGGTATTTTGCAAAAGCAATCAGTTAAACTGTTAATTATGGCAGGTATAGCTGAAGAAAGAGCAGAAAAATATGCTGAAGATGCAATTAAGTTTGACAAAAAGCTGGCCAAAATAGTTAAGTCAAGTGAAGAGTGGGCTGATTATCCTGCTACTTATAATCCAATGAAGATTGCTGATTTTGAAGCTAAGTTTGCTGATTTCCAAATTTCTTATTTTCTTAGAGAAGTAATCGGTGAGGAACCAAGCAGAATTATAGTTCAAGAACCGCGTTATTTGGATCATATTAACGAAATTATCAATAAAGAAAACTTTGCTGAAATCAAAGGCTGGATGTTGGTTAACTTTATTAATGGTGTTGCCGATGTTTTGTCACAAGATTTCCGTGAAGCATCATTTCCATTTGCTCAGGCGCTTAGTGGTCAACCACAATTGACAACTGGTGAAAAACAAGCTTATCACATTGCAAATGATTCATTTAGCGAAGTAGTTGGCGTTTATTATGGTCAAACCTATTTTGGTAAAGAAGCCAAAGAAGACGTTGAAGACATGATTCACCGTATGCTTGATGTTTACAAGGAACGTCTGCAGAATAACGATTGGCTTTCTGAACGAACCAAGAAACGTGCAATCATTAAACTTGATGCTTTGGTATTAAAGATTGGTTATCCAGATAAAATTGAAGAGATTTACAATCGTTTAAAGGTTATCCCAGCTAGTCAAGGTGGCAGTCTTTATTCTAATGAACGTGCCTTTGCTATTGTTGAACAAAAATATAATTTTGAACAATTACATAAAGAAGTAGATAGAACTGTTTGGGCAATGCCAGGTAATTTAGTCAACGCCTGCTATGACCCACAAAGAAATGATCTGACTTTTCCTGCAGCAATTTTGCAGAAGCCATTTTATGATTTGAAACAAGACAGAGCAGCCAACTTTGGTGGCATCGGTTCCGTAATTGCTCATGAAGTTTCCCATGCCTTTGATAACAATGGTGCTCAGTTTGATGAATTAGGCAATATGACTAATTGGTGGACTGATGAGGATTATGCTGAATTCAAGAAACGGACACAAGCTGAAATTGACTTGTTTGACGGTATAGAATATGGACCAGTTACACTCAATGGTAAGCAAATAGTTTCTGAGAATATTGCTGATCAGGGTGGCTTGACTGCTGCTGTTGAAGCTGCCAAGAACGAAAATGATGATTTGAAGAAACTGTTTGAAAACTTTGCACGCATTTGGGCTAATAAGCAATTGACTGAATCAATTAAGAGTCAAATTGCTGTTGATGTTCATGCGCCTGGTCCACTGCGGGCTAACGTTCAAAGTCAATGCCAAGATGACTTTTACAAAGTCTTCGATGTTAAACCGGAAGACGGCATGTGGCTCGACCCAGAGAAACGAGTACATATTTGGTAATTAGTATTAAAAATAAAAACATTGTTCCAATCAGAACAATGTTTTTTGTTAACTTAATTATAGAGAATAGAAAAATCGATTTAACTAAAAAATAGCACCTGTAAATTTGATCTACAGATGCTATTTTATATTATTCAAATTCTTTATTCTTTAGATTGGAATAGTCCCGCGGGGCAACTCTCTTAATATGCAGGTTATGTCTTGGCTTACCTAAAATGAGTGGTACTTCCTCGACCACAGTGTCAGTGTATTCCAACCCAAACCATGAAGCTGGATTAGAAGAGAGGTTTTGTAACCAAACTCGTGCCTTTAGCATAACTTTTTCAAAGCCTTTAAGTCTAGTTAGGGGACTGACAACTTCATTAACAATTACAAATGAGAAGTCACCCACTTTACGACCGGGAGTTGTAGTATACTCCTGAGGCTGTGCTTCGATAGTACCATCTTTAATTAAATCATGGACAATTTGGCGCAGGTAAACATTAACACTGGTTTGTTTCTTGAACCCAAGGTAGAGCTGCACGTTAATGACATTCTTAGTACCAAAAGTATTAACAGCATATCTGGCAGTAAACGGTTCATTCGTAATATTGACAGTTACAAACCAGTAGGCTTGAGCACGTTTAGGTCTTTTATCCAAGATGGAGTACATAATTTCACGTTTGATAAATTTATTGTATTTAACTTTAGCCATGTAAACTAAGTTAGTGGCATAAGTGGGATAATCATCGTCGTGGCTTAAATCCGTCAGCATATCAGTGTATTCGTCCAAACGGACATAGGTATGAGCACCTTCATGCTTATCACGAACTTTATTGCCAAAGTACCAGATGAACATAATGACGCCAATGAAACCGGCAATTAAAACGGTGACGTAGCCACCATGCATAAACTTGGTCAAACTGGAAATCAAGAACATGCCTTCAATAAAGCCAAAGGCTATTAAAAAGCAAAGGCGTAAAATTAATGGGTGATGCTTTGAACCTAAGTATTCAAAGAGCAGCAGGGTAGTCATTAACATTGTGACTGTGATTGACAGACCATAAGCTGCTTCCATATGTTCTGAAGTCCGGAAGAAAATTACGATAGCGATAGTTGCCACGCAAATCATTTTGTTTACGGAAGGAATGTAAATTTGCCCATGCTTAGTAGTAGGATAATTAATATTCATCCGTGGCAAAAATTTCAGACCACTTGCTTCAGATACTAATGTAAATGAACCGGTAATCAATGCCTGAGATGCAATAATTGCGGCTACTGTAGCCAAAATGATGGCAAAAAGTCGTAAATTTCCTGGTACAGCTTCAAAGAATGGATTCAGTTCACCACCATTTGTTTGGTAATGTGGATTTTGCAGAATCCAAACTCCCTGACCAAGATAATTTAAAGACAGGCAGAGAAAAACATAAGGCCAGGATCCACGAATGTTTTCTTTACCAACATGACCGACATCAGAATATAGCGCTTCTGCACCGGTAGTAGCCAGAAAGATTGAACCTAAAATAAAGATACCGGCTTTATTAGATGGACTAAAAAGAACTTTAATAGCCCAAACGGGATTCAGTGCTTCTAAAATTGACCAGTCATTAGCCATATTATAGATACCGATAATGCCTAAAAATGTAAACCAGACAAACATTATAGGACCAAATGCTTTACCAATGCTGCTGGTGCCAAGCATTTGAATTGAAAAAAGTACCAGCAATATCGCAATTGTAATTATGATTACAGCATTTTGGTTAGGCACCGGTACGCTTGAACCGAAGTGCATATTTTTAAGCCCTTCAATCGAAGTGGTAACCGTCACAGCAGGGGTCAATGTCCCATCAGCTAATAGGGCTGCTCCACCAATCAGTGCCGGCATAACAAGCCATTTGGCTCGTTTACGTACCAGAGCGTATAATGCAAAAATACCACCTTCACCACGGTTGGTAGCTCTGAGTGCAATCATGACGTATTTAACGGTGGTTAGCAGTGTGACTGTCCAAAAAATGAGCGAAATTGATCCTAAAATCAGTTCACGATCAACATTGACAATGCCACCGTTGCCTGTAACGATTGACTTCATTACATAGAGCGGACTAGTTCCGATATCACCATAAACGATACCGATGGTAATTAATAGACCGGCAGCTGAAATCCGCTTCGTCTTTTTATCCATAGTAATTATGTACTCCCATAGACAATATTGAGATATTCATTCTTAAGTAAAAAAGAATGTCAGTGTGGCATTCTCATTCAAGTATCTATTTTGTTCTTTTTTTTGCTTTAGTACAAGTAAATTATGATAAAGAAGTTGAAATTTTATTGCGACGTTCTTCGTACCAGTTATCCCAATCTTTATATGTTGTCATTTTTTCTGCATCAACACCATCTTTAGCAGCAATTTCGTCAATTATACTTTGGAAATTCTGAGCATGGTATTGCAAAACGTGTTTAACTAATTCTTTGCGAGTGAATTTAATGTTATTAAGCAGATAGTGGTTGATGTCAACCATGTTGGAATTGGTATCATATAAGTTCATGATTTCCAAATCTCGTTGGTTAAACTGAGCAATGTAAAAGTCAGCGAAAACTTTAAGGTAATCCGGTTGCTCTGCAAACTCTTCTTCTGGCATGGTTGTCCATTCAGCGTCAGGCATCACAACCTTGATTTCTTCTTCTTTATCCTTTTTTTCTTGTTCTTTTTCGTTATCTTTTTCTTTGCTATTATTTTCTTTTTCAGTCAAAGCAGACACCCCTTTAATAAAAATAGGAAACGTGAAAGTCAATAGTCATTTTACAGAGTTTAGGCTATAAAAGCAACTATTGGAGCAATTTAACCTCTATATATGGTAGTTTTTAATAATATTAATAAAATTATAGCATTTTGCACAACTGCAATAAAATAGATAAACCGGCTAAATAAAAACCGTCCCATGTAACGATCGGGACGGTTCAGCATATTAAGTTTAACTTATTATTGTTTGTTACGGCTTAAGATAGTTTTGAATATCTTGTTTGGTAATTTTGCTTGGTTTAGTTCGACCAGACTTTCTGTAAAGATCGATCAAATCCTGCGGACTCCAAGACATTGAGTCATAGCCAAACTTGCCTACACGTTTGCGCAGTTGTGCTATTTGCTTATTAGTAACTGTTTTACCATGTACTTTGTGGTTGCCCATGGAACCCTCACCGGTTTTACCGGCATTGCCAGTATCTGGTCCTTTACCTGAAATTGAATTGTAGCTTTGACTTGAAGAGCCATTATTATTTTCTTTAGCAGCTTTTTGGTTATCTTTGAGACCTTTTTCTGCTTTTGTCTTGTACTGACTGTAATATTGTTCATCAATATAAGGCAGGTCCAGCACCTTTTGGTATTGGTCAGCTGCTTTAAGATATTGCTTAGCTAATTCCGCTTGGGATGCAGCGAGGAAGATTGGTTGAATTTCATGTTCATAATTATCTTGAACATCTTTGATAGTAGTCTTTAATTTTTTACCTTGTTTTACTAAAACTGCATAGCCGTTTTTTCTTTGAATTACATTGGCAGTTTCGTTTAACGCATCATTATATTTGCCTTTTTTAGTTGCGTTAATTGCGGAAATCATATTGTCCGACTGGTTTTTATAAGCTTTAGCCTGGTCAGTCTTCTTGATACTGAAAGCTTTGGCAAATGCAGAGCTTGCTTCTGAATAGTCCTTATCAGCAACCGCATTTTTACCAGTAGTCATTGCACTATTATAGGAAGCTTCAACTTTATCATTATTGGATTTTTGTGTTGCGTAAAAAACGCCACCACCAATAGCGATAATTACTACTGCTACAATCGTACCAATTGTCGTTTTTTTCATAATAGGAATTTATCCTCCTTACTAATACTTAGTTTAATTATAGATGGTTTAAGCAGATTTGACTACTCAATGGTGTTTTTTCACCTTTACGTGACCATTTTTTAAGAAAAAATGTTACATTTTGACGCCCATTTTCGTTAGTAATAGTGTAAGACATCTGGCGCGCGGGTTGATTACACTATTTAGAAAAGGAAGAAAGATAATATGAATTTTGCATTATTAGAACAATCAGTCCAATACACATTTTTAAATTCCAAATACAGCAAAGACGGTACTAAATCACGAATTTTAAAGAACGTTAGAGAAGGAGCAACAGCTGGCAGTTTGGCTAAAGTAGGTGCAGCTTTAGCACAGCTTCAGGGTGATGATCTGGGCGCAGCGACTTTAATTCAAAGACAGGGCATTCCAATTGGTGATGAATAATAAAATCTCTCAACTAAAAATGATTAAGACAGGAGCAAATAATATGGTAACAAAAACCAAAACTTTACAATTAGTATTTCTAAACGGTGCAAACAAAAAGGTTAATTTGTCTTTACCAGATGCTGCCGCTAATTTGGCAGGAACAGAGGTAAAGAAAGCAATGGAAACAATAGCAAATGCAAAAGCATTTGCGCAAGAAGGGGTGGATTTGTATAAAACTCCACAATCTGCTTCATATGTTGAACGAACTGTTACTAGTTTGTTCGATAATACTCAGGGTCAGTCAATGTAACCTGCAGTTTTTGGAGACAATTAAAGAAACGATAATTAAAATCAAACAATTTTGCGGTAAAAATAATTAGTAAAGATAGGAAATCACGTCAAGGCAAGTTTGGCGTGATTTTTACTTTATTTCAAATTATTTTGTTATTATTTTGTAAAATTTAATAGAAAATAAAATAACTTTATTAACTTTGTTAGCGGCAAAAAACATTGAATGTAGTGCTGTTGAGGGTTTTATTATTTTTTGAAAAGTAAAAAAATAAGCTGTAAATCTGTAAGCGTTTGTTACAAAAGTATGTTAAATAACTACATGTCTTGCAATTTGAGCAAAAGGTAGGTACAATAAGAAATGTGGTAAGTAATAGCTATGCTTCAGGTTCGAATGCCTGTACGCATGCGCGTTCTTCAGCTCGAAAGCTACCTCATAAGAGTTATAAACTTATGAATTCGGCTTGAAGGGTGTTGTAACAATGTAGGCTCATCACGACTGAACCTATAGCCTATTACTATTTTGTATATACACAAGGAGGAAAGACCACATGAAGAAAAATTTAAGAATTGTTAGTGCTGCTGCAGCTGCTTTATTAGCTGTTGCTCCAGTTGCTGCAGCCGGTGTATCAACAGTATTTGCTGATACTAATATTCCAGTTGTTGGCGGAACTACACAAGACGGCATTACTACTGCTACATTGGAATTGAATATAACTAACGCTACTAGTTTAGTAGATGGCGATGTAGCATCCAAAGTTGCTGCTTCACTTTCTACCCCAACTTTGCCAACAGGTGCTAATGTAATTCCTGGTAAAGCTTCTATTTATGAAGCTACAGCAAATGCTGATGGCACTGGTTCTGTAGCTAGCGGTGCAAAAGCAGTTGATAAGCTTGAAAAAGGTAAATCTTATGTAGCTATTGTTCCAGTTACTATTAGTGGCTTGAAAGCTAATACAGACTATACTGTTAATAAAGCTACTAAGACTTCAGATGGTACTGGCGTAATTTCAGGCGTTCAAGTTCAAAGTAAAGTATTTAGTGTTGCTAACACTGATTTGAAGGGTGCACCATACGTTACTTATAGAGATAAAGATACTGATAAGGATGTAATTGCTGACTCTGGTTCAGTAGATCTTGACACAAATAGTTACAGTGTTTCTGCTGTAGCAGACAAGATTGACGCTTCAAGAGGTAAGAATGGTAAGTATACCCCTAGAACAACTGCTGGCAATGACTCTTCAGCTGCTACACCAAGTTTCTTGAACCTTGAACAAGATATTAGAGATGGCTTGAAGGCTGCTGGCGTTACTGTAAAGGCTAATGGTAGTTTTGACAAACCAGCAGCTCCATTTACAGTTACTACACACCTGTATGCAACTAATGGTAAAACTGCTACATTTAATGTACGTGTTAACCCAACAGCAACGGAAGCTGATGGTTCATTCCCTCAAATGTACTTTAATGGACAAAGCACTGCTTTGAGAGGTACAACTACTCTTGACACAATTGGTGATGTTAGTTTCAACTATGTTCCAGTTAATGGTGTAGTTAATACTAAGGCTATTCAAGATGCATTTAAGACACAAGTAAGTAGTACTGACACAACTACTATGATTCCTACAGTTGATGTAAGTAAAGTTAATACTAAGGTTGCTGGTAAATATCCAGTTACTGTAAGTGCTACTAATGCTGACGGTAAGACTACTAAAGTTACTTTCTTACTAACTGTTGGTGTTAAGGGTGCAGAATACAAGACAGTTCAATCAGATGGTGATGTTCCAGTTTACAAGATTGATGGTAACACTGTAACAGATTCAAAGACTACTGTTAAGAACGGTGATCAGATTGCTATCTTTGGTGAACCAATCAAAGTTGGCGATAAGACATATTACCGCATTAACAGTGCTGATTCAGACCTTTACGTAGAAAGCAAGTATGTTGACGGTACATTTAAGCCTGCAAACAAGGTTAAGAAGACTGTTATGCACAACTCATACATCTACGATAAAGATCACAAGCGTGTTGGTACTGATATGTTACGTGCTTACTCCACAGTTGAAGTAATCGGTGCAGCTACTAAACTTGCTGATGGCAGCTTAGTTTACCAAATTGCTGACAACCAATACGTAATGGCTGATAACATCGATGGTACTTCACGTACATTAAGCCACAACGCTTATGTGTACAAGACCAGCAAGAAGCGTGCAGACAGACGTGTATTGAAAGCTGGCTCAAAGGTTACTACTTTTGGTTCACCTTACACATTCAAGAATGGTAAGGCTTACTACAGAATTGGTGGACCAAGCAAGCAATACGTTAAGGTTGCAAACTTTGCTAACTAATTATTAGTTTTATAGCTAATTAAGGAACAGGAGCGATTATATCGCTCTTGTTTTTTTGTGCTTTTTTACCTTTGATTGAGCTATGCTAGCGATAACATTTTCAGTATAATAGTATTCGTCTACTTTAATTAAAGGAGAGGAATGAATTGTCAAAAAAAGAAAGTGATATCTGGAACCTGCCTAGTGGACATAAATATCGTTTTTGGTCGCAAAAGCTTTTGCGTCAGAGAATTGGGATAGATCGAGAAATCGATAAATACTTGGTTGAAGATAAACTTTATTGTGTAAATCCTGCAACTTTTGCTTTATATCAGTTTCAGAAGCAACCCCTTTTAGGAAAGTACAAAAGCGTAATTTTTGACTGTGATCAGGGGATTATTTTAAGTTGTCGCAGCACTCAAGCCCACCTAACATCTTTTGCTCAGAATTGTCTGTTAGCAGGGCTGGAATTTCAAAGAGAATTTGCACGTAAGATTAATTTAGTCGGGCACAATGTGATTGCCACAGGACGCTTAGCTTATTTTTCCTTGCGTAGCTATAATACTGGTAATATTGACTGGATTGCTCTGCATAATATGGCAAGTTTTTCGTCATTGCGAAATAATGTAACTGCTTTTGAATCCGTGACAATTAATCGCTTTAGCTATATTTTCACGTATAATAACTGCAGTCGTCATATTCCCCGCAAAGTTAGCGATAGTTTATTTTTTAATCACGCACTTTACCTTCTGGGTACAGTACATTTAAAAAGTAATTTAGGCTGGCGGGTCAAAAGTTCTGTCGGAGATTCTCTTATTGACCAGTCTTCTTACTTTCATCCCCATCAATCTCTGGAAGAAATATCGTTAAAAAAAGTAATGACCGAATTATTAGATAAAAAGCATGCTCGGTATGGCAATTTATTAGCTGATTATTATGAATTACCGTTAATTTCTGATGCTCACAAATCTGCTTATTTAACCAGTAAACGACCAGATACTCTTTTTTAAGAAAATGCACGATCTTTCTGAAGTTCGTGTATTTTTTTGCTCTTTTTTCACCCGTAGATTTATTGTAATTATGATATATGGGATAAGCTTAAAGAAATTAAAAGCAAAAGTTAAATGTTTATTAATCTAAACGCTAAAAACTTAATATTATGTTTTTTAAATTTTAAGCAGTATTGCTAATCTATAAGAGCACAAGCGCTTGTGACATATTTGAAACAGAGGAATGTCACAAATGAAGATTAGTAGGAAAGCATTTATAAATGCATGGCAGAATCAGAAATTAGTCAGAGGCGCATTGAAGTACGCCCACGTCAGAATGGACTATACTAATTACGAAGACTTTTTGCAGGAAGGTATAATAATTTACGCAGAAATGTTAACGCGATTAGCAGGCAGAACAAGAACTGAAGTTGATCGGCTTAGTTTTCGTAAAATTATTTGGCATACTTTGGACTTATTGCGTAAGCAAAAGCGAATAACTGAGCAAGAAATTAGTTTTGACTCTGCTGAACAGGTAGGGTTGCTGGATAACTGGAATAATCATTTGGCACTTGAAAAAGAGTTAGCGCAAATGAAAAAGGTTGAACGTATTTTGTTCATAGATCATTTGCTGGGTGGACAGACAATCAGTGCTTTAGCTGAGAAGACTGGTATTAATCGAGTACAACTTCAAAGATTGAAACGAGATCTTTTGTATCATTTACAGGAAGTCTTAGACAAATAAATTACTATTTGTAATATTAAAACTGACAATATTACTTTTTGACTACAAATAAGCGGATTCTATTGTTAATACTTTAATTGCTCGATACAATAAAGATATCGGTTAAGGAGGAAATTTTATTTATGAAGAAAAAACTAATCACTGGTTTTTCAGCAGCGGTGCTTGGTGCAGCGCTCTTGATGCCGGTTACCAACAACTTAATTGCCACTTCTCCAGCAAAGGCTGAGACAGTATCTGCAACTAAAGCAGATGAAACAACATTTTTAAATACTGCTGTTAAGCAGGCACAAAAAGTTTCTAAAAAATATGGGTTATACCCTTCAGTTATGATTGCACAGGCAATTGTGGAATCTAACTGGGGCAAATCAGGTTTGGCCGTTAATGCCAATAATTTATTTGGAATGAAGGCTGATGATAGCTGGCAAGGAGCAACCTATTCTTCTAAAACACGTGAAGAAGACAAAAATGGCAAGAGCTACTACGTGACAGCGAAATTTAGGAAATACAATACTTACCAGGATTCATTTGATGATAATGGTAAAAAACTTCGTTTAGGTGTTACCTGGCAGCCAGAGCGCTACAAAGGAGCATGGCTCGAAAATGCTGCTTCTTATGCAGATGCCACCAAGGCTCTAACTGGTACATACGCTACCGCCAATAATTACAACACTATTTTAAACACTAGGATAACAACTTCGAACTTAACGCAATACGATCCTAAGATTTCGAACACCAGCAAATCTTATGTTGTTAAAAAAGCAGGTGCCACTTATGCTTGGCCAACTGACCACTCAGTATCTGCCAAAACCGATTCAGTTGCTAAAGGTGATGCAGTTACTGTAACTAAGACCATTACTTTTTATAACGGCAAAAAGCGCTTGTACATTGCCGGTAAGGGTTGGGTTAACGATACTATTTTAAATATGGGCAGTGCTCTTCCACCGGCTTCTCAGGCTCCAAAGGGTGAGAAAAAAGTTAACAAGACTTTGATGCATAACGCTTATGTTTACAATTCCAAAGGCAAACGAGTAAAAAAAGTTAAGGCAATTAAAGTAGGCAATACCGGTAAGGTGATTGCCACCTATGGCACTAAAACTATTAACGGCAAAAAGTATTATCGCATTGGTGAAAATCAGTACATTGCTAGTGGCAATATTGACGGCACTATGAGACTTCTCAAGAAAAATGCTTTTGTTTACAACGACTATGGCAATCGTGACAATAAAAAAGTGTTAAAGAAGGGTCAATCCATTGCAACCTACGGTGGAGCAATTTCAATATACGGACTTAAATATTATCGGGTAGGCATTCACCAGTATGTTAAGAAAGGCAATTTTTAGACAAAGGTAATTTCTCACAAACGAAATAAGGAATGAAAATTTAGATGAAGATAAAGAAACTAATAACTACTGTTGCTATCGGAGTAGGTTTAGTTGCACCTATTTTTAACGTCAGTCAATCTCAGGCGGTAGAGGCTGCCTCAATTAACTCGATTGCTAAACAAAACAGTTATGTTGACGTTACTTTTTTATATAAAATGCTCCAGACACAGAACATTAAGTATAACAAATTTTACGCCAATGGCAATAAGATCAAGTACAGAAAAGGAAAGCCGGAAGGTATTGTAATTCACGAAACTGCAACTCCCGGGGCATCCGCTTATAATGAAGCTATTTACTTTAACCGTGAATGGAAAAATATGTACTCTTATGTCCACGCTTTTGTTGATCACAAACAGATTATTCAGATGATGACTCCAGGATATGGCGTCTGGGGTGCTGGAGCAATAGCCAACAACCGTTTTATTCAAATTGAACTTTGTCAAGAAACTACCAGAAATAAATTTGCTAAAAGTGTGAATAACAATGCCATTTATGCGGCTAAGTTGCTGCACCGCTATAACATCGAACCCTCTAATGCATCAAATACTGGTAAAGGGACAATCTGGTCTCATCATGCAGTATCGCGCTTTTTAGGAGGTACTAATCATACCGATCCTGATGGCTATTTCAAAAAATGGGGTTATTCAATGAATGACTTTTACTCACTTCTGAAGTACTATTACGATTTGCAGGCAGGAGAAACAGTTACTTCTACCCTTCCTGACGATTCATCAAATGCAACCGATTCTGATCCTGTTTCTCAAGCGCCTACTGGCAAGAAAACTTTGATGCATGATGCTTATACATATGATGCTCAAGGTAAACATACTAATGCGGCATTAAAAACCGCTGGGACAGTTGTAACCGTGGCACAAGAAAAGGTGATAAATGGTAAAAAATATTTGCAAATTGGTAAAAATGAATACGTTGTAGCCAGCAATATCATTGGTTCCAAGCGTGTATTAACCCATAATGCCTATATTTACGATACTACCGGAATTCGTATTGGCACTACCAAGTTTTTGAAGGGCAAATCCATTCGGACATATGGTGGTCGCGTCAATATTAATGGTAATAAGTACTACCCAATTGATACTAATCGCTTTGTTAAAGCAGCCAATTTTTAATTAAAGAAACAGGTCATGATAATTGTCATGACCTGTTTTTATGTGCAGAAAAATTTTAATTTATTGATTTTTGAAAGCTATGAATACTTGCTACCCTTTTTATTTTCTCTGCTCGTCAATATTTTGTATAATCGACTAAGAATAAATGAGGAGGTAATCCTGTTGGCACAGTTGTCTTTATTCCTAGTTGTTTTATTTGCCTTAATTGTTCCTATTTTAATGGTACGATTAAAGGTAAATGCTGTTCCTACGGCCGTTGCAGAAATTATCATTGGTATTATTCTTGGTGCAAGTGGTTTTAATATTGTACAGCCCACGCATGACCTCGCGTTTTTATCAAATTTGGGCGTCATTTTGCTATTATTTTTGTCAGGGATGGAAATCAACTTTGATTTATTAAAACCAAAGCATAAGCAAGAAAAAAAGCCGAATCAGATATCTCCCTTTAAAATTGCTTTAGAAGCATTTTTAGGTATGGCTCTTTTATCTGTTTGTCTGGCATTAGTTTTAAAATGGTTGGGCTTATTTGGAGATACGATGCTTGCAACCATTATTTTCATGACTATTGCACTGGGAGTAGTAATTGCGACCTTAAAAGAAAAAGATATTTTAAATAGACCGATAGGTCAAACGATTTTATTAACTGCAGTTTTGGGAGAAGTAATTCCATTAATGCTGCTGACGGTTTATGCTGCGATTAATGGTGGCAATACCAGACAATTGTGGCTTATCATTTTGCTTTTTGGCGTAGCTATTTTACTGTTGTGGCACTTTAAGCAACCTTATCTGTGGTTTGTTAAAGTGACTAAGTCAACTACGCAGTTAGATGTTCGTTTAGCCTTTTTCCTAATTTTTGCTTTGGTAACAGTTGCTGAAAGAGTCGGAGTAGAAAATATTTTAGGGGCATTTTTGGCTGGCATTGTCATGAAATTGCTGGAGCCTAGTCAGGAAACTGCTGATAAGCTAACTTCAATTGGTTACGGATTCTTTATTCCTATTTTCTTTATTATGACAGGAGTTAAACTCAATTTAAGATCACTTTTGGCACATCCCAACTCTTTAATTCTGTTACCAATTTTAGTTCTGTTTTTATTTCTGGCAAAATTGCCTGTTGCGTTAGTTTATGCTAGGAAATTTGGCTTAAGAAATGGTTTTGCGGGTGGCTTTTTAACCGCTACTACGATCACCATTGTTTTACCAACTTTAGCGGTAGCCAGAAAACTAAATGTTATTACACGCTTGCAATCTGATGTTTTTATTCTAGCCGCTGTAATAGTTTGCATTTTTTGCCCGATACTTTTTAATGCAATATTTAAATTAAAAGCTGAGGATCGTATCAAGGAAAAAGTTATAATTATAGGAACTAATGCGTTAACAGTTCCGGTCATGCTTGATTTGCATGATAATTGGTATTCGGTTCAAATGTATACTACCAGTAGTGAACACTATAATATTTATAAGAGCCGTGTGCCAGATTTAAAATTATTATCAAAGCTGGATGCAGAAAATCTGAGTCAATCTGACGCTTTTGCCGGGAATATTTTTGTTGCGGCTATGAGATCTGACGAAACTAATTTGCGACTGGGGCAATTGGCAAAAGCTAAGGGAAATTTCAAACGGATTATTATTTGTCAAAAACGTGCTGATATTGCCAAGGTTGAGCAATTGCGCAGCAGTGGCATGGAAATTTTTGACTTAAGCAATGTTACTTCATCACTGTTGCGAGCACTGATAGAATCGCCTGCTGTTTATAATGTGCTGAGCGATACCAAAAATGCGGTCTATTCTGTTGTTGTCCGCAATAGGCAGTATTCCGGTCATCAATTGATGGATTGGGATATAGCAAGTGATATCACCGTCAGCCGTATTCGTCGTGGACAAGAATGGCTGGTTCCACATGGTCATACAGTTATTGAAATGGGAGACGAATTGATATTTACTTCTAAATATCAGGTTGCTGACCGTATTCGCAGGGTTGTAGGCAATAAGTAATTTTATTAATTAAAAAAGCAGTTTGCTGTTATGATAACTGAATTTGAGACACTTTATTAGAATTTAACTACGGACTAACTTATAGGATAGCACAAGAGTTAGTCCTTTTTGCGTGTCACTTTTTGATAAATTGTAAAAAAATAGGAGATAATTCTATATTATTAAAGAGCAAACCGTTTAATTGCAATATACAAAATGTTTGCTGTAAAAATAGCAAAAATTAGAATAGTTTTTGCGAGTGCGTATGACAAAAAATAATAATTTATTAAAACTATAGCCTTTTTTTTGGGTGTTTATAGTGTTAAAATGAATCCTATGTAACTCAGTAAGAGTTATAGCGTTCTTAAGTCTGTTTAGCTAGGGGCGTCGAATTTGTCAATGAAAAAAGGAAGGCTCAAAAATGAGTAAAAATAGTTTTTATAAGAAAATGATAGTTTCAGTAGCTGGTGCAACATTATTAGCTGTTGGTCTTAATCAGTTACCAGCCAACGCTTTAAGTAGCGCCTCAACTGAAGTTAGTGCAGCAAAGAAGGCCGCTAAGACTAAGAAAGTTGGCGCTAATTCTGCTGTTTACAAACTTAAGGGCAAAAAATTAGTTAAGACTAAGAAGACACTTAAGGTTGGTCAAAAAGTAACTGTTCTTGGCAAAAAGACTGTTAAGGGCAAGAAGTACTACAAAGTTGGAAAGAACCAATACATCAAGGCTGTTAATGTTACTGGTAAGGCTGCTAAAGTAGCTAAGAATACTGTTTTGGTTACTAGAAGTGGCAAAGCTTTGAAGAACGGTAAAGTTCGTAAGGGCCAAAAAGTAACTTTATTTGGTGCAGCTGTTACCATTAAGGGCAAAAAGTACTACTCAACTTCAGCAGGATACATTAAAGCAAGTGCTTTAGCTAAGAAGAAGACTGCTACAACACCAACTTCAACTCCATCAACTAGTTCTAATGGCTCGACAAGTTCAACAGGTTCCAACGGATCTAACGGCTCGACAAGTTCAACAGGTTCCAACGGATCTAACGGCTCGACAAGTTCAACAGGTTCCAACGGATCTAATGGCTCGACAAGTTCAACAGGTTCCAACGGATCTAATGGCTCGACAAGTTCAACAGGTTCCAACGGATCTAACGGCTCGACAAGTTCAACAGGTTCCAACGGTTCAACCGGCTCAACAGGTTCAACAGGTTCCAACGGTTCAACTAGCTCAACCCCTTCAAAGTAAAGAATAATCATTAATTTGCTTTTTATATTAAATTATTGAGTAAATTTAATATCATAGATAAAGAGGTCTTTGATGTTTTTTGAAAAACTTGTTTTTACAGGTTTTTTAAAAAAATTCTCTGACCTCTTTTTTGATACAAAAAAAACGCAACTTTCTCAACTGGAGAATTGATTGCGTTTTTTAGTCAATAATATTAATTATTAGAAACAGACTGCTTTGCTTTGGCTAATACATCCATGACAGCTATGCTATGCTCGTATAAATCATTAGCTTTCTGTGTATCGTGGGTATCAATAATTTTCACAAAATCCGTAAACTCACTTGCCATTCGGTGATCAAACTCGTTAAAGTTGAACTCACTGTCATCACCGTTTCTGTGTTCAACCGTGAAATTTTTAATAACACCAGTTGAACCATCAAAGTAGATGGTTCCTTTTTCACCCTCAATAAATGATCTTGGAGTAGTATAGCTATCTTTTGCGGCAATTAAAACTGCTTGTTTATCAGGATAAACTAAATTAAGTATGCCCGAAGTATCAACTTGTTTTTGCATTACTGGATAATATTGCACTTTTTCCGGCTTACCGAACAAACCAACAGCTAAGTGAATATTGTAAATGTTCAAATCTGTTAGGGTTCCACCATCTTTAGCAGGATCGAATACAGGTGCAATTTTGCCTTGCAAAAAATCATCATAGCGACTGGAATATTGCGTATAGTTTAAAGAAATAATGTGAATAGGTGCAATTTCAGCTAATTGTTGTTTAATTGCTTTGAAATTTGGCAAGTGAATATTTGTGATAGCTTCAACTATGATTAAATCCTTTTTGTCAGCGATTTCTTTAAGTTCTTCAGCTTGAGCAACAGTTTCTACATATGGTTTTTCACAAATAACATTTTTGCCTGCAAGAAGAGCTTCTTTTACGATTTCATAATGTAAAGAATTAGGTACGGCTACATAAACTGTGTCGACATTTTCATCATGACACAACTGCCCGTTATCAGCAAATACCTCTTTAATGTTGTATTGCTTAGCTAAGTTTTTGGCAATAGGCTGACTACGTTTAGTAGTGGATATTGCTGCAAGCTCAAGGCCTTTAATTTTAGCAGCAGTCGTTAAAAAATCGTGAACAATTTTACCGCTGCCAATAATTCCTAATTTCATTTTTGGACCTCCGATTACTAATGAAAATATTTAAACGACTCTATAGTCATTTTATCTCATTAAGTAACCTAAAAGCACCATAATTATGATAGTTAAATATTTACTAAAAACAGTTGTTTTCATATAAAGACCTTTACTTTATTGCTCAAATTAGTTTGCAGATGCTGGAGTGGCGATTTTGACTTCATCTGGTAACTTCAAAGAGTCGGAATTACCGAAGCCAAAGATTCTAAAGTTGAATGAAGCTGGCATTTTTTTGTCGTAGTTCATTTTAAAAGAAGTAGCAGAGCTTGTTATTTTTTTATCTTTGATTTTAAAAGTAACATTACACTTGCTGAGTTTAACGTGCTTTTTGAACGACTTGAGATCTACCTTATAGTCTTTAAAAATTTTGTTCAGAAATTTACTTGCCTTAGTAATATTGACATTACTTTTGAGGGTATAAACTCCATCTTTATGACTAAGTTTGGCATTTTTGCTCAAATCAGTAGTGATGCTTTTAGCAAATTTCTTCAGATCGCTACTATATTTTTTTATATCAGTTTTGGCAGTATCAGCGTCTGCAATAGGTGTATATTGCCATTTGCCATCTGCTTTGGTGTAGACACGTTTTGCGTCCATATCAATCCATTGCTCTACTGTTTCAGCGTGTTTGCCAGATTTTACTTTAGTAATGGCTTGAACTAGTTCAGGCTTGGTGGTAAAAGCACCATGAGAGTCGAAATTTATTTTTTGCTTACCACTTTTAATCTTTGTGCTGGTAGTATATTGGCCACTAGTTTGGTTGCTCTCTTTCTTTTTAACAATTGCAATAGCCTGCTTTTTTGATAATGCTGCATCGACTGTTTTTGCATGAGTTAGACCACCACCAACTAAAGTGGCAGACAATAACATAGCCGTCAAAAATTTCTTCAATTTCATTGTGGACATCTCCTTTTTAATATTTTTATTTTACCTTAAGGAAATTATATAGCATTTTTAGTTAAGTTGATATAAAAACTTGTCCGATTTTTTTTAGTGTTACAACTGCATCATTGAAGTAATAGAGTTTAAAAATGATAAAAAATTGTTTTGTACATTAATCAGAGTATGATTTTTTAATTTTTTACATAAATTAGGCTTAAAAAAACAGGTTTTTGGTGAATTAATTAATCCTAAATTTGCAAGTCTTGGTTTTTTCTCTGGTCAAAGAATTATCTTAGGGGTCTTAAATAAATAAAAACCCCGAAAGTTTTAGTTTCGAGGTTGTGATTTAAAAATTATTTTTTCTTTTTGTTTGTTTTAGGCAGTGGTTTAGCATTAAGGGCATTGGTAGGTATCTTTAAGAAGTCTTTGCTGCCCATGTTGCCATAACTTTGTCCAGCGCTGAATTGCATTAATTTATTTACTCTAATTTTAACTAGATATTGAAAGCTATACATCTTTTTATTTTTAATCACAAGTTTTGCAGTCATACCTTTAATTTTGCCCATTTTGACTAATTTATGATAGATGGTTTTTTGCTTAGGGCTTTGAGTATTGGTGGTAAATATCGGATCTAATGCATCTTTCATCGTTTTCTGGTCTGTGATGTTCGCTTTTAAAGTATAAGTGTGACCTTTTCTAGTCATTTTATAAGCGTTAGTAAGAGCCTTAGGTGGATCCATTAACATTGAATTATTAACTATAGAATCGAGTAAATCAGCGTAAGAGTGCCCGGTTAATTTGTTAAAATCCGCTTTATACCAGTCACTTGAGCCGTTAATATAAACGTGATTGGAATTATCAACCCACTCTTGCGAAGATTGTGTTTTACCTTTGGCTTGAGTTTGGTAGTTAAGTTGAAATACAGTAGGGTTGCCACCAAAAACAGCAGTTGTAGTAACAATTTGCTTGGAAGTATCGGTTCCTAAGGTTACGACCTGCTTGGCTTGTCCACTCTTAAATGATTTCTGTGAACATTTGATTACTTGGCTTTTAGTTAGAATGGGTTCGCTTTGCTTTTTCTGCTTGGAGCATCCGCCTGCAGCAAGCGCTGCAACTAAGCTCAAGCCCATTAATAATTTTTTGAATTTCATAGTGAGTTAGGTATTCTCTTTTCTTATAATCATCATTATATCTATTGTATCGTAAAACTTGGATTTTAAAAATGATTTTTAGTCCTAAACCCTATGAAAACAAAATGTAAATGTGTAAAATAGTAAGTGAAACATTTAATTTGCAAAGGAGATATTTCATGTCAAAATTAGTTTTGATCCGTCACGGACAAAGTGAATGGAACCTTGAAAATAAATTTACTGGTTGGATTGATGTAGATTTATCAGAAAAAGGCGTTGAAGAAGCAAAGAACGCAGGTAAGTTAATTAAGGAACATGGTCTGCAGTTCGATCAAGCTTATACATCTGTTTTAACTCGTGCCATTAAGACTCTACACTATGCTTTGGAAGAAAGCGGTCAACTTTGGGTTCCGGAAACTAAGAGCTGGAGATTAAACGAACGTCATTACGGTGGCTTGCAAGGCTTAAACAAGAAAGCTACTGCTGACAAATACGGTGATGAGCAAGTTCACATTTGGCGTCGTTCATATGATGTTTTGCCACCAAAGATTGAGGATGACTCTAAATACAGCCAAGTTCATGATCGTCGTTATGCCGATCTTGATCCACACATCATTCCTCGGACTGAAAACCTAAAGGTTTGTTTGGAAAGAGTTATGCCTTTCTGGGAAGACCACATTGCTCCAGACTTGTTAGCTGGCAAGAACGTTATTATTGCAGCTCACGGTAATTCACTTCGTGCCTTGACTAAGTACATCGAAAACATTTCTGATGCTGATATTATGAACTTGGAAATGAAGACCGGTGAACCAGTAGTTTACACCTTTGATGACAAGTTGAATGTCACTAACAAAGAAAAATTAGACGACTAATTTTAAGTTAAAAAATAAAATTCCTAACTTTCACAGTTAGGAATTTTTTTAGTACTTGCAACTAAGTTGTTACTTGTTACAAAAATGTTAAGTGCTGTCACTGTAACTCAGTATATTTTGATGAAACTTTAATCTATAGAAAACCAGAAAGATATATCTTCTCGCCTTTTATTTGCCTCAAGTTCTTAATCCGGTTCATTAATGTTTAAAATTGCATCGAAGACGCTTTGGGGCAACTTAATGTCGCTTTTAACAGCTTGTCTTTTATTTAAACTTTGTCTGCGTAAAAGTTGTTGCTTTTTCGAGATGCTTCTTTTTTCACCGTTCACAGCTGCATTTTTGCGTAAAGGCGGCACGTCCACTCTCGCAATTGCTTTGTTTTCCACCATTGCTTGCACCGGCATCGGGTATAGACGACGCGGAACCGTATATTTCAATTTTTTAACTAACTTATGGGCGATCAAATCGGCTTTTTGACGTGGCACAATAATGTCGAGAGCATCAACAGCAGCATAGTTGATCTGAATTTGAATTTTAACTACATCAACCAGTTCGTAATCCAGAAATTCGGTGTCAAGCGTCGCAAACCCATGAGTAATTGATTTTAAGCTGTTGAAAAAGTCATAGGCAATTTCGGAAACCGGCAGTTTATATATTAATGTGACTAAATCTTGTTGATTATCCAAGTCAACCATTTCCCCAAAATGCTGGTCACATAATTTCATGACTGCACCTAAATATTCATTGGGCGTGGTAATGACTGCTTTGACATAAGATTCAGTGACGTAATCAATTTCAGAAAAGTCAGGAAATTTCGCTGGATTGGTGATAGTGAGGTATTCCTGCTTAGGCTGAGGCTGCTTGAGATAAACGTGATAGGTTGCATTCGGTGCAGTGGTTAATACTTCCACATGATATTCATCCCGCAGTCGTTCTTGGATTATCTGCAAGTGAAAAATGCCTAAGAAACCGCAGCGAAAGCCGGCATCAAGAGCTTCAGACTGTTCGGGAGCGTAATGAAAAGCGGAATCATTGAGAGCTAGCTTACTAATAGCTTGTTTTAAGGCTTCATAACTGGTATCTCCCTTAGGATAAAAACCGGCATAAACCATTGATTGCGCTGGCTTAAAGTGGGGAATGGCATTTTTAGTAGGATTTTCTGCAGTGGTTAAGGTATCGCAAACCTGGACACTGGCAACATCTTTAATTCCAGTCACAATATAGCCGACTTCTCCCGCATTTAATTCTTTTACTGGCTGCATGTTTGGGGTGAAAATCCCTATTGCTTGCGCATTAAACTTGCTGCCGCCCTGCATTAGCTGCAATTTTTGCTGGTTCTTTAACTGACCATCAATTAGTCTGACATCCGCGATAATTCCCTGATATGAATCATACTGTGAGTCAAAAATCAGTGCCTTAAGTGCTGCATCGGGTTTTCCCTGAGGGGCTGGAATTTTTTGATAAATTGCTTCTAATACTTGATGAACATTTTCTCCTGTTTTAGCAGAAATTTTTAAAATATCCGCGTCTGCAAATTCTGGCCTTAAGGCACGTATTTGTGCCTCCGTTGCCTCTACGTCTGCCGCTGCATTGTCAATTTTGTTAATCACCGGAATGATAGTCAGATTATGTTTTAAAGCTAAACGCAAATTGGCTACGGTTTGTGCTTGTACACCCTGAGTTGCGTCTACCAGTAAAATAGCGCCATCACTGGCAGCCAGACTTTTAGAAACTTCGTAAGAAAAATCAACGTGCCCTGGGGTATCGATTAAATTGTATTCGTATTCCTGACCGTTATCTGCTTGATAAAAGTTACGCACTGATCTTGATTTGACTGTTACACCATGAGCCTGTTCAACTTCCATGCTGTCCAAAAGTTGGTCACTTAACTGCCTTTTGCTGACAGTATCAGTTTGTTCCATAATTCTGTCAGCTAATGTTGATTTACCATGATCAATATGAGCAATTATGGCAAAATTTCTAATATTAGCAAGTTTCATTTTATTTTGCTCCTTCCAATTTTTGCTCTAAGCCTTGTAAATAAAAGAGCATTAATTGATTTGCTTCTTGTTCGAGGTCGATTTGAAAAACTTTAAAATCAACGGGTAATTGATCATGGTGAAACTCATCCAGGTTCATCATATTCATTAGTCCGCTAATAATTGCACTTTGAATGATGAAAAGGTGACTGGCTTGCTTAACGCTAAGCAGTGAAATTTTCTCGGCTATTGCTTGTCCCAGTTTCCTGTTTATTTCATAGAGTTTTTCGCGACCAGCCAATGTCTGTTCTCTGTCAGCGGCAGTTTCTAAAATTGGACCACGTAACGCGTTAAGACGTAATAAATCTGTCCTCTGACTGATTAACAAATGGTTTTGCTCTAGTATAAAAGAGGAAAAATCAGCCCACGAAGTGATATTTTTAGTTTTTTGAAAACGCTGAAGAACTTCCGTGAGGTAATCTTGGTAACCAGAAAGCAATAAGTACATAAAGATATTTTCTTTAGTTTTAAAATAATTAAATAGTGTGCCTTTGGCAACGCCAGATTCATGGGCAATTTGCGCCATAGATATTTGGTTAAAATCATTTTTTTGAAATAACTTGCTGGCGGCAGCTGCAATTAGCTGTTTTTTTGCTTCTTTTTCTTTGGCAGTCAAGACATACATAATGGCAGATATACTCCTTTCATTCAATAATGACCAACGGTCATTTTACAAATAATTACCAATTTTTGCAAGAAAAAACCATCTTTATATGAAGATGGTTTTCATTGCTGATTTAATTATTAATGTATTTCTTTAATTGCTCATTTTTCAGACCAGCACTTAAACCAACTAAGAGCTTAATTCTGGCTTTTTGTCCATTGAGGCCGCGGCAGAAGATAATGCCCATTTTGGCTAATCCGACACCGCCACCTTGATAATCATAAACTGGTTCAGCAATACCGTTAAAACATCGGGAAACCAATACCAGGGGAATTCCAGAATCAAGCAGTTTTTGCAATTCAGGTAATGTTTGGGGTGGCATGTTACCGGCACCTAAAGCTTCAATTACTAACCCGTTTGTTGCTGGCTTATTTAAAGCTTGAAAGATCTCTGGTCCCATTCCTGCATAGGCCTTTACTAAATAAACATTTGAAATAATGTGGTCAATTGGTAAGTGTTGCTGGGGATTGATAGTTTGCACGTAATTAACGTGACCTTCGGATACAACTCCTATAGGACCAAATGTGGCTGTGCGAAAAGTAGCAACATTTGTAGTATGGGTCTTCGTAACATAACGAGCGGGATGAATTTCATCATTCATCACAACTACAACACCTTTGCCAATAGAAGCATCAGAACTGGCTACCATGATTGCGGTTCTGAAATTGTACAGTCCGTCGCTGCCAATTTCATTAGAAGAGCGCATAGCTCCGGTTACTACCACAGGCATTTTACTGGAAATGGTTAAATCTAAAAATAAAGCTGTTTCTTCCAGGGTGTCTGTGCCGTGAGTCACGACTGCCCCGAAAAAGCCTTCGGCTTCTGCTTGGCGGATCCGCAAAGAAAGTTGCAACATGCGCTCTGGTGTCATATGAGGAGAAGGCAAGTTGAAAATTTCTTCAGTAACTATCTGGACATCGTCATTAACGTTTAAAGACAGGTCAGCCAAGGGATTTTGACTGTTAGGCTTAATTTTTCCATTTTCATCTTCTGACATTGAAATGGTGCCACCAGTATGTAAGATTAGAATTTTTTTACTCATAATAGGTTTTTGCTCCTGTGATTTCTTTAATTAATACTTCTACAGGTTAGCATAAAATTAGGGATGCAGAAACCGTTAAAGACCATAGATTTTAGACATAAAAAGCAGCCGGACAAAAGGCCAGCTGCTTTAAATTAAAGGTTTTAATCAGTGAAAATTTCTTTTGCCAAATCAAAAGCAGACCAAGCCTTCGGCCAGCCGCAATAAAATGCCAAATGAGTAATCAGTTCGACCATTTCGTCTTTCGTAATGCCGTTCTTTTTTCCAATAATCATATGTGATTTAAGTTGAGGAAAAGCTCCTTGTGCCATTAATGCGGCACAAGTAATTAAACTACGGTCACGTGCAGACAACTTGTCCTCTCTTGACCAGACTTCACCAAATAAAACATCATCATTCAATTCTGCAAACTTAGGTGCAAAATCACCTAAATTATCTCTACCGGCTGTTTGCTTTTTCATTTTTTAATCCTCCAATTTTTCATATTCTTCATCTGTGACTGGCTCCAGCCATTTTGGTGTTCCCGCAGTGATAGCAATATGCGCAAACCAACTATTTTTGGTAGCACCATGCCAGTGCTTAACACCATCGTGAACAACTACTACATCTCCCGGATGTAATTTACGTGCAATCTTTCCTTCTTCTTGATACCAGCCTTCGCCAGCTGTAGCTAATAAAATTTGAAAGCCGCCCATATGTTGGTGCCAGTTGTTACGACAACCCGGTTCAAAACTAACGTTTGAGACGCTTACGTTAATCTTAGGATCATTGACCAAGCTTTGCAGGTAACTCTGGCCAATAAAATATTTTTGATAAGCAGTATTCTTTTCACCCAAAGCAAAAATACCATTTTGCACATCATCTTTGTGATCGTCCATATTGATTCTCCTTTACCTGATTTATACGATTACTTTAGTACTTAATGTGTACTTTAAGTCAAGTTATTTTAACAGTAATTATGAGTTAAATTACAGTTATTAATAATTAGTTATTGTTTTGTGAATTTGTTATTTTTAAAAAATAACGTGATAAAATTAACTTGTTAAATGAAAACGATTTAATTAATGAGGAGATTACTATGATTTATCATAAAAACTTTGAATGGGATGCAAATTATGATGTTGTTGTCTTAGGCTTTGGTGGTGCTGGTGCTACTGCAGCACGGTTTGCAGCTGACCATGATGCTAAAGTACTGCTGGTTGATTCGGCTCCAGAGGGTCATGAAGGCGGTAATACTCGTTATTCAGCTCAATTAATTGGTTCTGGCGATGACTTTAATGAAATGAAAAAGTATTATCAAAAACTAACGGCGCCAATGGAACTTGACGAAGACATGATCGATACCTACGTTGAGGGGATGGTTAATACACCGCAATATGTTTCCCAGTATTTAGGAGTCAAACCTAACAGTGCTAAAGAATATGCGCCAGATAAAAGTTATGCTTTCAGAGAATTTCCTGAGTTTGAGGGTTCAGAGTCTTATGACTTTACCACTGTCACTAAACATTGGTTTGACGCTTCTTTATGGCAAATTTTGAAGGAGCAGGTAGTTAAGCGGCAAGACCAAATAGATGTTTTATATGACACACCTGCTGTAGAACTAATTCAGGATCCAGAAAGTAAAAAGATCTACGGTGTGGTCATTAAACGCGACGGCAAACTATTAAAAGTGCAAGCCAAGAATGGTGTCGTCATGACGACTGGTGGGTTTGAAAACAATCAAAGAATGATTGAAGACTTTATCGGGGCAAAAAGACTGGCACCGTTAGGTACCCTTTACAACAAAGGTGATGGTCTGAGAATGGCTCAGGAAGTTGGCGCTGACTTTTGGCATTTGCACAACTTTGAGTCTTTGGGTTTGCTTCATGGCATGGCTTTTGCAGTTCCAGCGGGCCAGCGTGGTCGTTTAATGTTGGGAGCTCAAAATGAAGCTGTTTCTACCGGTAGTGTTTTTGTTATAGGTGATGATGGTACCAGATACTTTAATGAAGCAGAAGAAAATCGTCACGGTCACATCAAGAATCACGGCCAATGGAAAATACCACTAAACCAAGAACACCCATACTTGATTTTTGATGAAACCAAAAAGCATGAATTAGATAATGATAAAATTATTGGCGATTACAAGCCGTACACAGAAAATGTTATCAAGGCTGACTCTGTTTCAGAATTAGCCGATAAAATTGGGGTTGAACCGGCAGTTTTGTCTGATACTCTCAATCGTTTTAATAAAGCATGTCAGGAACAAGACGATCCCGAATTTAGAAGAGATCCAGCTACTTTGCGTGAGTTTGACGGTAATACAATTTATGCCGTCAAATTGGAGCAGACAATGCTTAACACTCAAGGTGGTCCAAGAAGAAATAAAAATGCGGAAATTTTGGATACCAGAGGCAAAGCTATCCCTAATCTTTATTCAGCTGGTGAACTTGGCGGTATCTGTGCTAACCAATACCAAGGCGGCAATAACTTGGCAGAATGTTTGATTTGGGGCAAGATTGCTGGAGAAAATGCGGCTAAACCAAAGGTTGATGAAGCAACCGATGCAGCAAGCGGTGCTACTATGCATGAAAAGCATTTAACTTCAGATCTTAAACATGAAACCTATGAAACGGAAGAGAACCAATACATTGGTAAATCTACTAAAGGCATGGGTGATGAAATAGTTGTACGGGTAACTGTTGATGAGCAAAAGAACCTAAAGAATATTGAAGTTTTGAAACAAGCTGAGTCGGATGACTATGGTTTGAAAGCCATTAAGACTCTGCCTTCTAAGATGGTTCAGGAAAATACTGTTGATGTTGATGCAGTCAGTGGTGCTTCGAGTTCATCACGTGGTCTCAAAGACGCAGTTAGGGATGCGCTAAGTAAGATAAAATAGTAGGTATTGTTAAAAAGGGTCATTAATATTAAATGGCCCTTTTGTATAGTTCAAAACAGTAACTAATAGGACAGTCTTTTTTAAGTATGTTAATTTTTAGTATAATATACACAGGAAGAAAATTTTGCTAATTTGATGAGGTAATAAAATGAATTTCACTCAATTACGCTGTTTTATTAAGGCCATAGATAATTCCAGTTTTACTATCGCCGCAGAGCGCTTAAATTTTTCCCAGTCGGCAGTTTCTAAAAATATTAAGGATCTCGAGGACACTCTGGGAGTAACTTTAATCAATCGTGCTCATCACCGTATTTCCTTAACAAGCGCTGGCAAGTATTTCTATCGTGTTGCTCGCAATGTGGTAGATGATATGGATTACACGGTAGCATACTTGCAAAGCAAAAAGAATGACCCTGAAACACTTTTAAGAATAGGAGTCTGCGATACACCATTTGAACAAAAAATTCTGCCAATTTTTTTACGAAGACTGCGTGAATCTGGAAGTAACTTGAATATCCAGTTTGTCTTTGTACTCAATAATTCTATTGGTGAACTTCTCAACCATCACGTTGATTTATGTGCAATTGCACGAGAAGATGTTGATGTTGTTGAAGATATTCACTTTGAACCAATGGTTCAGGGTAAAGTGGTTGCTGCTTGTCCGAAAGGTTCTCCTTTAGCAGAAAAATCTAAAATTTCTATTTCAGATTTAATTGATCGTGACGTATTTTTGCTTGATCCTAACAGTACTTTAAACGTGCAGTTGAATTTTCAAACCGCTTTAATCAATAAATTAGGTATGGAACATATCAAATTTGTGCAAGATTTCTTGGCCATGGATATTTATGTTAGAGGTGGCTGGGGTTATGGCATTTTGCCTAACTTTATTGCGGATTATCAATCAGAGGGAATCAAGTATATTCCCATTGATTATCATGATATTTCACCATATGGAATTGCATACATGGAAAGCTTTACTAACGACTCTGTACTTGAAAAAGTGGCCAGTACATTGAAAAAAGCAATAAACGAATATTTATCTGAGGATAAAAATAAGTAATGCACAAATAAAATTTGTTTTTGGAATGCTTGTAATCAGCATGTAAACGTTGATATTACAAGCATTTTTTATTTTGGCTTTTTAAACTGTTATGTTCTGTATTCCATTTAGTAATTCTTAATTCTAAAAATGGTGCATTAATTCACTTGATTCATAGTATTATGAAAACGGTTAAAGGATTTGTTTAAAGAAGTGAGGTATAAAAATGGAAAATACTTATGATGTCATTATTGCAGGTGCAAGCAATTCTGGCGCTATGGCAGCTTGTGCTGCTGCTGAAAAGGGAGCAAAAGTTCTCCTGATTGATAAGCAAGGAAGTTCAAGATTTTTATTCCGTTCATTCTTTGCTGCGCTGGACAGTAACGCCCAAAGAAGAGCAGGAATTAAAGTTGATAAAGCTAAACTAATGAACTTTTTAACCTTGTTCTTCCAAGATAATGTTGATGAACGTTTATTGTGGACTTGGGCAAATCATGCAGATGAAACTGCCAATTGGCTTGAAGATAATATTTTGAAACCAAATGGTGGCGTTTTGAGACCACAAAAGGATGCCCACTATGAAACTGTTGTTAATACAGCTTTCAATACTGAGTTAGCAATTGCAACACCTGATAATGGCTGGGCTCATTATGGCGATTGGGTAATTGATAAAGTTAAAGAATTAGGAGTAACCCTTAAATACAACACTAGATTAGAAGAATTAGTGACAGATGATAGTGGTGCAGTTACTGGTGTAATTACTAGTGATCGCGGAAGTGGCGAAAAGATTGAATATAAAGCTAATAAGGGTGTCATCATTTGTACTGGTGGTTACGGTGCCAATGTTGAATTAATGAAGAAATGGGATCCACTTGGCTACAAGAAGAATGTTTATTCCGATGGACCTCGTGATGATGGTTCAGGTATTCTTGCTGGTCTTAAAGTCGGAGCCGCTCGCGATGAAGAACCAGCTGAAATCATTTTTGACCGTGGTGCAGTTCCTGTTGGCACTAAGGCTGAAGACCATTATGTCATTGACTTTAAAGATCCAGGCTACTTCTGGATGGGTGCTTATCCACTACTAAAAGTTAACTTAAAAGGTGAGCGTTTCGGCAACGAAAGTGTTCCTTACCAATTTGATATTAATGCGATGGCTAAGCAACCAGGCTACCTGGAAGCACAGATTTGGTCAGAAGATACTATGGATCACTTGGCACAATTTGATACTCAAGGTTGCTCTCGTTTAGGCTGGCCTGGTATTTACAATACTGAGGAAAACAAAGAAGAAATTCAACGCAGAATTGACGACGGCCTAGTTAAGAAAGCAGATACGATTGAAGAATTAGCTGAAAAATTGAACCTGCCAAAGGATACATTAGTTGCAACTGTAAAACGTTATAACGAGATGTGCGCACAAGGCAAGGATACAGACTTTGGTAAAGAAAAGTTCAGATTATTCCCAGTAGATAAAGCACCATATTATGGCGTCATCATGGGCGGACGCTTACTTGCTACTCTGGATGGATTACGGATCAATACTAAGATGGAAGTCATTGACAAGAATGGTGATCCAATTCCTCACCTTTATGCAGCCGGTAATGCCAGTGGTGGTTTCTTCTGGGGCAGTTATCCAGATAGAATTCCTGGCCTTACTTGCAGTCACGCCCAGACCTTTGGTCGTTTAGCCGGACAATATGCTGCTGAAAATTAGTTTTTATCATAAAAGGAGTTTTTATATATCATGGATGAAAAACAGTTACCTAAGCTTTCAAATTATAGGTGGGTAATCTTAGCAATAGCTGCTTTGCTTGACGCAATTAGTAGTTACATTCAATTTCAGATTTCTGCTTTAGCTGTCCAAATTATGCCAGAACTGCATATTTCACCAGCACAATTTCAAGGTTTATTAATGGCACCAATGCTCGTTGCAGTTTTCTTAAGTATTCCTGCCGGCTCTCTTGCTGATAAGTTTGGAGCTAAGAAAATCGTTTCTTTCGGTTTGGTTATCTCAGTACTAGGTGCATACGGTCGCCTTTTTGCTAAAAACTTCGTCACAATGTTTTTAACCCTATTACTTTTCGGAGTTTATATGGCTTTGTTAAATGCTAATACTCTGAAAATCTTTGGTACCTGGTTTAAACAAGATACTAATACAGCTATGGGTGTCTTCTTTGCTTCTGCTAGCGTTGGAATTATGCTTTCCCAAGCTACCAGTTCTTTGTTCCCGACTGTTGAAAAGGCATATATCTTTTCATCAACTGTACTATTGGTTTTAGCTATTTGCTGGATGATCTTTGTTAAAGACACTCCTAAGGGTGAAGAGGTTCCACAACCCCAAACAGGACAAGGCAAATCTGAGTCAACATTTGAATACTTTAAGGCTGCTGCTAAAAGTAAGAAAACTTGGTACGTAGCTTTAGCCGTTGGTTTTGGTATGGGTGCTAGTGAAGCCTTTTCCGGCATTTTGCCGCAAGCATTTGCTGCCAGGGGAATGACTCCTGCTGCTGCTGGTGTGGTTGCTTCTGTTGCTACTATTGGTAGTTTAGCGGGTTCACTCTTTGGCCCAGCAATTATTAATAAGGCCAAAAAGGCAAAACCAATGATGATTGTTATTACTGCTCTTGGTGGTTTGTTAATGGCCATCACTTGGTATATTCCATTAGGAATGCCATTAAGCATTGCACTAATCCTTGGCGGCGTATTTGGCGCTATGACTGGTCCTATTATGCAGGCTATGCCAATTACATTCCCAGAGATCGGTCCTAAGAACGCTGGTAGTGCTGGTGGACTTGTTGGTACAGTATCACTGCTATTATCATTCTTCCTTCCAGTTATCATTTCCTCAATTGCCGGTAAGAACTATGCATTAACCTTTGTTATTCAAGGTCTTGTATTTGTAGTGCAAATTATCGTACTGGCAGTTTTACCAGACGCAAACGCTGCTCGTCGTCATGCTGAATAAGATTTTTTAAAGTGAAAGGGGTCATTTATATGACAAAAAAAATAACCGAGAATCCAGGAAAGTATACCGGTTCTGGTCAAGGTAAGGAAAGTCAAATCAACCTTGAAGTCGAAGTTGACTCAGACAAGATAGTAAATGTTAAACCGTTAGATAAATATACTCCCGACAGTTTGGCTGATAACGCATTTAAGAAAATGGCGCAAAAAATTGTGGATCAGCAATCAGTCGATGTTGATGTCGTTTCTGGTGCTTCTGAAACTTCACACGGTATTATTGAAGGCGTTAAAGAGGCTCTGAACAAGGCAGGAGTTGACTTTGATGCCCTTAAAGAAAATGGTGGTCAAACTGCTGGCAAGAAGGAAGAAACTATTGACGTTGATGTTGCAGTAGTTGGTGCCGGTGGTGCTGGTGTGGCAGCTGCTTTAGCAGCTCGTCAACATGGTGCAAGTGTAGCTTTGTTTGAAAAAACTATTTCCCCACTTGGTGCAACTACTTTTGCTGGTGGTATGTTTGCCAGTGACAGTCAACAACAAAAAGATCAAAATGCGGTTGTCTCTAAGAAGTGGCTCTATGACGAATACATGGATGCTTCTCAAGGCTACATGAACTCAATTCTTGTGCGCCGCATTATTGATGAAGCAGGTAAGACGGTTGACTGGTTAAATGAAAACGGCGCAATCATGAAATTGGTTGATGCTGGTACAGGTGGCAGTTATGACCATATTGGCATGCCAGCTACTCTTCATGGTTATCAAGAAGGCGGTACTAAGGCCGTAACCAAACTAATTGAAAAATTCAAGTCAATCGGTGGCAATATGTACTTTGGTTTTGCCGGTAAAAAGTTGCTGCAAGACAGTGAAGGTAAAGTTACTGGTTTAATTGCCGAAAGCGATGAAAAAACTCTTCACGTTAATGCTAAGAAAGTTGTCATTGCAACTGGTGGCTTTGGTGGCAGTCCTGAAATGCGCAAAAAGTATCTTGGCGATGTCAGCACACAAGGTCAAGTTTTGCAAAACACCGGTGATGGCTTGAACATGGCATGGGATGCAGGTACTGCTCACCATATTAATGGTTCTACTCATTACTTCTGGCAAACTTTTAGTGATAAAGATATTGGCGAAATGGCTAAAATTGTCGGTCCAAACTGGATGCCTGTCAATGCTTTAGCTGATTTTCCTAACTTGCGTGTTAACAATCGTGGTCAACGTTATGCCAGTGAAACTCATGCACTAGATTTCGCTGTTCATGGTGCAGAATTGTCAGAACAACCACAACAAACTGAGTTTGTTGTCTTTGACCAGGCAATGCTGGATAAGATTAAAGAAGGCGGAACTGTCGCAATTGAAGATCACTATGGCAAGTGGAAGAACCATCATCAGTTTTACATGGAATTTAATTTCCCAACGGATACTGATGAAAATATCAAGCACGAACACGAAAAGACCGACTTTACTTCATTATTGAATAAACTTGCTTCAACCAATGTTATTTTTGTTGCTGACACCATAGAAGAATTAGCTGAAAAGATGGGTGTTGACAAAGATAATTTGGCCAAATCAGTTGAGCAATACAATAACGCTAAGAAGAAAGGCGAAGATGATTTGTTCTTCTCTGATACTAAGAGAATGATTCCAGTAGAGCAGGGTCCATTTTACGCTGTGAAATTCATCGCTCGTAACTTGGGCACTCTTGGTGGTGCAACCATTGATGAAAAAATGCATGCTTTAGCTCCAAATGGTGAACCAGTACCAAACCTTTACGTAGCTGGTGCTGATGCATCAGGAATGTATGGTAAGGCATACGTTGATTTTGAAGGTGGTACTTTAGGCTTTGCATATATTTCTGGTAGACTTGCTGGAATCGATGCGGCTGAAACTGCCAAAGCAGGTAAGTAGATTATGGCAAAAATCATGTATGAATTAACTGATTTATACATGATTTTTTACTAGAGGAATAAACTATGACGCAAGAAAAATATGATGTAGTAATTGTAGGAGCAGGACTTGCAGGCTTTGCTGCTGCAGATGAAGCTGTTGATAATAATTTGAAAGCCTTGCTGGTTGAAAAAGGTAAAACAACAGGCGGTACTGGTAATTATGTTGAAGGAGTTTTTGCTGCTGATTCCGAAATGCAAAAAAAAGACAATGCAACTCTTGATAAGGATGATTTGCTCAAAGAAGAGTTAACTTATTCGCACTACAAAGCAGACGGCAAGATGTGGCAAAAATACATTGCCAATGCCGGCAAAAATGTTTCCTGGCTCGAAGATCATGGTGCTGAAATTGAAATGGTAGCTAATCTAGGTTCTGGTGCTAGAACTTGGCACTTGTTTAAAGGCAAGGGTCATGATGCCATTCACAACGGCTTGGAACCATATGCTAAGAAAAAAGGCATTACCATAGCTACCTTAACTAGAGTGACTGACTTAAAGCAAAATTCTGATCACACTTTTGATGTAACACTAACTAATGTAGTTGAAAAAGTTACTAAAGTAGTTACTGCCAAAAATGTTGTGCTTGCTACCGGTGGTTATTTAAATGACCAAAAACTATTAGAAAGTACGCCTCACCAAAATCCAGACAATATTATTCCAGTTAACTCTGGTAAAAACACTGGGGATGGTTTGAGACTTGCTTGGGAATTAGGTGCTAAGAAGTACTTTACTGGAATGGCAATGATGTTTGGCGGTCAGCTGAAAGATAAGACAGTCCCATCATTTAAATTGTGGGGTACTGCTATCTGGAGTTCTGTTTGTGATCAACCGCAAATGTGGGTTAACGAACTGGGCGAGCGCTTTGTCGACGAAAGTGCAGCTGTGGTCAACTGGGCTAATGAAGGCAATTCAATGAACCGTCAAGACCGCGTCTTCTGCATCTTTAGCCAAAAGATCTTGGATGACTTTACTGACAAGTCTTATCCAAGATCCATGAAGCCATTTGTTCCAGAAGACAGATACCCAACTTTGCGTGATGATATTGCCAAAGCTGAAAAAGAAGGTCGCGAATACCTGCATAAAGCTGCAACGCTGGAAGAATTAGCTCAAGAAATTGATACTCCCAACTTAGTGGCATACGTCAAGCATTATAATGAAATGGCAGCAAATGGTGAAGATACTGATTTTCATAAACCGGCCAAATACATGTTGCCAATTGATGGAGACGGCCCATTCTATGCTATCGAATTAGGTGTAGGTGCATACACTACAGGTGACGGACTACGCGTAAACACCAATAACGAAGTTTTGAATACAAAGGGCAGACCTATTGCAGGTTTGTATGCTATTGGTGGCGATGGCTCTGCAGTTCTTTATGGTGACACTTACGGTGTTAATATTCCAGGAACACATGCAGGGTATTGCATCTTTTCAGGACGTAATGCAATCAAAGCAATTGCAGCTCAGAAGTAAAATAATCAAAAAATAATTTCTAAGAGATAAAATAAAACATTATACCAGCGAAAAAGCCAACCCATTTAATATGAGCTGGCCTTTTTGTTTGTATTTTTAAGTTATGAGTTTGCTTTTACAAATTGATCAATTTCATCTAGATATAATTGCTTTTGTCGTTGACTTATCCAAGAAGTTTCAAAAGAATTTTTAGCAAGTTGCACTATTTTATCTTTGCTAAGATCATATTTTTGTGCCAAAGCATAATAATTATCACTAATATAACCCTTAAAATAGGCTGGATCATCTGAGTTAATTGACACTTTGACTCCTGCATTCAAAAGGTCAATTACTTCTTTACCTTTCATCTCTGGTGACACAAAGCTATTAGACAGAGGACAAGATGTTAAGCCAATCTGTCTTTTGGCTGCTAATTCTACCAAATCTGGATCTTCCACGATATTGGTACCGTGATCAAGACGTTCAACTTCCATAATTTCTAAAGCTTGACGGATATGTTCGATTGAATCTTTTTGATCAATATCACAGTGAGTGGTGATATGCAGTCCGGCAGCTGCTGCATCTTCAAATTGCCGGGCAAACTTTAGAGGAGGATTATTGTGTTCATCAGAATCAAGTCCAATGCCAATAATTTTATCCTTGTATTTCAGACCTTCGTGAAGTGTTTTTCTAGCTGATTCCTTTGAAAAATCACGTAAAAAGCACATGATCAAATGAGCATCGACATTTAAAGCTCTGGCATCAATCGTAGCTTGATAAAGTCCGTTTAGAACGACTTCAAAGGGAATGCCGCGACTGGTATGAGCTTGGGGATCAAAAAAGAGTTCAACGTGCCGTACATTGTTGGCAGCAGCTTTAGTTAAGTAATCCCAAGCCAAGTCGTAAAAGTCTTCTTCAGTTTGTAAAACATTCATTGCTGGATAATACACAGCTAAAAATGATGCTAAGTCATGATAATTGTACGTCTTCTGGACATCTGCAATGGTCGTTTGACCTATATCGACATGATTGCGTTTAGCTAATTTTAGTTTTAGTTCTGGCTCTAAAGTACCTTCAATATGCAAGTGCAATTCTGCTTTAGGCAGGCCACGGGTAAATTCTGGTGTAACGACTGAACTCATATAATCCTCCTTAATAATGTTCTTGTTTTTAACTCATTATCTTAGTTTAGCATAATTTTAATAACAAAAATAGATAAAAAGCGAACAAATTTAAACATTTATGGATATATGTTCTTAATAAAGCTAGATGCAAATAAAAAACCTAACTAAAAATCTAGTTAGGTAAAAAGAATTTTCCTTGAATGAACTTAGTCGCAATGGCGCCATTTTGCGTCCGTTAAAATCCGAGCAGTAAGTAAACCGATTGGAAGGGCAGTAATAATCATTAAAGCATCCATAATCCAATAAGCTCCGACATTAATATTAGTAATACCAAAATTAAAGACAGCTCGATACATGTATAAACCGGGAACCATTATTACAATTGCAGGAACGGTAATTGCAATCCGAGGAAAACCAACTTTATCACGCACAAAGCTGGCAATCAGTCCTGCTAATAGTGCTCCGGTGAACGCTGCTAAGGCGGCCGGTACGTGATTAAATTCAACTAAGCTAAGTCGCAAAGTGTTCGCTAAGGCTCCAATGGCTGCTGCTACTGTTGCCATTGATACTTTAGCATTAAACATGATTGAAAATCCAAAAACACCACAGAAACTGGCAATTATTCTGAAAACTGTTAGTAATGTTGGATTAAGATTTAATTTAGGCATAGCACCTGGTGATAAGTTGAGTATGGTAGCCGTCCCCCAGCCTACCATTGATGCAATCATGACAACTAGTATTGCATAAGCCAGTCTTTCCAGTCCTGATCGCATATCAAGTTTTGACATATCAAGACCAGAAGTAATAAAGGGGAATCCAGGAATGACATAAAGCATTGAACCAATGTAGCCATATGCATGATTATTGCTCCAACCACAAATTATTGTGCCTAATCTAAAACAGATAAAATATACGGCGCAGGAAACAGCTACCCCAACAGCAATTTTGGCAACGAGAGTGACTTTTTTTCTTCCTAAAAGTTGACGAATATAGTTTCCAATTAAGGCTCCAAAAAATGTACATAACATTTCCGGTATTCCTCCACCAAGTAGAAAAATAAAGCTGGCACAGGCCAGACCGGCACTAAAAGCGGAAATGATTAAAGGATAATTTTGAGTATGGCGTTCAATTTGATTCAGTTTGTGGTGAACTGCTCCAATAGTCAAATAATCATTCTCAGTTTCAAATTTACGGACAAATTCTTCCATTTCATTGAGCTTGTTCATATTTACTTCTGTAGTTGGTAAGGAAAGAGTCTGTGAGTAAGACTTGTTGTCAACATCAAAGCAGGTATAGCTAATAGTTACCAGGCCAATGTCTGTTGAACATGTGATTTTAAGTGCACGTGCAATAGTATTCATCGAATCACGAACCCGCCAGGCTCCAGTACCGCATTGCAGCAGCATTATACCAATTCTTCCGACTAAAGACCCTTTTTCTACCAAGGTGATATCTTTGACTAAGGTATCATCTGAACTTTTGAAAAATTCTTTCCAGTGAATTCTCATATGGTGTTTGCTAGAAATCTTGGGATATGATTCTGGAGACTGCTCGTCTTTCATAACTAAATTTATAACCTTTCTTTTGATAACGTAATATTTTAATTTTACCATATTCGTGGTTGGACTATTTTTATGGGTTTAATTAGAGCAAAAATTTTAAGTAAACACATTAGCTGTTATTTATGTCCTCTGTGGCAAATTACCATTGAAGCCATCAAGGTTTATCATAGACAACCATTATTTTTAGCCAAAAATGAACGCTTTTGCAAGAAAATGATGAATTATGATTGAAAATGATTGCTTTTAATTTTTAAAGCGAATAAAATACTGTCTGGGGTGAAATGTATGCTAACACCGGAAAGACAAAAAGTAATTGAAGATTACGTTAACCAGCATGGTTTGTGTCGGGTAAGTGACCTTTGTTCAATGACCTCAACGTCTGAGTCAACGATTAGACGTGATCTTAACCAGATGGAAGAAAAAGGTCTGATTAAACGAGTACATGGTGGTGCGCAATCAGTCAAAAATTTTACTCATGATGTGTCCCAACATATTCGTTTTTCAATGAATCACGATGCTAAAAAGCTGATTGCTCAATATGCTGTTAAAAACTATGTACATAAAGATGATTACATTTTTATTGACGCGGGTACTACAACATATGAAATGGTTCCTTTTATTGCGATGATTCCAGGAGTAACGATTGTGACTAATGGTTTAGAGACTGCACTTTGTGCTCTTAATAACGGAATTAAGACCATACTTTTAGGTGGTCGAATAAAGGAAGATACCCATGCAGTAGTCGGAGAGACTGCTTTGCAGCAATTGCAAGAAATGAATTTTTCTGCCAGTTTCATCGGCACTAATGGACTTGATTGCCAAGGCAATTTGACAACTCCCGATACTGAAGAAGCGGCAATTAAAAAAATAGAAATTTCTCGGGGAAATCATGCATACATTTTGACCGATACTTCTAAAATTGGTGAGCGTAGTTTTGCTACCTTTGCGAAAGTAAAAGATGTAACAATAATAACCACTTCTTTAACTACAAAGGACAAAAATTTACTGCCCGCAAAAATTAACCTGAAGGAGATATGCTAATGATTTATACGGTTACAGTTAACCCAGCTTTGGATTATGTGATCCAATTGGAACAGGTTAACCGTGGTGAAGTTAATCGCGCAGATAACTGCACGTTTCTGGCAGGTGGCAAGGGAATTAACGTTTCCCAAATTCTTAACCAGTTAGATATTGATAACACCGCTTGGGGTTTTGTTGGTGGCTTTACGGGTAAAGAATTAGTGCGTCAGCTAAATCAGCGCCGCATTGTTAATGATTTTGTCACCATTTCTGACGTGACCCGCGTTAATGTTAAGGTGCATGCAGAAGAAGAATCAGAGATTAATGCTGCTGGTCCCAATGTTACAGATCAGGAAATAACTGCTTTTAAAGCACATCTTAGCGATTTGCAAAAAGGTGACATTGTGGTTTTGAGTGGTTCTTTAGCACCAAGCTTGCCGGTTGATTTTTATAAGGAACTTCTACCTATTATTAAAGAAGCAGGGGCAGAATTTGTAATTGATACCACCGGCCAGGCTTTGCTTGATACTTTGAGTTATAAGCCACTTGTGATTAAGCCAAATCATCACGAACTAGCTGATTTATTCAAAACTACATTTGAGTCAGATCAGGAGATGCTTGAGTGTGCGCGCAAATTGCTTGACATGGGTGCACAAAATGTTATGGTCTCCATGGCTGGTAAAGGTGGCTACTTGATTACGCCTAAACATTTTTATCATGCCAAAGCAGCTGTTGGAACTGCTGTTAATTCGGTTGGTGCTGGAGATTCAATGATAGCTGGCTTTGTCGGCACTTATGTTAAAACAAAAGATCCAGCCGAAAGTTTTCGTATTGGTATGGCTTGTGGTGCTGCCACAGCTTTTACTAAAGATATAGCTGTTAAAAGTCAGATTGATGCGGTTTTGCCGCAAATTAATGTTGAAGAAATTTCGTAATTTGAGGAGAATTTAAAATGAAAATTAAAGATATTTTGGCTCCTGAATCCATGATTATGTCGCTTAAAGCGACTAATAAGGAAGATGCCGTTAAGAAAATGGCAGACTTGGAAGTCAAAACCGGCATCGTCAATGACGAAGATGAATTCATCAAGTCAATTTGGGCTCGCGAAAATGAATCTACCACAGGCATTGGTGATGGAATTGCAATGCCTCATGCCCGTAATAAGACGATCAACAAGGCGCGTGTGCTTTTTGCTAAAAGCGAAAAGGGAATTGACTACAATTCACTTGATGGTCAACCAGTTCATTTATTCTTTATGATTACTGCACCTGATGGTGCTGATAACACTCACCTTGAAGCTCTAGCTAAGTTATCTGGTTTATTAATTGATCCCGATCTGGTTAATGCTCTTAAAAAAGCGCAAACACCTGAAGAGGTAATACAGCTTTTTGAAGATGCTGAAAAACAAAAGGATCAAGATAAGAAAGCCGAGAAAGAACAGGCTGCAAGTACAAATGAATCTAATAAGGAAGAAAAGCCTTTAATTGTTGGTGTTACTGCTTGTATTAACGGTATCGCCCACACTTATATGGCTCAAGAGGCTTTGATCAAGGCAGGTAAAAAGCGCGGTGTTGATGTTCGCATTGAAACCAACGGTTCAGAAGGTGTCAAAGATAAATTAACAGCTGCTGAAATTAGCCGTGCTCAAGGTGTTGTCATTGCATCGGACAAGAAAGTTGATATGCCCCGCTTTGAAGGCAAACCGTTAATCTCTCGCCCAGTTGTTGACGGCATCAACAAACCTGACGAATTGATCGATAACATTTTAGATTCAAAAGCCAGCGTTTACCATTCTAATGGTGAAAAGAGTAATGAAGAAAGTGACAACTCTAAAGAAGGCGTTTGGGGTTCAATCTACAAAAACTTAATGAACGGTGTTTCCCACATGTTGCCATTTGTTATCGGTGGCGGTATTTTAATGGCAATCTCCTTTATTGTGGAAAACTATGCTGGTGGTCCAAAATCTCCTGCTTTCATTTTCTTAAACAATGCCGGTAACATGGCATTTGCATTCATGGTGCCGATTTTGTCAGGTTACATCGCTGAATCAATCGGTGACTTGCCTGCTTTAATGCCCGGTTTTGTCGGTGGTTTTATGGCCACGGTTTATAGTGGTGCATATGGTGGTGCTTATGTTGCCAATGTTGTAACTAATGCTAAATCACCTGCCGGTTTCTTAGGTGGTCTGGCTTCTGGATTTATTGCCGGATACTTGGTAGTCGGCTTGAAAAAATTATTTGCCAAGTTGCCGAAGTCTCTTGAAGGGATGAAGCCAATGCTCATTTACCCAATTTTGAGTTTGCTCTTCATAGCCCTTATTATGTACTACATTGTTAATCCAATCTTTAGTGCCGTTAACTTTGCAATTACTAATTTCTTAAACCAAATGGGTACGGGCAACCTGGTAGTTTTGACAACTATTTTAGCTGCCATGATGTCAATTGATATGGGCGGACCTTTCAACAAAGCTGCTTACGTCTTTGCTTCAGGTGCTTTTGCCAATGATCCTCATTCAACTGTTGCTGCTGTAATGATGGCTGCTGTAATGGTTGGGGGCATGGTACCACCATTTGCGACTGCAATTGGTACGACTTTCTTTAAGAATAAATATACTGTGGATGAACGTCGCGCTGGTGTAACCAACTGGATTTTAGGCTTTTCCTTCATTACTGAAGGTGCTATCCCATTTGCTGCGGCAGATGCTGGTCACGTTATTCCTTCATGTATCATTGGTTCTGCTGTCGGTGGCGCTCTAGTCGGATTATGGCGTATTGGCGTTCCCGCACCTCACGGTGGTCTCTGGGTATCTCCACTTGCTAACCACATTTTGCTTTACTTCGTTGCTACTATTATTGGCTCGATTGTTGCTGGTGTCATTTTAGGACTGTGGAAAAAGCCGGTTGACCAACAAGAAGATAAATAACAAAATTTAATTGAATTATACAAAAACTGCACTGATCTGTTTAAAAAGTTCAGTGCAGTTTTTGCTTGTAAATAAATGCTTATAAGCTGAATACCTTTAATTATATAGGTTCTTCTATTGTATTACAGATGTATAATTAAAAAATATTGACGATATAAAAACGTTAGTATAAAAATCCTTTATATTCATGTAATGACCATTTCCGGGCCAATTTCTTGGAACGGTACCAGTGAGCACAATTGTGTATTTTGCTACCATGCATAACATTAGTCTCAGTTAATACTTGATGTCCTTTAAGCTTCGACACGTTGTAGAAAAGACCTCCGTCTTCTTCGTGACCGCCAATGGCATTAGTTGAGTTCCACTGTTTTAGCAATTAATATATTATTAATGGTATCACTTGACAGCAAATAAATAAAAGCAAATTATCAGTTAGATGATTGCCTTTTATCTGTTTAATAAATTTCATAAGCAATAAGTCTTAAAACCTAAGTGAATTTAAGGCATAGATTTCACCATTTCAAGTATTATTTTGAGCAGTTGAATACGATTTCTATTGCGTAAACTGAAAAAATTGTCATACTTATATGATATAAGAGGTTAATTCCAGCTTAGTTTACGGATTGGAGAAAAACGTGTTCAGTCTATTCATATTATTATCAGAACGCCTGGGTATTATTATGATTCTGGCGTTTCTCCTTGTTAACATGCGCTTTTTTAGGGATTTAATTGAAAAAAGAACCTTAAAATCGCAAATCTGGTTATTTATCATTTTTTCACTCTTCGTTGTCATTGCCAATCTCACTGGTGTAGAAATTTCGAGTTCAAAAGAAATAGTTACCCCACTTATTCTGACAGAATTACCCCAGTCTGACTCAATAGCAAATACCAGGATGTTGGTTATCACTACCGCCAGTCTGACTGCTGGACCCTATGTAGGACTTCTAGTTGGTTTAGTGGGTGGTTTACACCGTGTGATTTTTGGTGGCTTTTCGGATTATTTTTATATTGTCAGTTCTGTTCTAATCGGATATTTAATTGGCGTTTTAGGTGATAAGGTTAAGAAAAATAACTTGTATCCTTCTACTTTTTGGGTAGCAGTTTTATCTTTTTTAGCAGAACTAATTCAGATGGCCTTTATTTTTGCATTCCATGGTTTCGGCTTGATCAAATTAATTTTTGTACCCATGATATTATTAAACACAATTGGCTCTTGCTTGTTCATAGAAATTTTGAAAACCTATTTATCAAATGAGCGTCAACTACGGGCTGTGCAAACTAAAGATGTTTTGGAATTGGCTAATAAAACATTGCCTTATTTTCGTCATGGTCTCGACTTTGATTCTGCAGAGCATGTCTGTAAAATTATCAAAAAATACACTAATTTTGATGCCGTAGGCTTAACTGATCGTGTTAATGTACTGGCTCATGTTGGCGCGGGACAAGATCACCACATTGCTGGTGAGCCCGTAATAACTGATTTATCAAAAACGGTTATTGCTTCGGGACATGAAAAACTGGCACATTCAAAAGAAGAAATTGGTTGTCCTCATCCGAATTGTCCATTAACATCCGCTATCGTTTGTCCACTGCAAGTAAATAAAAAAACGATTGGAGCACTAAAACTGTACTTTTGTGCTGAACAAGAAATGACTGTGGTCGAAGAAAATCTGGTTCGCGGTTTGGCTATGATTTTTTCTGGACAACTGGCTATTGGTATTGCAGAACAGCAGACCAGTTTGGTAAATGAAGCAGAAATACGAGCATTACAAGTGCAAATTAATCCGCATTTTTTCTTTAATGCAATTAATACAATTGGAGCCTTAATGAGGGTTAACGTTAGCGAGGCTCACAGAGCATTAATGCAGCTTAGTACCTTTTTTAGATTAAGCTTGAAAAATGGTCAGGCAAAAGAAATTACCCTTGATCAGGAAAAAAGATATGTTAGTGCTTATACCGGAATTGAAGAGCTGCGTTTTCCACATAAATTTACAATTAACTATCAAATTAGTGTGCCTGATAGTACGTTGCTGCCATCATTTTGTTTACAAATTTTTGTGGAAAATGCTATTAAGCATGCTTTTAAAGGTAGAAAAACTGGTAACAAAATTGTCATTAATTTAAGTCAAAAAAATGATTACTTACAGATTTTAGTTAGTGATAATGGTGTAGGTATTAAACCGGAAATTTTAAAAAGACTGGGTCAAGAACCAATAAGTGAATCTGGCGGCAGCGGTACAGCACTTTATAATTTAAATAAACGGCTGATAGGCCTATATGGCACTAATAGTCAATTGCATATCAAAACTGGTGAGAGTGGAACGACTTTTCAAACCGAGATACCACTAAAACAAGCTGAAAAAAATGATTTTGAAGGTTAAGAGGGAGCTAAAAATGAGAATTTTAGTAGTTGATGATGAACCATTAGCCCGCACTGAATTATCTTATTTGATCAAAAAAAGTTCAGTTTTAAATAAACAAAATATTAAACTCTATGAAGCAGAAGATATTAAAGAAGCACAGGGAACTTTGCTTAAGTATAAAATTGATTTGCTATTCTTAGATATTTCACTTAATGAAGAAAATGGCTTTGAGTTGGCCGATGAATTGAAACAACTGAGTTATTCACCGATGATTGTATTTGCTACAGCGTACGATAACTATGCTGTGAAGGCTTTTGATGTTGGTGCACTTGACTATGTTCTGAAACCATTCGAACAAGAGAGGGTTGATCAGGCACTGCAAAAGGCTGTGAAAGTTTTAAACAGTCAAAATAACAATTCTGTGCAGGCTCAAAAAGCGGAAAGTGACGTTCTTAGTATTGAGCTTGAGGATCGCAATGTTGTTATTAAGAAACTGGAAGTAATAGCTGCAACGGTTAATAATGGTGTACTAACGATTGAAACGAACAAGCAAAAATATGAAACACGCAAGACCTTAGCTTGGCTAAAGGAACGATTAACGGATCCATGTTTTCTACAAGTACATAGAAATGCAATTGTAAATATTGAAGATATCAAGGAGGTTCAGCCCTGGTTTAATCATACATTGATGTTGATTATGAATAATGATTCCAGAGTTCAGGTAGGTCGATCCTACCGCAAAGAATTAAATCAAAAATTAGGTTTGTAAATAGTGTTCTAATTTGTTTTGACTTGTGAATTTGCTTTAGTGCAGTTCACAGGTCATTTTTTGCAATTCACGAGTTAATCGCTTACAAAAATCGTATTTTCTATTATCTTATTACTTGAAAGCAAGAAAGCTGAAAATGAGAAAGGAAATCGATCTTATGAAAAAAGAAAAAACAAAATCAGCTCCAATTTTAGTACAAATGTTTATTTATGCTGCAATTTTGTTTGTGGCACAAGTAATTTCTGATTTGATGCCAAAGTCTTTTCCCGTACCGACTCCAGTAATAGGGTTAGTTTTGCTATATTTTTTATTAACCGTCCATGTAATTAAAGTTGAATGGGTAGATTCTTTTGGCAGTGCATTAATCTCACTAATTAGTTTTATGTTTGTTCCATCTGGAATCTCATTAGCTGCAAATTTAAAGATTATGAAAGAGCAGGGAATACAACTAATTATAGTAGTAATTGCTTCTACAATCATTTTGTTAGTTGTAACTGCTTATACAACTAAATTCTTTAGTTGGGTTATAGGAAAAGTAACTAATAATCAACTAACTGTTATTAATCACAAAAAAGTAGGGGATGTTAAATAATGCAATATATTACTAATCCATTATTTGGAGTTTTCTTGTCATTAATTGTATTTTTAACTGGACAATGGCTGTTCAAAAAATCAAAAGGTTTTTTCCTTTTTCAACCACTCTTTGTAGCAATGGTTTTGGGAATAGCAATCCTAATTATCCTTGCTAAGTGCTTTGACGTTTCAACAGCTACTGTTTATGCTAAAGCTTATAAACCAGGTGGCGACATTATTTTCTGGTTCATCACCCCAGCTACAATTGCTTTCGCAGTACCATTGTATAAGCGTAATGATGTTGTAAAGAAAAACTGGCTGGTAATTCTTTTAGGGTTGGTTTTCGGTACGCTAATTTCAATGGCCTTAATAACACTTGTTGCTAAAGCAGTTGGTTTAAATACTGTTGGAATAAAGTCAATGCTAAGTCAGTCTGCTACTACTGCAGTGGCAATGCCAATAACAAAAGCTATCGGGGGCAATGCTTCAGTTACTGCTATGGCATGCATACTCAATGCTGTAGTAATTTATGCCTTAGGTAAGCAATTAGTTAAGTGGTTTAACTTGAATAGTGACCCATTAGGAACTGGCTTGGGTTTAGGTTCTGCAGGACATACTATTGGCTCAGCTTTTGCATTGGAATTGGGTTCTGTGCAAGGAGCTACTGCTGCAGTGGCAGTTGTGGCCACAGCTTTAGTAGATAATCTGTTAGTTCCAGTTTTTGCCCACTTAATTGGGTTGTAATTTATATTTTTAATAGTTGTTTGTTTACTTACTCTAAAAGCACACGAATGAATCGTGTGCTTTTTAGATTACGCTAAATTTATTTTTTAAAGCAATTAAACTGTAACAAAACTATAATAAGGCGTTGCTTTTAAAGCAATCCCTAATTAGTGTATAATGGTTATTAATTGTAAGTAACTTTTATTTTGTACTGCAATTAAAAAGTTGCCTTATTACTTAAAAACTACACTTAAAAACGAAAAGGAATGACAACAATATTGAAATTTGTTAAATTTAGAAAATTATTTGCTGCAGTTACCTTATTAGGCATAGTTCTTTTAACATTAGGTGCATGTTCACAAAAGTCACACAAAAGCAGTAAGATATCAATTATGACGACGACGAATGTCTATTCTGACATTGCTCAAAATATAGTTGGCAAATATGGCAAAGCAGAAGCAATTATTAAAAAATCTGCAATTGACCCTCACGATTTTCAACCTACTACTAACGATGCCAAGGCTCTATCTAACGCAGACATAGTAATAGAAAATGGCCTAGGTTACGACAGCTGGATGGATAAATTGGCTTCTTCAGTTGACAAAAAGCCGGTTCGCATTGGTGAAGACTTGATGGGTTTAAAAAAAGGTGATAATCCGCATATTTGGTTTGATTTGACTATGCCCACCAAGTATGTTAATTACTTAGTTAAGAGCTTGTGTAAAAAAGATCCAAAGCATGCTCGTTATTATAGAAAAAACGGGAAAAGGTATTTAGCTGAAATTGCCCGTATTAAAAGGACTTCTGCTAAATTAAGTCACCACGTTGAAAAGCCCGTTTATGTCAGTGAGCCAGTTTTTGACTATGCGTTAAGTTCTGTCAACATTAAAGTCGCAAATAAAGACTTTGAGAAAGCAATCCAAAATAATACAGATCCGAGTCCATCAGCTGTTCAGAAAATGACAGAAGGCATTAAGAAGCGGAAAATTGCATTTTTTGTGATCAATGAACAAACTTCAAGTTCTACAGTTGACACTTTTCTAAAGTTGGCTAAAAAGCAAAACATCCGTATCTTAAAAGTAAGGGAAACTATCCCGGATAATACCAATTATCTTGATTGGATGAATGATAGTTATCAGGATTTGGCTGAAGTAGTCCGAAAGTAATTATTATGAGGCGTTGAAAATGAAAAAATTAATTGCCGTTTTAGCTTTAGGAGCAAGCATTGCAACTGTAGCTGCTCCAGAGACAACGATAGTACAGGCAAGTAGTACAATTAATGATACTGCTAAACAAAATAGTTTCAGCGGTGTAACTTATGCAGAGCAGGTATTAGCGCAAGAAGGTATCAAATACAACGATTTTTCTGCTGCTAATCCAATTAATTATCGCAACGGTAAGCCTGAAGGTGTTGTTATTCATGAAACAGCTACACCAAATGCTACTGCACGTAATGAATGTATTTATTTTAACCGCGAATGGATGAATATTTATTCTTATGTTCATGCTTTTGTGGATAAAACTGGTGTCATTCAAATGACAAGTCCAGATTACGGTGTATGGGGTGCAGGTCCTGTTGCTAACAACCGTTTTGTTCAGGTAGAACTATGTGAAGAAAACAATCTGGCTGATTTTGCCAAAGGCGTGAATAATGATGCTGTTTATGTTGCGCAAATTTTACACCAATATAATTTAGAACCTGATAACGCTGTTCATGATGGTAAAGGGACAATTTGGTCTCACCATGCCGTATCTACATTTTTGGGTGGTACTGACCATACTGATCCGGATGGTTACTTTGCCAAATGGGGTTATTCAATGGATGATTTCTTTGACCTGGTTAAATATTATTATGATCAAGGAACGCCAGCTAATAATGCACCTGTTGTTGATAATACAGTAACGTCACCAACACCTGCTGCACCTGCTAAAAAGCCTGCTGTCCTGCCTGAACCAGTTGCTACCAAAGTCTTGATTCATAATGCATTGGTTTATGATGAAAATGGTGAGGCAACTGATTTACCAACTAAAAAAGCCGGCACTAAGTTGACAATTTATGGCAATCAAACTATTAAAAAAAGAAAGTATTTGCAAATAGGTGTTAATCAATTTGTCGTTGCCAGCAATGTTGAAGGCAAGTTGCGTCCGTTAAGTCACAATGCCTATATTTACGATGGCAAAGGTAAACGAGTTGGTATGAATAAATTATACCGTGGTAATTATGTGCGGACATATGGCGGTCGCGTTAAGATTAAGGGTCGCAAATATTACCCAATTGATGTTAATAAATTTGTCAAAGTGGGCAATTTTAAATAGATAATATAGGAAAATACAAATTGTCTGATATTTTAGAAGTTAATAATCTCTCAATGAGATTTGATAAAAATAATGTTTTTGAGAACTTAAAGTTCAAGTTAAAAAGGGGTTCATTGACTGCACTGTTAGGTCCTAATGGTACGGGAAAAACTACTTTAATAAATATTCTAATGAAGATGTTGACTCCTAGCTCGGGATCTTTTAAATTTGCAGATGATGTTCGTCTGGGTTATGTACCTCAGTTTCGCAATATAGATGCTGAATATCCATTATCGATTGAGGCTTTTGTGAGTTTGAATGCACCGATTATTAAAAACGGCCGAACTAAGGAAGCAATAAAAAAGCAGTTAGAGGAAACAAATTTATATCAAATTAAAAATACTCGTATGGGGGAAGCTTCAGGCGGGCAAAAACAAAGAGCCTATTTAGCACAAGCCTTGCTTGATAATCCTAATATGATTATTTTAGATGAAGCCACGGCAAGTCTTGACCCTATGGCTAAAGATGAGCTGATGAAGCTGATCAGACATTTGAATGAAAAGCATAAAATAACAGTTTTGTTTGTAACTCATGATATATCATTAGCTCACAAGTATATGCAAAACTATTTATATTTAAATCATGGTCAAATTGAACATGGTGAAATGTCCCAATTTAAGGAGGCATATGAATAATGTTTGCATATGGTTTTATGCGCAACGCATTTTTGGCGAGTACCTTTATTGCGATAACTTGTGGCACTGTCGGTGTTTATGTAGTCGCACGCAACTTTAGTTTTTTAGCACATACGCTTTCTGAAATTGGTTTTGCTGGTGCTGCATTTGCAGTCTGGCTCGGAATTAATCCTTTATGGGGGATGCTTTTGTTTACCCTTCTTGGCTCAATTAGTGTTGGCGAATTGTCACTTCATAGTGAGCAAAAAGAATCCTCAATTAGTGCTATTTCAGCTCTGTTTACGGGTTTGGGGGTACTTTTCCTTGCCATTTCTGGAGCCAATAGCAATTATGCTACGAATATTCTTTTTGGCAGTATTATCGGCGTTGACCATCAGGGTGTCATCCAGCTAACAGCTTTATCTGTATTTGTGCTGTTAATGATTTTTATCATCCAGCGCTCATTAAATTTTGATTCATTTGATCATATTGGTGCTCTTGCTCATGGAGTAAAAACTGGTGTAGTCAGTGTTATTTTTTTAATTGCTCTGGCAATGTCGGTATCAATTGGTGCTCAAATAGTAGGGTCACTTTTAGTTTTTATTTTGTTGACATTACCACCGGCCACTGCGAATTATCTGGGAAAAACGATTCCGGCAATGATAGCTTGGTCTGTCTTTTTTGCATTAGTTGGCGTCTGGTTTGGCTTATACTTAGGCTATATTACGAACCTACCAGTAACTTTTTTTATTGCTGTCATTGAAGTTACGATCTATCTTGTTACATACTTCACTCATATTATTAAGCGTAGTTTGTAAAATTTACCAGCTTAAAATAACATGCGTTACTATTTTTACTAGACTTTGTGAAAAAAAACCAGTAGGAAACCCGTTATTTAAACATTTATTTTTAAATTTCACTAACTTTTGTAAGCATTTACATGTATAATAGAAAGTGGAAGTTTTAATTTAAAGAAGGAGTCTTAAAAATGACATCATATTATAACGGTTTTCCCCAAAGTGATCGTGAAGAAGCTTTAAAGATGATTAACCTCGATGAACTTGAGGAACGTGCAAAGAAAGTTATGCCAGAAGGTGCATACTACTATATTGCTTCGGGATCAGAAAATGAGTGGACTTGGCGTAATAACACTACGGCCTTCAATCACTTTCAGATTGTGCCTCGTGCTCTTACAAATATGGATAGTCCGCAATTGGATACTGAATTTATGGGCATGAAATTAAAGACACCTGTGATGATTTCACCTATTGCCTGCCATGGTATTGCTCATAAAGATGCGGAAATTGCTACCCAAAAGGGTGCAGCTGCTGCTGGAGCCTTGTTTGCATCAAGTACTTATGCTAATAAGAGTGTAGAAGAGATTGCGGCAGCAGCTCCAAACGCACCACGTTTCTTCCAACTTTACCTCAGTAAAGATTGGGGATTCAACAAGATGGTCTTTGATGCAGTTAAAAAGGCTGGCTACAAGGGAATTTTCCTTACTGTAGATGCTTTGGTTTCAGGCTTTCGTGAAGCTAACCTCAGAACTAAGTTTGCCTACCCTGTTCCACTAGACTTCTTTACTCGTTACCAAGGAGCAAAGGGTGAAGGCCAAACTGTAGCGCAGATGTATGCTTCTTCAGCCCAAAAGATCGGACCAGAAGATGTTAGACGCATTAAGGAAATGTCTGGTTTACCTGTCTTTGTTAAAGGCGTTGTTTGTGCTGAGGATGCATATTTAGCTATGGGTGCTGGCGCTGATGGTATTTATGTTACCAACCATGGTGGTCGAGAAGTTGATTGTGGTCCTGCTACTATTGATATGTTGCCGGAAATTGCTAAAGCTGTTAACCACCGTGTACCAATTGTCTTTGACTCAGGTGTTCGTCGTGGTTCACATGTCTTTAAGGCTTTGGCACTTGGTGCCGATATGGTTGGTGTTGGTCGCCCATACTTATACGGCCTTGCACTTGGTGGCGCAAAAGGTGTGCAATCAGTTATTGAACAACTGAACCAAGAATTACTAATTGATATGCAATTGACTGGTTGCAAGACAATTGAAGATGTTAAACACGCCAAGATTACTCATATTAATTACACTGCTGATAACTTGAAGTCAAATACTGATCCTTCAAGAGCTAAGCCATATCCTGTAACAGCTGAGAATCAATTAAAAGAAAATGACTCTGATGCTGTAACTGGTGCTTCTCAAGCATAATCAGCCTTAAATATTAAAAAGCGCTCTGCATATATTAGGTGTTATAACTAACTTGCAGAGCCTTTTTTTATTGCTTAAAAAATAATTGTTTTTAATTAATAGTTGTAATTTAATTTTTATATCTTTATAATTGTCATAATAAAAACAAATAATGGAGGAAAATTATGAAGAAAGCGTGGAAATTGCTTGAAACTTTGTTGATAGCAGTTATGATGTTAACCTTGTTACCCCAGAACGCAGCAGCAGCTGATAAAGGACAAACTGAACAAAGAACCGACAATTATCTACGAAGAGTCAAGAAAAAAGGGGAACTAGTCATGGGGACTAGTCCAGATTATCCTCCTTATGAATTTGTCAAAAACATTAAGGGCAAATCAAAAATAGTTGGTATGGATGTTGAAATCGGGCAAAAAATTGCTCATGATATGGGTGTTAAGCTCGTAGTGCGGCCAATGGACTTTGACTCTCTTTTAGTAGGTCTTGAAACTGGCAAAATTGACATGGTTATTGCCGGAATGAACGCAACACCTAAGAGAGCTAAAAGCGTTGCGTTTAGTCAGCCATACTATAGAAGTGAACAAAAATTACTGATAAGAAAAGAAGATAAAGGCAAATATCATAATTATAAGTCTTTTGCAGGCAAATCAATTGGTGCTCAAACTGGCAGCATGCAGGCAACGATGATCAAAAATCAGGCCAAAAATGTCAAACTGAAGACCATGGATAAAGATAACGACCTGGTTTTAGGATTAAAAACGCATAAGGTTGATGCAGTTTCTGTTGATAAGGCAACGGCCGAGGCTTTTGCTCAAAACACCGATGGAATAATGGTTATTCCAGCGGGCCTCAAGACCGAGTCGTCTGCTACTTCTGTTGCCTTTCATAAGGGAGCCAATAGTTTAGTTAAAGCTGCTAATAAATCAATAGCAGAGATTAAGCAAAAAGATTTAATTGATAAAGTATATTTACCCAAAGCTGGAAAATATTTAACTGCCGGTAAAACAAAAAAGGAAGTCAAAGCGTCTAATTCGATGTGGGCATATAAAGACTTCTTTATAGCGGGAGTTGGTTACACCTTACTTATTTCTGCTATATCAGTTTTCTTTGGCTTTTTGTTAGGTGCAATACTGGCATTTATGCGCTTAGGACACAATCAAATTGCACGTTCAATTGCGACAGCTTACGTAGAATTTATTCGTGGCACGCCGTTAATGGTACAACTGCTGTTTATTTACTTTGGCTTGGGAGTAGTAGTAAATATCCCAGCTTTACTGTCGGGTATAATTGCCGTTTCCCTTAACTCTGCAGCTTATGTGGCAGAGGTAATTCGTTCGGGTATTAATTCGATTGCTGTGGGACAGACTGAAGCATCTCGCTCTTTAGGCTTATCAAGAACTGCAACTATGCGTTATGTTATTATGCCACAGGCAATGAAAAATATTTGGCCGGCATTAGGTAATGAATTTGTTTCCCTCATTAAAGAAAGTTCCATTGTTTCGGTAATTGGCGTTAAGGATTTGATTTATCAATCACGTGTAGTCCAGGCCGATACTTATCGCGGAGTAATGCCATTGGTAATTACAATGATCTTATACTTCATCATTACTTTTGGTTTATCTAGCTTAATGAAGGTATTTGAAAGGAAAATGAATCATGACTAACGCAAACGCTGTAATTAAAGTTGAACATTTACAGAAAAATTTTGGCAATAATAAAGTTTTAAAGGATATTAATGCTCAGGTAAATGAAGGTCAGGTTATTTGTCTAATTGGACCGTCCGGTGCAGGCAAAAGTACATTTTTGCGTTGTTTGAATCTATTAGATCAGCCGTCCTCTGGCAAAGTGATTTTTGAAGATAAGGAATTAACTGCCTTAAGTGAAGATCAGCTTGATCAACTGCGTGAAAGAATGGGGATGGTTTTTCAGCAGTTTAATTTGTTTCCCCATATGAATATTATTGAAAATATTAAATTAGCGCCTATGAAAGTAAAGGGCATGAGTGACAGTGAAGCTAAAGCTAAAGGAATGGAGCTGTTAGACCAGGTTGGTTTGGCAGATAAAGCAGAAGCATTTCCAACCAATCTTTCAGGTGGACAACAACAGAGAGTTGCTATTGCTCGGGCTTTGGCAATGGATCCAGAAGTAATGCTTTTCGATGAACCCACTTCGGCTCTTGATCCTGAAATGGTGGGGGAAGTATTAAAAGTAATGCAGGATTTGGCTCAAAAAGGGATGACTATGGTAGTTGTAACTCATGAAATGGGTTTCGCCAAAAATGTTGCAGATGAAGTATGGTTTATGGCTGACGGTTATATTCAAGAAAAAGCTGCACCACAGCAATTTTTTGCTCAGCCACAAACTCCGCGCGCACAGGACTTTTTAGCAAAAGTTCTTGAGGCTTAGGTGGGAGATAGTAAGTGGAAGAAACACAAGCGATTAAAATATTAACAGACTTGTTAGCGATAGATTCGGCAAATGATCATGAAAGCCTGATAGCTGATTATATAACCGCATTGTTTAGCGGATATCCAGTAGAAATTCACAGACTTTCTTATTCTTCCGGCAGAGATAATTTGGTAGTAACCATTGGAGATCATGGTCCATTGTTAGGCTTCTCAGGGCATGAAGATGTTGTTGCAGTTGGGAATTTGACCAATTGGCATACAGACCCATTCATGCCCGTTTTGAAAGACGGAAAAATATTTGGGCGTGGTGCGAGCGATATGAAATCCGGTCTGGCGGCAATGATTGTTGCAATGCTTGATTTACTTGATAGTGAGAAAGAAATGCCCGGTCGTATTAGACTCTTAGCTTCTGTAGGCGAAGAAACCGGTGAATATGGAGCGGCTCAGTTGACTAAAGAAGGTTATGCTTCTGACCTGGATGGACTTGTTATTGGTGAACCTTCTAACTTTGACGTACGTGTGACACATAAAGGTGTTATTGACTATTATGTTTATTCTAAAGGTATTTGCGTTCATTCTTCGACCCCAGAAAAAGGTCAGAATGCTATAATGCCACTGATTGAGTTTGCACAAGCAGCGCAACAATTAATGGACAGTCATCAAAAAAAGGATCCGGTTTTAGGCTCTTTTACTCATGTGGTTAGCCAAATTCAGGGTGGAAGTCAAATTAATTCTGTTCCCGACAGTGCTTGGCTTTCCGGAAATATCAGAACGACACCAGTATATCCCAATGAGCAAATTTATACTGAACTTGAACAAATAGTTGCTGATTTAAATAAAAATGGCGCTCAGCTAAAAATAAGATATAGTTTTCCTGAGGTGCCTTTACCTGACCAATCTCAGACAAAATTAGCTAAAATGGCTCAAAAAGTTGTCGAGCAAGAAATTGGCAGGCCAAGTGAATTTGTTGCAGGGACTGCTGCTACAGATGCATCAGAATATATTCAAGCTGGAGGTTTTCCTATTATTATTCTGGGACCGGGAGCTGGAACTACTGATCATGAACCAAATGAGTATATAGAAGTAAATGCTTATTTAGATGGCTGTCGTTTATACCAAGAATTAGCAAGGCAGTTTTGGAACTCATTAGACTGATTTTTGGCTATCATTAATATTTTTATAACAGAAAAAAGCCACTTCTTAAAAATAGGAGTGGCTTTTGATGTGAGAAATTATTATTTACATATCAGTTATATTATTTGTAACTAAAAGATGCAAGTATTAATTATAATTATTTTGGATAATTTTCTTAAATTCGCTTAAACGATTGGCAAAAATTTTAAAAGCTTCTTCTAAATAATCTGGTTTCGTCATATCAACTCCAGCTTTTTTCATGATTTCAGCAGGATAATCACTAGAACCAGCTTTTAGAAAGTTCAAATAGGCATTTCGTTGCTCGGTAGTACCATGAACGACATTATTCGCTAAGGCAGTGGCTGCGGCAAAACCTGTGGCGTATTGATAAACATAAAAATTGTAATAAAAATGAGGTACTCTGGCCCATTCTTTAGCAATTTCTCCCCCAGGCTCTACTGCATCACCGTAATAGCGCTGATTAATTTTACCGTAGATATCATCTAAACGATCAGCTGTTAATGGTTCACCATTTGCATCCATTTCGTGAATTTTTTGTTCAAATTCAGCAAACTGCGTTTGCCTAAACAAGGTTCCTTTGAAAGAATCCAGGTAGTAATTAAGGACAAAGGCACGCGTTTTAGGATCCGAAATGTGATTTAAAAAGTACTCTGTCAAGATATTTTCGTTAGTTGTAGAAGCTATTTCAGCAACAAAGATAGGATAATCACCATAAACATATGGCTGATTTTGCCTGGTATACATGCTGTGGACTGAGTGTCCTGTTTCATGAACCAATGTGTATAATGAATCAACATTGTCCTCCCAATTGAGCAATTCATATGCATCTGTATCATAGCAACCGCCAGAATATGCTCCGGTAGCTTTATTCTGTGATTCAACTACGTCAATTACGCGATTGTTAAAAATATAGTCGACCTGCTTTAAATAGTCCTCTCCTAATGGTGCTAATGCTTTTTTAGCTTCTGCTTTAGCTTGATCAAAAGTATAGCTCAATGCTGGTTTACCAGTTAGTGGAACATACATGTCCCACATTTGCAGATCCTTTAAGCCTAAAATCTGTTTGCGTAAAGCTACATATTCATGCAATAGGTCTAAGCGTTCATCGACTTCATCAATCAAAGTATCGTAAACGACTAATGGTACGCCATTTGCATTCATTGCACTCTCACGAGCCGATGGATAATGATGAACACGTGCACTATAGTTATGCTCCTTGACAGCACCAGAAAGCGTTGCTGCCAGGGAATTTTCAAATTGTCCGTAAGTAGTATACATGGAATCAAAAGCATTTTTACGCACTTCACGATTTTGGGATTGAATAAGCAGTGAGTATAAGCCATCTGAAAGTTGAACCATTTCACCGTTATCATCCTGAGTATAACCGTATTCCATATCTGAATTGGTTAAAACGTTATAGGTATTTTCGGAAGCAGATAAAGCATCACCAGCATCTGCAATTATCTTTTCTTCTTGTGCAGATAGCGTATATGGTCTTAGTCTCGTAATTTGATCAAGCAAATGTTTGTAGTTGCTGAGTTTAGGCTCTTCTCGTTCTAAAGCACTCAACTTTTCCGCTGAAAGACTTAAAATTGCTGGATTTATAAAAGAAGTAGCGGCTTCGAACTGGCTTGCTAGTCCCTGCACTTGAGCTACATAACTCAAATAGTGGGCATTTCCAGTATCAACATCACTGGCAAGAGTAGCATAAGAATAGACTTTTTCCAGTCTCCGACTAACTGTTAAAATTTGAGTAATACCATTATATAAAGATGCACCAGAAGTGGTAAAATTTTCTTTTAAAGTGCTTAAAACTGGTATTTCTTTTTTGACAAGTGTATATTCATCTTTCCAGTCATTATCAGTTTTAAATATCCTGGTTAAATCCCATTTAAGATTTTCTGGGACTTCATCACGTTTAGGAATTGACATAAAGATTCTCCTTTTTAGCTATTTAACTAAATTATACTAAAGATTAAAAAATAAGATATTATTAATTATAATTGATATTATTTTAATTCAAGTTTGAAAGTGTTAAAAATAATAGATGGACAACTACGAAAGGGTTTGTATAGAAGAATGAATCCAAATTCAAAACGCAGAGAAGATTACCGTAAAAAGCATTTTTCTCTAAATCTTCATCGAAATATTGCTTTAGCAGAACCAGCTAAAGCCTTTAAAGGCAGCGTTTTTGCTCGGATTTGTGGTATAGTAACTGTTTTATGTGTCTGCTTCGGGCTGGCCTGGATAGCTCACATGTATTTTGCTTTGCACAGTGCAATTGATGGCAATGGTGGCAATTATGCCACATCTGCAAGAATTGCCAACAGACAGCCGATTTCTGTTTTAATTCTCGGAGTTGATCAGGGACTTGAAGGACGACATGATAAAGGAAATTCGGATACTTTGATTTTGGCAACAGCAAATCCTGCTAAAAATAAGTCGACAATGACTTCAATTCCTCGAGACACTCTTGCTAATATATTAGGTGATCCTGGAAACAAGTACAATATGTTTCGGGTTAATTCGGCATATGGTATTGGAGGCAGTTCTGCTTCAATGAGAACCGTTTCAGCCCTAATAGGTGTTCCTATTCATTACTATGTGGAAGTAAATATGAAGGCACTAAAAAGCCTAGTTGACGCTGTTGGTGGAGTTGACGTTAAAGTACCTTTCAAGTTTTCATATGATTGGTGTGATTTTCACAAGGGAAAACAACACTTAAACGGACGCCATGCTGTAGCATATGTTAGAATGCGTCATGATGATCCTCGAGGTGATTATGGCAGGCAAATGCGTCAAAGACAAGTTATCACTGCTGTAGTTCATAAAGCTATTTCAGTTGATTCAATTACGAATTATCGCAAGTTGGTTAAGATCTTTTCAAAATATGTCAAAACTAACCTTACGTTTAATGATATGTTAGCCTTAGCCCTGACTTACCGCGGCTGTTCACAGAATATTGCCAGTGGTTATATTCAGGGGCATGATGCTTGGATTGATGGAGCATCTATTCAGGTAGCATCAACTAAAGAGCTTCAAAAGGCTTCTGACAAGATACGTACCAATCTTGACTTGGATAAAAAAGTATTGGATAATGATGAAACGAAACTCAATAAGTTAAATGAGCAGAACAATAACATTAAGTGGAAAGATCCCAATCCATTTACTAATTACCAGATTTACCGTTCAGTAGTAACTGATGAGTCAAATGGCAATTCTTCAGGAACTGGAACAAGTGGAGATAATTCTGCAGGTCAATAACTGTTCTGGTAAAGGAGGATAATAAATATGCGTAAGCAATCTGTATTTATAGCTATTTATAGTACAATATCAGCCTTTATTGCTTTTATTGCGATAGCGTTCATTTGCTTACGCACATTTCATTGGAATTTACCCGTTGCTGTATTAGCAGCAAGCATATTTGCCTTATTTTTCTTTGCTCTTTCATGGTTTCGCGGTCATGCCTCCGTTGAAATTAAACGAATTGCACGTGAACATCATTTATCTGATAAAGATTTAGCTAAAATTACTGGCATGAAAGCAAGCGATTTTCCAATTTATAACGATAAATTGCAGTTGATTTTACCTAAGCGTTATTGGCCTAAAATATTGGACTCCTTGCAGAAATATGAACAAGAAAAAAATGAAAAGGTGGGCAAGTAGCCCACTTTTTTGTTGTGGATATTAGCAAGACCAGGCCAAAAGATTAAAGGTAGTTCTACTTTATTTTGTACAACTTATAATGATATTTAGGGAGATGCATAATGAGCATACTAACAGTTAAAAATTTGGGACAAGGTTTTGAAGATAAAACTTTATATCAAGATGCAAGTTTTGTACTTAACAAAGAAGATCATATGGGTGTGACTGGTCAAAATGGGGTTGGCAAATCGACCTTGATTAAAATTTTAACTGGTGAAATATTACCTGATGATGGACAAATTAAATGGCAAAACAAAATTGCAATTGGTTACCTTGATCAGTATGCCAAGTTGAAACCAGGGGTGACAATTCGCCAGTTTTTACGTACGGCTTTTGCATCACTTTATGATAAGGAAAAAGAGTTAAACTCTTTATATGAAAAGTATGCAGCTGAGGATGATAGCTCTATATTAGAAAAAGCAGGTAAGATGCAAACCTATCTGGAAGAAAATAATTTTTATAATATTGATACCGAAATTGAGCGAGTTGCATCGGGATTAGGTCTGGCAGAGCTGGGGTATGATCATGATGTGAGTCGATTGTCAGGAGGTCAAAGGTCAAAAATTATTTTGGCTAAGTTGCTTTTGCAGACTCCAGATGTGTTGCTGCTAGATGAGCCGACCAACTATCTTGATGTTTCTCATATCGATTGGCTGGTTGACTATTTGAACAATTTTGCCGGTGCTTTTATCGTAGTTAGCCATGATTATGACTTTTTAGACAGAATTGCCAATTGTATCATTGATATAGATATCGGCACAATTACACGTTATACAGGTACTTTAAAACAGGCAATGCGTCAAAAAGAAGCTAATCGGGAAACGTATATGAAGGCTTATGCTAACCAGCAGCGTAAAATTGCCAAAACAGAAGCTTATATTCGCAAAAATAAGGCTGGTACCCGTTCAAAAAGTGCAAAATCACGTGCTCGGCAACTTGCAAAAATGGATGTACTGAATCCACCTAAAAATAACCATAAACCTCACTTTGCATTTCCTTATGTGGCTACAGCAGCTAATCTTTTATTGCAGACACAGGATTTAGTAATTGGCTATGATCAGGCGTTAGTCAAAGAAGCGTTCAATTTTTCTGTTGGAGGTAATGAAAAAGTTGCTATTACCGGTTTTAATGGTATTGGGAAATCAACGCTTTTAAAAACCTTACTGGGACAAATTGATCCGATTTTTGGTACCTATAAATTGTCTGAAACTGCTAAAATTGCCTACTTTAAACAGGAATTAACTTGGCCAAATAATAACATGACGCCTCTACAATATTTGCAGGAAAACTTTGAGCGCATAAAACCCAAGGAATTAAGAGGGGCTTTGGCAAAATTGGGCGTCACTGCTCAACAGGCAATGAGTCCTTTGAAAAAGCTATCAGGCGGTGAGCAGGAAAAAGTCAAACTCGCAAAAATATTATTTGAACCTGCAAATTTATTATTTCTGGATGAGCCAACCAATCATTTGGACCGGGATTCTAAAGACGCTTTAAGACAGGCTATCGTTAAATTTCCGGGAGGAGTAATTATCGTTAGCCATGAACGTGATTTTTTCCAAGGCAATTGGGTTGATAAAACTATTGATATTGAGACTATGAATAAACTTTGAGGTGAAAAATGAATGCTAGACCAGGTGAATTATTTTACCAAGATTTGCTTGAGACCTGCTTAACTGTCGGTGAATTAATGATTGAAGGCGGAAGCGAAATGTATCGGGTTGAAGATACGATGGTGCGCATTGCCAAAAGTGCTGGTGAACCGGATCCACGTGTTTTTGTAGTACCAACGGGTGTTTTTATGAGCTTAGATCACGGTAACTATTGCCAGAGCACACTTGTACATGAGCGCAATATCAACCTTGAACTAGTTGACCGTATCAATTCTTTGTCCCGTGCTTTTGCAGATAAAAAAATAACTTTGCAAGAAGTTAAAAAAGAAGTTACCAAGATGGCAACGGGTGATTATCCCAATTTTCCCATATGGCTGCAGACGATTGGAGCCGCAATTTTAAGTGCAACGCTCATGGTATTGTTCATGAATAATTATGATTGGATTGATTTTCCTGCTGCGGCTATTGTGGGAGCTATTGGGTTTCTTTCATTTTATTATTTTAAACGTTTTACCAATGTTAAATTCTTAGCTGAACTTGTTGCAGCTCTGATTATGACGGTTATTGCAGCTGGTTTAGTTCGACTTTTTCCGCAAATGATTATTGACCATATTCTTACTGGTGCACTGATGCCTTTAGTTCCGGGTCTGGCTTTGACAAATGCACTGCGAGACTTATTTAAAGGTGACATTCTTTCAGGAATGGTGAAAATTTGTGAGGCTCTGCTTACAGCATTTGCATTGGGCGGCGGAGTTGGTATTGTCTTGAAATTTTTAGGAGCTTAAAAAATGCCTTTTTGGTTAGAAATACTAATTAATGTTGCTTTTGCCTATTTGGCTTCGGCCTGTTTTGCGTTAACAATCAATGTCCCAAGACGAGTACTTAATTTGGCCGGTGTGAGTGGAATTATTAGCTGGATTATTTATTGGCTGTCAATGAGAGCATCGATGGGTCGGTTATTATCCAATTTACTTGGCTCTTTTGCTATTGGTATTTTAGGAATAGTTTTTGCTAGAAAGAAAAAATGCCCGGCTACAGTTTTTTATATCCCAGCGATTGTACCTTTAGTGCCAGGTGTTCCAGCATATCAGGCTGTGCGTGAATTGACATCCGGCAACCTTAGGGGTGCAAATGATGCAGTTTTAAGAGTAATAATTGTCACAGGGTCAATTGCTTTAGGGATGCTCTTATCAAATATGTGTGTGGAAATTTTCTTCAGAATAAAAAAATTTTACAAACGTCACTCAGATAAGTATAATAATTAATGCGAGTCGACAAAAACGCGAGATGCGTATTTGTGTGAGGACACCCGCCTTAAGTGGCAGGCACGGGAAGTGCTGGTGGTTGACCAACCTGATGTGAACAGAAGTAGTCACCTGTTAATTTTAACGGGCCTCGATTTGAAAAAGAGCAGATTCTTAATTGAATCTGCTCTTTTTTATTTTAGATATAATGCTTGTTTGCCTTGCTGATTATAACTTTTTTCCAGGTTTTTCCAAGGTATTGCTTTGTTTTTATGACCAAAGGGATCATTAACATAAACGATTCGTGACTTTTTATCAAAGCCGGTAATAACACAAGCGTGTGAAGACGGTGTCACGTGTACTTCACCTTGAGCTGTTTGCCACGTTTGCATGTCGCCAACATGATTAAAATTGGTGGTAGTAATAATTAGAACTGGATGACCATCAGAAACCAATTTTATTACTTGGATGAAATCATGATTCGTGAAATTCTTAATACGGTTAGTGTACTTTAGTCCGACTTGCTCTAGCGGTTCATTATAAACGCACCAGCCAGCATTAGCCTGACTCATATAGCCAACGAAGCCAACATGAGGATTGCCGCGATATTTGCCATCATCGGTATATGAACAAACGTGCTTAATATTCTCTGAGAGATCGAATTTATTAACTTTAACACCATAATAGCGCAAAAGCATCGAAAGAGAAGTCACTTCGCAGCCGTTGGGCAAATCTGGATACTGATTTTCTAAAGGAACATCTAACTTCTGGGATGATTTTAAGGTTAACCAGTCATAGCGGTCTTTAACACCTGTAGAATTAAAAATTGTAAAGACTAAGCCTAGAAAAAAAACACCCAATAGTAATATCAAAATAGCTTTAAAGGAAAATCTTTTCTTTTTCATAAAGCTATTTAAACATAGGATGATTATTAAAAGCAAAAAATCGCTCATTAATTTGAGCGATTTTGCTAAATTTTATTTTTTCTTTATTGAAAGCGGTAATTAGTGGTGAGTTGCGCTTGATAAAGCATCAAGACTGTGATCTTCACCTTTAACTGCCATACCTTCAACGTCCATTCCTGGGCAGAAGACTTCGTCTTCAGGTACTCCTCTTTCTTCAGCAAATGCCTTAGTCAAAGTTTCCATGTCCATCAAATGATATTTCTTGTCTGGTTCTTTTGGATCAACTATTTGAATTTGAGCCATCATACCAGCGTCTTCGTGTTCAATAATGTGGCAGTGGTACATGAAGACACCTGTGTTTTGGAAGTAAACCTTCAAGCGAACTGTTTCTTGAGGAGCCACTTCAATAGTGTCCTTGTATACGCCTCTTTCATTTGGATAAGGATCTTTACCGTCACGAGAAACAACCAAGAAGTGGGCACCGTGAATGTGGAATGGGTGCAACATACCGTTAACTTTATCGTTAGTGTTAGTTACATCCCAGTATTCAGCATTCATTAATTCCTGCTTCATGTCAATTCTGTCCATTGAGAACAACTTGCCGTTAATCATGTTGTGGTTATCCATAGTAACATGAGGAACTGGTGAGTTAGGGTTAACGACTGGATCGTATGGTTTGAACAATGTGTCAGGAATTACGCTGTCATCTTTTTCATAGCTGTGAATTCTAAATTCAACCAACTTGAAGTCGTCAGTGTAAAGATTGACAACATCGCCATCTTTATAGTTACCAAAGTCGACAACTACTTGTTGACGCTCACCTGGTCCAATTAAAACCTTAGTCAATTTAACTGGATGCTCTAAGAATGAGTCATCACCACCGATTTGAGTCATTACCAAATCATCGCTAAAGTGCAGACGCCATTCACGACGGTTGGAACCACCTAAGAAGATTAAACGAACTTTTTGGGTAGTAACATCAACGTATGGACGAACGACACCGTTGATAATTGGAGTATCACCGAAGATACCCATTGCATTGTAGTCTGCCTTGTAGTCAAATTGATTATCTTCATGGAAAATACGGTCTTGTAAAATAATTGGGAACTCGTCCTTGCCGTAAGTCTTAGGAATTGGCAACTTAGCTTCATTTGCATCAGTAATAACGACACCCATTGCTAGCCCCATCCATACTTGCATAGCGGTTGATGGACATGGGTGAGCGTGAAGCCATGTCAAGGCAGCTGGTTGTTTAATAGTAAAGTCAATATGCTTTTCTTCACCTGGATAAACTGGTGAGTGGCAAGCACCATCGTTACCAGGACCTTGAACTTCCATACCATGCCAGTGGTATGTAGTTAATTCTGGCAAGCTGTTCTTCAAAGTTACGTGAACGTGTTGACCTCTGGTCAAAACCATAGTTTTACCAAGAACTGGGAAGTTGTAGCCCCAAGTATGAGTCTTTTTACCTGGCAAAAATTGGAAGTCACCTTCTTGGGACTCAATTGTGTACCAAACATCATTGTTTTCTTGTTTATCAGGCTCTAATACTGGTGGAACAATTAAAGGTTGAGCTTCAACACCTTCAGGAATGTGAAGATCCTTGTATCCCATTTCGTGATTTTTATCAAAATCTTCGGAATTATAGAAATAATCTGTGTAAACTTTATCTGACATATTCGTCTACCTTTCAGTTAAAAAATTTAGTGAAAAATTTTTAGTTACATGTTAAATTTACTCTATGTGAAAACGCTTGTAAAGTAGATAAGGCCAAGTTTTTTAAATAATATTTTATAAAAACGCTTTTTTAAAATTTTATAGAGCAAAGTGTTATTTAATATTAGCAAAAATTCTGCTTTAATAGTGGTTTTCTATGAATAAAAACGGTTTTTAGATATTTTAAATTAACTTTGACTAGCAAAAGTGTTTTTTTAAAAATATTTTTAAAAGAAATAAAAAAATTGTTTTTAAACAAAAATTTGAGTATCGTATAAAAGACTGATAAAAATTAATAAATTTAGATAAGGGTTTTTAATTTGAAAATAAGCTTAAAAGATTTAACTGCAAAAATAGAAAAACAAGATTATATTGAAGACTTAGAGACTGTTAAATATGCAGACATTAGCAAGTCAAAAGCTAGAATGCATGAGCTGGCGACTAAATTAGTTAAGGAAACCAGAGCAGCACTTAAACATAGTTCATTAAGCCATGTTGCACTTGAAATAAGCGGACAGAGGCCTGTTGTCTTTGCTTTGGAAATCAATATCATTAATTTGCCTTATAGCAATTACAAAAAGATTGCTAATTTCTTCGAAGATGGTAAAGATTATCCTGTTGCTATATATTTTGAGACACAATCAGAATATTTGAATGCATCAGGGTTTAGAATTGATCAGATAGCAACAGAAGAAGAGATTGAACAAGATCAAGCAGAAATTGTAGATAGACTGTCAGATGCAATGCAGGAAAAAATTAAGCAGATCCGTGAATATCAAAAGCCTTCAGCTTCGGCCAAAAAAAAGCCTGCCACTAAAAATACTGCAAAAACTAAGAAAACTACTAAAAAGACTAAATAAAAATACTCAATTTTTAACAGGTAAAAGTTTTTTAATTGTTGCGTTAATAATACTATTTTTAAGCTCAGCTATTCAAAAGATACTTTTTACAATATAATGGAAAAAGAAGCAGGAGGTCCATTATGGTTAGCTGGAATCTACTTGGAGTTTTGTTATGGGTAATTGTTATTCTTTATTTAGTTTTTGTTGTGCAAAATATTCGTAAACGCCGAATTACTATGATTATCAAGAAGCACAGGCAGTTTAGCTGGCCAAATTTTTTAATCGATATTATCGAAGTGGTTGCTTTAATAGTAGGTATTGTATGGTTGTTTAACAAAACTATGCTGGATAATCCTGACCTTGAAGATACAAGTAAAATCACGTCGCATATTACTTATGAGCCTATTGTCATGAACACTGGGGAAGGCAATTCAAGTTATGTTACGATTAATTCGAAAAAGAAAAGAATTAGTACTCAGACTTTTACCTACTATAGACCAGGTAAGAAGATCAAAGTATCCAGCGATTTTGCCACTGTTGCATATGGCAAAAGTCCCTTAGATCTTAATGCCGCAAAAATTCCGTATGATAAAAAAGAACTACAGAAAATGGATCGTAAGTATCAACGTGCTTATGTTGCAATTTATACGGCTGATTATAAAAAGGTGTGGCAGAATGGCATCGGAATGCATGCTGGACACAACGCGACGCGCTACTATTTAATTAGGATTCCGGATTCATCATTTATCAAAGAGAAATAAAATTAATTTAAATAAAGCGTTTGCATAATTTTAAAAGTGTGCTATGCTTTATTTACATTGAAAATTTAAGTAGATTGTTACTATCAAATTAGGCGAGACTACTAGTAAAACTGGTGAATTTTATATTATTCATCGGCTATTGCTAGTAGTCTCTTTTTTTTTCGTAAAAAAGGAACAAAGATATGCGCCTTAAAAAAATTTTTAATAATAACAGCATTTTAGTTGATGTTGGGAAAGGACAAGAAGCAATTGTTTTCGGTAAGGGAGTGGGATTTGAACAAGGAAAAAACAGACATGTTGATTCTAGTAAAATTCAGAAGATTTTTTATTTAGATAATAAGAAAGATAAAGAATCGTTTGATTATTTATTTCATAATATTCCGGCAGACATAATTGCAGCAGTTTTTGCAGTTATTGAAAATGCAAGAATAAATTATCATTTCGAAGTTTATGATTCGATTTATTTAACATTAAGTGAACATATAAATGGAGCTTATAAATTGCTTTTAACAGGAAGGTACCAAGAAAATGAGATCCCAGATTTAAGCGCAAAGTATCCTGAAGAATATCAAATAGCAAAAGAAGCACTTGTAATTATTAACAACAAGTTAGGCGTTGAGTTTCCAAATTCTGAGGTTAAAAGTATAGCCCTTCATTTTATCAATAGCAAGATTCCTAATGGCATTGCAAAGCATGAAGGCAAATCAAAATATATTTTTGACACTTCCAAATTAATTAACGTTGTACTCAATGTATTAGACAACAATAATGTTTATCAAAACAGCAAAAATAGGGATAGTTTCAGGCGGTTTCTGATTCATCTGCAGTATCTGGCTAAAAGGCTTTGGCGCCCACCAGAAAAAAATGAATCTATTGATAAAAAGATTGAATGTGACATGATCAAAGCTTATCCACGTTCGTATCAAATAACTCAGGAAATCTTTCAGGCGTTAGACGGTGAATTTGATTTTCATCCTTCTGATGCGGAAAGAGTGTATTTTATCATTCATATTCATCAAATATTAGGACAAGAAGAAAAGGAGTAAAAATATGGTAACCAAAGAAGAAATTTCAATGGCTGGTTTTGAAATAGTTGCTTATGCAGGTGACGCCAAGACTGCAATAATCAATGCTTTAGATGAAGCTAGAGGTGGCAACTACGATAAAGCCAGAGAATTGGTCAAAAGTGCAGATAGTTCACTAAATGATGCTCATAATGCACAAACAAAATTAATGAGTAAAGAAGCCAGTGGTGAAGAAATGGAGACTACATTCATTATGTCTCACGGGCAAGACACATTAATGACTACAATGCTGCTTAGAGATGAAGCAAAGTATTTTATCGATTTATATGAAAAGTATAATTCCGCTTTAAAAGAATTGAATGAACTAAAAAATAAGTAATTAAGAAAGAGGTTTAAAAATGAATGCTGTAATTAGGCAAATAGAAAAAGCGCAGCCGTTTTTTCAAAAAGTCGCTGCCAATAAATATTTGCGTGCGGTAAGAGATGGCTTTATAGCTTTAATGCCAATCATTATCTTTTCAAGTATCTTTTTATTAATAGCAAATGTTCCTTTAATTTGGCACTTTGCCTGGCCCACTAAAGTGGCTAATGCTTTAAACATGTTTTACAACATGTCAATGGGCGTTTTAGCCTTGATGGCTTCTTCATCGGTTGCCAAGGCTTTAACTGATTCATTTAATCTAGACTTGCCCAAAACAGACCAGATTCCAACAGTAGGTGTGCAGTTTACTGCTCAGGTTTCTTTTGTCTTAGTTGCTGTTGACACTTTAACTGATAAAATGAATAATCTGTATTTTGCAGTTGCAATGATTGGTACTAAAGGCTTAATTTGTGCTTTCTTAGTAGCATTTATAGTGCCTAACGTCTACTATCAATGTTTTAAGCATAACATCACAATTAAATTACCAGATGCAGTACCTCAAAATATTGCAGGAGCTTTTAAAAATATTATTCCTTTTGCAATAAGTACATTTTTCTTCTGGATTTTTTCGTTAGCTTTTAGAGCTATGACTGGTACCAATCTAGCTGCTTGGATCATTCAGGTTTTATCACCTTTATTTACCGCAGCAGACGGGTATTTTGGCTTGGCAATAGTATATGGTGCGATGGCTTTCTTCTGGTTCATCGGAATTCAGGGACCATCAATTGTTGAACCGGCAGTCACTGCTATTTATTTAAGCAATGTTGAATTAAACTTGTCGGCTTGGAAAGCTGGTAATATTGCTGGCGCCAACAGAATTTTAGCTCAAGGTACGCAATACTTTGTTGCTACTTTGGGTGGTACAGGTGCTACTTTAGTTATTACATTAATGTTTGCTTTCATGTCTAAGTCCAAGGAATTAAAAGCGGTTGGTCGAGCTGCTTCAATTCCAGTACTATTCGGGGTCAATGAACCGATTTTATTTGGAGCGCCATTAATTTTGAATCCGGTCTTCTTTATCCCCTTCATTTTGACACCAATTGCCAACGTCTGGCTTTTCAAGATATTTGTTGATTTCTTCCATATGCCTGGTTTTATCTATAACCTTCCTTGGACTACGCCAGGAACACTTGGATTAATAATGGGTACTGGATTCTCAGTTGGTTCAATTATTTTGGCAATTTTGCTTTTAGTTGTAGATGTTGTAATGTACTACCCGTTCTTTAAAGCTTATGACATCCAAAAATGTGCCGAAGAAGCAGTAAAAGAAAATGCTGGCGCAAGTACTGCGACTAATGAAACTCAAACAGAAACTAATGCTAATAATGCGGAAACAGATAATTCAAGTAGTTCAGGACCAGAAAATAATGTTGCAAGCGCAAGCAAGATTCCTTTAGCAAAAACAAAAGATGGCAAGAACCTAAATGTTTTGGTTCTTTGTGCTGGTGGTGGTACCAGTGGTATTTTAGCAAAAGCGTTAAACAAGTTAGCTGCTGAAAACGATCTTCCATTAGCAGTAGCGGCCACTTCATTTGGTGCTCACCATGACTTGCTTTCAGGAATGGATATCGTTATTTTGGCACCGCAAATGAATGCAATGAAAGATGAACTGAAAAAGGAATGTGATAAGAATAACGCTAAAATGATTACGACTACTGGTAAGCAATATATAGATATGACACAACATGCTGACAAGTGTCTAGATCTCATAATTGCTAATATTTCAGAATAAAGGAGAATAAAATGGCTTTATTAAATAGAGTACAAAAATTGCCTCATGATTTCGTGTGGGGTGGTGCCACTGCCGCTTATCAAGTTGAAGGTAGCACTAAAGTTGACGGTAAAGGCAAAACGATGTGGGATGATTACCTTAAAAAACAGGGTAGGTTTTCACCAGATCCTGCTAGCGACTTTTACAACCGGTATCCAGAAGATATTGGGCTTGCCAAAAAATATGGTTTAAATGCTGTGCGCGTTTCAATTGCTTGGACCAGAATCTTTCCTGAGGGTTACGGTCAAGTAAATCAAAAGGGTGTGGAATATTATCATAAATTGTTCAAAGAATGTCTTGATAATGGTATTGAACCTTACGTTAGCCTACATCATTTTGATAGTCCTAAAACTTTATTTGATAATGGTGACTGGTTAAACCGCAAGAATATTGATTACTTTGTGGACTATGCCAAGTTTTGCTTTAATGAATTTAAAGAAGTAAAAAATTGGTTTACAATTAATGAACTAATTTCTTTAGCATATTCACAGTACATTGCCGGTACTTTTCCACCAAACCATCATTTTGACGTTACTAGTGCAATTCAGGCTGAACATAACGAGTTAGTGGCACATGCCAGAGTGGTTAATTTATATAAAGAGATGGGTTTACCAGGTAGAATTGGTCTAATTCATGTTATTCAACCAGTATATCCAATATCAACCAGCACCGAAGATAAACATGCAGCTAAATTGCAAGATGCGTTTTTGAATAAATTTTTGCTTGACGGGACGTTCTTAGGCTATTACTCAGACGATACCATGGCATCAATTAATGAAATATTGCAGTTAAATGATGCTCATTTGGATATTCAAGACGGTGACTTGGATATTCTCGCTAAAGCTGCATCACAAAATGATATTTTTGGTTTAAATTATTATCAAAATCAGTTTATTAAAGCGTATCATGGCGAAAGTGAAAACCACTTTAACGGTACTGGTGACAAAGGTACTTCTTCCTTTAAGTTTAAGGGAGTAGGAGAAACTGTCAAAAAGCCAGGGGTACCGACAACTGATTGGGACTGGAATATTTTCCCACAGGGTCTCTATGACACATTAAAACGTATCAGTCATGATTATCCTAACTGCAAGACAATTTATGTGACTGAAAATGGTTTAGGTTATAAGGATAAATTTGTTAGCCCAGATAAGATTATTGATGATACTCCAAGAATTGATTTCATTGATCAACATGTCGCTGCCCTTTTAAAAGCTCGCAGTGAAGGAGTGAATGTCCAAGGCTACTTTGTATGGTCTTTGCAAGATCAATTTTCCTGGGCAAATGGCTACAACAAACGTTATGGTCTATTTTATGTAGATTTCAAAACTCAGAAGCGTTATGTTAAAAGGAGTGCTTTATGGTTTAAAGAATTAGCAGATACAATGAATAAAGAATAAAATTTAAGCAACTAACTTAGTTTAAACCCCGAAATTGGATAAATTTCGGGGTTTTCTAATGGTCAAAAAAGTTAATAAAGGTAAAAATAAAGGGGACCGAGTCCGATAGCGACATGAGCCCCTTAATTAAAATTGAATCTTATGATAAATTTGCAATTTTGTATTGTACTGCTTCCTTTTTACGAACTTGAACCAGGAGATTTCCCTCGACAAAAGCGAGAATAAAGCTCGCTGTTAAGAAGTCGACTACATTACCAGAGGAAAAAGCGGCCAGTAAGATGAAGCTGCTGGAAACTAATAAAGAACTGACTAAATAAGTACGTGCTGTCTTATATCTTAGCCACCTGTATGCTCCATAAATTAGTACTGCCAAGTATGGTCCGACAAAAAGTAACATTCCGAGCCAGCCTAAAGAATATATTTGAGCAGTAAAATCACGCTCTAAATTAAAGATGTTGTTTTCTCGAATATACGAAATACCCAAAAATTTGTCTAGCTTGTTGTTATTGGTTTTGACTACTTGATCAAGCATTGCCTTTTCAATATGGCGGTTTTCCATTCGCGCTTGACCCGGTTCATTCATAATTTTGAGCCAAAATTCAGGATCATACTGATACGGATAACTTTTGAACACAAACTTAGGATTAAGAGCATATTCCTGATAATTTTTCTTAATGAAGTAACGTAAAAAATCCGCTCTTTTTTCACCACTAGGATACTTTTGCAGACCCGCAGCCAGCTCCTTTTTTTCATCAGTTAAGTCGTGGTCAGATTGTTTGGCTAAATAAATTTCATAATTGTAACGTTGAATTGCCGGGCCAAAAGGCAGGATTACGAGAGATCCTACTTCGATCAAGACTGCAACTAAAAATGCCTTGCCGCCTTTTTTCACATCTTTAATTAGATATTTATGTAGACCAAACAGGATAAGACCAATTATTATGCCGCAAATAAGGCCAATTGCTGCTACTTTAGTACCAATCTCGATCATTGCCAGAGCCTGCACAACATTTAGCAAAACCGTATGCCAGCTAAATGAAGTAAAAAGGTAATACAGCATAAGGGGCAGCAGCATAAACAAGACTGCCGAGATCATATTAGTAAAGTTGAAGAAACCTTTAGAAGCCATATGGGAATAACCAATATTAGGATTAAAGAACCATTCAAAAATGTTGGCGCTGATGGTTCCCGTTTCATATGATTTAAGGGATATGACAAAAAGGTTGGAAAGAACTATAGTGCCTGAAAAAAGTCCTGAAATACCCTCAATCACAAGTTGCAATTGTTTTTGATCAAAGTCTAATTCATTAGTCAAATAAAGAACTGTTAAAGGCAGTATCATTCTAATCAAATAAAAGATTTCCCCGCTCGCAGTATAGCCGTAATTGTTGGGGCTGACACTGGTAAAGTGCTGCACGTGCACTAAATGAAGTGCTGAATAGATGGCTAAAAGAACAATATAAAATAGTAACAATTTTTCCTGTGATAGTTTCTGCCAGGAATTTTTCGAGCTAAAGTAAAGACAAACCAGTACAGCCACAGCCAAAATACGGATAATTGTGGGCAAAGTAAATGGTAAAATATTGGCCAGAGTACCATGGTAAAACCAATATAAATCTAAAAACGGTTGTATTAAAATGAACCAAAATAAGACAGTTCTTGCTTTTTCTTTCACTTTTTTCTCCATATTATAAATATTTTCATGGTTTAATTTTAGGCAAAAACGCAGCAAAAAAAAAGAGCAGTGAATCTTTATTCACTGTTTCTTAATTAAAAAATAGCTATTAATCTTTTTTCTTGTCAGTATTTGCTTTTTCTTTGGCAGCTTTTTTAATTTTTTCTACTTTAACATCACTTTTGGCCAATGCTTGAATTTCTTTGATCTTCTTTTTAGGAATGCTTTTCAAGTTTTTAAAATTCACTACAATTTTTTGATTAAGATCACTAACTGCAGTTCTGTCAGCAGGATCAAAATCAATGATTTTTAGCAGGGCAGAATTTTCGTAAATTTTTTCTACTTTACCTAAAAAAGGTTTAGTCAGTTCTTCTTCAGATTTAGCGCTAAGAATGTCATCTGCTTTCACATCTGCTTTTTTCATAATAAGTTTTACTTCCTCTCTTACCCATGTTTCATTATAATAGAAAGATATTATTATAAAAGCGAATTGTTTTCAAGTAAAGGAAGCCTGGATTTTGCAAAAATTAATTTTAATTGCTGGCCCCAGTGGTGCAGGCAAAACTACTGTTTCAGAATACTTAGCAAATAAGTTTGATATTCCCAGAGTCTTGACTCATACTACCAGGCCAATTAGACCAGGAGAAAGTCCCGAGAGTTCTTATCATTTTGAAACTAACGACAGTTTTAAAAAACTGCATTTTTTTGAGCACGTTAAATATGGCTCATATCAATATGGCTCGAGCAGAGAAGCATTAGAGAAAGCCTGGCTGGACCATGATATAGTATCCTTGATTGTTGATATTAAGGGAGCTGCTTCATATTTGGCTGCAATCAATAAGCAAGTTTATTTTTTATATATTACTACCAGCTCTAAAGAGATGCTTGCTGAGCGTTTACTTAAAAGAGGCGATGATCCGTATAAAATTAAGGAACGGCTAAGCGGTAGCGAGCTAAATGTGCTACCTGATAACTTGAAAAAAAATGCTCACATATTAATTAATGACAACTGGCAGCAGACTGAAAAAGAACTCCTTACCATTGTTACAAGTCTTAGAAACTCGCCGAACTAATTAAATTACTTTTGTAAAAAAATATCCGTTTCAAAATAAAATTCTTAACGTTTTGTAGCTCGTTTGAAACAAATGTGTAACATTAAATGAGTATTATAGAAAATGTCGAAGAAATATGGCGAATGATTTCTACTTATCATTTGTTGGAATTACGAACGATTTTTGTATATGAACTAGAAAAGAGTTTAATTTTGAAACACAGACACTCAAAGAGATTATTTAAGTTAATAACTTTCATTGCTTTGTTTTTCACTAGTGCAACTAGTGTAACGGTAGTTAGTGCTGCCACTGCAAACGATGTCAGTGCCAGTAGTGTAACCAAAAAGCGAACAGCTGTAGCTAAATTAGCCAAAAAACAGGTAGGTAAAGGCTATGTATACGGAGCCACAGGTCCTTACTCTTTTGATTGTTCCGGTTTAGTACAATATGTGTATAAAAAAGCTGGAAATAAAACTTTACCAAGAAGCACTTATTCTCAAGTAGCACAGGGTAAAAAAGTTTCATTAAAAAAGTTAAAGAAAGGTGATTTGCTTTTCTGGGGTTCTTCTATTGAACCTTATCATGTTGGCATTTATGTTGGAGATAACCAATTTGTTCATGCAGCTACCCCAAGTCAGGGTGTTTTAAAGCAATCACTTAGTGCATATTTCTATCCTTCAGCTGCTAAACGTATACTAGATTAATTAAGCTCTGATTCTAGATTTAAAATTTTAAAAAAGTAGGTTTGCCCTTTCAGGCAAAATAAAGATGAAAGGGCTTTTTTACTTACCGGTATTATTATTGTAACCTTATTGTAACAATATGCGAGTAAAATTGATTTTGTCACGTAGAAATAGAACTTAATTTAAAAATATTTAATGCAAATACGGGGGGATTTTGATTTTGAAAGTTAAAAGTAATTTAGTTAAATTTACTACTGCTGCTGCTTTGACCGTTACTGGATTTGGCATTGCAAATGCAGTAAATACGAGTTCTGCTGCTACTAATGTTAAGGCTTCTACAAACAAGTTAAAAATCAATTATGTTCCTGGATATGGCATTAATGTGTGGGATAATTATGAAAATCCTACTTTTACTGGTAAAAGAATTAAGCACGGTAAAAAAGTGAGCATTTTAAGCACTGCGATTGATAAAAAGGGAAATACTTGGTATCAGATTGGTGAAAATCAATGGATTCAAGCTCGTTATACTGTCAAGCCAGGAGTTAAAATAGCAAAGGTTCAAGCTAGAGCTATCAAGAAAAAAAGTGTAAAAGAGGCAGAAAAAGTTGTTGATTTGGCAAACGCTGAAGTTGGAAAATCATACGCGTGGGGCGGAAACGGCCCTCAAGGTTTTGATTGTTCAGGTTTAGCTCAATATGTTTACAGCAAAGCTACTGGAGTAAACTTGAGTCGTACAACTTACTCACAAGTTAAGCAGGGCAAGAAAGTTTCAATGCAAAACTTAAAGCCCGGTGACCTTCTATTTTGGGGTTCATCAACAGCTCCATATCATGTAGGTATCTATGTTGGTGACAATCAATATGTACATGCTGCTACTCCAGCTCAAGGGGTTGTAAAAGAAAATTTAAGTTCATATTTCTATCCATCAGTTGCAAAACGTGTTCTTGAATAAGAATAAGTTTGAAATTTAAAACACTTAGAAAATCTTCTAAGTGTTTTTTTATTGCTAATTGATTGGTGTAACTTGATTAAAAATCTGAAGCGTTTAAAATAAAATTGAATACTAATTTTTGATCACATTAAGCTATTGAAGGAGAGCTGATTTGATGAAGCGTAATTTTTGGAAAATGGGTCTTGCCGCGGCATTGACTCTTACCGGAATTGGTGTGGCTTCACCGCAGAAAGCTGTGGATGCTGCTACATTAAAAGTCCCAGTCAAGAGGATTCAAATTAGTTGTTTACCAAATAAAGATGTCAAGATATGGACTAATTTTGAGGGGGGACAACTAATAAGTTTTCGTGCTAAAAATAAAAGTAAGTGGAATGTTGCTAAAACTGCAGTGGACCGCAAAGGTAAGCTATGGTATATGATTGGTGACAGTGAGTGGATTGAAGCACGCTATACTGAAGATCTAGAAGAAAAATCTGATGCTAAAACTGCTCGTGAACAAGTAAAATCTGTTGCCACAAAAAAGAAAGATAAAAAAATAAAGCCTAAAAAGGCATTAAAAGTACCAAAAAAGCAAAAGGTTCAAAAACAAAAAGTAGTTGTTCCTAGTTTAAATAATGTTATTAAAAAGAAGAGTAATAAAACTACCGTAAATCCAATTAATTTAGGTAATAAAACTGTTTCTAATAATTCTTCAAGCGATACTTCAAGACGTGCACAGGCTGTAGTCAATTTAGCTGAAAGTCAATTAGGCAAAAGTTATGTCTGGGGTGGCAATGGACCAGATAGCTATGATTGCTCTGGTCTGGTGCAATATGTTTATAATCAAGTTGGTGGTGTGAAATTACCTCGTGTAACGACTGATCAAGTGAAGGTTGGGCAAACGGTGTCAATGAATCAATTACAACCCGGAGATTTATTATATTGGGGTTCGACAGAGGCGCCTTATCATGTTGGCATTTATGTTGGAAATAATCAGTATGTCAGTGCTGCAACACCGGAACAAGGTGTTGTATTACAAACAATCAGCTCATATTTTTATCCTTGTGTAGCAAAACGTGTTCTTCTCTAATTTACAAGCAAAGTTTATGATTAAATTGATTTCAATATGATTTTCTAAAATCAATTTATATTAAAATAAAAGATTCTCATATGATGTAAACCCTAAAATTAGGACACTTTATATTAGCTGCTAACTAAGGACTAATTGCCGATATTCAAGCGGAGTTAGTCCTTT
>NZ_BPPA01000002.1 GCF_019972815.1 Lactobacillus huangpiensis
TTTCAATTTTATCTTGTTTAGATAATTTAGACATAAAAATAACCCCCAAATTTGTCCTAAATTTGGGGGTCATATCAATATTGAAGTGAGAATCTTTTTTATTAGTGTTAGTTTTCTATCGTTTATTTTCGTCTAGACAATATAACTGGCCAATTGTGCTTGTTCTCTAGGTGAGAGCCGCACAGCAATATGAACACCATCATTTTGATATGTCTCTGTTAATACTTGGGCATTTTCATGTAAATAGGATAAAATCTTTCCTGCGGATAAAGGCAATAACAAATTGATTTTTTTATAATTGGTAAAAATTCGTTTTGTTATTAAATCAGCGAGGGTTTCAATAGATTTAGTGTCAACTGCAGAATATAAAATGCCGCTGCCTTCAATTTGGGGATAATTACGTTCCGACTTGTCAGCCTTGTTATAGGCAGTTATTATTGGAGTGTTTTTGACACCAATTTCATCGAGCACATTTTGTGTGGTGCGAATCATCTGGATCATGTTAGGATCTGAAGCATCAACAACATTTATTAATAAGTCGGCATCTTTAACTTCTTGCAAAGTAGCTTTAAAAGATTCAATCAAATTATGAGGTAATTTAGAAATAAAACCAACTGTGTCTAAAAGAATAAAACTAAAATTATTTTCTAAGTCTATTCTGCGTACGTTTGTATCTAATGTGGCAAATAACATATTTTTCACAAAAACTTGTTTATCGCTATGTTTAGAAAATTCTTTTAGCAGTCCATTCATTGTGGTTGATTTGCCGGCATTGGTATAACCAACAAGTGCTACTTTTGGAATATGGTTTTGATTACGCCTTTTGGCTTTTATTTGTTCCTGCTTATCAATTGCTTGCAATTCCCTTTTTATAATAGAAATTTGTTTACCAATAGTGCGCCGGTTCAATTCCAGTTTGGATTCACCAGCACCACGGTTGGCAAAGCCACCGCCTGTTGAGCTACCATTACCGCGTTGCTGGTCTAAGGTATTTTCTGATGGGTGCAATCGTGGCAATTCATACTGCAAGCGTGCCAGTTGAACCTGCAGTTTTGCTTGCTTAGTGCGTGCTCTACTTGAAAATATTTCTAAAATTAATTCGGTACGGTCAATTACTCGTAATTTAGTTAATTTCTCTAAGTTCCGAATTTGAACTGGCGTCAATTCATCATTGAGTACTAGAACCTTTGCTTTTAAACCGTGTGCCATATCCTTAATTTCATTGATTTTTCCTAAGCCAAAATAAGTGCCAGCTATTATATGTTCCTCATTTTGTCGAGCTTGTCCTACAACCTCCATGTTTGCAGCTTCTGTAAGGTTAGCCAGTTCACTCATGTAGTAGTCAAAATTAGGATCATTTAAATTGGCTCCAGCAATAAATGCTTTTGTTTTACGTGGAGTATTTTCAATCATTTATTTCTCTTTCTGTAAATAAATTTATTAAGTGGTATTTCTCAAAAAAATTAAAAATTATTAATCCTCATGTTTCGTGCTTCTTTCGCGTGTATGATAGTTTAATTTTAATACAAATCGCTTTGTTTACCAAAAAGAAGAAGTAAAGTTAAAAAATAAATAATTAGCCTTTTGATAATGATATTACAAATTGTTGCTTTTGATGGACTTGCCAGTAATATATAAATTATCTTGATAATAATAATGATTAATAGTTAAAATATAAGCAGTCTATATTTAAAGAAAAGCTAAATCATCAAAAGTAAAAAAAGCACATTTCAAAAAATGCGCTTTTTTGTTGCCCAAATCTCTAGTTAACTGATTGCACCAGAAATAATAGATAACCTTGACTTTTGCTTATTCAGTCATCGTGCTTGAATATTGGTTAAAAACGATTACATCTAGAAAGAGGCTAAATAATGTCAAGCATTTACTTAGTGCTCATAGTCTACAAGAAGTTCGTAAATTACTTTTACAAATTTAGATTACTTAAATATTCACCTGCAAATCAGGAAAGGCGACTACATAAATATTGGTCGCTTTTATACTTGGCAGATAGAAAAAAAGGTGTATAATTCAATCTATTAAGGTACCTAACTAATTTTGAAATGGAGAGTATATTAAAATGGCACAAACATTAAGCTATCAATCTAATCAAAAGGTACAAAAAAATCGCTGGTGGATATTAGTTGCTGTGGGTCTGTTTACATTTATGTCAACCCTAGACGGTACGATTGTTAATATTGCTTTGCCAGTGATCAGTAAGGACTTACATATTCCGATGAGTCAATCTGAATGGGTAGTTTCGCTCTATTTGATTGTAGTTTGCAGCTTTATTTTATTTTTTGGCAAATTAAGTGACACATACGGCAAAATAAAGGTTTTTCGCTTAGGAGCCATATTCTTTGTTGCCGGTTCGTTTTTATCAGGAATTAGAATTAATTTAATGTTTTTATTAGTGGCCAGGGCACTGCAGGCTTTTGGTGCTGCCATGACCATGGCTACTAATAATGGAATCATTACTGAAATTTTTCCGGCTACTGAAAGGGGGAAGGCATTAGGTACAATCGGCTCTTTTGTTGCTCTGGGTTCCATTGCCGGTCCTGGACTTGGTGGCTTAATTTTAAGTCACCTTTCGTGGTCTTATATTTTTTGGTTAAATGTTCCTGTCGGTCTGATAGCTGCAATAATTGGGGCTATATTCCTGCCTAAGGACATTACTTTTACTAAATCTGCTTTAGATAAGGCCGGTTCTTTCAGCTTTGCTTTAGCTATGATTACTTTGTTCGGCGGTGTTTTTTTAGGGCAACAGCTAGGGTTTGGTTCCTTACCGGTTTTATTAATGTTGCTAGTAGGCCTGGTCAGTTTTATCTGGTTTGTTTACGTTGAGAATCATGTAGTAAACCCATTATTGCAATTTAAATTATTTAAAAATCCAGATTTTTCAGTTAGTCTGCTTTGTGCACTATTAATTTTTATTACTAACTTTTTCTTTAATGTGGTTACTCCTTTTTATTTGGAAAATGCTCGTCACTTGTCTCCGGGAAAAACAGGCTTGATCTTAATGATACTACCTGTAGTTCAACTATTTGCTGCCCCAGTTGCTGGCTCTATTTCTGATAAAATTGGTCCAAAATTGATTACTTTTATTGGCCTATTGCTATTGTTAATCAGTCAGATTGGTTATACACTGTGCAACTTGAACTCACCTATGTGGTTATTCATAATTAGTATTGCAATTATGGGATTGGGCAGTGGCATATTTAGCTCACCAAATAATTCTTTAGTTATGAGCTCGGTCGAACAAAAAGATTTAGGCATTGCAGGCAGTATTAATTCACTTTCTCGAAATCTTGGAATGGTCATTGGTATATCCAGTGCTACGACGGTATTATTTGCTGCAATGAGCAAAGCAAAAGGGGCGAGAGTAACAGCTTATTTGCCCAAACAACCCGAAATTTTTATTTATGGTATGCATGTAGTTTTTATTATTTCAATGGTAATTTGTTTGATTACGGTTCTATTGAGTGGATGGAGACTATTTAAAAATAATAAATAATAAAATATAAAAAAGTGTTGGATCTCAGTACAAAGATTATAAAAATCAACACTTTTTTGTTTTAAAAAATAATTTTTTAATAATTATTTCTTCTTTTTGGCAATTTGGGTATATTATGGTAGAAGGAAAGAGCAAAACGAGGAGGTTTAGGATGAACCATAAAGTTGTGACGTATCCAGCTATTTTTAAACCACTGGAAAATGATATATATGTAATCAGTTTCCCTGATGTTAAAGGTGGAATAACTGAAGGGCAAGGCTTGCGTGAGTCAATGAAAATGGCTGCTGACACACTTGCCAGCCGTCTTTATAATAAAGCAGTATTGCCCAAGGTCAGCAAGGTAAGTGATATTGAATTGCCAGATGATGGCTCATTTGTTGCACCGGTTTCTGCAGACCTAACCGAAGCTTCACGTGATCGCATTAATTACGAAATATAATATATAAAAAAGCATCCCAATTTCTTGGGGTGCCCTTTTTATTAACTTGTTCCAAAAACTTTTTATATAATTCTCGGGAACAAATTAATTATAATATATCTGAGTAAATTTTTCTAATAAATTTAGCTTCTTTTAGTAAAAATGCTTTAAAATAATCTTTAGATTAAAATGTTATCTGAAAAGCGCGGTACTATATCATTTTTTGAAAATTTAAATATAATTTTTCTGCAATAATTTGATTGAATAAAAGAAAGAATTGCAAAAAATCTTGTATTTTGAGCTCAAATTGACAATAGCACTATTTGAGTGCTATTTTTGAGAGAGAAAAAGTTTGGGAGTAGATTATGCAAACAATTGAAAGTTCTATTTTGCGTGTTGCTGTTTCTGAAAAGGGAGCTAAGGTGGTTAACTTTGTTGCCCAAAATAGTCAAATTGATTATTTTAAAGATGCTGCTACGCAAAAAGCATTAGAAGTTATTTTTAGAGGAGCCGAGCAGAAGGAAAATCTAGCAGATATCCTGCCATGGACAGTTGTAGACAAGGGAGATTCACGTGTTAGTTTGGCTTTGATTGATGACAAATCTAGTTATAAAAGGTTCCCGTTTCACTTTGAAGGAATATTAACGTACGCACTAGAGGGAAGTGGAATTGATATTAAATTTTACCTGAAAAATAATTCTAATAAAGATATGCCGTTTTCAGTAAAATTCGTGATTCCAGTTTTTTCAGGCTGGAAAGTGAATACTAATGCTAACGAAATAGTGTTAAATAAAGATAAAACTAATTTAACTGTAGCTTCTCCTAATTTAACTTTAACGGCTGAAAGCAATCAGATTAGTGCTGCTTATAATGCTGCTACACTAGCTAGTGACAGTGATGAAGATCTAAGATTAACCCTAGCCTTGAGCTAAATAATTAATGATTTTATAAGATAAAATAGACAAACCAGCAATGGTTTGTTTTTTTTGTTATAATGTAATCATTGTAATTAAAATTTGGGCAAGTAAAAAGTTATGGATCACAATGATAATCATCTGAATAAAAGTCGAGTTGAATTACATGCAAAAGATTACCATAAAAAAAGACGTATTTTAGCTTGGTTATCATGTCTTATAGCGCTTTTAGCTTCGGCTGTTTGTGTGTATTCAGCATATATTTATTTTCGTACAAAAGATACAGTTGATGACGCGTATGACGCTAAAAACAGCGTGCGGATTATAAAAGGTGAATTCAACGGTAAGAAAAAATTTGCGGTGTTGTTAATGGGCAGCGATACTGGAGCACTTGACCGTAAAGAGAAGATAGGCAACACTGACACCATTATTATTGTCGTTGTTAATCCCCAAAAGAAACGCTACACCTTAATGTCAGTTCCACGAGACACTATGGCTCAAATGGTCGGTGCTGACCAGTTTCAGGTTAAAAAAATAAATGCCGCTTATCCTGTTGGTGGGGCTGCCATGTCGATGGCAAGCGTGTCTAAATTAGTAAATGTACCAATTAAGTACTATGTTTTGGTAAATATGAAGGGCATTATGCGTCTCATCCGCTATGTTGGCGGTATTAATATCAGGCCTACTCTGAGCTTTGAGTATGGTGGTTATATTTTTAAGAAAAATCAGCTGACTCACATGGGTGGCGGTGGTGCTTTGGCATATTCACGTATGCGTTATGATGATCCAGAAGGTGATTATGGTCGTCAAAAGCGTCAGCGCCAAGTGATTACTACTATTATAAAAAAGGCAGTTTCAATTAATACTTTAACTCGCTTGGATTCAGTATTATCGTCAGTTTCTGGAAATCTTAAAACCAATTTACCCTTTGATGCATTGCGTCAGATTGCCTTCAATTATCGTGATTCTACTAAAAACGTAAAAAATGATTATCTTCATGGACACAATGCTACAATAGATGGTTCTTCTTATCAGGTGCAATCTACTAAAGAATTACAACGAGTATCAGATTACCTGCGAGCAGAACTTGGTTTACCCGAAGCGCCTGTAAATAATAATGAAACTTATCAGAATAAGCGTAATAAAATTGATGGCTTCAGTTTTAAAAACCCTGATAGCCAAGAATATCACATATATGAAGATTATCAAGATCAAAGTTACCAGGAAGAAGGTGACTATTGATAATGCGCTTGTGGTCAATCATTATTGGATATGGGTTTGGTTGTCTACTCACTGCCGTGTTGATTTGTCGTTTTGCTTTGCATCAAGATCCTACAAAGGTAGGATCAGGTAATCCGGGAACTGCAAATGTCGGAGCCGTGTTTGGGAAAAAATGGGGTATATTAACTTGTATTGGCGATATACTAAAAACTCTAATTTGTCTTTTAATAGTACACTGTTTTTTCTCAGATAGTATTGCTTTGTTATATGCAGGCTTGGGATTAATGCTAGGCCACTGTTTTCCTTTTTGGGAACATTTCCATGGTGGTAAAGGTGTAACGGTCGCTGTTATAGTAGCAGCACTATATGATACACCAGTAGCTGCAGTTACATTGTTAATTGCTTTTTTCCTGTTGATAATTTTACAAAATTTGACGGTTCCACCAATAATTTTTATAATATTGTTCAGTTTATATGAATTTTTAACAACTAAGGAAGCCGGAATCGTATTATTGATTATGACGTTGGTTATGGTCTATAAATTTAGATATGATCTTCGTGACTTTTTTGCCGGAAAAGGAAAAAAGGTTGATGTTTTATACTCAATTAAGAAAAAGTTGGGTATTAAGCGTGATAATTAATAGCATCATTTTTAGTGAGGAAAATAATTGGAAATATGAATAAAAATAAAAAATCTTTAAAAGCTATCCAGATAATCTGTCTGCTGGTAGCATCTCTGTTCATGCTGATCCAAATGTTCAACTTGAAAGGAATTGCTGCCAGAGCACATTTTTCATTTGTTCGTTTTATGCCAAATATGTTGCATAATGCGACTTTAATGATTGTTCCTATGATATTTGGTGCTGTTTATAGTAAGAAAAAACAAATTATTAGCGAAAGTTTGAAATACTGGTTGTTAGGCAGTGTGACTCTGATTGTCTATTACATTTTATTTTTCTTTATAGTTCCTACCCGCTTTAACATGTGGCGTGTATGGGGCATGCTGTTTCCGATCATTACCAGTACATCCGTTTTGTTTTCTGGTTTGATTTTCTGCTTGCTGATTCAGCCACATTTGTATGATTTTTTGCATAAGTTGACAATTAAGCAAAACCTCTTGGTGTTGAGCTTATTAACTCTGCTCGGCTTTTCTTTAAGTGCTGGCAACCTGTCATTTCAATATTCGCTATACGGTCTTTACTTGGTTTTATTTTTTGCTTGGGGAATGTTTTTAGCTAATGTCCATATTGGCAAAAAATTGCTCATCCTATCTTTAATTAGCGGTTTTCTTTCTTTCTTCATTGTGATAATCGGTGTTTCTGGGTTCGATGCTGTTTACTGGTCACAAATTATTTCCGGCAACGGGGGTGGTGACTGGAACAGGGAGTTCTTAAACAATCCTTCATCTCCGTTCATGTTTTTACTGGTAGTAGCTGTTTTCTTATTATTTAAAAAAGTTATTATGACTTTTAATAAAAAGCAAATACGCTATTTTATCCCAGTAATTATGATCATGGATGCACCCATTTCTCCGAGGTTTATGAGAGCATTTCAGTTCACTGACTCCTCAATAGTTAACAAGTTGATTATGCTTGTTATTATGCTATTAATTGTGATTGTTTGGTATCAGTTACTTGATCGCTATTTTTTTCAAATCAATCCGTTTGCAAAAATAATTAATTATTTAGATAACGAACCTAATTTAGCTAAGATATGTGAAAAAGTATGGGCAATCTTTACCAAGTTTATAGTTACTAATAGAGTAAATTTGCTTACTTGGGCCTGGTTCTACATTCTAAGCTTTGGTTCTTTCCTAATTGAATCTGATAACTTACGAATTCAAATAAGTACAGCTTCTACAATTAATGCGATAGTTTATCTTCTAGGCACTAAATTCTTTGCCATGATTTTGACAACTATCTTTCTTGATGCGTTATTCTCCGTCTTTTATTTTGTAACTACACGATACTGGACTTCAAACATTTTAGTCAGTTTGATTGCGATTGGCTGGGCTGTTGCTAATAAGATTAAGCTGATTTTACGTGGAGAGCCAATTTATCCAACTGAACTTAGTGAAATTGTTAATTGGAAAACATTAATACCAATGATCGGTAAGACTACTGTCATTGTGATTTTAGTTGCACTCGTTGTAGTTATTGCTCTTGATATTTTCTTAGAGATAAAATTCCCTGTTAAAAAGCGTGGATCATGGAAGAGACGTGGTATTTGGGCACTTTTAAGCTTATTATTATTTGTAACACCATTGCGCTTTAACCATGACGGCGGAGTTATCTATCATATCAATCGCGGTTTTGATAATAAACAAAGGTTCCGTAATCCCGAACGTGATATTCAGGTAAATGGTCCTGTACTTAATTTCTTGAATTATATTGATTTGCAAATTATGGATCAGCCTGAGGGATATTCAGAAACAAGTATCAAGCAGTTAAATAATAAATATGAAAAAGTTGCTGCTAGGATAAATAAGAAACGCAAAAATACTCTTAAAGATCAAACTATTGTCTTTAATTTGAGTGAAAGTTTTGTTGATCCAAGCACTTTCCCTACATTTAGGCTTGACCGTGATGTTCCAAATCCAGTTAAGTTTATTCAGTCAATGAAGTCACGTTCAACATACGGCAACATGCTCAGTGCTGGTTATGGTGGTGGAACAGCTAACATGGAATGGGAAACTTTAACTGGTTTAAACATGGGAATGTTTAAATCCACCTTGACCCCATATGTTCAAGTGGTTCCAAACTATGATTTTTACCCAACAATAGGGATGAACTTCGATTACAAATCTGCTGTCCACCCATTTATTGGTACTTATTACTCAAGACAAGAAGATTATCATAGGTTTAAATTTGATAAATTTATCTTTGTTGGTTCAAAATATAAGGTTATTGACCAGAAGAAATTGGGTAAGAGTGGTTATAACTCTGACTTTACTACCTATGCTAATGGTCTAAAAGAAATCAATTCCCGCGATGGTGGACAGTTTATCAACTTGATTTCAATTCAAAATCACATGCCATATAATAATTGGTATCCAAATAACGAATATATGGGTAAGATTTCTGGAGAATTATTCAATTCTCCAGCAGTACGTGATCAAATGGCTACCTACGTAAAGGGTACGCAATATACTGACAAGGCAGTTAAGCAGTTTATCAAGCAGATTGATAAAATTAAAAAGCCAATTACTTTAGTCTTTTACGGCGATCACTATCCAAGTATCCTTTCTCAAAGTTATACTGCTAAATACCCGGTACAAATGCACTCAACGCGCTACTTCATCTATTCTAATAAGTATGCTCGTCAACATGGTGCTAAAACAAGACTGCCACGTAAAGCTAATAATTTCGTCAGCTCAAGTGATTTTATTGCAATGATGCTGGAACAGACAGATTCGAAAGTTACTCCTTACCAGGCTCTGTTAACAGAAGTTCATAAGAAGTTACCGGCAATTACTATTAACTTTAAAGGTGATAAAGGCTTCGAGCTAATTGGAAGGCAAGGACAAGTAATAGAACCGAAATACTTGACCAAGAAGCAGCAGGAAGTTTTAGCCGATTATGAGGCTATTCAATATGACATGACTGCCGGTAAAGCATATGGTTTAAAGATTAAAGGCTTTTATAAGTAACAAATTGTATTGACTTATTAAGAAAAAATGAGTATTATCATTTATAACAAATTTAAGTAGCACCTTGATTCAGAGTTCAGAGAACTAGCGGTTAGTGTGAGCTAGACAGGTCAAGGGTAGCGAAATACAAGTTGGGTGGTTCCCTTAAAGACCGGTATTAAGGCACTTGTTGTTAAAGTGCAAACGTGGGTGGTACCACGGCTGAAAAAGTATTTAGTCGTCCCTAGATTCTTAAATGAATCTAGGGATTTTTTATTGGAGGAAAAAAGATGGCAAACTTTGATATTTTAGCAGACTTAAAATGGCGGGGAGCGATTAACCAGCAGACTGATGAAGCAGGACTGACCAAATATTTACAAGACCACGATGACTTAGCTCTTTATTGCGGAACTGATCCTACTGGTGATTCACTGCATATCGGGCATCTTATTCCCTTCATGATTTTAAAAAGATTTCAACTGGCTGGATATCATCCTGTAATTGTTATAGGTGGAGGTACAGGAACAATTGGTGATCCGTCTGGACGTAAATCAGAGAGAGTACTCCTTAGTGCAGAAAAATTACACGAAAATGAACTTGCTCTTACAAATCAAATGGAAAAATTGTTTGGAACTGATAACTTTCAAATTGTTAACAACGCAGAGTGGCTTGATAAATTGAGTTTAATCGAGTTCCTGCGTGAATACGGCAAGCACTTCCAAGTTAATAACATGATCAATAAAGATGTTGTTGCCAGTCGCTTAGAAAATGGTATTTCCTTTACCGAATTTTCTTACCAGATTTTACAGGCCATTGATTTCTACCAGTTAAATAAAAATTATGGCGTTCAAATGCAAATTGGTGGTAGTGATCAATGGGGCAACATTACTGCAGGAATCGATTTGATTCATAAATTGATGGGATCAGACAGGCAAGCTTTTGGTTTGACTATTCCATTAATGCTAAAAGCCGATGGTACTAAATTTGGAAAATCAGCCGGTGGTGCGGTATGGCTTGATCCGGAAAAGACCAGTCCTTATGAATTTTACCAATTCTGGATCAATCAGGATGATCGTGACGTTGTAAAGTACTTGAAGTACTTTACTTTCCTTAGTCATGAAGAAATTGATGATCTGGCAGAACAAGTTAAAACTGAGCCTTCGAAGCGGACAGCACAAAAGACTTTGGCTAGAGAAGTAACAAAATTCGTTCACGGAGAAGCAGGCTTAAAAGAAGCAGAAATGATTACAGATGCTTTGTTTTCTGGAGATATTAAAAATCTTTCAGTTAAGCAGATTAAGCTGGGTTTAAAGAGTGCACCTGCAGCCGAATCAACATCTCAGAGCAAAAATATTGTAGACTTCTTGGTTGACACCAAAATCGAACCCTCTAAGCGCCAGGCTCGAGAAGATGTTACCAACGGAGCAATTTATGTGAATGGTGACCGCCAGCAGTCAGTCGACTTTGAAGTTGAACCTTCTAAGGCTTTTGACGGCAAATATGTCATTATTCGCAAAGGTAAAAGAAAATATACTTTAGTTACAATTAAAGATTAGTCTAAAACAGTCTGTTGCAAAGATAGCAAAAGACTATTTTTAGTTGTGAATTATAAAGTGTATAATAAAAAGCACTTTAATTTCTGTTCTGTATTTAAAGAGGAGGATAAAAATGCGTGCACGCGTAATACTTTATAATAAAGAAAATAAGGCTGTTTTATTAATCCACAGATTAAAAAATGGTCGTAACTACTGGGTAATACCTGGTGGTGGTGCAGAGAGCGATGAAACTCCAGTAGATACTGCAATCAGGGAAATAAATGAAGAATTAACCATTCACCTAAAGTCAGCTGACCTGATACATTTTTTTAAATGCGAAGGAAAAGAGTATGAAGAATTTTTTTACACTGAGATTCCATATATAACTGCACCTAAAATCAGTGGTGAAGAAAAAGGGCGCTCGAGCAGCAATAATGTTTATCAACCAGAATGGATAGCAGCTAAAGAGCTGCCAAAGATTAATTTAATGCCACCTGAAATAGCTGCTAAAATAGTAACTCTGATTTGACAAAAAAATGCGGTGAATTCATACTATTAAATTAGGAAGATATTTATTGATATACGTTAATAGGAGAGAAAAAATGGCTCACAGAGAAATTTTAGTAACAACTACCGAAAATATACCTGGTAAAAAATATGAAATTATTGGTGAAGTGTTTGGTTTAACAACTCAGTCTAAAAATTTGGTTAAGGATTTTGGAGCTAGTCTTAAATCAATGGTTGGTGGAGAAATTCACAGTTATACTAAAATGCTTGAAGATTCACGCAGTCAGGCATTGAGTAGATTGCGAAAAAGTGCTGAAGATGAAGGAGCAGATGCAATCGTAATGATGCGCTTTGATTCTGGTTCGATTGGTGGAGACATGCAATCTGTTGTTGCTTATGGTACTGCAGTAAGATTTATTGCAGACAACGAATAGATATAGTATTATTTGAAGTATTCGCTCTATAAGAGATGGATGCTTTTTTATTATTGTTAATTTGCCACTTTAGCTCAGGAGGCAGAGCACCGCCGTGGTAAGGAGGAGGTCCTCAGTTCAAATCTGGGAAGTGGCTTAGTTTTATAGCGGATAATTATGGCTATGTTTCTTTTTCCTGTATGATGTAAAAATAAAGCAGCTTTTAAAGTTGCTATGATAACATTTATAAACTACTTTTATGTATAAAATTTTGTCTTAAATAAGTTTAAATAAATCAATAATCTTATAATTTTATGTTGTCTAAATTACGCGCTAGTTGGCTTGAATTCTCATTCGGTTGCTGCCAAACCGCTATCGTCTCTACCAGTTGCAACGACAAAGGATTTTAATAAGTTACAGAATCTCTCTAAAAAACATGGCACTCATTGTATTAAAGCAAGAAAGTGGTATGCAAACTTTGTTCCTGGCAATAATGTTGAGGCGTATCGCTATCTTAAATCACATAAAAGGACAGGAACTAAATCTGACCTAGGAGTTGATGACTGGGATATTTTTGTAGGTGCCGGAACAATTGCTGGTAAACGTTATTTCATTAGCAATATTGAAAACAGAGATGGAAAAACAAAGTACATGATTCCAGCAGAGTATTGTCATGTACCTTATGGCTACAAGTTTAAAAAAGGTCATGCTACAGTCCATGATTATATTGGCTCATTGGCAAATGTCTGGAATGGTTACACAGAATTAGATAATGAATATGGTCGCGCATTTACCGAAGAAAATATCATTTATAGTAATAAAGAAGATGCCACCTGTACTGTTACCTTCAAGGAAGATGGAAAAACACGTGGTAAATACAAAGGTTTCTGGATTGGGCTATGCCAATAAAATTCAGAGTTGACGGCACTGATACCTAGAAAAATTATTATCCGCTATACAACTACGTGCCAAATGGTGAATTAGTTGTGGGTTATATTAAGACAGAAGATTTGAGTCAATTTAAACAGGCAACAGTTAAATATAATCTCATTGGCACAATTACTAAGAGTCATAAATTTAAACCAGCTCGGAAAAAGTTAGATATGTAGTTAATGTGAGTGAATTAACGCCTATATTAGCTGCTATATGCTTATAGACATTTTTGACCAATATTAAATAAATTTGGTCAAATTAAAAAAAAGAGATAGACTATTAAACTAGTAGTATAAATTACTAAAGTTAATAGTCTGTTTTTTTATAATATAAAGGGTAATAAAGCTAGTAATAGCTGTTGTCGTACTCATAAAAATTAAAATAACTGAGCATTTTGGTGCCTAAGGGACTTTAAATTGCCTAAGTAAAAGCCAAGCCATTATTGGAACTGCTTATTTTATGAAAAAGTATTTTACAAATTAGAAAGGAAATTAACTTGGATTTAACTAAAGTAACTGATTTTGTTAAAGAGCAGCTGAAAAATGAAAAAACAGGGCATGATTTTTATCATGGACAACGAGTAGCTCATCTGGCCAGCAAAATGTATTTACAGGATAATCCTGATGCACATGAAGATAGCCGCATGGTTGCTATTATTGAAACTGCGGGATATTTACACGATACTATTGATGAAAAAATCTGTGCTGACCCTGATCAAGTTCTTGCCAACATTAAAGAACTGCTTCCTAAAGTTGGTTTTACTTCCCTAGAAGTCAAAGATATTTTATTCACTATGCAACATATGTCTTTTTCCGCTAATATAGAGCATCATTATCAATTGCCAGTATCAGGAGAATATGTACAAGATGCTGATCGCATTGAAAGTTTGGGTGCAATTGGCATCGCCCGTGCGTTTACATATGGCGGTGCTCATGGCAATGTTATATACGACCCTAGAATCAAACCACAGAAGCTTGTAAGTCATGATCAATATCGTGAACATACAGAAACAACAATTAACCATTTTTATGAAAAACTGTTTCATTTGGCTGATTTAATGAATACTGCTGGAGGTAAAAAAGAAGCGCAAAAAAGAACGGAATTTATGCGTGATTATGTGAAAGAATTTATGACTGAATGGAATGTTTAAGCTGCATATAGCCTTATGCGGCTTTTATTTTGCTCTTTTTAAAAACACGAACATTAAAAATCACAGCAAGTCTAACTGACTGGAAAATTTGATTTGAGGATTTTCCATTTTTAACAGTGCCCTCTTGCGCTCAAGACCACCGGCATAACCAGTTAAGGACCCATCACTGCCAATTACACGGTGACAGGGAATAATTAAACTAATTGGATTATGTTTGACTGCATTGCCAACAGCGCGCGCCAAATTTATCTTATTTTGTCCTTTTTGTACGCGATTAGATAATTCTTTATAAGTGGTTACTTCACCATAAGGTACTTTTTGTAGTTCTTTGAGCACTTTTTGACTAAAAGTAGACACATTGGGTTTAATTGATACAGCAAATGGATCAGGAGTTTGGCCAGCAAAATAGTTCGTTAGCCATTTTAGAGCTTGTTTAATAGGTCTAGTTGCAAAAACTTTGGCAGCAGTCAAATCATAGTCGGCACCAAAATATTTTTGCCCGTTAAACCATAATCCTAATAAATTTTTTTCATCACTCAAAAGAGTCAATGTTCCTAATTCTGATTCGAAAAATTCTTTATATAGCTTCATTTTATTTCTTCTGTAACAAATAACTTTTTTACTGTATTATACGTTAATTTCTGAACAATAAGTGATCTCAATTTTTAGCACTAAAGCTTACTCAAGATTTAGCAGCTTAACCAGTTCTATACGAAAATTTCAACTTTTTTCATTGTTGTATACAAAACATTATGAATAAAGCTTAGTTTCGTTTTCATGAAAAAATAGAAATGCTATCAGATCAACACTTTATCTTGTAGTGATTTTTTGACAATGGTACCAGATGTGGTATGCTAATTAGTGTAAAAAATAGGAGGTCACAAGATGAAGTCAAAATTTAGAAAATTCTTTTCCATTAGTGCGGTGGCAGTTGCTGCAGGATTAGCGCTTACAGCATGCTCAGGTAAAAAGCAGGGAGGTAGTAGTAATTCGAGCAGCAGTGCTAAGCACTCCATTGCGCTAATTACTGATACTGCTGGTGTTAATGATAATTCTTTCAATCAGTCTGCTTGGCAAGGCTTTAAAGAATACGGCAAAGACCACAATCTTAGTCGTGGACGTAATGGCTACCAGTATTTTCAATCTGGCAGTGCGGCAGATTTTGAACCCAATTTTGATCAAGCAAGCAAAGCTGGCTATCAGACAATTTTTGGTATTGGCTACAGCTTAAAAGACGCTGTCAAAGCTGCTGCTAAAAAAAATCCTAAAAAGAACTACGTTATTGTTGACGAAGTAATTAAGGGGCAGAAGAATGTGGCCTCCGCCAATTTCAAGAGTGAACAAGCTTCTTACTTAGCAGGTGTTGTAGCAGCAACGGAAACAAAGACCAACGTAATTGGTTTCATTGGTGGTGCTCATGGCAATATTATTGACTTGTTTGATGCCGGTTTTACTAAAGGTGTTAATGATCAAGCCAAAAAGCTGCATAAAAAAATCACACTGCTAAATCAGTATGTGGGTGATTTTAAGAGTGCAGACAAAGAAAAAGCCATTGCTCAGTCAATGTATGCTAAAAAAGCTGATATTATCTTTCATGCTTCTGGTTTAGCAGGCAATGGTCTGTTCCAAGAAGCTAAATCTATTAATCAAACTAGAACAGGTGCTAAAAAAGTCTGGGCTATTGGTGTTGACTCTGATCAATCGCATTTAGGCAACTATAAAACTAAAGATGGTAAAAAAGATAACTTCGTTTTGACTTCTGTGATTACTGGTGTCAATGTGGCTACCCGAGATATTTCTAACCGTGCTTATGAAGGTAAATTCCCAGGCGGTCAGCAATTGGTTTATGGCCTAAAAACCAATGGCGTCTCAATCAAACGCGGACAAATAAGTGCTAAAGCTTGGAAATATTCACGTCAGGCGCGTAATGAAATAATTAAGGGCAATATTAAAGTGCCAATTCACCCAAGTAAATAGTTCGTTGATAAGCCAATTTCTTTATCTAAATCTTACCAAAAAATAATTATCTTGAATTAATACGTATTTTATTATAATATTAGTTATGAAAAGTTCGTATTTTGTGGAGGGTAATATAAATGGGTAAGAAATTTACGAAATTTTTGTCATTAGGAATCTTAATGGCTTCATTTACTTTGTTTTTGAATGCTTGCTCGGGAAAAAAGCAGGGAACAAGCAGTCAAAGCAAGAAGGACAGTATTGCGTTAATTACGGATAGCAACGGTATTAACGATCAGTCCTTTAATCAGGCTGCTTGGGCCGGTTTTAAAGATTATGGTAAAGAACATAACTTTAAACAAGGCAAAGGCTACCAGTATTTTCAATCTAGCAGTGCTACTGACTATACGCCTAATTTTAATCAGGCTGCCAAGTCTGGCTACCAAACAATATTTGGTATTGGCTATATGCTAAAAGATTCAGTTAAGGCTGCTGCCAAGAAGAATCCTAAGAAAAATTTTGTAATTGTTGACGATGTGATAACTGGTCAAAAAAATGTAGCTTCTGTTACTTTTAAAAGTAACGAATCATCATATTTGGGTGGCGTAGCTGCAGCTTATTCAACTAAAACTAATAAAGTTGGTTTTATCGGCGGAGCAAAATCTGCAATCATTGATACTTTTGAAGCAGGTTTCAAACAAGGTGTAAAAGACGCTGCCAAAGCTCAACATAAAAAGATCAGTGTCAGCACGCAATATATCGGAAACTTTACTTCAAATGATAAAGCTAAGTCAATTGCACAATCTATGTACGCTGACAACCGTGACGTAGTCTTCCAAGCTGCCGGTTCTGCCGGTAGTGGAGTTTTCCAAGAAGCTAAAGCACTTAATCAAACTAAGCCGGAAAATAAAAAGGTTTGGGTAATTGGTGTTGATGTTGATCAGGAAAACCTGGGAAACTACAAAACAAAGGATGGTAAAAAGGCTAACTTTACTTTAACTTCTGTATTGAAGGGACTAAATGTTGCAACCAAATCTTTAGCTGATGATGCAGCCAAAGGTAAGTTCCCTGGAGGAAAGCACCTGGTTTATTCATTAAAAGGCAATGGTGTTTCAATTACTAAAGGCAATCTTGCACCAAAAGCATGGATTGCAGTACAAAAGGCTAAGCAGCAAATAGTTTCCGGAAAAATAACAGTAGCGCAGAATTAAAGTAAATTAACGTTTAAAACTCTTTGTGTAAATTTATGCAAAGAGTTTTTTTAGAAAAAGGAAATTTACATAAAATGAAAGATATGACGAACGTAATAGAGATGCGCCATATTGTGAAGGATTTTAACGGTTTTAAAGCCAATAATGATATTAATTTGACTTTAAGGAAAGGTGAAATTTTAGCTCTTTTGGGCGAAAATGGTGCAGGTAAATCAACTTTAATGAGTATTTTATCTGGCTTGATTACCCCTACCGCAGGTTCAATTTTGGTTCGGGGGAAAAAGGTTAATATTAAAAATCCAACTGTCGCAAAAGATTTGGGTATAGGCATGGTACACCAGCATTTTATGTTGATGGATTCCTTTACTGTTTTAGAAAATATCATTTTGGGTCATGAAACTACCAAGGGTCCTGAACTGGATTTTAAAAAAGCAGAAAAGCAAATAATGGCTCTGTCTGAGCGTTATAACTTAAATGTTGACCCACTGAAAAAGGTCAGTGAGATTACTGTTGCTCAACAGCAAAGAGTGGAAATTTTGAAAGTTCTTTACCGTGGAGCAGATATTATGATTTTTGATGAACCCACTGCTGTTTTGACCCCCCAGGAGATTACAGAATTTATTCAAATACTGCATGAGCTGGCAAAAGAGGGCAAATCAATCATTTTAATTACACATAAACTGGAAGAAATCGAACGGGCAGCTGATCGTGTAACTGTGATTCGTGCTGGTAAAAGCGTAGGAACTTTTGATGTCGCTAATGTTGATAATAATCGTCTGGCAGAATTAATGGTGGGACGTCACGTTAACATGCAGGTTAATAAGCCCACTGAAAAAGTTGGACGCACAATGTTGCAGGTTGAAGACTTACATGTTAAAAACAAACAAAATGTTGCGGTAATTAAAGGTTTGTCTTTTGAATTGCATGCTGGAGAAATATTGGGAGTCGCTGGTATTGATGGCAACGGTCAGGATGAACTTGTCAGAGCTTTAACCGGTTTGCAACATATTGATTCTGGCAAAATTTTGATTGACGGTGAAAATATGACTAATCGTAAGGTACGACAAATAACCGAAAAGGGCGTGTCATATATCCCTGCTGACCGACAAAAATATGGTTTGATCCTGCCTTTTTCAGTTTCTGATAATTTGGCTTTACAAACTTATTATAAGGAACCGTTTTCTCGCCATAACGTGATGCATTATGATGTAATTCATGAGCATGCCAAGAAATTAATTAAACAATTTGATATCAGAACTACAAGTGAAAGAATGCCTGTAAGTGATTTATCTGGAGGTAACCAGCAAAAAGTCATTATTGCCCGTGAATTAAGTCGCGACAGTAATTTAATTATTGCTTTTCAGCCGACTCGTGGCCTTGACGTTGGTGCCATTGAATATATTCATAATCAGCTCTTAAATGAGAGAGCTCAGGGCAAAGCAATTTTGTTAATATCTTATGAGCTTGATGAAATTATGCAATTGTCAGACAGAATTATTGTGCTTCACGATGGTAGAATTTCTGGTGAAGTCAAGCCAGAAAATACTAGTGATGAAGAATTAGGTTTGTTAATGACTGGCGTTAAGAAAGAAGGTAAGGCACTTGCTTAAAGTTACACTAAAAACCAAGAAAATCTTAGTGCCAATCATTTCTATTTTGGCAGGCTTTTTAGTCGGAGCAATCATCATGCTGGTTTGGAGTTACAATCCGTTTCAAGCATATGCTTCAATGTTTTCCAGTGCGTTAGGAAACATGAACGGCATAGGTGAGACGATCCGTGAAGCTACCCCGCTGATTTTTACCGCTATTGGTTTTGCTATAGCTTCTACTGCCGGTTTTTTCAATATTGGCTTGCCTGGTCAGGCTCAAGCTGGCTGGTTATCTTCTATCTGGGTGGTTTTGGCTAATCCTAATATGCCTAAGGCAATTTTGCTACCATTGGCAGTAATAACAGGCATTCTGGCTGGCGCACTTGTTGCTGGTATTGCTGGTTGGCTCCGTGCTCAATTTGGGACTAATGAAGTCATAACAACCATTATGATTAACTATATTGTGCTTTATTCGTGTCAATATTTAATGCAACAAGTTATGTCATCTAAATTGCGTATTGATACTGATACTACTAAAACAATTGCTGATAATGGCAGCTTAAAAATTGGATGGCTTAGCACAATGTTTGGTGATTCACGCATCAATGCAGGTATTTTTATTGCTTTAGTTGCAGTTTTTTTATATTGGTATTTAATGAGAAAAACTACTACAGGTTTTGAAATTCGTTCAGTTGGTACCAATGCTGCGGCGAGTCGTTATGCAGGAATGTCAGCCAAAAAGAATATCATGCTTTCTATGTTATTATCCGGTGGATTTGCTGGCTTAGGCGGTGTTGTTCAAGGTCTTGGCACATATCAAAACTATTTCACCCAAACGACCAGCTTAGATATCGGCTGGGATGGTCTGTCCGTTGCTCTTCTTGGTGGTGGGACAGCCGTCGGCATTTTACTGGCTTCACTATTATTTTCAATTTTAAAAATTGGCGGTCTAGGGATGCAAACCATTGCCGGTATTCCTTATGAAATTGTTTCAATAGTAATTGCTGCTATCATTTTCTTTGTTGCTATTCAATATGTAATTGGATTACTGTTTACGACTAAAAGGGCTAAAGAAACCCAAAAAGATACAGCGACTGAAGAAACTGAACCAAATAACGTTACAGTGAGTTCCACAAAGACCCAGGGAGGACAAAATTCATGAATTTAGTTACGATTTTAGCGTTAATTGTGTCATCGACTTTTGTCTATTCAGCACCATTAATTTTTACCGCTTTAGGCGGGGTTTATAGTGAAAATTCAGGCATTACCAACATTGGCCTTGAAGGAATAATGACAATGGGCGCTTTTTCTGCCATTGTGTTTAACCTGACTTTTGCTTCTACTTTTGGCAAAGCAACTCCTTGGATTGGCCTTCTTGTTGGGGGAGTTGTAGGTTTGCTATTTTCACTGCTCCATGCTGTAGCAACCATTAATTTTCACGCTGATCACATCATCAGCGGAACTGTCCTCAATCTTATGGCTCCACCATTAGGAGTGTTTTTAGTCAAAGCTATATATGATAAAGGTCAAACTGAAAACATTACGCAGAGCTTTGGTTATTTTAGCTTTCCTGGCCTTGCTAATATTCCTTTTATTGGGCCTGTTTTCTTTCAAAACACTTCTGCACCTGCCTGGCTGGCAATAATTGTATCAATCTTATTATGGTGGGTTTTGTATAAAACTCGTTTTGGCTTACGTCTGCGTTCATGTGGTGAAAATCCTCAAGCAGCAGATACTTTGGGGATCAATGTTTATGGTATGCGTTACGCTGGCGTGCTAATATCAGGCTTTTTAGGCGGAATTGGCGGAGCAGTTTTTGCGGAAGCAATTTCAGGCAATTTTTCAGTTTCTACTATTGTTGGACAAGGTTTTATGGCGTTAGCAGCCATGATCTTTGGTAAATGGAACCCATTAGGTGCAATGCTAGCTTCGCTTTTCTTTGGCTTTGCTCAAAGTATCAGTATTATTGGCAATCAACTACCATTCTTTAGTCACATTCCTGCTGTTTACATGCAGATTGCTCCTTACGTAATTACCATTTTAGTTTTAGTTTTGTTCTTTGGAAAATCAGTTGCTCCAGCAGCAGATGGCCAGAACTATATTAAGTCAAAATAGGGAAGAATAATGAAAGAAATTTATTTTAATCATGACGGTAATATTGATGATTTAGTATCATATTTGTTACTCTTGCAAGCACCAGAGATTAAATTACTAGGTGTTGGTGCAATTGATGCGGATGGTTACGTTGACCCAGCTGTTGAGGTGTGTCGAAAGATGACAGACCGGTTTAACTTAAGAGGCGATCAATTAGAAGTTGCCAAATCAGATTCAAGAGCTGTCAATCAGTTTCCCGAAGCCTGGCGTAAAGCGGCATATTCATTTAATTATTTGCCGTTATTAAACGAATCTGGGAAAATGATTACTAAAATGGCAGTAAAACCGGCTCATTTAGACATGGCTGAAAAAATTTTGGCAGCAAAGCAACCTGTCACGTTAGTTATGACGGGACCTTTAACCGATTTGGCTCGTGCGCTGGATACTAATCCCAAAATGGCGGATAAAATTGAGCAGCTATACTGGATGGGCGGCTCTCTTGATGGTCATGGTAATGTTGTTCAGGTTAATGTTGATGGTACGCAAGAATGGAATGCCTTTTGGGATCCGTTTGCTGTTGATAGGGTTCTGAAATCAAATATTCCTATGCAAATTATCGGCCTTGAAAGTAGTGAAGAATTACCATTAACTGATGAATTAAGAATGCATTGGGCCAGTTTGCGTGAACATCCAGCTGTAGACTTGGTTGCGCAAGGCTATTGTCTGTTGGTTAATCCCCCAATTCCAAGCTCGCAACTTTATTTTTGGGATGTATTAACGACAATTAGTGCTCTTTATCCGGAAGTCGTTTTGGCCACTGAAAAGCACAAGGTAAAGGTGGTTACACAGGGATTGGCTGCAGGACGAATGGAAGATGATCCTAACGGACGCGAAATTACTTTGGTAACTAAAGCAAATAAAGATTTATTCTTTAAAAAATTTGATGAGCTATTATTACGTGGCAAGTAAATAATTATTTGTAATATAAAAAAGATGAAATTCGTTTTTGAATTTCGTCTTTTTCTATTAGTTATAAATTCGCTTAAGCTAGTGAATCCCAAGCTGGTAAGTCTGTAATTGGACCCTCAGCAATAGCTACTTGTTCTGGTGTCAAGTACTTTTTGTGGACAACAACTTCATAAACATAGTCATTGAACCAATCATTGTTCATAACAAAGAAACCCTTGTCACCGTTCTTTTCGCCCCAGGAATTTTCAACTTTCCATTGACGCACATGGCCACCATCTTCATCAACACCAACAAAAGCCATAGCGTGAGTTGAAGCGCCGGCACCGGTACGCAAGCGGTCAGCTTTGGACATCTTGAGGTCAACACCAAAGAGATCACTTAGTTTATATAAGTCGCTGTCAAGATATCCCTTTTTACGATCGCTTTGTTCACCAACATCATTACCAAACCAAACAGCTTCACCATCTTTTAATTGGTTAACAGCCGCAGTTTCCAAGTATTCCATTGGGACATTCAAGAATTTGATGCGGTATGATCCTTCAACGTTATCTTCAAATGGCAGCCCATATAATTTATCATACTCATGATCTGGTGCATTAGACAATACAACGTAATCATTAAAGTCAACATCGCCCATGTATTTATGCAAAAATTCTAGTGGAGTTAAATCTTTGTCCAAATGATATTTCTTGTCATCATCACGGTATTCCAAGTCAAATTTCTTAGGTGGTTCTCCAACTGCAATTGCTGTTATTTGGTAAATTTCACTTAAGAACTTCTTACGGGCTTTTTCTATTTCATCATCTTTACCGTCTTGCTTTAATTTGCGTAAAACCAGAGCGTCTTTTTTCAGTTTATCGCCCAAAGCTTTACCTAAACCAGCTGTGTTATTGGTATTAAAACTTTCAGGCATTGCATAGGAAGGCACAACACCGTATTTTTCAATTAAAGCGGCACCCATGTGGAATTGACCCCCGTCTCCGCCAGCACTGTCTAAATATGCTTTTACGGTACGGGAATCAAGTGGTTCATCAGCAGTATCTAAAATATTGTCATAAAAAATATTTGCCCGTTCAACTTTGTCCCAGAAAAAGTTGTAACTTTGTGAGAAAGTAAAATTCTTGCAGTGATATTTTTTGCCAAAATAATGTCGTAAAATATTTAAGGTGGCAAATTCCCAGCAACGACCTGACTGGCGCTGGTTAGTAACATTTTCAGTATCCAGCTCTGTTGAAAATACCCGAGTCAATTCGCCTTGAACACGTTCATTGTAAGATGCTGCAAAAACACCGCTTTTTTGAGCAGCTCGTGCCACAACTTGATTTTGCGGCTTTTCATTAAAGTTTTTCGCAAACTCTTCTAGTTCTTGAACAGTTAGTTTGTGAGCCATAATATATATTCTCCTTTTTTAATCTATTTTTAAATTACCTTATATTTTAATCTAAAAGAAAAACGAGTTCAATAGCTGACCACGCTTTGGTTTTATAATCCTAAAACTTGTTTCTTCTTAGCCGAAAATTCTTCTTCAGTCAATATCCCCTCATCAACTAACTCTTTTAATTGCTTTAATTCTGCGATCATATCTTGAGTATTATCTGTTGTATTTTGTACTGGAACATTTTGAATACTTTGTTGGTAATTCTTTGACATGCTTTTAATAGTATCTGCTAAAATTGGTGCAGCAGTTTTATCTAAATCGTTAAGAAAAATATTTGTTGCTCCATTAGTTATTTGAATGTCAGATAAGAAAAGTCGCGTTTTTATTGATACACCATTAATCATATTAAGTGGTATATCTGTAAAATCTCCCCCAATAAACATGTTCTTATTAATTATCATTACACGCATGTTTGTACAAATTATCAGTGCAGTATGATTATCGTAATTGCCACTAGCTGCATACTGGATACTCTCACCGCCTGCAATATCAATATTATCTGACAGGGCTCTTAATTCTTTATTGTTAAACCAAAAATCAAAAACTTTCTTATCAATTAATTGTTTTTTAATTTCATCTGGTATGTTCAATTTATTTATTTTTTTAGCAGCGCTCGAAGCTCGATTTTCTATGTATATGTCATTATTTTTGCTCAATTTATACTCCTCCTAAGGAAAAATTGTCCTAGGTTTATCGTCACTGGCTGTGGTGGACTGGTCAGCTATTATTTGAGATTAATGACTAATAATCTTGAAATTGGAAAAAGAGTAGAAGAAAGAGTTAAGCCTAAACTTTAGCAGTCCTAGTATTAACAATAACAAAGGTGCAAAATTTTAAATATTAAATTTTACTGATTTAGATTAAAACTATTGCAAATAGATATCAATTGTCTTTGCGAATTTTAAATACTATATAAAAGAACCTATAGATGGAAATGCAAAAATAATATTTAAAATGATAGGTTCTGTTAATAATCCTGAAATTTTAAACGAAATATAGTCTCAAAACTTTATTACTTAATCTGTTGCTAAAGAAAAATCTAAAAAGCAACTGGAAACAAAATAAGCTATCCAGACTTTGATCTGGATAGCTTATTTTGGTGCTTCTGACATGTTTTATTTTAAAAACGGTTCAGACAAGTTTAAATAGACTTTCTGTTATTTCAGTGAGTTAATATACTTTGATAATTTGAAGACAATTAGTCAATTTGGATTGAGTTATCGCTTGCGCCAGCTTGTTGCTTTGGCAGGGTAATTGTCAATACACCGTTATCGTATTTGGCATGAATATCACTTGCAACTACGTTTGGTAATCTGAAGCTGCGTGAAATGTGACCTTCACTTCTTTCACGGTGAATAATGCTGTTATCCTTGGACATATCTTTAAATGACTTTCTTGAACCTGATACACTTAAAATACCATTATTGTAATTTAGGTGAATTTTATCCTTGTCCATTCCAGGCATGTCAACTTTGATTACATATTCTTTGTCGTTTTCAACAACATCTGATTGCATTAATTTTGCTACTTCATTATCATCGAAAAATTTTCTTGGAAGATCAAACCAATCGTTCATCGCATCGAATAAATCATTGTGCCGATTCATCATATCATTTGCCATAGTAAAAAACTTCCTTTCAAAATTTATATATTTGTAACAGAAGACTTTCATTTCTTCCTTACAATTATTATTATAGTATGCAGATTCATAAAAAGGAAATATTTAGCACTATTATTTTTAGAGTGCTAATTTATAAAAACTAAAACCTCCATAACAGTAATTATAGCTTGTGGATAATATTGAAAAGAAAAAATTAGGAGAGAATATTTTGGTTTATTATCAAAAAATGACGCCTCAAGGCTATCAAAAAATTAAAGATGAGATTGCTGATTTGAAAAAGGATAGACCTAGAAGAATTAAAATTTTGCAGGAAGCACGCTCTTTGGGTGACTTGTCTGAAAATACTGAATATACAGAGGCAAAACGTGATTTAGGACACCTTCAGAGTCGTTTGCGCTATTTGGAAAAGCAGTTGAAATATGCAGAAATTATTGAAAAAACAGCTGACGGCAAGGTAGATCTGGGCAAAACGGTCACATTAAAATTTGATGATGATGCAGAAACTGAGATTTACCAAGTTGTTGGACGAATGGAGGCAGATATCAGTGCTGGTAAAATAGCTTTCGACTCGCCATTAGGTCAGGCTATCATGAAAAAGAAAGTTGGCAAAACTGTTAAAGTAGAGGCTCCGGCAGGGGAATATCAGGTAACGATTGAAGCAATTGAATAATTTTTCACTTGATTATTCGAACTGGTGTTTGTATAATTTATTTTAGCGAACATGAGTTTGCAATAGGAAGTGAAAGCAATGTATGATTACCGTTATGAACCACACCGATTAATTTTTATGATTGATAACAAATCATTCTTTGCTAGTTGTGAGGCACTTCAATTAGGTCTAAACCCAATGAAAGCTGTGTTAGCAGTTGTTTCGCATCAGCCACATACAAATTACGGCTCGGGGCTAATTATGGCGGCCTCACCATTAGCGAAGAAGAAATATGGGTTGACTAACGTCATGCGGGTACGTGATTTACCCACGAAAAAAGAAGCACCGGACTTGATTTTGGTAGAACCCCATATGAATTTATATATCAAACGCAGCATGCAGGTATTGGAAATTTTTCAAAAGTATGCTGCTGATGAGGATATCCATATCTATTCTATTGACGAAAGTATGATTGATATGACCAAGTCATGGCGTTTGTTTGGCGATGATCCGTATCTGGTAGCACGCAAAATTCAAATAGAAATTAAATCAAAAATTGGACTTTATACTACTTGCGGAATTGGAGAGAATCCACTGCTAGCTAAACTAGCCATGGACATTTCTGCTAAACACCGGTGTTCGATGATTGATTATTGGCATTATATTGATGTACCTGATACTATTTGGCAAATTAAAGACATGGAAGATGTTTGGGGAATTGGCAAAAGAATAGCTGCCCGTTTGCGCCATCTGCATATTAATAATATGTATGAATTGGCTCATACTGATCCGGCAATTTTAAAAAATGAGTTTGGCGTGATTGGCGAACAGCTATTTGCGATTAGCTGGGGAGTTGATCGCAGCATTATTAGTGAAAAATATTTTCCCATAATGAAAAATTACGGCAATTCACAGATTTTAAACCGTGATTATACGAATCAGCGAGAAATAGAAATAGTTTTACGTGAAATTGGCGAGCAGGTGGGTGCCAGAATAAGGGCACACCGTTTACAAGCAGGCTGTATCTGCTTGTTTGTTGGCTTTTCTAAGTACGAACAAGATGGCAGTCGCAAGGGCTTTAATGTGCAGCAAAAAATTTGCCCTACTAATGATAATGATTTATTAGTTGAAGAAATACTGGCTCTTTTCCGTAAAAACTGGCATGGAGAAACGGTCCGAGCCTTAGGAGTCAATTGTAGTCGCTTAGAACCTGATAATTGCCAGCAATTAACTTTTTTTGTTTCGGCCACTGAACAGATAAAAAAACGTACTATAAATATAACTGTTGACAAAATCAGGAAAAAATATGGTTTTACCAGTTTAGTCAAAGCCTCAAGTTTGTCTAAGGGCGCTACGGCAATAAGGCGCAGCAGTTTAGTTGGTGGACATAATGGTGGAAATGCATATGAATGATTTTGATAAAGTAGTTCAAGACTTTTTTAAGAATTACCAAGATCGCAAAATGAAAAAGTGGCAGGGTTTCTTTTTGAGCGATCATACTATGGCAATTAATAAAGATAAACAAAAGCGCAGCGTGAAGCATCCCGTTAAAGATACTATGGGTATAGAAGAAATTAGCTTGCAGCTGCTTAAAGCATATGGCAATCACCGCATGGTACATCTGCAGGTTAAAGTTATGAACAGTGATAATCAATTACCAGCTGATATCTGCGGCTTTGTCAATGGTTATAGTGAAGACGGCATTATTGTTGACGGACAAAAAATTGCTTTAGAAGATATAAATAATATCAGTGTAGATTAAGAAAAATTACCTTGATATTTTATATAGATATCTTTTTTTGCTATAATATGGAACTTGTAAGGTACATAATAGTATAGAGGTAATTTTTGTGAATACACCAGCATCAAGGCAAGGCAACATAATACGCTATCTTATTTATTTTATTAGCTATTTGATGGTTGCCGGGGTGATTAAGTTAGTTACTGCTAATTCACCAATTCATATTTGGGATCTAATTTTATTTGCAACTATCTCATTAATGGTTTCACTGTTTTTTATTTATCGCTTTAATAGGGAACAACGCTTTTTTGATCGTAGTTTCGCGGGATCTTGGCTTAGCAATTTTGGCTTGATCATTGGTTTGACTGCTGTGGTAACAGCATTGCGTATCAGTGTTTCCTGGTTGCAATCCTACGGCAGACTTAAATTATATAATTTTCAAATTGCATATTTGCATCATGAAGCAACAGTAACCTACTGGTTTTTAGTAGTTGCAATTGGTATCGTTTTACCAATACTACAAGAATTTTTAATTACCGGTTTTTTATTCAATTATGCTTTTAGGAGCAATACTGTTTTAACTGCAATTCTAGGAATATTGACTTCAGGGATTCTGTTTAGTTTACTTAATTGGCAAAACTCACTGCCACTATTATTAATTAATATAATTTTTGGAGCACTTTTTGCTTGGTCATACCTTTATACGCAAACCTTATGGATGCCGATCTATTTAGCAATTTTAAATGGGGTTCTCCTAATGATTATGACTTAAGTATTGAAATTAAAATAAGAGTCAGGAAAAATTTCCTAACTCTTATTTTTTACTTGTAATATCTATTAAAAGTCACTCTTTTTGACGTATTGGTTTTTCCCTACGATATAATATAGCTTCTGCTGGATCTTAACGGCTGCGCCATAAGTTCTAACTTTTTGCCCTTTCTTTAAGGCTTTTCGCTGCCGGCGTTGCAGTTTTTTAGCCGCTTTACTGTAAACATAGCTGTTGCGCCGGAGCTTGCGCTTAACACCTGAGACGTTAGTAGCTTTAACATAGTTGTTCTGACCTAAATCGTAATACTTCTTGCCCTGAATAACTTTAGTGCCATAAGTCCAAATAGTCTTGCCCGTAAAGTATTCGCCAGTTTTACGACTGCCATTTTGGTCGTACAGATAGGAATTATGAAAAACTGTTCTCCTCACTGCAGTCCAGTTTGTGACGTTTTTCGAATAAATATAGGTAACACTCTGTGGCCTATCAGTATAGAAACCAGTGGCATTATTTGGTCTTTGGGTCAAATTATAGCCAGTCAATTTTACTTCTTGCGTAAGATAACCATCTCCGACATTACCGTTTAGAACCTGATCAGGAGCAAGCTGCTGGCCGGTTTCATCTTGATAGTGAACTGTAACGACTCCTTCTCCAATATAGTGGGATCCTGTTTGTCTCGGTTTCTTAGCATAAACATAAGTAACCTCTTGGATTTGGTCAGAAAAAGTTCCTTTGGTGTTTGCCGGACTAGTTTTTAAAATATAGCCATTAATGTCTTTAGAACTACTGGAATATGGATCGCCACTGTTTCCAGTTAGAGCATTATCCGGAGCAATGTTTTTTCCTGATTCATCCAGAAAGTGTTCTATGACTGCAGAATTTGTTCTAACATAAGTATCATGATCTTGTTCACCTGTATATTTGGACATTAATTCTTTGGATGTCCAATGTTTGCTGCCTTCAGGATGTTCCATAGTGCCACTACCAACATTTAGCCAAAAACCAGGTCTATCTAGTGCAGTATTTTTAAGAGAACAATTTGGTCCTAAAATTAAAGTATTCAAATTAGAAGCTCCGGCTAGCATATAACTTTTCTTTGCAGAAAGCGTATTGAAATTGCTGATATCCAAAGTCTTTAAGTTAGTACAATTGCTAAACATAGCTGTCATTTCAAGCACTTTAGCAGTATCAAAATTTTTAATATCTAGGCTGGAAAGACTAGTACAATAGCCAAACATGCTAAACATACTCTTGACTTGAGAAGTATTAAAGCTGCTAAGATCTAAACTGGATAGGTTGGTGCAATTATTAAACATGTTAGTCATTTCATTCACTGAGGTCGTATCAAAGTTTTTAAGGGATAAGCTGGTAAGGCTTTTACAATTTTGAAACATTGCGTACATATTCCTAACGTTTCTGGTGTCAAAACTGCTTAAATCAAGTTGTTTTAACTTCTCACATCCACTAAACATTTGACTCATATTGGTAACTTGAGATGTATCAATATTTTCTAAACCTTCAATTTTAGTCGTGTAAGCAAGGCCAGAAAATATCCCGTTTGCTTTACCAATAATTTTCAACGGACCATCAAACTTTAATGTTTCAGCGAGTCCGAATGTATTGGGAATATAGGGAATAAGTTGATCAGGATCAGTAATTGTACCACCTGAAATAGTGCATACACGTGCATCTGTATCAAGCGTTACTTTTAATCCGTCCCAATCACCAATCATTATTGATTCAGGGTCATCTTCCTTCACTGATATAGTTCCTGCTGAGGAATTTTGTGCATCTTTTATGCTTCGAAAATTTGATGGCTGAAGTTGTTCTGCAGTATTAATAGTAGGATTAGAATTTGCGCTAGCATTAACAACTCTTTTTAATGGGTTAACGTCTGTATTATTAGAAACAAAACTATTAGTATTATTGACTGTGTCCTTAACTTTTAAACTGTTATTATTTTGATAAAATATTTTCCGCTTGCTTTTGTGCTTATTAATTGCTTCTCTTTTTGTAGTCAAGGGTTTAGCTACTGCAGTATCAGCTTTAATGACAGCAGGATTCATAGCAATTAAACCCAGAGTTGCTGTAACGACACTGGTTAATATTAATTTTTCTCTGCCGTGTAAATTAAATTTTGAATTCATTATTATACCTTTTGACCTTTCAAAATTAAAACCAGAACAAAACTGACATTAATTTTAAAAACAATACCTAAATTTATATTAACACTAAATTAATTATAAATATATAAAATTAAATTAATATATGTTTATAGTATATTTAAATATTATATAAACAAAACAGATATAATGGCCTTAAATTAATAATTTGATAAACAAAAAAAGCAACAGCTATTAAAGCCATTGCTTTTTTATTTAAGCGGATAGCGTGAATCGAACCCGCATCTTCAGCTTGGGAAGCTAACATTTTACCATTAAACTATACCCGCATTACTCAAACAGTTTATCATGTTTCGTTTTCGAAACCAAGTTTTGTTTTTAAAACTTTACAAGTAGCTGCTAGGAGAAGGAAAAATTTCTTAAAGTAGCGTCATTTTTTAAGAGTTTCAGAATAAATTTGCGTAATAATGAATAGGAGTGAGAAGCTATTTGAATTAACTTGGAAATAATGTTGTTACTTTTTAGGTGGTAGCTTAACAGAATCAAGACTTAACTGGCTGCGATCAACTAAAGATGAAAAGTTCTGAAATAGCCACTGGCGCAATTCAGCAGCCTGGATAACTAAAGGCATCCTGTTATGAATTTCAGCGTAAGTCCTATTTGGCTGAGTAGTAACCATTGAAAAATGATCATTTTGATAAATTCCAGCAATTAGTGTTAATGCACCGTTTGTATTCTTGAAACTGAAGCGTTCATGGTAAGTATGACCATTTTCGGCGGAATAAGTATTATGCCCTGATTCAAAAAATTGGCTGGCAACAATAATACAACGAGATCTGGCAAAAGAAGAGTCCCACATTGACCTTTTTTCTTCAAAAAAGCGTTCAATTCGCGCATTAAATATGACTTTGTTTTGATCATACGGACTGGGATAACCCCATGATTTGGGCAGCAGCTGCAACTGGTTATCAGCATAAACCAAAACGAGAGCGAGACTTTTAGGAAAAACGCTCTGATTTTGAGGCAAATTGCTTGCCGGTTCTACTAGAGGTAAATTTAAGTCATTTACTAAGTATTTTTTAATTTCTGCTAGACTTGGCAGTTGAAATTGATTGCACATTTTTTCCTCCATGTTTAATCATTGCACGATTTTTGGTAGAATTAATATAATTATCACATTAAAAAGATTTTAATTATTTAAGGAAGGTAAAGTATGATGAAAAAGAAAGTTATCCTTACAGGTGACCGCCCAACAGGGAAATTACATGTGGGACATTATATTGGCTCGTTAAAAAACAGGGTCAAATTACAAAATTCAGGCGAATATCATCCATTTATCATGATAGCTGATACACAAGCATTAACTGATAATGCGCGTAATCCTGAAAAAATTCAAAAAAGTTTAACTCAAGTAGCACTGGACTACTTGGCAGTTGGCATAAATCCTGAAATTTCTACAGTTTTTATTCAATCACAAATACCTGCCTTGTTTGAATTAACGGCCTATTATATGGACTTGGTCACTGTTAGTCGCCTGGAACGCAATCCAACAGTTAAGGCCGAAATCAAGCAAAAAGGATTTAACGATTCCATTCCTGTCGGCTTTTTAAATTATCCGGTTTCACAGGCGGCTGACATCACAGCTTTCAAAGCGACTTTGGTACCAGTCGGGGATGATCAGGAGCCAATGCTAGAGCAGGCGCGTGAAATAGTTCGTACTTTTAACCGTGTTTATAACTGCAATGTATTAGTAGAACCTCAAGGCTACTTCCCGGAAAAAGGCGAAGGACGCTTACCCGGCTTAGATGGCAATGCCAAAATGTCCAAATCCTTAAATAATGCTATTTATCTTTCTGACGATGCCAAAACCGTTGAACAAAAAGTAATGTCAATGTATACTGATCCCCAGCACATTCATGTTGAAGATCCAGGCAAAGTTGAGGGTAACACTGTCTTTACCTACCTTGATATTTTTGATCCTGACAAGGATAAGGTAGCGCAATTAAAAGAAGATTACCAAAATGGCGGCCTGGGTGACGTGAAAATTAAGCGTTATTTAAATACGGTATTGGAAAAGGAGTTGGCTCCAATACGCGAGCGACGCTCTAAATATGAACAGAATACATCTGCTGTCTATGATATGTTAATTGAGGGCTCCAAGAAAGCAAACGAGGTAGCTAACCAAACCTTACAAGAGGTAAGGGATGCAATCGGTTTGAATTATTTTAAGAGGTAAAAAAATGCGTAAGCGAATTCCCTGGAAGCAGTACTTTATGATGCAGGCCTTAGTAATTGCTCAGCGTTCGACATGTGATCGGGCACTAGTAGGTAGTGTTTTAGTGAAAAAGAATCGTATCATTGGTACAGGCTATAACGGATCTGTTACGGGACAGCCTCATTGTGATGATGTTGGTCATCAACTGGTTGACGGGCACTGCGTACGTACTATTCATTCTGAAATGAATTCACTGATCCAATGTGCACGTAACGGCGTTTCAACCGATGACACAGAAATTTATGTCACACACTTTCCCTGTTATAATTGTGCTAAGGCATTAGTGCAGGCTGGAGTTAAAAGAATTAATTATTACTTCGACTATAATGACAGTCCACTTGCGATTAAACTTTTTAAAGACTGCGGGGTTCCTTATGAACAAATTAAAATCGATCGACAATATGTGGAGCAATTGGCCCATAAACTGGAAGACGCTGAAAACTAAGTTTGCTTTGCTCACGGCCTTTATTGGCATTTTTCTAACGATGACTGGTTTTTCAAGTTCTAACATTAAAGATAACAGTAATCTGCTTGAACGCGAAACCAGCAAATTAATTTTAGCAAAAAATGATCGATATTTTCAGACTAGTGAGCAACCCAAAATCATTGTGAAAACAGTGAATCGGGTTGATCACTTGACACCGGCTAAGTTAAACAAGTATAAACGGACGGTTTTTATTGTTGTTGGCACTAAAAATAAAAAACGTAATGTGCAGATATTTTCCAGTAAAGATCTGCATAGTGCATTTTCTGCTGATGTTCGCGGCAATATAATTCGTTCTCAATCTGATAAATTACGCAGCACTAATAAAAAGAAATTTAATGAAGGCTTACGCTTTGTGTTTAGAGCATGTGCAACAACTATTGATCAACGTTACCAGTATTCACTTGATAAGTATGATTTATCAAGTGATGAGCGGGCACAGCTTTCTCATCCTCACAGGCTGGCCTTGCCTATAGCTTTGGCGCTTGCGTTATTAATTGGTGGGTTGATTTATTTCTTTAAAAACAATTTGAACGTAAAAAAAAGGTAAAAATATTGACTTTATCATATGTTATGTATTACACTCACAATGCAATTAAATAAGAAACAAATAAACTGTTAGGTGAGACTCCTACGTGAACAAATGCTATCGCCCGGAAACATCCAGAGATGCCAACGGGTCAAATAGTTATCGTCGATATAAGGCGAAAACCAGATGGCTAGTTGCAAGGCTTACGTCACGTAGTGTTAAAACTGAACGATGAGTATAATATACCTGTTGAAAAGGTGCGCCAAGCGGTTAGCATGGGCGCCCCTTTTTTAGTTTGTTTGAGTTAGTTCTGTGATGAGGAGTGGGGATAATGCTGAAAAAGCCAAGTGGTACAACCAGCAACAAAGATTTGGCATTGGTAAAGGCAATAGCCAAGGAAAGCAGATCAGAGACTTTAGCGAGACTACATGCGAGCAGTAATGGATTAACTAGCAAGCAGGCAGAAAAAAATAGAGAAGAATACGGTTCAAATACAATTGCTTCAAATAAACATAACTCTAAGTTACGTTTTTTAGCTGAAGCTTTTATTACGCCTTTTACATTAGTTTTATTGGTTTTGGCAACATTGTCTTTGTTTACTGACTATATTTTTGTGCCGGCTGTTGAAAAGGATTTGACTACCGTTGCAATAATGGTCACGATGGTTTTAATCTCTGGTGTTACCAGTTTTGTGCAAAACGTCAGATCATCAAATGCTGTTGACTCTTTGCTTAAAATGGTTTCTGTCACAACTGACATTATTCGTGACGGCAAAGACCAGGAAATTGATACCAGTGAAGTAGTGGTAGGCGATGTAATCCGCTTAGCAGCTGGAGATATGGTACCAGCCGATATGCGACTTCTAACAAGCAAAGACCTCTTTTGTTCATCAAGTTCTTTAAATGGTGAATCAAATCCAGTAGAAAAAATTGCAACTTCAAAGCCGAAAATTGGTGCAGACCGTGATTATTTAGATTATCCCAACATTTTATATGAAGGAACAACAATTGTTTCAGGTTCAGGTTTGGGAATTGTCTTTGCTACAGGTGAAAGAACAATGTTCGGCAAACTGGCTCATGATATCTCACATAACGATGTCAAAAATACAACATTTGACATTGGCATCAAAAATGTTTCCAAGTTATTGATTATTATGACCGCAATCATTGCTCCGTTGGTTTTTATCATTAATGGCATCACCAAAGGTGACTGGGTTAATGCGCTAATTTTCTCAATTGCTACAGCTGTGGGTTTAACTCCCGAAATGCTGCCGGTAATTGTTACTACTAACCTGGTTAAGGGATCAATTGAAATGTCAAAAAAAGGCACAATTGTCAAAAAGATGAATTCAATTCAAAACTTTGGCTCTGCTGATATTTTGTGTACGGACAAGACCGGAACATTAACGCAGGATAAAGTGGTTTTGGAACGCCACTATGATTTAAATTTGCAGGAAAACCCGCGTATTTTGGAATTAGGCTACCTCAATTCTAATTATCAAACCGGAATGAAAAATCTAATTGATAAAGCAATAATTGAAGCTGCCGGCGATGAATTGGATATTAGTGAAATTCAGCGTGATTACAATAAAATTGATGAAATTCCGTTTGATTTTTCCAGAAGGCGCATGAGTGTCGTGGTGGAAAACTCTGATGAGCAACATGGTGAGCACCTGTTAGTAACAAAGGGTGCTTCAGAAGAAATGATGGCAGTTGCTACCAAGCTTGAAGTTGACGGTCAAATTTTACCTTTAACAGCTGAGCGAAAACAAAAAGTAATGGCTAAAGTTAACGACATGAATGATGACGGCTTGCGGGTTATCATGCTGGGATACAAGCGTAATCCTGCTCCTGTTGGAGAATTTTCCGTCAAAGATGAAAATGATCTTATTTTATGCGGCTATCTGGCCTTTCTTGATCCGCCTAAAGAAAGTGCTAAAGATGCTTTAGCTCGTCTAAAGTATGACGGAATTAACGTTAAAATTTTAACAGGAGATAATGAAGCTGTTACCAGAACTGTGGGCTTACAAGTTGGTTTAAATGTTGATACAGTTTATACAGGTGCAGATCTGGAGGGAAAGAAGCCCGAAGAATTAGCTAAAATGGTGGAAGAGTGCAACATTTTTGTCAAATTATCACCAGAAGATAAAACTAAAATCATTAACTTGTTAAAGAAAAATGGCCATACTGTTGGTTATATGGGAGACGGCATTAATGATGCGCCTGCAATGAAAGCAGCAGATGTTTCAATTTCTGTTGATACAGCCGTGGATATTGCCAAGGAATCTGCTGATATTATTTTGCTGCATAAGGACTTAAATGTTTTGGAAGCTGGCGTTAGAATTGGACGCAAGGTATTTGGCAATACTATGAAGTACATTAAGATTACTCTTTCTTCCAATTTTGGTAATATCTTGTCAATTATGGTAGCCTCTTCTTTCCTGCCATTTCTGCCAATGCTCCCATTGCAGCTGTTAGTTCTTGATTTACTTTATGGAACCAGTTGCCTCGCACTGCCATTTGATGATATGTCTGATAAGTTTTTAAAAGAGCCACGAACCTGGTCAACTAAAAAATTGCCTAAATTCATGTTTTATTTTGGCCCAACTTCATCTGTTTTTGATATTTTGACATTTGCCCTATTATTCTTTGTGATTTGTCCCCAATTAACAGGTGGAAATTACAGCGCACTTGGAGCAACACAAAAAGTAGCATTTGTGGCACTTTTCCATACTGGTTGGTTTATTGAATCACTTTGGACCCAGGAAATGGTTATTCATGCTTTGCGTGATCCACGTTTGCCGTTTATTAAACAGCATGCTGCACCAGGAGTAACTTTAGCCACATTTGGAGCTGGAGTAATTGGAACATTGATCCCATTTTCATTTTTAGCAACAAAACTGGGTTTTGGCAAGATGCCAATTGAATTCATGTGGGTAGTATTTGGTATACTTGTTCTATATATTTTACTGACTACAGTTATCAAGCATTTCTATTTAAAGAGTGAAAAATTTTTAATCTAAAAATAAGCGTAAAATGCTAAATATCTACTAAAAAAGAGGACTCCGTAAGGAATTCGCTTTTTTATTGGTGTAGTATAATATAATTAAACAAAAATTAAGGAGAAAATGAATATGGCTGATAAAAAAACTTTTTATATCACAACACCAATTTACTATCCATCTGGCCGATTGACTATTGGTAATGCGTATACTACTATCGCTGCAGATGTAATGGCACGCTACAAGCGTAGTCAAGGATACGACACCTTCTTTTTAACCGGTACTGATGAGCATGGGTTAAAAATTGAGCAGAAAGCTGAGAAGCAGGGAGTTAAACCGCAAGAATTTGTAGATAAAATGGTAGTTATTTATAAAAAGTTGTGGAAAAGCCTTGATATTTCTTATGATAAATTTATTCGTACTACTGACAAAGAGCATGTAAAAGGCGTCCAAAAAATATTTGAACAGCTGCTAAAACAGGGGGATATCTACCTTGGTGAGTATACTGGCTGGTATTCCGTAGAAGACGAAGAGTACTTTACAGAATCGCAATTGGCTGAAGTTTATAAAGACGATGATGGCAATGTGATTGGTGGTAAGGCTCCATCAGGTCATGAAGTGCAGCTTGTTAAAGAGCCTTCATACTTTTTTAAGATGAGTAAATATGCTGATAGACTTTATCAATATTATCAAGATCACCCTGATTTTATTCTTCCTCACACTCGTGAAAAGGAAATGGTCAACAACTTCTTAAAGCCAGGTCTTGAGGACCTTTCAGTTACTAGAACCACTGTTTCCTGGGGTATCCCTGTTCCAAGTGATCCTAAGCACGTTGTTTATGTTTGGATTGATGCCTTATCTAACTATATTACAGCTCTGGGATATGGTTCGGATGATGATTCGCTATTTAAGAAATACTGGCCTGCAGATGTTCATCTGGTAGGTAAAGAAATTGTGCGCTTCCACACTATTTACTGGCCAATTATGCTGATGGCCTTGGGATTACCATTACCTAAGCATGTTATTGGTCACGGCTGGGTTTTAATGAAAGACGGCAAGATGTCCAAATCAAAAGGCAACGCTGTTTATCCTGAATCTATTATTAACCGTTATGGCGTGGACGCACTGCGTTACTACTTGATGCGGGCCTTGCCGTTTGGTTCTGATGGTGTCTTTACTCCAGAAGACTTTGTTGAACGGGTTAACTATGACTTGGCCAATGATTTAGGCAACTTGCTTAACAGAACTGTTTCAATGATCAATCAGTATCAAAATGGAAAAGTTGAACCCGTTGCGCAAGAGCAGGATGACTTGGGTAAGGATTTAGCCCAAACTGCAGCAGACGTCATTGCCAGCTACAAAAAAGAAATGGATACTCTGCATTTTACTCAGGCAATCGAGGATATTTGGAAGTTTATTAATCGTGCTAATAAGTATATTGATGAAACTATGCCTTGGAATTTGAATAAGGAAGGCAAAACAGCTGACTTAACTCGTGTAATGTCAAACTTAGCAGAAAGTTTGAGAATTATTGCTTTGTTGATTGCTCCAATTATGACCAGAACTCCAGTTGAAATGTTCAGACAATTAGGTCTTGATTGGAAGAACGATGAAGAAAAGAAATTTGAATTTGGTGCATGTGCTTGGGGTACTAATGTTATTTCTGATCCAAAACCGATTTTCCCAAGAGTTGAGCCTAAAGAAGAAATTAAATACATTCAAGATGAGATGGCTAAAGCTAAGCCAAAGAAAGAAAGCCGCAATGAACAAGGTAAAGATAAGGAAATTTCAATTGACGCTTTCGCTAAGGTAAAAATTCAAGTTGGCAAAATTTTATCTGTTGAGCCTGTTCAAGGGTCTAAGAAACTGTTGCAATTCCAAATGGACTTTGGCAATGGCGATGAAAGACAGATTTTAAGTGGTATTCGGCAATATTATCCTAATGCCAGTGAATTACTTGGCAGAAAAGTTTTGGCCGTAACTAATCTTAAGCCACGTAAGATGCTGGGTCATTTAAGTCAGGGTATGCTTTTGTCCAGTGAGAAAAATGGTAAAGTAAAATTAGCTTTAGTTGGTGACGAACATGAAGTCGGGGCACAACTAAGTTAATGGAGTTAATTGATAACCATACCCATTTACAAGATGAGCCGTTTCGCGGTAAAGAAGAATTTTATCTTGAACGTGCGCAAAAACTGGGTGTGACCAAATTAATTTGTGCAGGGCAGGATCCTGATTTTAACAAGCGTGCGATTGATTTAAGTCAGCGTTTTACTCAAGTTTATGCTATGGTCGGCTACTGCCCTGATGTTGCCAAAGATTATGACCAAAAAGCAGAAGATTTATTGATCGAGCAGTTACAACTGCCTGGTGTGGTTGCCTTAGGTGAAGTAGGCCTTGATTATTATTGGGATGAATCTCCAAGAGCAAAGCAACGGGAAGTTTTTTCAAGACAGGTTGAACTGGCACATGAATTAAAAAAGCCTGTTGATATTCACACTAGGGACGCTTTTAGCGATTGCTACGAAATACTAAAAAACAGCAATTTGGAATATGGTGCAATTTTGCATAGTTTTAACGGTAACATTTCATGGCTAACCAAATTCTTAGATTTGAATGTATATTTTTCTTATTCTGGGGTTGTTTCCTTTACTAAAGCCGTGGAGGTACATGAAGCAGCTCAAAAAACTCCTTTAGAACGGTTATTGGTTGAAACTGATGCACCTTATCTCACTCCTAAACCATACCGCGGCAGGCAAAATGAACCGGGTAATGTTTATTATGTGGCACGTGCAATTGCTGAATTAAAAGGTCTTCCGCTAGATGAGGTTGCTCAGGCAACATATGCAAATACAATGAGGGTCTATGGACTTAACTAAAAAACATTTTGATGCCGTCGTAGTCGTTGAGGGAAAAGACGATACAATTCGGCTTAAGCAATTTTTCCCAGGTATTGAAACAATTGAAACCAATGGTTCAGATGTTCCTGAAACTGTACTTGCGGAACTGCAGGAATTGGCATGCAAAAGAGAAATTATTGTTTTGACTGATCCTGATTTAAATGGTGAGCGAATAAGACGTCTGGTGACTCAGGCAGTACCAACAGCTAAACAGGCTTTTATTACTCGTAAAGAGGGAGAGCCTCATAAAAAAGGTTCCCTTGGCGTTGAACATGCATCAAAAGAGGCTTTAAAAAAAGCTCTGAGTGATTTACATGAAAAAAAGGTGCCAAATACTGATTTAACAAGAGAAAAGTATCAAAAATTGGGTTTAGCAAGTGGCCCTAATTCACGCAAAATACGTGAAAAAGTTGGCAATAAACTGCGCATTGGTTATGGAAATGGTAAGCAGTTTTATCACCGTTTACAAACTTTTGGTATTTCACTTTCTGAACTTAAACAAGCAGTTGAGGAGGTACAAGATGAGCAGTGAGATTCCCATTGGTTCCCCTGTTAGAACTCAGGCAATTATTAATCGCTATTTTATGAAAGTTAAAAAGAGCCTGGGTCAGAATTTTTTAGTAGACCTGGACGCTCTTCATGGTATTGTCAAAGCGGCAGCAATTAAACCCGATGACCAAGTAATTGAAATCGGTCCTGGAATTGGCTCCTTAACTGAGAAATTGCTGGATGCCGGCGCTAAGGTTTTTGCTTATGAAGTTGATGAAAATCTTTTAGAAGTATTACAAAATGAACTACCAAAAAAAATAAACGGTTATCCTTTAGATCAACGTTTTAAATTGAAGATAAAGGACATACTGAAGGCTGATTTTAAGCAAGATTTGAAAGGCTTTTTTGATTTAAGCAAACCGGTCAAAGTTGTAGCGAATTTGCCTTATTACATCACAACGCCAATTATTTTCTTCCTTAACAATTCTGAATTAGAATTTGCCAGTCTGACGCTGATGATGCAAAAAGAAGTGGCAGATCGTTTAAGTGCTCATTCAGGAACAAAAGAATATGGACCTTTAACAATCGCTGTTCAAACAGAAATGGCCGTTAAGTCATTTATGACTGTAAAAAGTTCTTCCTTTATTCCAAGACCAAAAGTTGACTCTAGTGTTGTGGTTTTAACACCTTTGCCCGAAGAAAGTAAAATCGATATAAATGATTCTAAGCACTTTAATTGGGTAGTTAAGATGTGCTTTGCACAAAGGCGGAAAACATTAAATAACAATTTGAAAGCACTCATACCGAACAATGAAGATCGAACACATTTAATTAAGTCGTTAGGTGTCGATTCCCGAGTTCGTCCCGAACAGCTGACTCTTAAGCAATTTGTCCAAATTGCTGCAAGTGTGCCAGTTAAAAATTGACGAAAATATTCTGTGGTTGTTTTTAAAAAGAATTGAAAAAATAATAATAAAGTGGTATAATTCACTCCAAAGGAGTTGTTTTCATTGCCAACATCTATTATGACCATTAAGAGTAAGCTGGATTCACATTTGGGTGATTCGTTGACTGTAGTTGCAAGAGCCGGACGTAAGAAAGTTACAAAAAGACGTGGAATTTTAAAGAATACTTTTCCCGCAGTTTTTGTAGTTGATCTAGACCAAGATTCAAACAATTTTGAACATGTTTCTTATAGTTATACGGATTTGTTAACCAAAAACATTACATTAAAATTTGATAACGCTGTACAGTAAAACTACAGCGATATCCAAATAATACTTTTTGGCATTAACATTTGGTAAAATGTTAGTGCCTTTTTTTATGGTTAAGTGTATAGTAGTAACTGGCAAAAGACAAACAATAGGAGGGTAATTCTATGAAACGTTCAGAGAGATTAGTTGACATGACTAAATATTTGATGGAACGACCACATGACTTAATTCCGCTGCCATTTTTTGCAAAAAGATATGGTGCAGCAAAGTCTTCGATCTCGGAAGACCTTGCCATTTTGAAACACACTTTAGCAAATAATCAAGATGGTATTTTAGAAACTGTAGCAGGTGCGGCCGGTGGTGTGCGCTATATTCCTTTTTGGGGTAAAAAGCATGCTCAGAAATATTTAAATGAATTGGCCAGTCGTATTGAAGATCCTGACCGTATTTTAGCGGGAGGTTTCGTTTACCTGTCCGATATCATTGGTAATCCGCAAGACTTAGACAAGATAGGTAAATTAATTGCTACCAGGTATGCATATTCTGACATTGATGTTGTAATGACTATTGAAACTAAGGGTATCGCTTTAGCACAGGCAGTTGCACGCTATTTAAATGTGCCATTTATCATTGCACGTAAGCGTTCAAAAGTCACAGAAGGTGCAACGGTTTCAGTAAACTATATTTCTTCTTCACTTGATCGTGTTTCTAAAATGGAATTGCCAACTAGAGTGTTAAAAGAAAATTCTAATGTTTTGCTGATAGATGACTATATGATGGCCGGCGGTACTTTAACAGGAATGCAGCAATTAGTTAGAGAATTTAATGGTAATATTGCTGGTGTTTGCGTTTTATGTGAAGCAGATTTTGATGATGTTAAATTAATTGAGGGCCATCTTTCTTTAGTAAAAATCAAAAGAATTGACGACAAGAAGAAAGTCATTGTGGCAGAGCCAGGTTCGTTAATTGCGCACACCGATTTTGACCGCTTTTAGTTTATAAGATGATATACTAAAATATAATAATAATCTAGGAAAATAAAAGAGGCTAAAATTAATGAAAAAGTTTGTAATTGTTCTGGCAGCGGGCAAGGGAACCCGTATGAAATCAAAATTGTACAAAGTCTTACATCAAGTATGTGGCAAGTCAATGGTCGAATACGTTGTTGAAGCAGCGCAAGCAATAAAACCAGACAAAATAGTTACAATTGTGGGTAATGGTGCAGAAGAAGTTAAAAAGGTTCTTGCTGATAAGTCTGAGTTTGTTTTACAAAAAAAGCAACTTGGTACAGGTGATGCCGTTTTAACTGCTGCAGATGAGCTAGCACCAGAAAAGGGTGCTACTTTAGTAATTACGGGTGATACACCATTATTTACAAGCCAAACTTTTCAAAAATTATTTAATTACCACCAAAGCAAAGGCAATGCGGCTACTGTTTTGACAGCCCAAGCTCCAAATCCTTATGGTTATGGTCGCATTATTCGAGACGATCAAGATAATGTTTTAAGAATTGTTGAACAAAAAGACGGCACACCAAGTGAATTAAAAATCGACGAAATCAACACCGGTGTTTTTTGTTTTGACAATCAGTTGTTATTTAGTGCATTAAAAAAGGTCGATAATCATAATGCTCAAGGAGAATATTATTTAACTGATGTGCTGGAAATTTTGCGTAACGAAGGTCAAAGAATTGGTGCATACAAAATGCCAGATTTCAGCGAAAGCCTGGGAGTTAACGATCGATCAGCTTTGGCTCAAGCTACCAAAATTATGCAAAAAAGGATTAATAAAAAGCATATGGCAAATGGCGTAACTTTCATTGATCCTGATACGGCTTATATTGATGCGGATGTTAAAATTGGTTGTGATACGCAGATTGAAGGCAACGTCGTAATTAAAGGCAATACTGAAATTGGGAGCGACTGTTTAATAACTTCTGGCTCCAGGATTATTGATTCTAAAGTTGGTAACAATGTTACTGTAACTTCTTCAACAGTTGAACAAGCTGAGATGGATGAATTTTCAGACGTTGGCCCTAATTCACATTTGCGCCCTAAAGCAATCCTAAGAAAGGGTGTCCATATCGGAAACTTTGTAGAAATTAAAAATGCTGAAATTGGTGAAAATTCTAAAGTAGGTCATTTGACTTATATCGGGGATGCTACTTTGGGTAAAGATGTTAATGTTGGCTGTGGCACTATTTTCGCTAATTATGACGGCGTGAAAAAAGATCATACTAACGTGGGTGATCGTGCGTTCATTGGCTCTGGTGCTACTTTAGTTGCACCAGTTAATATTGCTGACCACGCTTTTGTGGCAGCAGATTCGACAATAACTAAAGATGTAGCCAAATATGATATGGCGATTGCTCGCGGTCGTCAGGTAAATAAACCTGATTACTGGCATAAATTGCCCCTATCTAATGATCCTGACTGGAAATAAAAAAGAACTAAAAATGAGCTGGAAGATTTTCCAGCTCATTTTATTTGCAGCATAACTAAAAAAATAGCTCCAGAGTTTTAAACTTCTGGAGCTATTGATGTAAAATTAATTATTTAAAATTAGCTTTTTTAACAAACTTATTTTTAGCAATAATATAGTATTGCTTGTTGTTTATTTTGACTGGATCGCCATAAGTTTTAACTGCTTTACCTTTCTTGAAACCTTTTTTACTAATTCGATTACCATGTTGACTATAAATATAAGCGTTACGCCTTAATTTGATCTTTTTGGAATCTATATTAGCAGCAGAGATGAATAGACCATCTTCCAGTTCGTAGAATGACCTGCCATTAATCGATTGCTTGTTAGCGGTATTTACACTTGAACCAACAAGAATTACTAACTTATTGGCACGTTTTCCTTGCTTATCATATAAATATGAATTGTGCATAATTTCTTTTTCGACCACTGGATGTGGTTTTTCAGTAATCGGAGCTGTGGTAACAGTAGCAACAGATGCTTTTTGGACTGCAATATTTGCGGCCTTAACAAAACGGTTTTGAGCAATAATAAAGTACTTCTTGCCCCGAATGGTTACTGCACTACCGTACGTATTAATATTATTGCCTTTTCTTAACACACCCGCTTTCTTAATTCGTTTGCCATGTTTATTGTAAACATAAGCATTATGTTTTAATTTTTGACTGGTTGAAACTACGTTGCTAGTAGCAACATAGTAGACTTGGTTCTTTTTGCCTCTATCAACCAGAATGTAATAGTGTTTCCCGTTAATTTCTTTTATACCATACGAAGTAATGATTGAACCGGCACCAAGGACAACTTTATTTGCACGTTGACCTTTTTCGTCATATAGGTAGGCATTGTGCATTAAAGCCAATTCTTCGCTATGGCTTAAATCAAGTTCTGGTTCTTCTTTTTCTTCTTTGTCAGCAGTATTAATCGGGTTAGGGTTGAATGGAGCAGGGGCAGAACTAGTATTAATGTTATTGCTATGGTTATCATCATTTTCTTGACTATTGTCGTTACTATCAAGAATATGGTCAATTGTATCAGAATCTGTACTATCGAGATAAAGTTGATTAATTGCATCATCACGGAGTTTAGTAATGGTTTTACTATCATTAACTTCAGGCTGATTAAGCGCATTATTTGCAGTATTAAGATCAGTATTAATTTGGTTAATAATAGCTTTCTTTTCTTGCTCAGTGTATTTGCCAGTGGACTGAATTTCACTTGTAGCTGCTTTTTGTGCCTCCGCTAGAGCCCCAGCAGCAATTGCCTTTTCACCGGCTAATTCTGTTGCAGCGAGTTTATCCGCGTTGGCAGGATCATTGAGCGCATCTTTAGCATTTTCGTATGCTTGATCAACACTAGTGGTGTTGGCTTTATCATTAAACCTGTCTGTAAGAGCCTTAACAGCGGAATCATAGGCGGCTTTCAGTCTTTCTCCTTGTACTTTGCTATTGTTGTTTAAAACATCTTCAAGTTCTTTACTATCACTTACAATAATACTGCTTATTCTGTCAACTGCATCTTTTCTGGCAGTTTCTATTCCAGTAGAATCCTGAGCTTGAGCAATAGTACCTGTTTGATCCGAGCTAGCTTTAGCTGCTTCTTGGTCAATGCGGTCTTTTATTGCCTGTTTTTCAGTATCAGTATAATCGTTACCATCCTGATGTTTTAATTTATCAACTTGGTTTTTAGCGTTAGTAGCGGTGTCAATTACCGAACCCTTAGCTATTTCTTTTTCAGCTGCAATCTTATCAGCTGCAATATCTGCAGGTGAATCACCATTGACACGTGAATGCTCCTGATAGGCTTGATCAACGCTGGTGGTATCGGCATTTTCACCAAACTTGTCTTTTAGTTCAGCAACTGCTTTTTGGTGTTTATCAGCCAAATCGTTATTTGCCTCTACTTTAAGTAAACTAATGGACTCATTTTTGGCAGCATTACCGGCGCTGTTAATATCATCTTTGGCGGTTTCGGTGATTTTATCAATCTGGTCCTTTTTGCCTGATGTATCACCTTTAGGAGCAGTAACTGCATCAATTTTGTCCTTGGCCTTTTGGCTATCATCTTTAATTTGCTTTTTTAGCCTGTCTTTTGATTCAGTTGATAATTTATCATTATCGTCAATTTCTTTAGTAACCTTATCAGCTTCTTCGTCAATGTCAGCTTTAGCATTTTCCTTATTGATAATAGTCATAGCCTCATCATAAGCAGCACTGGCAGCCTGGATATTTTGAGCTTCATCAATAGCTTTTATTTGCTCGTCAATACGATCTAGCACTTCTTGAGTCAGTTTATCTTTTAATCTGTCTTTTAGTGTATTGTAGGCGTCGTTAATGCCAATTACTCCATCAGCACCTGCAAAAGCATTTTTTTGTTCATCATTAAACCATTCTGGTTCCGTGCCGGTTTCAGGTTTAGTTAACAGACGATCAATATTTTGACCAATGTTTGTTTCATCTGGGATGTCGCTAGTTGCTGTAGCCTTTTCTATATTCTGGAAACTCTGTTGATAAGCATCATCAATTGCAGCTTTAGCTGCCTTCTTCTGCTCGGCAGTTAACTGAGATTGATCAATTATATTATGGGCCTTAGTCTGTTTATCCTTTAGAATATCTTCAGCTTTTGTCTTTTGACCAGCTAGGGCAGCTTGATCTTTAATAGCATTGAACTTGTCAACTGCTTGATCTCGTTTGCCATTTATTTGGTCTTTAGCCTCTGTTTCAGATTGTTGAACAGAATTAATGTCAGTTTTTGCTTGCTCAACAATAGTTTTTATTTGGTCTTTCTGCTTTTGCTGATCCTCTGGTGACAAACCTGATTTTTCTATTGCATCATTTGCTTCTTTTTGAGCTTGTTCGACCTGAGAGATTGCCTCTTGTTTAGCTTTGACTATTTCGGCTTTTTCTTGCGCAACTTGGAAAATACGGTCGATTTCTTTTTTACCGAAATTAGGAATTTCATCCTGTTGAGCTTTACCTTGTTGGGCATTTTGAGCTTGTGCTAGTGCATTTTCGTAAGTATTCTCAAGTTTAACACCCGCAATCTTATCTATGGTTCTATTGACGGCTTCATCAAGTTGCTTTTGCAGTTCTTCAATTTGCTCTTGCTCTAGATTAGTTGCCACACTGGCAATTTCCCCTTTATTTTTAAGGTATTCCTTAAACTTGTTAATCAGATTATTTTTTTCCGCAGTCAGTTGACTAGGCAACTTGGCCTGATCAATATTTGTTTTGGCATCTTGTTCTAACTGCGACAGCTTATCACTTGTACCGGCATAAATTAAACTAATAAAGTTATTTAAAACTCGTTCAATATCTTTATATCCGCTAGCGACATCATTACCGGCTAAGTCTAAACCATCAATATCAGTTTTGGCACTTGCAGCATATTCTTTCAGGCTCTTAACTATTTGATTTTTATTATCAAAGTCATCACCTAATTTGCTAATAGTGGCAATGCCCTCACTTGCCGCTGTTTGAATTTGCGTAATAGTGTTTTGCTTATTATTTCTAGCGGCAATAATATTAGCAGCAGCTTTCTTTTGTTCTTGGTCTATTTGGGCTTTCATTTTGTCAGCGACAGCGCTGTCTTCAGTTTTATCAGCTTTAGCCTTAGCGCTAGTGGCAGCAGTTTGTAGATCGTTTAGGGCTTTAGTTAAAGCTTCTTCTTTATCAATATCACTGCCAATGTTGTTAAGAGCAGTCTCACTTTTACTTCTGGCATCATTGATTTTATCTTGAGTAGTTGCAGCAGAAATCTTGGTTTTAGCAGTGCTTAAAGCTGCGCTAATAGAATTGCTTAATTTATCAACCTGGTTTTGATCAAGTTTATTTTGCAACAGGTCATTCTTTAAGCGTTCGTTCAATTTCTGCGCTTGTTCAACCAGTTTATTGTATGCGACATTTTGTTCTTCCAGTAAAGCAGCATTATTCTTGGCATTTTGCACCATACCATTAATTGCACCTTCGCCTGCTGCTTTAGCTTTTTCAACTTCAGTTGAAGTTTGTGCTTGTTTAATATTTTGGATAGCCGTTTCTTTATTTGAATTGATTTGTTCAATCAATTTGGCTTTTTCTTCGTCACTTAAGGCTGACTGGTCAATGCTATTGATAGCATTCTTAGCTGTTTCGGCAATATCTTCTAAATATTTATTGGCATTATTCTTGGCAGCTTGTAATTGGGCAGCACTCAAAGCTTTGTCAATGTTAATAATTCCAGTATTCTTAGCAGAATCTATATCGGTTTCAGTTTGTTGACCATTAACTTGGTTAACAGCTAAATTTTTAGCATCCGTTGCCTGACTCTTATATTTGTCCTTTTCTTGGTCGCTTAAACCCGCAATTTGGTCAATTTGAGATAAGATTCCCAGGACATCAGGATTATTAGTTTGGCCGTTGAGTTCTTCAGTAAGCTTTTTAATAGCAGCGGCTTTAGCCTGTTTAATTTCCTCAGCATATTTATCATCTGCAGTAGACTTAATAGCTTTTATCTGCTTAATAGCAGTATCTTTAATGTCCAAGACTGAATTACTTTCTTCGGCCGCATCAATGGCTGAATTAGCAGTATCAATGATTGAATCAACGCTATCTTGATCTGCCTTATCTTTCAGGCTATTCTTGATTTCGTTAGCAGCATCTTTAATAGTTTTTCTAGCTTGCGCTTTAGTAATTGCCAAGTTGCCGCTTGCTTCAGCTTTATTAATGGCAGTAATAGTATCGGTAGTTATTTTATTGACGTCATTTTTGCTTTTGACGTTTTGTAATTTGTTGATGGCATCAGCGGCAGCCTGATTAATAGCTGTGATTGCCTGATCATATCGGGGTTTAGCGTCAGCCTGTTCTTCTTCGCTCAGCGAATTATAGGAGGAATTCAACCTATTAATTGCTTCAAGAGCTGCTTTTTTTATAGTCTTTTCGCTGTTATTTTTGGCCTCTGCCAAATCCGCAGCAGTAGCATCTGCTACTACTTGGTCAATAGCATTTTTGCCGTCGCTTTTAGCTTGATCAACTGCATCATTAGTCTTTTGCAACTCTATATTTTGCTTAGCCTTATCCCGTTCGTCATTTATTTTTGAGATAGTCTTGCTCTTATCAGCATCAGACATTGAAGACTGATTAATGTTGTCAATTGCTTGTGTAGCAATTTTATCAATTTCGTTCTTGGCGTTATTAATATTGTTATCAAGGCTTTGAGCATCCCGGATTACCTTACGCATGATATCGTTGCCTGTTTGCTTTTCAGTATCAACTCGATCAATAGGAGCATTCTTAACTTTGTTAACTGCATCATCGTAATCATCGTTTAACTGCTTAATTAGCCCGTCTTTTGTACTACTATTGACATTTTGTAAACCTGAAATTTTATCGTTTACATTGTTATAAACACTCAATAAATCTTTCAGGGCAGCATTTCTAGTTGACTGTAGGGCTGCTTTATCGCGGATTTTATTTAAGGCCTCGCGACTAGCATTAGCTGCTGCAGCAATTTCTTCTTTAGTAGTGGCATTTTGAATATTAGTTTTTGCTGTCGTTAATGCTGTAGCAATTTCTCCATAATAGTTATTCTTTTCTTGACCGGAAAGGTTAGGATTTTGTTCGATATCCGCCCGAATTTTTTCAGCTAAAACGTTTAGTCCAGTATCTTGGTTAGTTAATGCGTCATCTTTTTGTTGCTCTAAGAATTTTGCTTCTTCGCTTGCAATACTGCCAGCAACACTAGCCATAGCAGCAACGCCGTCATCTCTATCTTTAACTACTTGATCATTGGTAAAGTCACTATAAACCTTGTTAGTTGCTGTTTCGTAGAAGCCATTAATCTTACTTGTTAAGGCGTTTTTTTGCTCTCTATTAATTTTATTATCTTCAAAAGCCTGATTAATAGTGGCTAAGTCCTTTTCTCTCTCGGCTTGCAAAGCTTTATTTGCTTGAGATTTAGCGACCGCCAATTGAGCAGCTGCCAAGTCCTTGTTGATACTATCTTTAGCAGCTTGCTTGGCAGAATTAATACCATCAGTGTCTTTAGCTGCATTAATTTCTGCCTTGGCACTATCTAAGTCTTTAGCAATCAGTTCTTTAAAATGTTGTTTATCCTCTGGGCTTAAATCGGAGTCGGCAAAGCCATCAATTTTGTCTTTAGCTGCTTGAGCTGTATTTTCAATTTCTGTAATTGCAGTTTGACGTTGTTGATCTAAATTATTCGTAGCAGCGTTCGCGGCATTATTCTGATAGTCTGTAATATTTTTAATAGCATCGTCTCGATCTGTTTCAATTGCATTTTCATCTTCGTCTTGAGAAACATTGGCAATCCCTTTATCGGCTGCAGCGTTAATTAGATTTTGATACTTAGTACTATCCGCGTCACTCAGGTTCTTATTGCCCTTAATTTCAGCAATTGCTTTGTCTCTAGCAGTTTGAATATCCATAATAGCTTGATTGCGTTGGCCCTTGATGTTCTGTTCGTTAAGCAAATCGTTTAATGCAGCAGTACCTTCTTTGGTAACTTTGTCAATGTCTGCTGGAGTTTCTCCGTTATCAATGCGGTCGTAATATCCTTGATCTCCAGTAAGCAAATCATTGGCTTTATTTACAGCTTCATCTTTATTTTTAGCCGTTAAGTTAGGGTTATTTTGAATTTTAGCTATAACATCTTTTTTGATTGCTTCTAGTTGGTTTTTAGCAGCAGTTTTATAGGCGTCTAAAACATTCTTTTTACCATCAATGATGTCTTGTTTAATATCGGTAAGTGAGTCATGGCTATCAATCGTGTTGGCAGCATTAGTGACCGCGTTATCAATATTAGTTTCTTGGTCAACCCCTAAATTACTTTTTGCTTCATCTGCGTCTTGTTTAACTTGCGCTTTAGCAGCCGTCTTATAAGCGTCTAAAACATTCTTTTTACCGTTAATAATGTCTTGTTTAATATCAGTAGCAGAATTGTGACTGTCAATCGTGTTACCAGCATTGGTGACTGCGTCATCAATATTAGTTTCTTTAGTTACTCCTAAGTTGGTCTTAGCAGTATCTGCATCTGCATTAACTTGTGCTTTAGCATCTTCTTTAAAAGCGTTTAAAATATTATCCTTTGTCGATTTTAGTATTTGGGAAATATTTTGGCTGCTGGCAGCATTATCTTTAATTTTATCAATTGCATTTAATGCATCTGCCATAGCTGTCTCGGCATTGTCTACTTTGCCAAGGACATTTTCATAGCCTCTGGTATAACCAACAATTTCTGATTTAGCAGCAGCTTTATTGATTAAACTTTCAGCAGCATCTTTTCTCTTATTGATAATTTCGTCATCATCAGTGCCGTAAATAGATTTACTGGTATCACCAGTTGTAGTTGTCGTATCAGCAACCACTTGCTCTATTTCATCAAGATATTGTTTTTGTTCATCCTCAGATAAACCAGAGTTTTTAATCCGCTCTTTAGCTTGGGAAGCTGCTTCTTTAATATCTTTTGCTGCCTGGTCTTTATGTTTACCGGTATGGGTGCCCTTAATATTATCAAGTCCCTTATTAACGTCATCTTTCGGATTATTGCTGCTAATAATATCTTTAATCGCCTGATTTAAGGCATCTTGAATGTCTTCTTTATCATCTGCGTGTTGCGTAATTTGTTCTTTAGCAGCATCTTCTAAAGCTTTGACGGCAGCAATAGTATCTTGAACGCCTTGAATGGCATCTTTTGCTTCTTTTTGATGGTTATCAATAGCTTTTTCAGTATCGTCTTGATCAATATCACCTTCGGTAGCAACGATTTCTTTTGGTCGCTTTAGCCTATCTTTTAAACCAGTAATCAATTCGTCAACAGGCAATTGGACGTTGTCATCTTTAGCAGCTTCAGCAATAGCATTTTCCACGTTTGAAATTGCTTGTTTAATATCTGTTCTGGCATTTTCACGATAATCTTTACCAATTTGGTTGATGGCATCAATCCCGTCACTAACCACCTGATCGAGGTTGGTGGCGTTTGTTTCGGGAGCATCAACAGTACTTATTGCCTCATCTTTTGCAGCATTTATTTTTTCTGACTGTGAAGGAAACTTAGAAATTTGCTCTTTAGCCTGGCTATCTAACTTATCTTTTGCATCCTTTTTGGCATTTTCATACTCTGCTTGACCTTTAGCCGTTTGTACAGCCTTTTCTACCAAGTCTAAAACGGTCATTTTTCTATTATTTACTTCGCTAATTGCAGTCTTGGAAGGTTGCACTCCGTAAACTGATTTGCCGGAATCATAGTTGCTGTCTGTACTATTTGCAGCATACTTAGCGGCTTCATTCAGTGCGTCAGTGAATGCTTTTTCCTGATCTGCAGTCAAGTTATTTGGCTTATTGGCTTTAGCTGTGCTAATAGCATCTTTAATTGCCTGAGCTGCTTCTTGTTGTATTGCACTAAATGGTTTAATGCCTAGACTAACTGTAGTAGGGCGAACGCCACTGGCAATATCTAAGGGACTATATTCAATAAAGTTCGCATGAGGAGTTAGTTGAATTGTAGCGTCTTTAGCCATTTTAGTAGTAATTTCAGCAGGAATAGTAATGGTAAAGGTGCCATCTGGAGCTACTTTAGCGGCAAATTTTGTTGGTAAAAATGCCAAATCATTTGCTTCACCGCGATAAGTATCAACTGTTTCAGCGTATGGATTAGCTATTGTGGAATCAATAACAGCTTGACCATTTTTGTATACACCGCTATCTTTAAACTTGGCTAAAACATAGGCTTCAGTACCGCCAGGTAAGATATTCTTAAAAAAGTTGTCACTATCAGGACCATCTTTTGCAGGATCATAGTATAATACATGACCTTTGACTAGTTTTGAACCATCTTCTTGACTGGTTACTGTTACATCTTCTGGGTCTATGTCTAAGAACCCACTTTGATTAGCCGGCGTAAATCTGATGTTATTGTAGCCTGGGTTATCTTTACTGGAAAAAGCTGCTTCAACGATGGCTTGAAAGAGCAGGTCATATCTTTGATGATTGTAATTTTGCAGCAATTTCTGGAAGTTTTTAGGCGCATTATTGAGAATAGCATTAAGCTGTGGACTATCTTTTTTGGCTTTTTCTAAGTCGAAGATTCTTTGACCGTTTAATACTTCTAAATTGTTAACTGCAACAGTTTTAGCGGTTTTTTCTACTTGTAAGACATGGAATGGCGGTAGCACTATATTGTTGTTGCTATCAGCTGATCCATTTAAAAGTTCACCAAGGTTTAAGGACTGGCGAACATTTGTGACAGTTATTTTATTATCACCGATAATGCTGGTACGGTCATTGTTATTCAGATGGGCGTCTAATACAAGTGAAGTTGGGTTATTGACAATCAATTGCCCGGTATTGGCAACATCAACCAATTTTATTGCACCTGTACCGGCATCACCAACTAATTGAATTTCAAAACCACCGTTTTGGACATTGGCTGTACCATCAATTTGCACCAGCGAGCCAGTATAATTGCCCATGTTTTGCCCAGTAATCTTGAGAGCACCGCCGGAGTTAATGGCAAAGTCGCCCCCAATATAAATCAGGTTTTGCTTATTTCTAGTTGAAATATTACCATTTGTGTTGACGTTAATAATGCCGCCTCTACCAATATTAACTTTTGATTTGGCATTATCTAGGTAAATAGCTCTGGCTTGACCGTTATTTTGTTTGCCCGCATAATTAATTCCTTCACTTTGTCCGATGTTAATGTTCACCTGACCATGAACAGTTACTTGTGCATCATCACTAATAAAGATCGCACTGACTGGATAGCCGTGTTCACTGTTATTAGCACCATTTGTGCCGTCATACGTCTTAAGTGGGGTCAGGTTAACAACTGCTCCTTCTTCAACATTTAAAGAGTTGCCTTCTCCTCTCATTTCAATCAAGGTGCCGCCAAATGTTGAACCGTCAAAGTGGCAACCTGCCTTAAAAGTAATGCTATTATTGCTACTGGTAAATTCTAAAAGTTGCTGATTACTGCCATCAAACAACCAACCGACATTACCTGGAATTTTGATAGTTTCCGCGTGAATTTGTCCTTCAAAAATAATATCGGTATTATTTCTGGTAAAGACTAACTGTGAACCATAAAAGACAATATTTCTAAAAGTAACTCTAGCTTTTTGGTCTTTATTCATATTAGAGGTATTAATGACACCATAATAGTCAGTACTCTTCAGTATCAGGTTTTCGTAAGTCATATCTAAAGAAGAATTACTGGCAAGAGTAGGATCGATACCCTTGAAATCAAGAGTGTACTTCGCATTACCAGCAGACTTAATTAATAATTTTCTGCCTTGAAAATAGGAGTGGCGTTTATCTTTGTCAGCACTAATATTATTGGTGATATCGATCTCGCTTACACTACTATCTGTTAGAGCACTAATAAAGTCCTTCCAGTTACCTACGCTTCTTTTTTGGCCAACATCTCTTAAATCTCTATTGGTGATTTTAGCAGTTAAACTGTCTTGCTTTTGCTCGGTTTGATCCCTATCTGCAGTATCAACTGCGGTAGGATCAGCAGTTTTATTTTGGCCGCTCTGCTCATTGTCATTTTGCACATTACCAGTGACAGAATTCTGCTTGTCATCTTTAACCGCATTGATGTCTTCGCTGTCCGTTTTGACCCCTGTGTTACTTTGCTCATTGTTGCTGCTATTTCCCCTTAAAAAAGAACTTAAGCCAGAAAACGTTCCTAAATTTGGTTCGCTTTCTGGCTTAGTGGTTTTGGTTATATTATTAGTAGCAGCAGTTGAATTTTGAGCAGCATCATCCCTAGGGGTAGGGGTGGGAGTTGCCTGAGCGTCAATTTTTGCTATTACTTTTGACTTTTTGCTTATTTGTTGGGGTGGAATAACAGTATCAGCACTAACTGTTTTACTGCTAAGTCCTAGGTAAGTAAAGCCAAGCAATACTGAGGTAGCGCCAATACTCAATTTACGAATTGAGAAATGGTCTTGCTTAGCTTGCATTGCCATTTTTTTCACCCGTTCATTGTTATTATTCTTTCCTAACATACAAATGTCCTTTCTTATTTTCAACTACTATACAATTATCAATTTAGTAGATGCCTATATAAATGTCAATTATTGCGATTATAATATCATTAGTTTATAAATTAAAAACTTAAAGAAATTGAACTGAGTAAAAAGTGCTATATAGTGTAAAAATAAGCGCAAACAAAGTGATGAATTTGTAATAGAAGAGAAGCTAATAATGAAATTGATAGCATAAAATAAATTGTATTTAAAATATATTTATATAGTATTTTAACTATATTGCATTTTTAAAGATCAAATGTATTAAAAAACGGAAGCAAAATATAAAAGTTAATTGAATGAAAAACTTACAGTTTAGTTTTAAAAATTTTGCAGTTTTTTTACATTTATGCAAGAGTATTAAGAAAGTGTAAGCAATGCTTTACTTTATTTGTATCAACCATTTTTTAGTATACAATATTATGTATTGATAGAATTTTTATAAATAACGAGGTAGAGAAGCAAAATGAAATTTAGTCATAAATTTATGATGGTATCGGCTGCTGCGTTAATTGGTGTCAGCCCTGTAATAGGAGCAGGTCATTTTACTGTTGTGCAAGCGGCTGACAAGGTTGCAACTAAGAAAAACAACAATTCAAAGCAAAATACGATTAAGTTAAGTCATAATGCTTATGTTTATGACAAAAATGGTAAAAGGTTAAAGACTTATATGGGTAGTGCTAAGAATACAAAAATTGGTAAAGGCATCACCTTGACATTTAGTGAGAAAGTTACAATTAAAAATAAAGAATATTATAATTTGGGTGGCAATGCTTACGTTAAGGCAGCCAATGTTGGCTATGTCAATGGCAAGAAGGTTGTAAAACCTGCAGCCACAGCGAAAGCCAAGATAAAGCATAATGCCTACATTTATGATGCAAAAGGTAAAACCGAGAAAAAGAAGATAAAAAAGGGTCAAACAGTTACTGTTGACCAACTTATTTATATCGGCAAAAAGTTGTTTTACAGAATTGGCGGTCAAAGCAACCAGTTTATTAAGGCAGCTAATGTTGGAAAAACGACAGGTGCTAAGTTAAAGCCAATTAATAAAAAGCCAAGTAAAGATGATAATTCACCAAGTGATAACCAGAACGATCCTACTGTGATCACATTAAGTCATAATGCTTATATTTATGATGGCAATGGTCATTCGACTAAAACTTTGATTAGAAAAGGCGAAAAGATTACAGTTGATCAACTTAAATATATCGGCAAAAAGCTGTTTTATCGTATTAAAGACGATAACTTCCCTGGCGAAGATCAATGGGTTAAGAAGAATAACGTTGGTATAGTTTCTGGTAAACAATTGCAGCCGACAAATTCTAAGCCAGAAGATGATACGGATATCACAACAATTACTTTGGCACGTAATACTAATGTATATAACAGCAAAGGTGTGGCTCAACCAACAAAAACTTTTGCTAAAGGTCACAGAGCACGAGTTACCGAATTAAGGTACATTTGGGTAAAGGATGATAATAAGGCTGAATTGTTCTACAAATTACAGAGTGACAAGAATGGTTATATTAAGCAAGACGATATTAGTAAAGTTAGTGGTGTTAAACTGACGCCAGTCAATACTCCTGACACAGCTAAAGATGAGACGGTTACTGCTAGTTCAACTGATAAAAAGAGCTTACAAGACTTGTTAGCTCAAGATGCGGCAGTTAAAGCAAGTGATTTATATAAACTTTCTGCCAAAGCTCTGCGTAGTGCTTATGATTCGGCCATTTCAACTGGTAGTCAAGTTAATACAGCTATTGCGACTGTAGCGCAAGTTAGTGATACAGTAAACCAAATAAATAATGCGAAGGCTGCTCTAAATGGCAAAAAAGTTGTCGTTAGTGATTTAAAAAATTTGACTATCAATGAATCTAATGAAATAGTTGATTTGGTTGCCAGTGTAAACGGCGTTGATAAAAGTGCAGTTCAGTTTAGCAACAATAATACAGTTTTGACTGTTACAAGTGCTGATGGTTTCCAGCAAACTTTAAATATTTCAGACTATGCTGCAACAAATAATTAGTGCTCTGGCATTTCAAAATAAGACGACATCTTTTGGAGATGTCGTTTTTCTATATGATTTTGTAGTGAATTAGTTAGGTACTTCACTTACTAAAACCATTTTTATGTAATATTATTGAAACGTTTCAAATAAATGAAATGAGGCTAGGAAATGGTAAAAAAGATTTTCACGAAAAAACTTTTTGTAGGTCAACTCTACATCTAATATGCAAACTGATGTAGTTGTCAAAAAGGGAGATAAGGAAAGTCAGTTTATGACGTTCATAGAGCAAAAGATGGCAGTTCAATTAAGGTATAGATATCGATAAATATCACCGCTATCCAGAAGATCTGGATATATTTATTGGTTTAGGGATTAATTGTTATCGTTTCTAAACCTCTTGGAGTAGGGTTAATCTTTTAGGAGATGGTAATTTTATGCCATTCAGTTATTATCAAAGTTCAACAATGTAGTTTATGTGTGCAAGCAGGTATGCTGTACCATGCAATTATCAAAAGAGGATGATTAGGCCTATTTATACAGTGCATTTTGCAACGACCAAAAAGAATTAAGACACGATTATTGGGCATTAAACCATATGTTTAATCAGGTGAATTATGAAAATCAGTTACTTATTAACTAAATACAGACTTAATTTATTATAAATTAGGAGATGAATATTATGTTATCAAATTCCAGTCAAACTAAAGAAAAAGAACAAACTATCAGAGATTACTTTAACTCTTGGATTAAAAAAGATTTTTCTAATCTTGATAGTTGGTTTAGCCAAGATGTTTATTACCGTGAATGCTATGGTGCTACTTATGAAGGACTAGATGAGTTAAAAGCCTATATCAATTCAAAGTCTAAAGAGCAGACAGTTTTAAAATGGGATATTTATAAAATTGAACAAACTGATACTGGTAAATTTGTTGTTACTTGGTATTTTAATGCTGTAGAAAAAGAGGAATATTACTTCGATGGAGTGTCACTAATAGAGTTTACTGGGAATAAGATAAAGAAAGTTGTGGAATATTCAACTAAACACGAAACCTTTCGTCCTTTTAAAGATAAACTCTAAATCAAATTGATTCCCATTGAAGGTGGGAAATAATAGATGAATACTTTTATTAAATAATAATTAAAAAGATGTATTTTATTAGTAAAAAATATGGTATATACCATTTTAATCACTTGACTAATATCGATTAGAGAATACTGAATTATATTGGTGTAGACCAAAGTCATAAAACCTACAGCCACAATAATTTTCGCCTGTAAAATGGTAAACGTTTCCATTTGCTATGGTATAATGCAAGTGTAGTGAAATATTAGTAGGAGGAATTATTATGAATGCTATAATTAACTGGCTAAACAAGCATCTCGTTCCTGTTGCGGCTAAGATCGGCTCACTTCGCTGGCTTGTTGCACTGCGTGATGCCTTTATCTCCATTATGCCTATTATGCTGGCTGGTTCAGTAGCTAGTGTATTAAATGCCATCTTTAGGGATGTTCCCACTAACCTAGGATGGATGGGCGTTGTTAACTCAATGCAATGGCTCATTAGTATTAATGGACTGGTTTGGACAGGTTCAACAGCGATTCTAGGATTGCTGTTTGCCTTCACGTTTGGCTATCAAATGTGTATCCAATATAAAGTTGAACCAATCGCAGGTGGCCTGCTTACATTAGGTACCTTTATCATGAGCTTGCCTCAGAGTTTTTCAGCTGACTTGAAAAATGTTCTTACTAAGGGAGATATAAAAACATTAACTGATGCTCAAATGGCTGTTAATGGCAAGAATATTAGTGCTTGGGGATGGTTTAATTTTAGCAAGTACTTTGGTGCTTACGGCTTCTTTACCATTATGATTATGGGTGCCATTTCTGTTGCAATATATATTGCTTTAGTAAAGAAACATATTACTATTAAAATGCCTGACAGTGTTCCGCCAGCTGTCTCTAATGCCTTTACAGGTATTATTCCTGCGACTGCTGGTTTGTTCGTTGTTGGAATTATTGACTATCTATTCACTCTTAAAAACACAACAGTTATTGACTTAATTGCCAAAACAATTCAAGAGCCTCTAATGAAGATGGGTCAAGGATATGGCTCGTTGTTACTGATTGTATTCTTAGTCCAACTGTTTTGGTTCTTTGGTATCCATGGTACCAATGTATTGGCACCAGTTACAGAAAGTATTTGGACTACTGCACTGATTGCCAATACTAATGCACATAAGGTGCAAAAAGCATTACCGTATATGTGGACTAGAAGTGACTTTGACCTTTATGTTTGGATCGGTGGTGCAGGTTCAACTCTGTTACTCATTTTAGCTGTTCTTGCTTTTTCAAAGCGTGAAGATGAACGTGCTGTTGCTAAGATTTCTCTCGTACCTGGAATCTTCAACATTAATGAACCTATGATGTTTGGTATGCCAATTGTTTTGAATCCAATTTACATTATTCCATTTATTCTTGCTCCATTAGTTATGGTATCAATTGCATATGGTGCTCTAAGTCTTGGCTTGGTAAACCGAGTTGCCGTACAGACAACTTGGGCAATGCCGCCATTCCTTAATTCAATAATGGCAACGATTGACTGGCGTCCAGTTATTTTACAAATTGTTAATATGGTCGTAGGTTTCTTGATTTATGCACCATTTGTTATTGCTTCTAATAACATTGATCCTAAAAAAGTTAATAAAGTTTAAGGAGCAATAGTTTATGAAACAATTAGGTATTTCACTTTATCCCGAGCAAAGTACATTTGAACAGGATAAAAAATATATGGATTTAGCCCATCATTATGACTATAGCAGAATATTTACATCACTTTTGCAATTAAAAAGTGCAAGTGGAGAAGATATACTTGCAAAGTTAAAGAAAGATGTAGCTTATGCCAATGAACTAGGCTTTAAAACAGTAGTAGATATTAACCCTGTTTTATTTAAAGAACTAAAAATTGATTACAATGATCTTGTTTTTTTCCATAACTTAGGTGTCTGGGGCTTGCGTCTAGATGAAGGTTTCAGTGGCATGGAAGAGGCTTCAATGACTCATAATCAATATGGATTAAAAATCGAACTTAATATGAGCAGGGGAACCAACTATCTAGATAGTATCATGGCTTATAATCCGGAGAATGATAATCTAATTGGTTGTCATAACTTTTATCCACAAGAATATACGGGATTAAGTGAAAAAATTTTTAATGAATATTCACAAAAGTATCGTGATTATGGATTGCATACAGCTGCGTTTATTTCATCAAAAAATGCTAAATTTGGTCCGTGGCCTGTTCATGAAGGCTTACCTACACTTGAAAGTGATCGTAAGCGGAGCATTTTTAGTCAGGTTACTCACTTACGTTTGAGTAAAATGATTGATGATATTATTATTGGCAACGCTTTTGCCAGTGAAGATGAGTTAGCTGCTGCAGCAAATGCTTTTAACAGTTCATATCCTACTTTTGGAATCGATTTTGAAGATGATATTTTACCAATTGAGCAAACGATTTGCTTAAAAGAGCCTCATTTGTATCGCGGTGATGCTTCTGCATTTCTCTTACGCGACACGCAGCCTCGTGTTGTTTATGCTAAGGAAGATATTCCGGCTCATAATAATGACAAAGCCTCTTTTGCAAGAGGAGATATAGTTGTTGTTAATGATAAATACCCGAGGTATAAAGGAGAGCTTCAAATTGTTTTAACACCGTTTGTTAATGATGGCAGACGTAATCTTGTAGGACACTTACATCCCGATGATTTAGACTTGTTAAAATCTATTGAACCTTGGAGTACGTTTATATTACAAAAAAGTTAATTACATTGACTTAATTATTAAAATTCGTGGACACTAGTCCACGAATTTTTTAGTTACTCATAATCTCCGTATATATAATATAATAATGACTGTAAGTGATTTCACATGTCAAGGAAAAAATAAATGGAATGAAAAAGATTGGATTTAGCATTAACGGTGTACCAAATATCATAAGCTTGGAAATTCCAAATAGTGCTTATACATTGCTTGGTACACTTCCGTTGTTAGAATAGCAATCAAAATGGCAAAGATAATTCCACGTCCATCCCAATAACTAATATCTGCAAAGTTTCAGTAAAGCCAAGTTTTTTAGGATCAAAAACTAACAAAAAAATCCTGCTAAAGAAAATGTAATAGGTAATAGAGGATTTTCTTTGTAATGCTGGCATAAAAAGTAGGTAATATCTACGCAAATAAAAACAGACATTGCGCTCATCGAAACGGAACTTAACCAAGAAAGTATTAAAGCATTCGTTTGAACAAAGTGAGTCAAAGCTATTAATAAGCCGTCTAGTGTAAAGGTACCTAACACTCAGTTGTTAGCATAATTATCAACATTCCGCATGGCAATTTTAGTTTCAACCGTTTCATCTATAACATCAATTGGAGAATAACTATGAACAATGCCTATTTGTCCCTGAAATTTTTTCTGACCAAATTTTGAATGGCTAATTCATTGGCATGCATTATGTTAAAGCCGCAAATGATCGTGTATTACAAATCATGCTCAGTTGGCAGATAGTTGCCGATAAAATAGCTACTGACAGTAAACCATTTGGGTTCGTTAAAAGTTGTCCAGAGTTTAATCTTGTCACCAAAAGCTTTAAAACAAACTTTAGCTGGGCAAAAGCATGTTGGTGTCGAGATTGAACCAGCCACCAACTACTGTGGCAGATCCCAGTGTAAAGTGACACAAACGCGTTATGTCATTTTTAAGGCAACAATTAATTAGTTTATTGTAAAACTCAATTCCTTTCGGACTAATATCCCCGGCACGATTTTTGATAATGCGTGGCCAAGACAAAGAAAAACGGTATGCATTTTGACCACCACCTTTCATCATTTTGATATTCTCTTCAAAATGATGATAATGATCGCTAGCTACATCACCGTTTTCTAAATTATTTTCATGTAAATAATGATCCCACATGGATTCAGCCTTATCATCAACATTCCATGCACCATCACACTAATAGGATGCTGTAGCGCTACCAAAAGGAAGTTACTATTCATATAGCTAAAATAACTGGTGAAAATATTTTTTATTTGTAAGAGTAAAAGCTGAATACGTGAAGTACTTAAACTTGACAGTCATTTTTTTAAATAGTATTAACTTTCATTTTGGTATTCACTGGAGTTTAGCTAAAAACTTATATAATTTACTTCATAAACTAAGATTCAGGGCTTGAATGTCGTTCGTTAAAGTTGAATAATAATATCAGAAGTAACTTTTTCAGACAACTTTTGGTAAAATAATAAGTTGTTAACAATTTTAATACGGAGGAAATTATGTCTTATAAAGACAATATGATGTTGTTTGCCCTCAATTCCAATGTTCCGCTGGCGGAAAAAATTGCACAGCGGGTGGGAGTGCCACTGAGTAAGTCCAGTGTGCAACGCTTTAGCGATGGTGAAATTCAAATTAACATTGATGAATCTGTTCGGGGTAAGGATGTATATTTGATTCAGTCAACCAGTGTACCGGTTAATGATAACCTAATGGAATTGTTGATCATGATTGATGCTGTGCGCCGTGCAAGTGCACAAACAATTAATATCGTGATTCCTTACTATGGTTATGCTCGGCAAGATCGTAAGACTAGACCACGTGAACCAATTACTGCTAAGTTAGTAGCTGACATGCTGCAAGAAGCTGGAGCAACCAGAGTCTTGTCACTGGATTTGCATGCACCACAAATTCAAGGATTTTTCGATATTCCTGTTGATAATTTAATGGGTGCACCATTACTTGCTGATTACTTTTTGAGAAACAAACTACAAGAAGATGCTGTTGTCGTTTCGCCTGATCATGGTGGAGTAACCCGTGCTCGCAAACTGGCTGAGTTTTTGAAGACACCTATTGCGATTGTAGATAAGCGTCGTCCTCGCGCAAATGTTTCTGAAGTAATGAATATCATTGGCAATGTCAAGGGTAAACGTGCAATCATTATTGATGACATGATTGATACAGCAGGCACTATTACACTAGCTGCTCAAGCTTTAATAGATGCTGGAGCTACTGAAGTTTATGCCAGTGCTACTCACGCAGTTTTATCAGGTCCAGCTATCCAAAGATTGAATGATTCTCCGATTAAAAATTTGGTATTGACAGATTCTATTAATCAGCCAGTAGAAAAGAAGTTGGAAAAAACTCTTCTGGTTTCAGTAGGTCCGCTTATTGGGGATGCAATCAAATGCATTCAAAAACATGAACCACTCAGTCCTTTATTTAACACTAGATACGAAAAAGATAAACATTAATAAATTATAAAATTTACTAAGATCTGCTTAACTTAAGCAGATCTTTTAGTTTGGCAGAATTACCACTTAGTCTGCTTTATTGACCCCTTAGTGAAATCCTATTGCATTTAAAATAAAATTAAAGTTTAATAAAAACATACAAAAGATGAAAGGATAAAAGAGCAATGTCACTTAAAAATCTTTTTAAAACCAATATTTTTCGGGGTATTTTCATTCTAATTATTTTCTTATGTTATGCCATTTGTGGAACATTGGCAACATACCTTTTTAAATATGCAATCAATGATTTAACAAAAGGCAACTGGGACAGATTTGTATTTTGGTTAGTCATTGATTTTATTGTATCAATCCTTACTGTTTTGACCTTACCATTAGGAACATTTTTGTTTAATAAGCAAGTTCAAGAATGCTTACATAATATTCGTTCCCAAATAATGCGGCGGTATTACAACTCTGGCGGTTATAAGGTATCAGAAATACAAAATGAGTTAGGCAATAATCTCAAGATTTTAACAGACGATTATGCTACGCCTTGGATTCAAATTTGGACCAACTTGTTAAGTCTTATCTTCGCAATTGGTACATTGATAACTCTTCACTGGTCATTAATTTTATTTGTTGCTGTAGCGGCAATTATTGTGTTGACTCTACCTAAAATTATGACAAAAAAGTTATCTAATTCCACAGCCGCAGCAGCCAAGAAAAACGCGCAGCTTTTAAATACAATTGAAAATTGGTTTTCTGGTTTAAGTGAATTGCGCAGATACAGTGCAAGTGGCAGATTAGATAGAGCACTTGGTCAAGATAGTCGGAAACTGGCAGAAGCCAATGTTTATAGAAAAAAAGTACAAGGGATCTCGATTAGTATTAACGGCTTAGGTAATGCTATTGGTCAAATTGGGTCAAGTTTATTCAGTGGACTACTATTTTTTAATCATATAATCACTTTGGGTGATTGGTTTATAGCAGGTAGCTTTGCTTCGACCATTTTTAATGGTCTCTGGGAAGTTATCAACGCAATGACGCAAATGAGATCAACCAAAAAGTTACGTCAGGAAATTGCTGATTTAACAAAATCAATACCTGAAAAGAAGCCTGGAACGGTTGTTTATGGTGTTGAATGTCACAATTTGAAAGTGCAATATCAAAATGGAGAAAGTATATCTTATCCTGATTTTACTATTAATAAAGGCGATAAGGTCTTACTTTCAGGAGATTCAGGCACAGGTAAGTCAACTCTATTCAAGGTCCTACTGGGACAACTTAAGCCCAAAACTGGTGAGGTCTACTTTACTGCTCAAGATGGGACTAAAATATCGCCTCAGCAAGCTCGACTAGGTTACATAGCACAAGATGCAACGCTCTTTCCTGATACTATTGCAAATAATATTACGATGTTTAACAGTAAATTGGTTAGCAAACTAAAAGAAGCTGTCCAAAAAGTTCAGTTGGTACCAGATTTAGCAAAGTTTCCAAATCAAATTAATACAACGGTTGATTTAGATCAAGGCAATTTATCAGGTGGACAAAGACAAAAAGTAGTTTTAGCCAGGGCTGAAATTCATGATGAACCATTTTTGTTACTTGATGAAGCAACTAGTGCAGTTGATAGTAAGTCTACCAGTGAAATTATTGGCAATTTGCTCGATACCGATAAAACACTTTTAATGATTGCACATAACTTCAGTCCGGAACTAAAAGACAAGTTTGATTATCAAATCAATTTAAAATCAAATAGAAAATCAGGTAATCAAAATGACAATTAAAGAATTTTATAGGATAAATCCTTTACGCTTTATTGTTTTACTTTTAATCAATATTGGTTTCTATTGTCTTTTAATAATTACTACTTTAATCAGCATGCTTTTAACAACGGCAATTCAGATGGGAAACTTTAAAAACTTTTTAATTGCTATTTTATATTCCTTTCTATGCGTAATATCAGATTATTTAATGCAAGGGCTGTCAAACTATCTTTTGTCGCGACAAGAAGAACAATATAACATTGCAATCAGAGCAAAAACTGTTAGTCATTTTTATGCAGATCAAAAAGACCATGCAGTAGCACAAGTTCAAAACCGGTTAACCAATGATATAGTTCAAAGTCAGCAAAATTATATTACTCCTTTTTTTAGCTTAATTGGAGGAGTAGTCATTATAGTTTCTACCATTATATTATTGGTTTCATTACATTGGAGTTTGCTTGTTACCATATCAATAATGGTACTAATTTCCTTAATTTTGCCAAAGCTGTTGGAGAAGCCCTTACAAAATTCAATGATTCAAGTTTCTAAGACCAACCAAAAATATCTAGATTGCCTGGAGAAATGGCTTAATGGACTTGCAGAAATACAACGCTATTTTAGTGGTGCAAAATTATTTAAGGTAACGAGTAAAGCTGCTAAAAATTTAGAAGATGCTAATGTTAAACAGAATGGTGTTATGCAACTACTAACCGTAATAAATGGTCTAGTATCGGCTATTTTCTCTTTGATTTTATTTTCATTAGTTGGTTATTTGTTTCAACAAAAACTAGTTGTGTTTGGTGCCATTACCGGAGTAGGTAACTGCCAATCATATTTGAGACAGGGAATTCAGTTTATAGTAACCTCTTATGGGAAAATGAAGGGGTCCGAAACTCTAAATAAAGAAATTGCTAAAACAGCGACACCAGTAGAAAAGGTGCAAACTACAAAAAAGGTAAGACCAGTTGCGATTAGCACTCACAATCTGAATTTACAATTTCCCAATGGTGAAAGGTTGCAGTTTCCTGATATTAATATTGAACAAGGTGAAAAAATATTGTTGACTGGAGATTCAGGAGCTGGCAAATCAACATTGTTTAAACTTATTTTAGGACAAATCAAGCCAAGTTCTGGACAAATCATATTTAAAGATAAAGATGGTTCAAGGATTAATCCAGATATGAGTAAAATTGGCTATATTCCGCAAGACCCTGTGCTTTTTCCGGTAACCATTGCTGATAACATGACTATGTTTTCCGATAAATTAAAAAGTGCACTGCCACAATTAGTTGAAAAAGTTCAACTTGCTGGCGATATTGCCAAGTTTGATGATGGTTTAGAACAAAAAATCGATTTAAACAAATTGAATATTTCTGGTGGTCAAAGACAAAAGATTGTTCTAGTACGAGCTTTAGTCCATCAAAGTGAAATTTTTTTGATTGATGAAGGAACCAGTGCTATTGACCAGCAAGCGACAATGCAAATTTTGCGGGAAATCACATCGAGTTCTGCTACAGTAATCTTTATTGCACACAACTTTAATGACCAGATGAAAGAAATGTTTGACAGAGAAATTCACTTAACGAAAACATAAAGCAATAAAAAGGAGGTAAGATATTATGACAATTAAGGACTTTTATAAGCAAAACCCTTTACGCTTCATGATACTAATTTTGATTACCGTTTTAGAGTGGACTTTACCAATTGTAACTACACAATTAATTATGCTTTTAACCACAGCAATTCAGCAACAGAAATTCCAACAGTTTTTAATTATAAATGTCATTTCATTTATACCTTTCTTATTTCAATATTTAATACAAGGACTGCATGCGTTCTTTCTATCAAAACAACAAGAGGAATTTAATTTTCATATCAGAAAAAGATCTGTATCTCACTTTTATGCGGATCAAAAAGAGCATTCTGTTGCCCAGATTCAAAATCGATTAACAAATGACCTGAATCAAAGCCAAGAAAATTATTTTGCACCATTTTTTGGTCTAATTGGTGGTGTTATTAATTTAGTATCTGTAATTGTTCTGCTTATTTCATTACACTGGAGTTTACTTCTCACAATTATTTTGATGGTGGCTATTTCATTATTGTTACCAAAATTATTAGAAAAGCCACTACAAAATTCAATGACCAAGATTTCAAAGAGTAATAATCAATATCTCGATTGCTTAGAAAAGTGGCTTAATGGTCTTGAAGAACTACAACGTTATTTTGCCGGAGGAAAACTATTTAAAGTAACTAATGATGCAGCTAAAGAGCTAGAAGATGCTTATGTCAAGCAAAATGGGATTACGCAATTACTAAGTATAATTAATGGATTGGTATCAGTTTCTTTTTCATTAATTTTATTCTTACTAACGGGTTATTTGTTCCAAGCTAAAATAGTAGCATTTGGTGCAATCACTGGAGTAGGCAATTGTAATCTCTACTTAAGGCAAAGTATTCAAATCATAGTTAGTCGTTATGGACAAATAAAGGGCTCCAAAACTTTAAATCAGGAGATTGCCCAAACGGCTGCGCCAGTTAAAAAAGAGCAAGCTGAAGAAGTAGCAACTCCAGCATCACTTAGTACGCATGATCTTAGTTTGCAATTTCCTAATGGTGAAAGTCTAATTTTTCCAGACATTAATATTAAGTCAGGTGAAAAAGTGCTTCTGACTGGTGATTCTGGAGCTGGGAAATCAACTTTGTTTAAACTCATTCTCGGACAAATCAAACCAACTTCAGGGCAGATTGTTTTTAAAGACAAGGTTGGTGCTGTAATTAACCCAGATATGAGTAAAATTGGCTATATTCCCCAAGATCCAGTGCTTTTTCCGGTAAGTGTTGCTGACAACATGACGATGTTTGTAGACAAATTAAAGAGCGCTTTACCGTCACTGGTTGAAAAAGTACAATTGGCAGGTGATATTGCCAAATTTGATGAAGGATTAAATCAAAAAATCGATTTGAACAAGTTAAATATCTCGGGAGGACAAAGACAAAAAATTGTTCTGGTGCGGGCTTTAGTTCATCAAAGTGAAATAATTTTGATTGATGAAGGAACTAGTGCAATCGATCAGCAAGCTACTATGCAAATCTTGCATGAAGTGACGTCTACTCCTGCTACGGTTATTTTTATCGCTCACAGTTTTAATGAACAAATGAAACAGCTTTTCGACAGAGAAATTCATTTGGTCAAAAAAGTTAAAGATTGAAAAGAATTATACTTTTAACTTAAATCATAACAAAAGTAGTAAAAGCAGCTGAATCAGCGATTCAGCTGTTTATTTATTTTTTGGTTTTCTCAAGTATCGCAAAGTACCATTTTTAACGTAGCGCTGAAATTTTTGATATAACGGATCAAAAATTTGGGGTTCATCGCTATTTGACATCATGATTTTAGGGAAGAAAAAGCGTTCATCGCCTTGCAATGTACCATTCAAGGAACGTACGAGAGGGCTTAAATGTGATAATTCGATTAATTGTCCATCGTCTTGCATGATTTCAATTTGACTGTTAGCATTTTTACCAGTTGGTTTATATGCATCATAAGGTTCATCAAAAGCTGAATTAGTATCGGTGTAATAATTTGGATCAAAACCAGCCTGTTTGATTAAATCTTTTAATTTTGGCAACAGATTTTTGGTTTCTGGGTTGATACATACACTGGCCAAAGGTTTTCTGAAAAGATAGCGCCTAGTTAAATCAGATAGAATCGGATCGCTGGCCTTTGTCCACATTAAAAAATTAGTTTCCATTACGCCATCATCTAGCTCCAAGTAATCATCAAGCGTCCAGTCATTGGCCAGAAATTTTGCTAAACTAGGAGTAACTGGCAAATTCCCTTGTTTGTAAATGATTTTGGCTCTTTCAAGCAAATGCTGTAAAATAACTTCCATCGAACGACCGACTCTGTGGAAATAAACCTGTTGATACATTTGATAACGAGAAACAATATAATCTTCAACAGCATGCATTCCCGCCATTGTAAAGCAAATTCCCTCACTATATGGGCGAATTTCTTGCAAAATTCTAGATAAATCGAACCTTCCATAAGTAACTCCAGTGAAGTAAGCATCGCGTTGCAAGTAGTCCATTCTATCGGCATCTGCTTGACTAGAAATCATTTTGACTACTTGTGGGTTAGGGTAAGTTTTAGCAATAACGCTGGCTACAAGACCTGGAAAATTTGGTGAAACTGTCCGCAGGACTTGATTAATTTCTGTATTTGAGTCAGTGATAATCTTTTGACCAATTTTTTCGTGGTTTGTATCAAAAAGATGTTCGAAAGTATGTGAATACGGTCCATGTCCAATATCATGGAGAAGTGCAGCACATTCGACTAATAATCTGTTATTATCGTCCCATAGACCATCACCAGGCCTGTGTGATGGATATTTTTTTGCAAAAATATTGCAAATTCTACGAGTTAATTCATAAACGCCCAGATTATGTTCAAAACGTGTGTGTGTTGCACCAGGGAAAACATATGCAATGGGACCAAGTTGCTTAATTCTGCGCATTCTTTGAAATTCCTGGGTTTTCAAGATATCAAGTATAACTTTGTCTTCAATGTGGATGTACTCGTGAACTGGATCTCTTAAAACTACTTCTTTTTTAAGTTTACTGTTATGAAAATTTGGCATATGAAACCTTCTAAGATAGCTGAATTAATTTGATATTACTTACTTAATTATAGCAAACTTAAGAGTTTTAGTTTAATATCATTGTTCTTTTGCTTTTTTTTATTAAAATTAAATAATAAGTTTTGCCAGTTTTGGTAAATGTGCTCATAATTATAATGGCATAAATAACAATAAAGAGATAGGTGATTAAATGAACTATATAGGCAAAAAACTAAAAAGTTTACGCCAAGAGTTAGGATTGACGCAAACAGAAATGGCAGCTGACGTCATTTCTGTTTCATTTTATTCTAAAGTAGAACGAGGCCTAAATGATATCGGGACAAATGACTTTCTAAAAATTTTGCAAAAACATGATGTTGATCCGAAAGATTTTTTCAATGACTATGAAAATAAAAAAGAAAGTAAGAAAAAGTTGATTATTCTGATAAACAAATTCATGAAAGTAGCTTACACAGAAAATAATTATGAAATGACAAAAATTATTAAAGATTTTGAAAAAATTAACCCACAAACTCCGTTTGTTAAATTTTCGATTATGCTTGCTAAGCTAATTGTCAAAACTCAGGATAAATCAGGTTTAAAAAAATTAACTAGTGACCAAAAAAATAGTATTAGAAATTTAATTTTTAAAGAAAGCTATAGTGATGAAGAATATTATAGAATTATACTTATTGCCAACTTAATGCAGGTATACAGCGTAGATGAAGCTACTTTTTTTGTTAAAAATATTATAAGACGTTATCAAAATATAAATAAACTAGATAAAAAAATTGAAGTTGCTTTAAGTGTTTTACTTATTAATTATGTAGATTGGTGCTTTAAGAAAAATAAATTTGATTTATGTAAAGAGCCTCTAAATTATATAAAACAGATGCCTAACAATATAGAGCTGGCCTTTTCTAAAATTTTGGGACTTTATTTTGCAGAGTTAATTGGTGGAAATAAGGAAAAAGGTGAAAATATCAAAGAAGTTTTATATGAATCTGGCTATAAATCAATAGTCAAAAGAATGTAAAAAATATTTCAAATATGAAAACTTAAATACTTGCAGATGCATATGTTATAAAATGGATTTAAAAATAAATTAGTGAGAAATTTGAAGGGAGGGAAGATCATGAATCTTTTAAGAGGATTAATTATAATAATGCCGGATCCGTAACGGATAAAAATAAATAATTTTGAAAGCTAATTTTGCTACAGTTTGGGTGAGATTAGCTTTTTTGTGTACACTATTTTGTGAAATAAAATTAAGTACGATTAATAACTTTTCTTAATTATTTAGTTACCTTATTCACAATATCTGAATTTAGAATTATAAATAAGTTGTCTATATCAGAGGTTTTTATATGGAGGCTTAATAATGAATAATGAACACAGTTTTAAATGGGATGTTGTTTATGATGTAATAGTTTTAGGATTTGGTGGTGCTGGTGCTACAGCAGCCAGGTTTGCGGCAGACAGTGGTGCTAAAGTTTTATAGTTTTATTGGTAGATAGTGCGCCAGAAGGTCATGAGGGTGGTAATACACGCTATGCTGGTCAAATGGTAGGAGCTGGTACGGATTATGAAGCTTTAAAAAAGTACCATGAAAATTTGGCGGCACCTTTGAAGCCAGACAAAGAAACATTCAACAATTTAATTGAAGGAATGGCTAATATGAGTGAATATTTTGAAAAATATTTGGGTGTTAAACCAGTTAGCATGAAGAAATTGCTGGCTGGCACTCCTTCAACCAAATATGTGACCGAATATCCTGAATTGCCTTATGATGATTACTTAGTTCATAATGGCACAAGTGATGCTGCTTTGTGGAAACTTTTACGCCAAAAAGTACTAGATCGTTCAGAAAAAATTACTGTTTGGTACAGTAGTCCAGCTAAACATTTGATCCAAGATGGTGGCTCAAAAATTGTTTTAGGCGCTCAAATTGAACGAGATCATGTCTTACGCAACATTAAAGCAAATAACGGTGTAGTTTTGGCTGTCGGTGGTTTTGAAAATAATAAGGAAATGATCCAGACGTTTTTACAGTCTTCTTATTTGTCACCAATTGGTTCTCTGTACAATAAGGGTGATGGCATTAAAATGTTGGAAGAAGTAAATGCGCAGTTGTGGAATATGCGGTCATTTGAATCACTTGGTCAATTTCATGGCCTTTCACCAAGGCAAAAAGAAGGCATTCGTTCGACATATGCTCTAAATGTTTTTTGGTCAGAAATAGCAAAAGGTAGTGCAATCGTTGTTGGTGAAGATGGTAGTCGTTACTTCAATGAAGCAGAACTAAATCGACATGGTCATATTTATAATCATGGTGATTGGGTAGTGCCGTTGAATCAAAACCATCCTTATATGATTTTTGACCAGGAAAAATATGAAGAACTTCTTAATGAACCAGATGATGGTCTTAAAGTGCCTCATTTCTTGGATAATATTATTAAGGCTGATTCAATTGCTGATTTGGCTTCAGCAATTGATAAAGATCCCGAAATTTTGTCTCAAACAATTTCAGAGTTCAATTTTATGGCACAACAAGGAAAAGATTATGCTTATCACCGCGATCCTGCAACTTTGCGTGCGTTTAGTCAGAATGGACCGTTTTATGCAATTGCCCTGAGACAAAATATGCTTAATACTCAAGGTGGCGGCCGGCGTGACGGTCATGCTCAAGTACTAGATCCTAATGGGACTCCAATCCCGCATTTGTTTGAAGCAGGAGAATTAGGTTCACCATTTGTTAATAAATATACTACCGGTGGTAATATTACCGATTGTTTAATTTCTGGTAAAATTGCTGGAGAAAATGCTGCTGCTACTAAACAGGATATATCTAGAATCGGTACAACGAATTTAACTAGTGCGCCAATTAATGATAATTTTGTTGCCTCAAGTGATGAAGGCGCTCAAAAATTTAAAGTAGGTCCTAATCAATATTTAGGATACAGTAATCAAGGTATGGGTGATGGTGTGATTGTCAGAACTACCTTGGATGAATCAGGCAAGATTGTGGATGTCGAAATTTTAAAGCAAACTGAAAGTGATGACTACGGCTCAAAAGCTGTTAAAGAGTTGCCTCAAAAAATGGTTGAGCAAAACACCTACGATGTCGATGCTGTTTCTGGAGCATCAGAAACCAGCAGAGCAATAAAAGAAGCTGTCAAAGATTCGTTAAATAAGGCAGAGAGAAAGTAATAGATTTTTCAAACGCACCTGTAAAATGCATTATTTGCAGGTGTGTTTGTTATATTAAAAGCTATAACTGTTTAAGATAATATACATTTTTAAAAGACGAAGTAGTTTCGTCTTTTTTGTTTGCTAAAAATCTCTCACTTTTGTTACCTCGCCTGCATTAAAATTTTTCAATCCCTCTTCAGTTTCTAAAACTAAATTTGCCTGTTGCGTTAAGTCTGTCACTTTTCCCTGTATTCTTTGTTTGCCTAAAGTCAGGACAACGTCATGATTCATTAGTGCAAGGTTTTTTTTGTATTCAGGCAAAAAATTGATTTGATCAAAATGAGGAATAAATTCTAATAAATTTTCTGTAATTTGAGCTATAAATTGACAAATTTGCTTTCCACTTGCGATTTTTGTTAGTAAGTTTCCAGCAGTCTTTAATTCATTATTCAAATGATCTTGATAAAGATTGCAGCCAATCCCAATAATGGCAACTTGGGGTTGTGGTACTTCAACCAAAATACCAGCTATTTTTTTACCTTTAAAAAGCAGATCATTCACCCACTTGAAATGAGTATCTAGATGAAATATCTCTTTAATAGCCAAATGCAGTTGCCATGCAATACCGGTAGTTAATAATCCTTGATTCTGCCAGTTCAATTGCGGCACCTTAATTACTAGTGATAGATAGATGCCACCTTTTTGTGAAATAAAGTGACGACTTTGTTTACCGTAGCCAGAGGTTTGCTCATCACTTCCGTATAGCACGGGACCTAAATATCCCTTAGAAGCTAGTTTTTGTTTTGCATACAAATTTGTGGAATTAATACTTCTCCACCAATTAATTTCTAGTTGAAATTTGCTTAACAATATTTTGAGATTTTCTTCTCTTTTTATACTGTTCATTAATAATCTATCCTTATACCTAATTGAATTTGCAAAAATACTTTGATATTCAAACTATTTATTTTTAGAGTTTTTTAAGAAATACTTGCTTTGCTACCGCAAATAAATTAATATTGCAAAAAGAGTTTGACATTTAATAAATAATACCATATCATACTCTAATAATTTATTTTGAATATAAAAGTATTTAAAGGAGATGCTAGTCATTGATATAAAGCGAAATTATTTGAATTAAAAAGTTTAATTATGGCTTTATATATGTTTATCCTTATGGATTATATAGTTGAGTAAGAGGTGATGCTATTGGAGACAAGTTTAAAACGCATCAATAATCTTTTGTCCACAGTTTATTCAGATATTATGAAAGTTGAAGAACGCGAATTACGTAAAAGCGAATTTAAAGACATTTCACTAAGAGAATTGCACGCAATCGACGCGATTACCATGTATGAACACAAGACCAGTTCCCAAGTAGCAAGTGAATTGATGGTAACAGCAGGTTCGCTGTCAACTATGGTAAATAACTTGGTACGTAAGGGATATGTAATACGAATAAATGGTGAAGATGATCGCAGGATAATCCGACTGGGTTTAACTAGTCGGGGTCGCTTAATTTATAGGGCGCACGATTCATTTCACCGCCATATGGTGAAAAAGTTTATTGCAGGCTTTGATAATGAACAGGTGGCAATTATCGAACGTGCGCTATTGAACCTGCGTGCTTTTCTTGAATTTCCGCCACGAATTGATAATAAAAGGAGCGTTAATTGATGGGCTTAAGAATTAGTCAGACTGCTCATTATGTTCCTCCTAAGGTAATTACCAATGATGATTTAGCAGAGATAATGACTACCTCAGATGAATGGATCTCTTCAAGGACAGGAATTAAAGAAAGACATGTAGTTCAAGGTGAACAGACTTCGGATTTGGCTTTAACTGTTGCTCAACAGCTTTTACAAAAAGCTGATCTCAAGCCTGAACAATTAGATTTTATTATTGTGGCAACTATGTCACCTGATTATCTGACACCTTCAACTGCAGCAATTGTGCAGGGGAAACTGCACGCTGGTCATGCATTGGCATTTGATATTAATGCAGCCTGTTCTGGTTTTATTTATGCTTTGGCAATTGCGAATAAACTTTTAGCTGGACCCTATCAACGAGGATTAGTTATCGGAGCAGAAGTTTTGTCAAAGTTGATAGATTGGCAAGAGCGTTCAACAGCTGTTCTCTTTGGGGATGGCAGTGGGGGAGTGTTAGTTGAAAAAAGTTCTCAAGCAGAAGGAATAGTTGCTGAAGATTTGGCAGCTTTTGGAGAATTGGGAGCAAAATTAACCGCAGGGTACCAACCTTTATGTTCACCGTATAGTTCGGATAAGATTGCAAAACACAAGAAATACTTTGAGATGGATGGTAGAGCTGTTTATGACTTTGCTACTCATGAAGTACCTAATTCCATTAGGCGAGTTTTAACAAAAGCAAACTGGAAAAAGGATAATGTGCAGTGGCTTTTGCTCCATCAGGCAAATGGACGCATTATCTCCGCAATAGCAAAGCATCTAAATATTCCTGCAGAAAAATTTTTGGAAAATATTGCAAAATATGGCAATACTTCTGCTGCCAGTGTACCAATACTGTTGGATGAAGCAGTTAATTCTGGCATCATTAAACGAAATCAAAAATTAATATTAAGTGGCTTTGGTGGTGGCCTGACGGTTGCCAGCATTGCCCTAAGCTTTTAAAAACGATAAAGATAATTTTTTAAGAAAGAGAAATCAAATGACTGAAGAAGAAATTTTTAACAAAGTAAAAGAAATTATTGTTGCACAAACTGGAGAAGATGAAAGTGCCGTCACAGCTCAATCCAATATAAAAAACGATTTAAATGCTGACAGTCTGGACGTGTTTGAAGTGATTAATGAATTAGAAGATGAATTTGATATCAAGATTGAAAGTGAAGAAGGTATTGAAACAGTTCAGGATTTAGTTGATTTTGTTAAAAAGCAACTAGCAGCGAAAGAAGGTTAACAAATGGAATTAAGTCCATTTATGAAAGAACTGGGCCTTAAATACCCCATTTTTCAAGGAGGTATGGCCTGGGTAGCAGATGGCAAGCTGGCAGCTGCTGTTTCAAATGCTGGTGGCTTAGGTATCATTGGGTCAGGCAATGCACCCGGAAATGTAGTGGCTGACGAGATTGAATCAGCTAAATCTCTAACAAAAAAGCCTTTTGGTGTAAATGTGATGTTGCTTTCACCTTATGCAGATGAAGTTGTTAAGGTTATTTTGGCAAATAAAGACAGTGTTGCAGTTGTGACTACTGGAGCGGGTAATCCGGCAAAATACATAGAAAAGTTAAAAGATGCTGGTATTAAAGTAATCCCAGTTGTTGGTTCTGTTGCTTTGGCCAGAATGATGGAACGTGTAGGTGTTGACGCTGTTGTGGCCGAAGGGATGGAATCAGGGGGTCATATTGGAAAATTAACAACGATGGCCCTTGTACCACAAGTTGTAGATGCAGTTAAAATTCCCGTAATTGCAGCTGGAGGAATAGGCGATGGTCGCGGCATGGCTGCTGCATTCATGTTGGGTGCTGAAGGCGTGCAAATGGGCACTCGCTTTTTAGTAGCAACTGAATCAAAGATACATCCCAATTATAAAAAAGCTGTTTTACGTGCCAAAGATGCCAGTACTTTAGTCACTGGTGAATATGCGGGCCATCCTTCACGGGTGTTAAAAAATAAGATGGCTAAAACATATATTGGACTTGAAAAAGAAGAGGCATTAAAGCCACATCCTGATTACGACAAGTTGGAAGAACTGGGAACTGGTAGTCTGCGAAGAGCAGTAATTGAAGGCGATGCGGAAACCGGTTCATTTATGGCCGGAGAAATTGCAGGTATGGTAAAAAAGGAACAACCTGCTGCTGAAATTCTGACTGAGGTTTATAGTCAAGCAGACAAATTGCTGAATGGAGAAAGATAAGCAAATGATTTGTTTACTATTTAGTGGTCAAGGTGCTCAAAAAACTGGTATGACATATGATTTATATCAAACCGAACCGCACTACCGTAAAATCATTGCTAAAGCAAGTGATATATTGCATGTTGATTTAGCAGAATTGCTGTTTGATTCCGATAAAGCACATGAGCTGGCCGAAACGCGTTATTCCCAACCTGCTATTTTGACAATAAGTTATGGCTTGTACCAAATTCTTAGCGAAAATGCAGATTTTAAAAAATTAGGTATCGGACTCAGCCTGGGTGAATATAGTGGTCTTGCTTGTGCCAATTACTTAGAATTTGAGACAGCACTTCACCTGATAAAAAAGCGTGGTGAACTAATGCAACAAGCAAGCAGTCAAAATCCGGGAGTTATGGTGGCTGTCATGAAGAGTTCTCTAACACGTGTTGAATCAGTTGTAAAAGATGCTCGAAAAACAGGCGCGATTGGAATAGCAAATGTTAATACTCCTAACCAAATTGTTATTGGTGGTGAAAAAGATGCAGTTCAAAATTTGCGTGAACAACTTGAAAAAGATGGTGCGCGTGTAGTTCCACTAAAAGTAAGCGGTGCTTTTCACACACCATTAATGAAATCAATTCAAGGAGCTTTGAAAACTGAATTGAACAAAGTTGATTGGCATAATGGCACTTTTCCAATTTATAGCACTACGACCCAAAAAGAGTTTGCACCTGACAATCTTGTTCCGACTTTAACGGAGCAGCTGGTTTCTACTACCTATTTTGCAAAGACTTTGGCTCAGCATAGTCAAGATATAACTGCGGTTATTGAATTAGGACCAGGTAAAACTTTGCTTTCTTTTGCACGAAAAATTCTTAAAGGAGTTCCAACCTATCAAACAGATAGCGTGACAAATATGCAAGAAACGATTTCTGCTTTAAAGGAGTTTAATTCATGAAGTTAAAAGATGGTGTGGTCTTGGTCACTGGTAGTTCACGCGGTATTGGCCTGGCAATTGCTCAAGCTTTTGCCAAACAGGGAGCAAAAATAGTTTTAAATGCCCGCCAACCAATTAGTTCTGAAGTGATAGGCCAGTTTGAAAAAGATCATGTTGAAGTAATGGATATTAGCGCAGATGTAACTAAAGAAGAAGATGTTAAAGAAATGATTGCCAAAATCATCAATCATTTTGAACATCTAGATGTTGTGGTCAATAATGCAGGTATTGTCAAAGACGGACTGCTCAATAGAATGTCTAAAGCAGACTTTCAAAGTGTAGTTAACACCAATTTGATTGGCACCTTTAATGTCATTAAACAGTCACTGAGACCGATGTATAAGCAAAGAAAAGGCTGTTTTATTAACTTATCGAGTGTAGTTGGTTTAACAGGTAACATTGGTCAGGCTAATTATGCCGCTAGTAAAGCAGGAATTATTGGCTTAACTAAATCTGTTGCTAAAGAAGCTGCATTACGCAATTTGCGCTGTAACGCCATTGCCCCAGGGATGATTGACACACAAATGACCAGAAATCTCAGTGAAAAGATCCAGCAACAAATAGTTAAGGAAATTCCGCTGAAACGATTAGGCCAAATTGAAGAAGTAGCACAAACCGCAGTTTTTTTAGCTCAAAATGACTATATTACTGGTCAAACAATAACGGTAGACGGCGGATTGACAATGCAGTAAGGAGTAAGTAATGTCAAGAGTAGTAGTTACAGGTTTGGGTGCCTTAACACCTATTGGTAATGACGTTACCAGTTTTGAAGCTGGACTCAATAGTCAAAAAGTTGGTTTTGAGCCAATTACTTATTTTGATGCTGATTCAAGTGGGGTCACTCTGGCAGGGCAACTGGACAATTTTGACCCATTGCTTTTTTTAACTAAAAAAGATACTAAACGCATGGATGCATTCACACTATACGCTATGTATTCAACGGCACAAGCAATGGAACAAGCAGGAATTGATGAAAAAAATACCAATAGTGAACGTTTTGGCGTAATTTGGGGCACAGGAATTGGCGGACTAACTACCATCCAGGAACAAGTTATTAAATGGCACGAAAAAGGTCTGGATCGAGTTTCGCCAATGTTTATTCCAACTTCAATTGCTAACATGGCAGCAGGCAATATTTCTATTCGCTATCATGCTCAAGGAATCAGTACCACAATTGTGACTGCCTGTGCTTCGAGTACAAATGCAATTGGTGAAGCTTTCAGACAAATAAAAGATGGCTATGCTGATGTCATGATTGCCGGTGGCTCAGAAGCTGCAATCAATGAAAGTGGAATAGCCGGTTTTGCTGCAATTTCAACATTGTCGACGTCAAGGGATCCTGAAAAAGCAAGTATTCCCTTTGATCAAAATCGTAACGGTTTTGTGATGGGAGAAGGTTCAGGCTCTCTTGTTTTAGAATCGCTAGAACATGCTCAAAGTCGTGGCGCACAAATTTTAGGTGAAATTGTTGGTTATGGGACTAGTTCAGATGCATACCATATTACGTCTCCTGATCCTAGTGGCAGCCAGGCTGCAAGAGCTATGGAACTGGCGCTTGGTGAAGCGCAGGTCACTCCTGAGCAAGTGGGCTATATCAATGCTCACGGGACAAGTACCAAAGCAAATGATTGGGCTGAGTCTAAAGCAATTAATCAGGTTTTTGGTCTAAATAGCAATGTGCTAGTTTCAAGTACTAAAAGCATGACGGGTCATTTACTAGGAGCAGCAGGAGCTGTTGAAGCCATTGCCACAATTTTGGCACTTAATTCAGAATTATTGCCAATAAACGCAGGAATAACCCAACAAGATCCTGACTGTAAAGTTAATTTGGTCAATAAACAAAATTATAAGCAAAAAATAGATTATGCCATTAGCAATTCATTTGGCTTTGGCGGACATAATGCAGTGATTGCACTAAAAAGGTGGGATGATTAAATGACTTTTGAAGAAATTCAAAAATTAATCGCAGAAATTAATCAAAGTGATATAACCAAACTGGATTTAGACTTTAACGGTGGTCATATTAAGATTGATAAAAGTCAAGCTACACCAGTAGAAATTAGGGAAGAAAGGCCTGTGGGCCAATCGTCTGCTAAAACACTGCAGGAAACTAATCATCAAGAACTTAGCAATTTAGATACACCTAAGCAGAAAACTTTAAAAATTAAGGCACCACTTGTTGGCATAGTTTATTTACAAGCAAGTCCAGAAAAACCTCAATATAAAAAGCCGGGTGATCATGTAAATAAAGGTGATGTGGTTTGCGTTATTGAAGCAATGAAAATGATGACTGAAATTAAAAGCGACTTTACAGGAACTATCGATAAAATTTTAGTTACAAATGAACAAGTGGTTGAATATGATCAACCACTGATAACGGTTATTCCAGAGTGAAGGTAGCAAATATGAGTGAACCAAAAAAGTTACATACTTTAGATAGTGTGCAGATTCAGGCTATTTTGCCTCACCGATTTCCAATGCTGTTAATTGATCAGGTATTGGATTATGAACCCGGAAAATATGCTGTTGCTCAAAAAAACACCACAATTAATGAAAGCTATTTTCAGGGACATTTTCCGGGTAATCCAGTAATGCCGGGTGTTTTGATAACTGAGGCTTTGGCGCAAACTGGTGCAGTTGCGTTGTTGACGATGCCAGACTTTAAAGGGAAAACTGTTTATTTTGGTGGTATCAAAAATGCTCGCTTTAGAACAATGGTTAAGCCGGGAGATACTTTAAATTTAGAAGTTAAGCTGGATAAGCTACGTGGAAATGCCGGGATTGGTGAAGCCAAAGCAACTGTTAAAGATAAAGTTGCCTGTACTGCTCAGTTAATATTTGCAATTCAGTAAAGTGTGACATTATGTTTAAAAAAATTTTGATAGCGAATCGTGGAGAAATTGCTATAAGGATAATTCGAGCTTTACGCGAAATGGGAATTAAGTCAGTTGCTGTTTATTCAACGGCCGATAAACATGCCCAACATGTTAAAGAAGCTGATGAGGCAATATGTATTGGTTCTCCCCAACCGGCCGATTCGTATTTAAATATGCAAAATATTGTCAGTGCGGCTGTGTTAACTGGAGCAGATGCAATTCATCCAGGATACGGTTTTTTATCGGAGAGTCCTGAATTTGCTCAAATGTGTGAAGAATGCCACCTGGTTTTTATTGGTCCCAAGTCAAAAACCATTTCTTTAATGGGAAATAAAGCTAATGCCCGGGAAATGATGCGCAAGAATAATATACCTGTTATTCCTGGAAGTGATGGGATTGTTAAAAATGCTACAGCTGCAATAAAAATTGCAAATAAAGTGGGCTACCCCGTAATGCTCAAAGCCGTTGCCGGTGGTGGCGGAAAAGGAATAAGACGTGTGACTCAAGCTGCTGACTTAACTGAAGCATTTAACCAGGCACAAGAAGAAGCCAGAATCTCTTTTGGAGACGACAGAATGTATCTGGAAAAAATTATTTCCCCGGCAAAACACGTTGAAGTACAGATTATGGCAGATAAAACAGGACATGTGGTGGCACTTCCGGAAAGAGACTGTTCAATGCAACGCAATCAGCAAAAAGTGATTGAAGAAACACCTTGTTCACAAATCAGTGCAAAAGAAAGAGACTATTTGCAACAGATAACTGTTAAAGCAATAAAGGCAATAAATTATGAAAATGTCGGTACTATCGAATTTTTAATGGATCCTGACCATCATTTCTATTTTATGGAGATGAATACCAGGATTCAGGTTGAACATTCAATTACTGAAGAAGTTGCTCATGTTGATCTAGTTAAAGAACAGGTTAATATTGCTACGGGAAGAGATTTGAGCATATCTCAAGAAGATGTGCATGTCCATGGCGTTGCAATTGAAGCCCGCATTAATGCAGAGGATCCTAGTAAAAATTTTTGCCCCCAAGCTGGTAAGATCGCAAAAATGGTATTGCCTAGTGGACTGGGTATTAGGATTGAAAGTGGAGTTAACAGTGGTGATACCGTTTCACCATTTTACGATTCGATGATTGTCAAAATTATTGCACATGCAGCTAACAGGCAAATGGCAATTAAGCGTTTGCTTGATGCACTAACAGAATTTGAAATTAAAGGTTTAGTTACTAACCGCGATTTTTTGATTGCTTTGCTTAATGATGATAAATTTCAGACCGGTACATATTTAACAACGTATATAGATCAAGAATTTTTACCCGATTATCTTCAGCAACTAAGACATAATGAAAAGGAAGCGCAGGTTAATGGCAATTAGATTCGCAAGTCATCCCCACAGTGCATTAAAAAAGTATCAGGAAAATGTTCCTAAAGGCATTTTTAGAATTTGTCCTAAATGTGGCAATAAATTTTATTTTCATCGGGCTGGTAAATATCAGCTGTGCCCTAATTGTGGCTACGGTTTTCGAGTAACTGCCAGAGCACGTTTAAAGATGCTAACAAAGGACTTTACGGAATGGGATGCAGATTTAGCGACTACTGATCCGCTCAATTTTCCTGATTATCAAGCCACAATTAAAAAAATGCAGTCCAAAACTAAACTTAAGGATGCGGTTTTAACCGGCCAAGCAAATATTGCCGGTTACGAAACTGCTTTAGGAATTATGGATCCGGTGTTTATAATGGGCAGTCTAGGAACAGCAACTGGTGAGCGAATAACACGCTTGTTTGAAAAAGCAACCACAAAGAAATTACCCGTTGTTTTGTTTGCTGCTTCAGGTGGTGCCAGAATGCAAGAGGGAATTCATTCACTAATGCAAATGGCTAAAATCTCACAGGCAGTTAATGACCATCGCGCAGCACATTTACTTTATGTCAGCGTAATTATGGATCCAACAACTGGTGGTGTCACTGCCAGTTTTGCTTCCCAGGCAGACATTATTTTAGCTGAGCCTAAAGCATTGTTAGGTTTTGCCGGACGGAGAGTTATTGAACAGACTATTAATAAAAAACTGCCACCAGATTTTCAGACAGTTGAGAATGCTTACCAAAACGGCTTTATTGATAGTATTGTACCCCGAGATGAGCAAGTAGCAAAACTAGGTCAGATACTTAAAATTTTTGCCGCAGAAAAATGGGAGGCTCAAGTTCATGGCGAATGATGAAATTTTAGCCATTATGGATGGAGCAAGAAGTGACTATAAAAGTAACATGCATCGTCTGGTAATTCAATTGTTTCCAGATTTTTTTGAAATGCACGGAGACCGCACAAGTAGTGATGATGCAGCAATAATAGCGGGTTTTGCAACTATAAATGATATGAGTATCTGTGTCATTGCAACTAATAAGGGACAAGAATTAAAAGAGCGCATGGCAACTAATTTTGGCAGTCCCTTACCCCAAGGTTATCGCAAAGCACTGCGGGTAATGAAAACAGCTGCCAAAATGAGTACTCCCATTGTCACTCTTATCAATACGCCTGGTGCATATCCAGGAGCAGAAGCTGAAAAGAACGGCCAGGGGCAGATTATTGCTGCTAATATTAGTGAAATGCTGCAATTAAAAGTACCAATTCTGACTATTATTATTGGTGAAGCTGGGTCAGGTGGAGCCTTGGCCCTTGCTTGCAGTGATGAAGTTTGGATGCTGGAACATAGTATGTATACAGTTTTGTCACCGGAGGGTTTTGCTTCAATTATGTGGAAGGATGCTAAACTTGCCTCAAAGGCGGCAGAAATAATGCACATTGAACCGGAATGGTTAAAGAAACAGGGCATAGTAGAAAGGGTTTTGCCTGAACAAGTTCTGGAAAATCAAGCTCAAGGATTAAAAGAATTAATTGAGCAAAGTCTAAAAAAATTTCAAACTGAAAATTTGGCAGATTTATTAGATAAAAGACATGCCAGATACCGCAAGTTCTAAAAGAATTAATACTAATTAATAAAAAACATATTGCTTTAAATGTTTAATTAGTTTTTAATTAAAATAGAATTTTAGCAGACCTAGCACGAAACGAGAAAAATTATGTTAGAGAAAAAACCATACTTATTATCACGCTTAGTTAGTGGCTTGGGTAATTCGCTTTATGGCATGGTTTTTATTTGGTGGATCCAGATTCAAACTAAAAGTTCAACTGTGGTTGGCATTACTAATGCTATTTTCACAATAACTGCTGCTCTTTCTATTTTTTACGGTCCTTTTATTGACAGTCACTCTTTCAAGAAAACCAGCATCTATTCTATGGTGATTCAAGTAATCTTACTGTTTATGCTTACAGCTGTGATTATTTATTTTAGCCAAAGTTATATTTTAGCCATTATTATTGCTGGATTACTATCAATTTGTGATGAGTTTTTTAACCCGGCTGATCGCGCTATTTTAAAAGAATCTATTCTAGATGAAACAGAAATGACCAGTATTGTTTCCAAGATTAATATCGTGGATCAACTGGTAAATGTTGGTGGTACTGCACTTTCTGGTGCTTTACTGGCTTTTATGGCAAGCGGAGACATTATTTTAGCTTGTGCCTGCTTGAGTTTACTAGGGCTGTTATTGTTAATTGCAGCTCTGAGAAAAATACCTGTTCATAATGCAGTTAAAGAAAAAGAAAGTCAGACTGAAGGCTTAACTAAATATTGGCAAAAAATTTTCAGCGGCTACAGTTACATTAAGAAAAACGTCTTTTTATTGCACTATCTTTGGTCTGGCTTGCTTTATTCGTTTGCACAACCTGCAATGATTTTAATTTTACCCCGTATAGCCGCAAAAGCGGGACAGCCGGCACTTTATAGCACTTTCTACATATGCATACTGGCGGGAATAATACTGGGAGCCTTAATAGCCGGCAAAATGAAAGCAAAAATTATAACAGTTGGCTGGGCTTGGACTATTAGCGCCATACCGCTTATTTTGATGTTGTTTTCTTTAAAAAACATGGTACTTTTTGGTATTTTGCTTTTTCTTTTTGGTCCTGCTACCAGTATTCATAACGTTCTTGCTGAATCTGTCATTCAGACTTCCACAGCAAATAATTATTTGGGGCGGGTTTTAACCACAATCAGAACTTTTGCCAATATTGGTGGACCCGTTTCTTCAGTTGTTTCTGGCATAATTCTTGATCATGTTGGTGAAAAATTTATTATTGTTCTTTGTGCGAGCTTAATTATAATAGGTGGTATAAATATTTTGCTGATAGTACCCAAAAAAAACTATTTAAAGTAATTGTTGGCATTAAAAAATAATTTGTTTTATAATATTTTTTGCTAAAATTAAGAAGGACATTACGACATATTTGCTAATCTGGAAGGTTGGCTTTTTTATTTCAAAGAATCAAATATATGACTAAAGTAAAAATTGATTTTACTAGCAAAATAATCCAAGGTAAAGATAGTGAAACTTTCAAGAAAACAGCTGATGGCGAATTAGTTGAGTCTGCCGGCAATACCAGAGTTTCATATTTGGAAGATGGCAAAGTTCCCGTTAAGATATTAATTAGAGAAGGTAATGTGATTATTAGGCGGGGAACTGACAGAAATAACTACTCACAACTCCATTTTGTCGTTGGTGAGCGGAAAGATTGTCGCTATGTTGCTCAAGGTTATCAAATGGATCTCCAAAGTACAACTGAATTTATTAAATTTTTCCCTAAAAATAATGGTTCAAGCGAACTTCAGATTGAATATAACCTTTATAGTGGTCTATACTTAATAGGTAATTATACCGTCACATTGATTTTTACTTGAACGCCTAGTAAAATAAGAAAGACTGTTTAAGAGAGAGGAATACATTGTGGGATTAAACGACTTTAAAGACAAAAATCGCAATGAATTATCAATGATTGAAGTTGCTCGCGCAATTTTAGAAGATAACAATAAAAGAATGGCTTTTGCTGATATTGTTAACGCAGTGCAAAAGTACTTAGGCGTGAGTGATGAAGAAATAAGGGACCGTTTGCCCCAATTCTATACTGACATGAATACCGATGGTGAATTCATTTCGATGGGTGAAAATGTGTGGGCTCTTCGTTCTTGGTTTCCATATGAATCAGTTGATGAAGAAGTTAATCACCCAGAAGATGAGGATGAAGAAGATACTCGGACGCACCATAAGAAAGTTAATGCCTTTTTAGCGAGTGCTACAGGTAGCGATGATATCATTGATTATGATAATGATGATCCAGAAGACGAAGACTTGGATGCCACTGCTGATGATGAGCCGGATGATTTTGACGATGACGATGAATATGTCAACACCGATGACGACGATGATGAAGACTTGCCAGATGGCATTGAAGGTCAGTTGTCTGAATTGAACGATGATGAAGACGACGATGATGATGAATAATTTTCTTGACTTTGTCTCATAAAATAGATAGTATTTTATTTGGGCACGTTATGTGCGTTTAAGCTCCCGTATGGGAGCTTTTTTATTTTTGATTATTCTTATTTTTTGCAAAGGAGTTTGAGCTAATGACAAAATATATCTTCGTTACTGGCGGTGTTGTTTCTTCACTTGGTAAAGGAATTACTGCCTCTAGCTTAGGTCGATTATTAAAAAACCGCGGTTTAAAGGTGACAATGCAAAAATTTGATCCATACATTAACATCGACCCCGGAACAATGAATCCTTATCAACATGGTGAAGTATTTGTCACTGATGATGGTACTGAAGCAGATCTTGACTTGGGTCACTACGAGAGAATTGTGGACGTACGCACAAGCAAATATTCCAATGTTACTACCGGTAAAATTTACAAAGAAGTGCTTGAAAAAGAACGGCGCGGGGACTATCATGGTGCAACTGTTCAAGTCATTCCCCACATCACAGATATGATTAAGCAAAAAATCATGCGTGCAGGTCTGACAACTGATTCTGATGTTGTCATTTCAGAAATTGGTGGTACTGTTGGTGATATCGAATCAACTCCTTTTATGGAAGCTATCAGACAGATGCGACGTGAAGTTGGTGAAGAAAATGTCATGTACATTCACTGTACTTTAGTACCTTACTTGCATGCAGCCCAAGAAATGAAAACAAAGCCGACACAACATTCAGTCGCTGAACTGCGTAGTATTGGAATTCAACCTAATATGTTGGTTTTGCGTGCAGAAATGCCAATTGATCAAGAGCACAAAGATAAAATTTCTAACTTTACTGATGTGCCGGTTGACCGCATTATTGAGTCAATTAATGCTCCTTCACTTTTTGATTTGCCTTTGGCTTTCCAAAAACAAGAAATGGATCAAAAAGTTTGTGATTTCTTGCATCTCAAGAGTCCTAAGGATAAAGCAGATATGTCCGAATGGCAAAGACTTGCCGAACGTGTTAAGAACTTGCAGCATACTACAAAAATTACTCTCGTTGGTAAATACGTTGAACTGGAAGATGCCTACATTTCTGTTACAGATGCCTTAAAACACGCTGGTTACGCCTACAATACAAACGTCGTGATTAATAAGGTACAGGCAGAAGACGTGACTGAAGATAATATTGCTGACTATATGAAAGGGTCAGATGGGTTAATCGTTCCGGGTGGCTTTGGTTCTCGTGGTTTTGAGGGTATGATTACTGCTATTAAATATGCTCGTGAAAATGATATTCCATTTTTAGGCGTTTGTCTTGGGATGCAGATGGCAACAGTCGAGTTTGCTCGTGATGTATTGGGTTACAAGGATGCCAATACTACTGAAGCAGATCCTAAGACCAAGCACAACGTTATTGACATTATGGCTGATAAACGTGATGAAGAAAATATTGGCGGAACTTTGCGTTTGGGCCTTTATCCTGCAACTTTGAAGAAGGGGACAAAGACTGCTGCTGCTTATGATAATCAAGATGTTATCCAAGAGCGTCACCGTCATCGTTATGAATTTAATAATGAATATCGTGAAGCTTTTGAAAAAGCCGGTATGACATTTGCCGGTGTTTCACCAGATAATCATTTAGTTGAAATTATTGAATTGACTAAAAATAAATTCTTTATTGCTGCTCAATATCATCCCGAATTTTTGAGCAGGCCACAAAGACCTGAGGGACTTTACAAAGCATTTATTGGTGCTGCAAGTGGTCTTCCTGAAGAAAAGCTTTAATTGGAATATTTAGATAATACAAAAACTAGTTTTTTGGGCTGGGGAAGGCGAAGGTCTTCTCTTGTTTTTTCTGTTAAATTCCTATAACATTATTATGACTAAACGAAATAGAAAAGGATTTTTTCGCCAATGAAGCAAATGATAATTCATGGTGGAAAGCCCCTGCAGGGTGATGTCTGGATTGGTGGTGCCAAAAACTCGACTGTTGCATTGATTCCAGCATCAATTTTGTCGCGTACACCTGTAACTTTGGAAGGCGTTCCAAGGATTGCAGATGTTGACAACTTAATGGATCTGCTAAGTGAAATGAGTGTCGCAAGTGATTTTCAAAATACGACATTGCGTATCAATCCAGAACACATTAAGATGAGCCCATTGCCAAGTGGTAAAATCAAGAGTTTGCGCGCATCTTATTATTTTATGGGTGCTCTTCTTGGTCGTTTTGGTAAGGCTGTTGTGGGCTTCCCTGGTGGAGATGATATTGGTCCCCGCCCCATTGATCAGCATATTAAAGGATTTGAGGCCCTAGGTGCATGTGTAAAAAATGAGAATGATCAAATAAAAATTACTTCACCTGCAGATGGTCTGCATGGTGCTAAAATTCATTTGGCAATGCCTTCAGTAGGTGCCACAATGAATATAATTATGGCATCTGTAACTGCTAAAGGACAAACTATTATTGATAATGCTGCTAAAGAACCTGAAATAATTGATTTAGCTACATTTTTAAATAATATGGGTGCGGTTATCAGAGGTGCCGGAACTGATTCTATTAGGATTGAGGGTGTTGAGCGTCTTGAAGCTAAGACTCCCCATACTATTATTCCTGATCGAATCGAAGCAGGCACTTATATTTCTCTTGCTGGTTGTATTGGCAACGGTATCTGCATTCATAATATTATTGAAGAACATCTTGATTCTTACTTAGCTAAAGTAGAAGAAATGGGTGTGGTAATTGATGCAACAGAGGATTCGCTTTATGTTTATCCTGCTGGGGATTTAAAAATGACCCAAATTCGTACTTCTTCTTATCCCGGATTTGCGACAGATTTGCAACAGCCGGTAACACCGCTTTTGCTTTCTGCTAAGTCTGGTGAAGGTGTCATCATTGACCAAATTTATCCAAAAAGAATTGGACACATTGAGCAATTACGCAAAATGGGTGCGGATATTAAGGTTGAAGACAATATTATTTTGGTTCATCCTACTGCTAAACTTCATGGTACTACGGTTTCAGCTGGCGAAATTCGTGCAGGAGCCTGTTTAATGATAGCCGGTTTAATGGCCGATGGTACAACTGTTATCAACAATGCTGGCAATATTTTACGGGGCTATGATCGCGTCCAAGAAAAATTACGTCTGCTCGGAGCCAATGTGAAAATTCAGGATGTGCCGAGTAAATAATTTAATAGTAACTGAATAATAGTTGAGTGGGCTAATCATAATGATTAGCCTGTTTGTTTATATTTTTAAATTATAAAAAATACTTTATTGTTTTTTTTGTAATAAAAACGTAATATAATTACATCATTATTAATAATAGATGAAATAATGAGGTATAAAAATGAAAAAGGACTTTCATAAATTTTTTAAAACTATCATAGCTGCTGCTTTGCTAAGCGTTCCTGTCGGAGCAGTTTTTTCTGTCAACAATGTTGAAGCAAAAACTGTTACAAGCGCAGAAACGGTCTTTCACTATTCTCAAAAGACTTTGTCCAAAAAGTTTGCTCAGGCCGGTTATGTTTTTAAACTAACTGATGCCACAAAGGGAGCCTTATATAAGTCTACTGGTAAACCCTATAGTACCAAAGTCATTAAAAAGATCGTCAAGAACAATACACTTTTTAAAGTTAAAAAAGTTTGGTCAATTCATAATGGCATGTTTGTTGATTTAGTTTCAAAAGATGGTAAATATAAGGGTTCTACTACATATCTAACTGGTATATATAACAAAAATACAGAAGATGAAAAGCTGCAACCTTTGGTGCAAGCAGAGCTTGATGTTACGACGGCTAGAGATAATAATAAGCCAACTGCAGAACTATTAGCTAAAGCTGAAACGTTGGCCAATGAATTGACAGGATACGAAAAGAAAATCGCACTGACATCTATCAAAGAACTAAAAGAATTCGTTAAGTATGGGACTATGGGAGAAATACCAGTGCTATTAATTGGAAAGTATCCTGATTAATTAAAGGAATAGATCAAGTATAAGATTATGTGGTAATATTGCTACTACTGATTGAAAATTGTTCAAAAACTTAATATAGATAAGATAAATAATATAGATTAAGTAAAATATAAAGCCTGAAGTATGATTGCTTCGGGCTTTTTTAATAAGTAATTATTTTATATGGCTTGCAAGAAGGTGCACCTTTTATTTGAGAAAAAATTTTTTAGATTCTGATTGAGAGTTATAATAAAAAAGTAATTAAAATGAAAGGTCAATTAAGGAGATATAAATGATACTAGGATCAATTGAGGCCGGTGGTACAAAATTTGTATGTGCGGTCGGCAATGAGAATTATCAAATTAAGGATCAAACAACTTTTCCCACTACGACACCAGAGGAAACCTTACAAAAAACGGTAGATTACTTTAAGCAGTTTAAAGTTGATGCAATTGGAATTGCGTCTTTTGGACCAATTGAGGTGCGAAAAACGGCACCTAATTATGGCTTTATAACTGATACTCCTAAAAAGGGTTGGAGTAATACTGACTTTGTCGGATTTTTGACAAAAGCAATTAAAGTGCCAATATTTTTTACTACTGATGTTAATGGTTCAGCTTGTGGCGAATACGTGATGTCACAGTTATCAAATGAAGATGTTGACTCTCTTGTTTACTACACAATCGGCACCGGAGTAGGTGGCGGAGCTATTATTAACGGCAAGTTGGTAGGTTCTTTAGGTCATCCCGAAATGGGACACGTTAAAGTTAAGCGCCATCCAGATGACTTGGATTTTGCTGGTGTTTGTCCTTTTCATAAAGATTGCTTAGAAGGTTTGGTTTCAGGTCCCACCTTTGAAGCACGCCTAAATAAATCGGGTAAAGATGTGCCGCTTGCGGATCCTGTGTGGGATATTATGAGCTACTATGTAGCACAGGCTGCCTTGCAAGTTACTTTGATTTTACGTCCGGACAAAATTGTCTTTGGCGGTGGCGTTACCAGTGAAGAGTTTCTAGAAAAAGTGCGACGTGATTTTGCAAAATTACTAAACGATTATGTTCATGTACCTCCATTAGAGCAATATATTACTATGCCCGAGATTGTGAATAATGGTTCTGCCACTGTTGGTGACTTTGCTTTAGCAAAAAGATTATTAAGAGAATAATCCGTAAAATCTTTAAGACATTATTTTGAAAGAAATATAGCATTAAAAATTGATTAAAAAAGCGTTGAGTTTGTTCTCAACGCTTTTTTATTAATAACTATGAATGTTCTATGAAATTTTAAAATTGAGCCTTTTTAAGTCTCCTTTAGAGATTGAATATTAGATTAATCTAACAAGTCAAACTTAAGTGTTGCCAGGTTATGGCCTTCAGTGACCATGTTACCCAGCAGTTCAATAGTATTGTTATATACTTGGTCAGCCATCTTTTGATTGGCTGCAGTTAATAGGTCTTCAGCTTTTTTGCCTGACAGACCTGCAACTTTTTTATCAGTTTCGTGTTGAATGAAGTGACACTGTGCTAATGATTTTTGTTCAAAGTCATTTTCAAGTTCACCGTAGACTTTAAAATTAGTGTCACCCAATTGTGCTGTTAATTTGTTTAACCAGAAAATCTTGTTCAAATCAAATTTAGGACCAGTTTGGAAGCTGGCTGGCGTGTCGTTGACATTCGTGTAGAAAGGGACGAAGCTGTTAAAGGTATTTGGGCCAAAGCAAAGCCATTGCACACCTGCAATCTCTTCGGGGACATCATTTCTAACTTGCAAAATATGGGTTTCGAAGTTACGGTTTAGTGCAATTGGACGGTAGGTTTTCTTTTGCTCAGGGTACCCTGATCACCATATGGATCAAATGGGGTATCTTGATAGTGTGAACTTTCAACAAAACATATATCTTCAATACTAATCTTGCGGTTTGCGTGGCAAATAAAAGGTTGATCCTGATCAGTTGGCTTGCCGCCGAATTCTGGATCAAAGTAATTGTGAACAAACCAAGCACGAGGATTGTTGTAGTGGGCATCCTTAATAGTTGAACTACCAAAGATATGACGCATGTTGTAACCTTCACGGTCAGGATTTAAATGGTATTCCTTGATTAAGTCTTCTAAGGTATCATCTGCCAAGAAACCATCTTTACCAAAGTGGAATTCATCAATGTTTAAACGGTTAGGAGCAACAACGTAGGCGTCATCAGGAATACGGCGTGCAATCCAGTGGTGACCACCAATAGTTTCCAGGTACCAAACTTCATCGTGGTCGGCAAAAGCCATACCGTTCATTTCATAAGTGCCATATTTTTCCAGTAAATAACCAATGCGCTTAACGCCATCAAGGGCGCTGTGAATATAAGGCAATGTTAGAGTAACAAAGTCTTCTTCACCAAGACCTCCTTTTGCAAGAAGGGGATCAATGCCTTGTATACGTGCATTTGTTGTAATAGTTTCAGTAGCAGTCATTGCTACGTTTTCTGAGTTAATTCCGGCTGCACCCCAGATGCCGCTTTCACCGGAGACATCAGGTGCACTAGTATAACGTAAAGGCTTTTCTGCTAAGTCTTCATCATCAATCTTTTGGTGACTAATGACACTTTCATAATGCTTAGGTTGCTTTTCAGGTGTAATAAGTTCAAACCCTTCAGGAATTATTTCACGGCCACCGTCTTCACTTCTGGCAATCATAGCTGAGCCGTCAATGGTGGCATTTTTACCGACAAGAATAGTCGTACATTCTGCTTTTTTCATCTTATCTGTCCTTTCAAAATTACTTAATCTATATTGTATTAAAAAAAACGGGTTGTTTGCAAAAAAATGAGTAAACTTAAGCCTAAATTATTATTACTTTTTCGATTTAAAGATTTTAACTAAAATATATTTTTGGTGTTGGCTTAAAATGTAAAAGATGTTTTACTAAAAATGTCCAATATGTTTGACAGGAGAGTGAACTAGTGAAAAATAGAATTGCTCAATTGCGTAAAAAGCAGAGATACTCACAGTCTCAATTAGCTGAAGCTGCCCATGTTACTCGGCAAACGATCAACGCCATTGAAAATGATAAGTATGACCCATCTTTAGGACTCTTTTTTCGCTTGGCTCAAATATTAGGGGTAACGGCTGACAAGTTATTCTTATATGAGGTTGAAAAAAATGATTAAAACAAAGAAAAACATTGTTTATGTTACGTTGTTAACTACTTTCATGTTTGTATTATTAAATGTATTTTCCATCTACGAAAACAATTCGATCTTTTTCTTGTTGATTATCATATTATTGGAACTAGGATATATAGCTTTAGTAAGCATAAGAGTAAAACAGTTAGGTATAAACATGTCCGAACAATAGATGGAATACTGATAGCTATTCAGCCAATATGTCACATAATGATAAACGTGAATGGAAATTAATGCTGTGAACAAACTATATTAGTGGTATAGTAACCTTATTTTGCTCCGTTGGTTTACTTCTTATTTTAATAGTTATTGAAAAATTGCCATCACAATCAATCGTGATACCTATTTCAGTTTCTGCTATGAGCATTATAGTGATTAGCAGGCTAATCACTATAAGTCAATGGGCTTTTGCCTTTGCTTACTGCTACCTCGATTGGCAAGAAAATCGAGTGAATTATGAATTATAGAAAGCCTAAAGACTAAAAGAGATATAGATATGGAAACTAAGGAAATTTTACAGAAAAAATTAAAAGCGAACTTAACCCAAATAACGCATCAGTCATTAAACAGCACCTTTTTTGGTTATAGTGAAATTTATAAACAAGTGATTTTTATTAAAGTTTTTTCTCAAGAAGGTAAATTTTTAACCGAAAAAGCTGTTAATGAGCAACTAAATACTCGTGTATTAGACACTTTTGTTATCAAACAGATTCAACAATTTGTTTTAGTCATGAAAGATTTGGCGCCAATTGATATTAAAGAAGGAATCACTCCTGATATGGCATTTGACATGGGAATAGAATTGTCACAGTTTCATCAAAAAGTGAAACCTTTTTCTGGCATATACCTAAATAACCAACTTTTCGAGAAAGCGAAATTTGACATTAGTAGTTTGCAGAATGAAGAAATAAAAAGCAGACTGCTGCAGGCGTTAATTTTATTTACAGAGCAAAAAGCAGATATTGCAGAAGACCTAAAGGCTCATGCCACTACTGTTTTACATGGGGATGTAGGCTTACGTAATTATAAAATTGTTAAGGGTCAACTGAGTTTAATTGATTTTGAACGCGCTCGCATGGGGGTAAATTATCAGGACTTCATTAAACTCTTTTACCAAGATTTCAGGTTAAATCAAAAACTAATTGCTTCCTTTATAAATGGGTATAGAAAATGTGGTGAAGAAGTAGCAGTTACTCCCTTGACGCAATCCTTTCTCATTTTTATAACTGCGATTGGAATTATGAAATATACTGAAAAAATTGCTGACAAGCCATTTAAGCAAATTGGTGAACAAATGCTGGCAACTTGTTTTTCATTTTTAGGCATCAGAAAGAAAAATAGCGACAAGGCAAACATGAATGCTTTGATATTTACAAATTAAAAAAGTATCTTCTTAACAGAGAAGATACTTTTTTGGTGCAAACAAAATTGTCTCAAGGGTAAAAACAATTTTATTTACATGATATTTGCAGTTTGAGTTTTTTGTTTTGCCTTTCTGTCACCTCCTTTAAGTAAGAAATTCAGAATAGTAGCTGACAAGCTGGTAATTACGATCCCATTACTTAGAAATAATTGGACAGTAGCCGGCAGGTTTTTGAAAAATTGGGGATAAATAGTAACGCCGAGTCCAAGTCCAACTGAGATGGCAATAATTAGCACATTATTGTTATCACTGAGGTCAACTTTGGCTAAAGTCTTAATGCCTTGAACAGCAATCATGGTAAACATGACCAGCATGGCACCACCTAAAACTGGGGTAGGAATGATTGTTACCATAGCACCAATTTTAGGCAACAATCCCATAGCCATGAGTAATCCGCCAGCCCAATAAATCGGACGCTTGGTTTTAATACCGGATAATTGCAAAAGACCAACATTTTGAGAGAAAGTAGTGTAAGGAAACGCATTGAATAAACCGCCAAAAATTTGGGCGATACCTTCTGCACGATAACCTTTTTTCAAGTCTTCTTCGGTTACGTCATGGTGCAAAAGATCACCAATGGCAAAGAATACTCCGGTAGACTCAACCATTGACACTAAAGCAATAATGATCATTGTCAGGCTGGAAGACCATTCAAATTTCGGCACTCCAAAATAGAATAGTTGAGGTAAGTGGAACCAGGATGCTTCCATGACGGGAGTGAATGAAACTAGGCCCATACAGGCTGCGATCACTGTCCCAGAAACTAAGCCGATTAAAACTGAGATTGACCTGATGAATCCTTTAGTCCAAATTTCCAGTGCCAAGATAATGAACATGGTACAAAAAGCCAGAAGGAGATTTTGACCACTGCCAAAACTTTTAGCAGCAGAATTGCCACCACCCATATTTTGAATTGCCACTGGAACAAGTGTTAAACCGATAGTGGTGATTAAAGTCCCTGTTACGACGGGAGGAAAGAATTTTTTTATTTTAGCAAAAACACCTGAGATTAAAACTACAAAAATGCCGGCAACAATGATGGCACCGTACATGTCGTTGATTGAGAATTTTTGACCAATCATTTGCAATGGGGCAACTGCTTGAATGGCGCAGCCCAAAATGACTGGAAAACCAATGCCGAAATACCTGTTGCGCATTAATTGCAAAAGTGTCGCAAGGCCGCACATGAAAATGTCAATTGAAACAAGATAGGTCATTTGTGCAGGAGAAAATTTTAGTGCATTACCAATTAGAAGGGGTACAGCGACAGCTCCGGAATACATCGCTAATAAGTGCTGTAAACCTAAAACCGCTGCTTTTTGCTGGCTAACTTCTTTTTCTGCCATTATTTTTCCCCCACAAAATGTACTTGATTATTGGCCAAACTATCGATTTCTGCCAATGCTTCGAGGTGATACCCGTGATCTTTAATCCACTCGCTGCCATCTTGAAATGTTTTAGCAACTACGATACCGACACCGGCAACCTGAGCACCAGCTTGGTTAGCAATATTAATCATGCCTTTAACAGCTTCTCCATTAGCTAAAAAATCATCAATAATTAGCAGGCAATCATCTTGGTCCAAAAATTTTTGTTCAACACAAATCTGGTTGGTGACTTTTTTAGTGTAAGAATAAACATCTGCCCAATATACCGCGTCATTTAATGTTGCAGTTTTTTTCTTGCGGGCAAACACCAGAGGCACATGCAATTCGTAGGCTGTCATTACTCCGGGAGCGATTCCAGAAGCCTCACAAGTCAAAACTTTTGTGATACCACTGTCTTTAAATAAACGGCTAAATTCTTCTCCGACTTTCTTCATTAGTTCGGGATCTACCTGATGATTTAAAAACGAGTTGATTTTTAAAACGTTACCGGGTAAAACTTCTCCGTCACTACGAATCCGGTCTTCTAATAATTTCACTTTTTCCTCCTTCATCACAAAAAGGGCTTTTTCTACCAAAACTATGGTAAAAAAAGCCCTTTAAAGCAGCAAATAGCCACACAAAATGCCAAATTATCCATAGTTCAGAATTTACGGTTCTGAGTAGAAACTGCCGACCTCATTACGGCAATATATAGATATTTATTTTCCTGTTGCAAGCATTGTAACAGAGTCGCATAATATGTGCAAGACCAATTTTAAAAGTAAATCTCGAATTATTTATATAATTGTTTTTAAAAATATTCGTGAACTAATAGTATAACGCTAAAAAATTGTTGACCACTGAACTATTTCTTAGTAAAGTTGATATTGTATTGAAGAAGGTTAGTAAAGGAGCTTGGATGTCGGTGAAAAAGAATATTAGTGATTTTGATGAGATTATTGTGCTCGATTTTGGCAGTCAATATAATCAATTAATTACACGGCGGTTGCGGGATTTTGGTATTTATTCTGAACTTTTGCCCCATGATATTAGTATGGACCAAATAAGGCAGATTAACCCCAAGGGCATTATTTTTTCGGGAGGTCCTAACAGTATTTATGACCAAAATGCTTTGAAAGTTGACCCTGAAATTTTTAAGTTGGGCATACCCATTCTTGGCATTTGTTACGGGATGCAACTAATGGCTTCTTATTTAAACGGCAAGGTTGAAAAAGCAGCTAATTCTGAATATGGTCGTGCCGACATCGAAGTTGAAGATACTAACTCCGTTTTATTTGCCGGTTTGCCCAAAGATGAATACGTGTGGATGAGTCATGGTGATTTGGTTACTGGTGCGCCTGCTGGCTTTGAAACGGTCGCTTCAAGTAAGAATTGCCCGATTGCCGCTATTGCTAACGATCAAGCTAAAATGTATGGTATTCAGTTCCACGCGGAAGTGCGCAATACGCAGTATGGTCTTGATATTTTGCGTAATTTTGCCTTTAAAGTCTGCGGTGCTAAGGCTGATTGGTCAATGTCTGATTTTATTGACCTGCAAATTGCTGAAATTAGAAAAACTGTAGGTAATAAAAAAGTAATTCTGGGTTTATCTGGTGGGGTAGACTCCAGCGTTACCGCCACCCTTTTGCACAAAGCGATTGGCAACCAGCTGACGGCTATTTTTGTGGATCACGGTATGTTGCGCAAAAATGAAGGCGATGAAGTAATGGCTGCCTTGAACCGTGATTTAGGCGTTAACATTATTCGGGTAAATGCCCAAGAGCGCTTTTTAAATAAACTGAAAGGTGTCACCGATCCAGAGCAAAAGCGTAAAATCATTGGCAAAGAGTTTATTGAGGTGTTTGCGGACGAAGCAAAGAAAATTAAGGATGTGGACTTTTTAGCCCAAGGCACCCTTTACACTGATGTGATTGAGAGCGGCACAAATACCGCCCAGACAATCAAGTCGCATCATAACGTTGGTGGGTTACCTAAGGATTTACACTTTAAACTAATTGAACCTTTGCGCAAGTTATTTAAAGATGAAGTACGTGAACTGGGTGAAAAATTAGGAATTCCGCATGATTTAGTTTGGCGGCAGCCATTCCCGGGACCTGGCCTTGGCATTCGCGTTATTGGCGAAGTAACTGAGGATAAACTCAAACTGGTGCGTGACAGTGATGCAATTTTGCGGGATGAAATTAAAAAGGCCGGTTTACAGGAAAAAGTATGGCAATACTTCACCGTTTTACCCGGTATCAAATCCGTGGGCGTGATGGGTGACGGTCGCACTTACGACTATACTATTGGTATTCGTGCAGTTACATCAATTGATGGGATGACCGCTGATTTTGCCCGCTTGCCGTGGGATGTTTTGCAAAAGATTTCAACGCGTATTGTTGATGAAGTGCCCAACATTAACCGTGTAGTCTACGATGTTACCAGTAAGCCACCATCAACGATTGAGTGGGAATAATATGATGAATTAGCTTTGCTAGCTACTAGGCTTTCAAAGCTTTTTATTTTCACTCATAATTTTTATGAGCGAGCGTGTTTAATATTTTTAATTTATAAAAAATGTTAAAATTGTTCCTTTAGTTGTTTAAAACAAATTTAATATCATAAAATAATTTTAAAGATTGCATTAATGTGAATTTTTGAGGAAAATAAAAGTATAAATGCGTATTAATAAGGGAGGTGTTTTTAATGGTAACTAGATTAGGCATAAATCCACATACTTTGTCTTATTATATTGATAATTCTGGTGTTTCCAAAGATTATTTACAAATGAAAGTTCAGAACATTGATGCTTTTTTAGATGGCAGTAAAAACCCTACTTTTAATCAACTTTCAAAAATTGCTAAACTTATTGATGTGCCGACTGGTTTGCTGCTTCTTTCAGATCCAGTTGAGACCAATAAGAATACACTTAAATTTAGAACGATTAATTCAAATCGTATTGAAAAGATTAGTAATGAACTTAGAGATACGATTATTGAAATGCAAACAAAGCAGGAATTTCTCCGAAATGAAATAGATTATGAACTTGATTTTATTGGAAAATATTCAGTTAAAAGTGAGTATCAGCAAGTTGTAGATGATATTCGCAAGTATCTCAATATTCCGATTAACTATCAGAAAAATGTGGAAAAGAATGCGTTGAAATATTTTAGAGATAAAATGAGTCAAATAGGCATTTTTATCTTCTTTAATGGATCGGTAAAAAGCAACACGCATCGAAGTTTGTCGCTAGATGAGTTCAGGGGTTTTGTCTTAAGTGACAAAAAAGCACCTGTTATTTTCGTTAATTCTAAGGATAGCGAAGCAGGTCGATTATTTACACTTGTTCATGAATTAGTTCATCTTTTTCTTGATCAGGAAGAAATACTCAGTTTAGTTGATGCAGGATCATACAAGTTTGATCGCACAGAAGCTTTTGTTAATAAAGTTACAGCCGAAATATTGCTGCCAGATAAAGAAATTAGAAAACTAAATAACTACGATATTGAATTTTTAGCTCACAAATTTCCTGTTAGTAAATTTGTCATTGTACGTAGATTATATGATATGAACATTTTGACAAAAAAAGAATATGATGAAAAGGTTTCACAGTTAGAAAAAGAATTTGCAAAAATTCCGCCAAGCAAAAAATCTAAGGGCGGAAATTATGATAATAATATCAGGTTTCACTTTGATCAGACTTTTGTGCATTATATTGAAAATGCCATAAAACAAAATAAGATTACTTATACGGATGCTTTTAATATTGTTGGTGTTAGTTATAAGTCGTTTAAGATTCTGACGGGGGGCAGAATGTAATGGAAAAATATTTGCTGGATACTAATATCTATATAAATTTTTATGAACGGTATTATCGGGTAAAGTATTTTCCAAGCTTTTGGGCTAAGCTACCCGCCATTTTAAATAAATATGTTGTCATTCCCGAAATTGTGGTTGATGAAAACTACCAAGACCCTAAATTTAGAAAATGGTTGGACAAAAATTATTTAAAAGAAATAATAAACCATAAAAACTATGCAATGCAATGGGCACAAGTACTACAATATATTGATGACTGTGAATATTATAAAGAAGAAGCTTTATCAGCTGACAGAGGATGGGCACATGAGAAAATTGCAGATCCTTGGCTTATTGCTATTGCAAAAGAAGAAAATTTAACAATTGTAACAAGCGAAATTCGTAATCCTAATTTGCATAATCCAAATGGTAATAAGGCTGCAAAAATACCTGATGTGTGCGATGATTTAGAAGTTGGTTGCATTGACATGAATGATTTCTTTGAAAAAATCAATTTGTGCATTTGAATTTTTAGACCGAGCTAATTATTCACTAAACTAAAAATATCAAGAGTTGAAAAACAATCAGACATAATAATTTGAAAACAAATTGGTGCTAAACTAATTTGTAAAAACTAATCTTGTTCTGGTTGTTTTTATATATAAGTTTTTGAAAAAAGGAGCAGCAAATATGACGAAAAACACATTATTTCAACACGGAACTATGCAAATGTTGGTTGAAGGTCTATTGGAAGGCACTTTACCGCTGTCAGAATTGTTAAAACATGGTAATATTGGCATCGGAACCGGTGATGGCGTTGATGGTGAATTAGTGATATTAGACGGTGTCGGTTACAAAATAGATGTTAGTGGTCCAGCTGTGAAACTGCCAGATGACTTTAAAGTGACTTATGCTGACGTTAGTTTTGCCGATTATCACAAATTTAAAAGCTACCAAAATATTGGATTGGCGGAAATGCTAAAAGATGTTTTGACCAAAAATACTGCCCAAAATCAATTTTTCGCAATATTGACTAAAGGTGTTTTCCAAAAAATTCGTACAAGGTCTTCTAAAAAATCTCATAAGCCTTATCCGTCTCTGGGGAAAATAGCTGAAAATCAAGTCGAATTTGAAACTGAAAATATCAGTGGAACAATGATTACTTATTACACCCCAACTGTTTTTCAAGGTGTTGGAGTTTCAGGATTTCACAATCATTTTTTGGCCGACGATTTAAGCTTTGGCGGTCATGTTTTGGCAGCTACAATGAAAGATGTAACAGTCAGCGTTCAGTCAATAGAAAACTTTGAATTGCATTTGCCAGTTGATAATCAGGAATTTTTAAATGCCAATTTAAGTGATACCAGCAAGTTGGACAATGTTATTTCGAAGTCAGAATAAATTTATTAGTAAGATGAAAATAAAGAGTGTTCAACTAAAGTTGAAACTATAATTGAGCATTTTTTAATGACTCAAATTTTTAAAAAAGTAGAGTGGCTAATAATTTTGGCAATACACTTCGGAAAGTAAGAATTTGCCAAAGAAATAAAAAACCTTTTAATTACCGTCATTATCGTAAACCGCCAATGTAAAATTTTAATCACTTTCACACTAATTCTTTTTTAAAGAATTAGTTTTTTATAACCAGCCATTATATTTTGACTGCTAATTTGACACCCTTGCTCATTCATTTTATTATTAGATAAATTTAATAAAATTGATTTAGCATAGAATGAAAGACGCAAGCACATGACATTAAAGGGACTGATTGGCTCTAATAAACAACGAGCAATTTTTATTATCTTACTTTATTTTATTTTTGCTGTTACAGGATCACTTGACCAATATTTTTTTCAATTTGCAGTTAACGGACTAAGCGTTGGCAATTTGCCCGTTTACATTCGCTGGCAATTAATTGAATTTATCCCGGTAGTTTGTGGTGTATTTATTTTGCCTTTAGCGACTTACCTTTTTAACGCACAGATTCAGGAATATCTTGATCAATTAAGAGGGCAAATGGTAGACCATTTTTATAATGAAAACGATGCGACAGTCGCGCAAATGCAGAATTATCTGCAAAGCAATCTCGATACTTTAACCAGCGATTTTGCTCTGCCCTGGGTTAATGTTCTTAGCAATTTGTTCATCATTTTGCTTTCTGCCGGTGTCCTTTTTAGCTTAAATTGGTCTTTCGTTTTACTAACTGCATTTTTTGTTTTAATTGATTTAAGCTTACCCAAAATAATGGCGCGCATGACTTCAGAGGCAAGTAGAAAAGTGATGCAAAATACCAGCGCATTTTTAACTGATATCGGTGAATGGATCAATGGCTTAAATGAACTGCGAAGGTATCATGCATGGACGATCCTAAATAAAGAATTGAGCAGTTACGCTGAGAAGTTAGAAAAATCTAAAGTCAATCAAACCAATAAAAACTGTGCTTCCAATACAATTAATGGAATTGGCAATACCTTAGGGCAAATGTCGATCGCCTTTTTAGCGGGCATCCTGTTTTTAACTGGGCAAATAAAAATTGGGGAGGCATTAGCTTCGACTTCTTTTGCTTTCGGTATTTTTTCAGCTGTGTCCTCTATTACAAGTGCTGCGGTCAAGATTAAATCCACTAAAAATATCAATCAAACTACTGCTAGTCTGATTTCTAACACTAAAACCAAACCGAATAGGTCATCTGCTCAAATTGCCCAAATTGAAATTAAAAGTTTGGCGCTTAAATATCCTAATGGTCCAATAATTAAATATCCCGATTTTGTGGTCAATAAGGGTGAAAAAGTTTTGCTTGCAGGCGATAGCGGAACTGGCAAGTCAACACTCTTTCAAGCTCTTTTGGGTAAGATCAAGCCCTATCAAGGGCAAATTATTTTTAGAAATAAAGCAGGGCAAGCTTTTCAACCAAATTTAAACCATATCAGTTACATTGCTCAAGATCCGCAATTATTTCCAGGAACAATTGCGGAAAATATCGTGATGTTTCATCGACAATTTTTGGATCAAGTGCCTAATTTAATTAATAAAGTACAATTGCAGAGCGATATTGCAAGGTTTCCCCAAGGAACTGATACCCAAGTTAATTTGGATAAAAACAATTTATCTGGTGGTCAAAGGCAAAAGATTATCCTGGCCAGATCAGAAGTTTTCGCTGATGAAATTATTTTGCTGGATGAAGCGACAAGTGCCATTGATAGTAAAGCAACTATGCAAATTATTGCTGACCTGACTCACACTAACAAGACCGTGATTATGATTGCTCATAATCTTAATTCTGAGGTTAAAAATATGTTTGATAAAACGATTCGGTTAGCAAGCCAGAAGGAGAGAAACGATGACTTTTAAAAACTTTTTTCATTCCAATCGAATTCGTTTCATATTCATTGTGCTTTTTAGTTTCTTACAACCCTTTGTTTTAATCGGGGCATCTTACTTAAATATGTGGGAATTTACCGCCTTGCGCCAGCATGACGGTCAAGCGTGGCTGTTAATCATCATTTTTACTACATTAGCTTATCTCTCATCGTATGCTTTTGACTGGGGTTCCGAATATTTACTGACACGACAAGTTCAAGAATTTAATCACAACTTAAGAAGCAAAATAGTGAGTCACATCTATTATGATCGTAAGAATCATCAAACTTCGCAAGTTAAAAACCGCCTGACCAATGATCTTAATACGGTTAATGATCAGTCTTTTAACTTAATTCCGGTCATTTGCAATTTTCTGGGCTATGTTATTTTCTCCGTAATTGCCCTGCTAACGATGCACTGGAGTTTGTTGCTGCTCATCTTAATTTCGGTAGCAGTTTCCATTGTTTTACCTAAAATAATTGAAAAGCCGTTGCAAAGAGCAACGGAAAAGGTTTCTCATCAAAATAGACAGTATTTGGATCTGATTGAAAATTGGTTGAGCGGTATTGCTGAATTAGAGCGTTATCTTGCCGGTGATAAATTATCTAGTGTGATGCATAAGGGCGCGCGGGATTTAGAAAAGGCCAACCTCAAACAGACACAAGAACAACAAGTTTTGTCCATTATTACTAACGGTGTTGCCCAAATTATGATCCTAATATTGTTCGTCTGAACGGGTATTTTAATTAAAAGCGGTCTGGTCACGTTTGGTGCGATTGCAGTTATCGGTAATTTTAGTCATTATATTTCGCTGGCAATCGAATACTTGCCATTCTATTTTGGTTTAATTAAGGGTAGTAAAACTTTAAGAAATAAAGTTACAGCAGCGACTTTACCAGTAAAAACTGATGAGGAAAACTTAGCGGCACCTTTTGCTTTTAGTACAAAAGATTTGGCAATTAGTTTTCCTAATGGTGAGACTCTAAAGTTCCCTGATATCACTGTCAATTTTGGTGAAAAAATTTTGCTATCAGGTGACAGCGGTGCAGGCAAGTCAACTTTATTTAAGCTGCTTTTAGGGATTTTGCTACCGAGTTCGGGAAAAATAGCGTTTAAGGATCAAGAGGGAAAAGTGATTAAACCTGATTTAGCTAAAATTGGCTATATTGCCCAAGATCCTGTTTTATTTCCCAGCACCATTAAAAACAATATCACTATGTTTGATTCCAAGTTAAATCAGCTAGCTGAACCCGCTGCAGTTGCCGTCGGGTTAAAACCAGATCTGGCTCAATTTGCTCAAGGTATAGAAACCAAACTAAATTTGCAAAAACTGAATGTTTCAGGTGGCCAAAGGCAAAAAATTATTTTAGCGCGTACGCAGATACATGACAGTAAAATTCTGTTAATAGATGAAGGCACAAGTGCAATTGATCAGGAAGGAACCAGAGTAATCTTGCAAGAACTCCTTAAAATGCCGAGTACTGTAATTTTTATCGCGCATAATTTCGATGAAAAACTGCAAAGTTTATTTGACCGCGAGATTCATTTAAGTAAATAAGTTAATTTTGAACATTAAAGGCGTTGATCAAAAATTTGATCAACACCTTTTTTATTTTTGTGTCTTAATTTTATCTTTTTGTGATTACTATTTTGTCTCTTATTATAAAATGCGCTACAAAATTTATTTGAACTAGTATGCTTAATTCAAATTAAGGAAGAGGTGTCGCTATGTTAATTGAAACACAAGGATTAACTAAAGAATTTGGGAATAAAATTGCCGTTAATAAAGCTGATATCCAAATAAAGCAAGGACAATTAGTGGCGTATTTAGGTACTAATGGTGCAGGAAAGTCCACCACAATAAATATGTTAACAGGACTATTAAAACCAACCTCAGGTATCATTTCAAAAGCCTCAAATCTTAAAATTGGAGTAGTTTTTCAAAATAGCGTTTTAGATAATGTTTTAACAGTCAAGGATAACCTTTATTTAAGGGCACAGATGTATCGTAAATTTTCTAATGAGTGGCTTGAACACCTAATTGATTTGATCGGCATCAAAGAATTTTTAAATCAAAAATTTAGCACTTTATCAGGTGGTCAAAAAAGAAAGGTAGACATAGCTCGAGCATTGATTTGTAATCCGGATTTGCTTTTTTTAGATGAACCAACTACAGGACTTGATATCCAAACAAGAAATGCTATTTGGAAATTATTGACTAAACTGCAGCAGCAACAAAACCTTACTATTTTTTTGACAACTCATTATTTAGAGGAGGCAGAAAATGCTGACCAAATGTATATTTTGGAAAATGGTAAAATTCTTGCCAGTGGCTCTGCAGCTGAAATTAAGACCGAATTTGCTCCTAATAAATTGATTCTTACTGTTAAGGAAACCAAAATTTTACAGATTAAACAAAAAGTTATTCAACTCAGTCAAGATCAGGTTGCGATTGACTTGTTATCCCCACGAGAAGCAATTGAAATTTTAAAAAACAATCAAGAAAACATTATCGATTTTTCATATCGTAAAGGAACAATCAATGATGCCTTCCTTCAGATTACCGGAAAGGAGATACATTAAATGTTTGCATTATTTCGCAGAAATTTAAAAATTTATTTCTCTAACATTCCTGCTGTATTCATGTCATGCCTGGGTGCACTGATTTCTTTCTTTATCTATATTGGCTTTTTGCAAAATAATTTAAGAAGTAATTGGCAGCAATTGCCTCATGTGACTAAGATATTGGATTTATGGATGATAGCGGGTATAGTTGCGGTTTCTGGTATTACTACGGCTTTTCAGGCCTTAGGTCAACAAGTAAGTGACCGCGAAAGTCGCGCTGACGCTGATTTTGAATTAACGGGCATATCACGCTTTGCAGAAAATTTTGCTTACATTTTATCAGGAACAACAGTCAGCTTTTTTATGCAAATCATCACCTTTATCGTAATGGCAATATACTTTTCATTAGTTGATCATATTACGATTCCTCAATCAGCTTATTTACCTGGACTTTTATATATCTTGGTAGGCGCGATTGCAGCTACATTATTAGATGAAATAATCGTGCTTTTCATGCATTCCAGCACTACTTTCAGCAGACTTTCCGCTGTTTTAGGAGCTGCTGCTGGTTTTGCTGTAGCGACCTATTTGCCATATGGTATATTAGTCTCCCAAGCACAAAGTTTGGTAAAATTAGTACCAAGTAGTTATGAAGCAGCTGCTTTAAGATATTTTTTACTTAAGCAGACACTGGCCACTTTTCCTGCTAATGTAAAACGGCATTTAACAAATTATTTAGGAATACAATTTAAGATGAATAATTGGCGGCTAAATAATATGCTCGTTTTACTATTAATGATTGCAATACTAATTTTAGTAATTGGTTTGCTTTCTTTTATCACTGATAGGAGGAGCAATAAGTAAAGTGAAAATTGAATTTAAAACGGATTCTGATTTAAATGAACAGGAAATTGAAGTTGAAATTAAAGCAGCTCAAAAAAGTGAAGCAGTTAATAATTTAATTAATTATTTGCACAAATTTGGTGAAAAAAGATACGATCTTTTACCAGTTAAAGTGGAAGACAGAATAGTGACCATTAAGCGAACAGAAATTATCAAAGTAGAAATCCAGACAACAGATATTACCTTTTATACTACCAAAAACATGATAAAAACAACTGGTAGATTATATCAGGTATTAGAAAAACTGGGTGATGGGTTTATCCAGGTTTCAAAACATGGCATTATCAATATTAATTTTCTGGAATCGATAGAAGTAGGTTTTGCAGGAAATATGATCGCACTTTTAAAAAATAATCTAAAAGCTGATGTTTCCAGATTGTATTTACCAGCATTAAAAAGAGAGTTGGGTCTTTAAAATGAGAAAATTAAGTAATTTCATTAACTATTTCTTTACCGGTGTGGGCTTTGGTGCAGCTACTTATTTGATAATATTGACTTTTGCTTTTCCTGATGTTCCTACCCGTTTAGGTGTTATTTCCGTTTTTATTATTTCTGGATTAATAGGAATTTTATCAATGATTTTTGCAATGGATGTGCCGCCAGCTATTGCTTTTAGCGTTCATATTATAGGAACATTTTTATTGGTGTTGTTAATGTCCTGGATAAATAAGTGGCCGATTAATTTTTGGCTTATTGGCGTATTTATATTAGCTTATATTGTTATTTGGCTGATCGTTATTTTGTCACAGGTGCAGACTGTAAAAGAAATAAATTCTAGTATTAAAAAAAGAAATGCGAAAAAATAAATAATTTTTAAATATAGTTCTATGTTTGTAAATTGCTTTTACCAATCAGCACGTAGATAACCAGTTTGAAATTAACTTAATGCATTAATTGTCAAGTTGACACTATCACTTTTTCTACGTCAAAAACTTATTTTCTTCCTTTTTTAATTCTTCAAGTTCTTGATAATATCTGTCTATCACATCATTCATTTTAATTTCTAAGTCTTTAAATGGAGATTTTTCAAAATCGTAACTATTAAAAATTAAAGTGAAGTCATCAATTGTTGCTGCTAAACACTTACATGCGATATACCAATTATTTAGTTTTTTAGGTGGTAGTGGCAGGTCCCCATCTTTAAAATATAGTTCATTAATTTTCAGACCGATCTGATTTATATGTTTGATTAAATCTTGTTTAGTAATGTTTTTATTTAAAAATTCGTTATAAGTTGAAATAAAATTTTGCGCTTGATCAATTAATTTATATGTTATTGTCCTTTGCTTTTTCAATAGTAAATTTTCTTTTTCAGTATTTTTATTTTGAAAATCCTTCAAAATAAGGTAATTCTCATTAAAAGCAAAACCAATATTATTAATTTCTTTTTCAATACCAAAGTTTATTTTTTTAAGCTTCTTGTTCTCAGGTTTATCTGTCCAAACCGTGCGACAAAAGAAATTTGGAAACATCATGTCTTGTTCATCTCTGCCAAAAAAGCAGAAGACCACATTTGCCTTTTTGTTTTTCCACTTAACTTCAGAACTGCTACTATTAAATATATCTAGGTATTTAACTTTATCGACGATTTGATTAGTTAGATTTGCAATTTGTGTAAAGGAGGGAAAGTTTTTAACTATTATTTGAACTTTAAGCCTTTTTAAAGAACCTGTACTACTAGGCTTAACAGAATAGATAATGTAGTCTTTTGTTTCTGCGCTATATTTTTTTGGATGGTAAGGAATGTAACTACTTACAGGAAATGTAATAGTACCTTTAATATTTGAATGAAATGAAGGGTTTTGGATTTTGGCTCTTTTAACTTGTTTGTTCCACCAACTAAAATAAAAACGTACTAAATTCGTTATATCATTTAAAGATTTTTCCCCTTTTTTAATTATTGCTTTATCTTCTATTGCTTCGCAAAAGAACTTTGTAAATGCACTGATATTAGAATCATCATAGGCGTATGAACTTTGAGTTGAGCTTGAAGAAGAAATAATAGCATAACCTTTACCTAGGAAGTCACTTATACTTTCACTAATTTTAAGAGGACCTACTTCTTTAACTTTTACATTACCAGAGTAGCAGGTATCAAGAATTATTAACTTGTTTTTAGAAGGAATAAAATCTAAATCTTTAAGAACCTCTTCTGTTTTTATTTCTTTATCAGTTAATAAAAGATAGTGATTTTTTCCGTCTATATTTCCTCCATGACCGGAAAAATAAAGAATAAAAGTGTCATTATAATCAACGCAATTAGCAGTTTTAAAAAGTTTACCAACAAAAGATGATCTTGTAACTATCCCATTGTTTCCCAATATAAATATATTTTCTTTGTTTACTGCAAGTCCCTTTATTAATGATTTAGAGATGGCCTTAATGTCATTTTTACAAAATGGAAGATTTGAATTATCGTTGTAATGATATTCACTGACACCAACTATTAGTGCTTTTATGCTCATAAATTTTGTACCGTATAAAATTTAATTTTTATCTTTAACTAGACTTATTTTAAATCAATATTCGGTAATGTTACAGTCAATTTTATTGATAATATAACTAATATTGATTTAGCATTAAAAAGCCTTGGAATAGAAAATACTCCAAGGCTATATTTTTTGTTCTATAAAAGTCTTTAATATAGATTTTTATACTTTAATTAAGTTTGATTTCTCTTTTGCACATAAACATAAACAGGCCAGCCGCTAAGAGTCAATAAAATACCTGTAAGTGACAAAAGTGGCTGGGTTAGCGTAGTGGTAACAACAATAAATAAAGCACCACAGATCCCAAGAATAGGTGGAAGAGGATACCAAGGAGTTTTGTACGGTCGTAAAAGATCTGGTTGCCTTTTGCGTAGGATAAGGACACCTAAAAATAATAAAATCGAAAAAATCCAGGAAACATAAACAAGCATGTTTGTTAATGAATCAAATGTACCAGAAAAAATCATAATGGTAGCAATTACGCATTCAAAAATCATGCTGTTGGTAGGCACAATTGTTTTAGAATTTAATTTGCTGAAAAAGCTTGCAGCTGGCAATTTCTTTTCTTTGCCTAAAACGTAAGGCATTCTGGATCCTAAAAGAAGGTGGCCATTAATGGCACCAAACACTGAAACTAAAATTCCTGTAGCAACCAAAGTACCACCCACGCTGCCGAATAATTTTTTGGCGGTAAGTAGAGCAGTTGTCTGGTTACCTACAACTTTTGACCAAGGAATGACTCTAACATAACTCCAGTTAAGAAGAGTGTAAATAATCGTTACTCCTAAAAGTCCCCAAATAATAGCTTTGGCTAAAGTTTTTGCGGGATTTTTTATTTCACTGGCTAAATTACCGATACTTAACCAGCCATCATAAGCAAAAAGCACAGCTAAAAGAGCCTGTCCGAAGGCCATTGCTCCTGAAGCAGATGTTATTTTAGGCGCTGGGGCACCTGTCAGCTGATTGGGTCCACTATAAAACAAAGCAAAGATTATAATTGCAGCAATCGGCAATAGCTTAATAACCAAAGTTATTTTTTGTACCTGACCACTCAATTTTGACCCGATCCAATTGATTAAAAGTATCGCCAGCATCACGATTAGAGCAATCACTGTAGTGGATAAATCTTTGAAATGTGGTATTTCTTTTAGTTGGGTCGCAAATACGATTGAAAGTGCGGCGATATTTGCTGGATAATAGACAATTATTAATGACCAGCCAAACAGAAAGGCAACTTTGGGACCGTATATTTCTTCCAGATATCTGACAGGTCCACCATCTTTGGGATATATTGATGCCAATTCAGCTATACTTAATCCTGCCATTAGAGTAATTAAGCCGGCAAAGGGCCACACTATGATACTTAGCCAGGCATTATGAGTTAAAGCCGAAATGTTAGCAATTTTGAAAAAAGCCCCGCCACCAATCATGGTACCCATGACAGTTGCTAAAGCAGCGAAAAAGTTAAGTTGTCTCTTCATATTTTTACCTTACTTAAATTGAATGATAAAAATAATTATATGCTTTGGTAGACAAAATTAAAAGATGATGATTTGAAAATTAAAAAATCTTTTCTGAAAGCGTTACGCAATATTTGCTATTTTGTATTTACATACCTTTTTTGATCGGGTAAAATAAACATGACTATCGGATAGTTATTACTAATGATTATTAAGTAAGCTAAACCTGTTTGTCACACAATTTAAATCATCAATTTGGTTCTTGTGTGCAAGCAGGTTTTTATTTTTTATTGAAGGGAGGAGAATTGAGTGTTTATTAAGCGTGGGATTAACAATAACGTCTCTTTTGTAGTCGACGACAAAGGAAAAGAATTAATTGTTACAGGACGAGGTATAGCTTTCGGAAAACATGTTGGCGATGAAGTTGATGAAAGCAAAATAGAATATTATTTTCCAGTATTGCCTCAAGAGATCTCCTCAGCTATGGCAAAGTTGTTGGTTAATATACCAATTGAATATTATGCAATTGCTAATGACATAGTTGACAAAGCAAAATCAAGATTAAAGCAGGAGTTGAATCAAAGCCTGATAGTAGCTTTAACTGATCATATTTACAGAGCAGTTGAGCAGGCTAAAAAAGGAATTAAAATTTCAAATCCTTTAATTTTAGATATAAAAAGAATTTATCCTCAAGAATTTGAAGTTGGTATTTTTGGTATCAAATTAATTCGTAATATGACTGGTTGCAATTTGGCTGAAGATGAAGCAGCCACAATTGCTTTACATGTAGTGAACAGTGAGTTGGAAAATAAGGGAGATTTTAACGGTTATCGTGTAGTTGAGATAGTTCATTGGGTTACGAATTACGTTTTTAATTATTTTAAAATTGATTTTGCTGAGAAAGCAGATCCACTGTATTATCAGCGCTTTGATACTCATGTTCGCTTTTTTGCCCAACGAATTTTAGATAATGATTATAAAGAAAATGACGTTAATTCTTCTCTGTTAGTTGTTTTGTCTGATAAACAATATCAAAGGGAAAAAGATTGTGTGAACGGTCTTAGTGATGACTTTGCCCAAAAATTTGGCATCACCATTTATCAGGAAGAACGCGCCTATTTAGTACTTCATATTCACAATATGTTGAAAAACATAATCTCAAAGGAGAAATAAAATGGGAAAGTATACCTCATTGAGTAAATTTATAGTAAAAAATATTGGTGGAAAGGACAATGTGGTCTCTTTAATACACTGTTTTACCCGCTTACGCTTTGTTTTAAAAGATGAAAACAAGGCAAATACAGAGGCCCTTAAAGGAAACGAAGAAATAGTTGACGTGATCCAGGCTAACGGACAATATCAAATAGTGATTGGCATGCACGTAGAATCAGTTTTTGATGAGATTAATAGCCTTTATCACTTTAGCGGAGGAGAAAATTTAGCAGACGAAGAGACACTGAAGGAAGATACAAAGTTAATTGATAAAAAACAATCATTATGGGATAAAGCAGTTGACCTTTTATCTGGTATCTTTGTGCCAATCTTGGGAGTTTTATGTGCAAGCGGTATGGTTAAGGGACTACTGGCAATTTTGACTACAGCGGGTGTCTTAAAGAATACAGATGGCACATATATTATTTTGTACGCTATTGGAGATGCATTATTTTACTTCTTCCCAGTATTTTTAGCGGTTACTGCTGGTAAAAAATTTCATGTTGATCAAATGACATCGCTTGTTATTGGTACGGCAATTATTTATCCAACTTTGATACAAGCAATGTCAGGAAAAGCTGCAGCAACAGTTTTGTCGGGTACAATTTTTGAAACTAAGGCATATTTAACATTTTTACATATACCTGTTTTGTTAAATAACTATACTTCAACTGTCATTCCTATTATCCTAGCAGTTTGGGCAGCTTCTTATGTTCAACGTTTTGCGAAAAAAATCAGTCCGGCATCCGTTGCGAATTTTCTGGTACCATTAATAACCATATTGGTAATTGTGCCACTGACTTTATTAATAGTTGGTCCAGTATCAATTTGGTTGTCAGATATTATTGCTTGGATTGTAAAAGAGTTATATAAACTTAGTCCAATTTTATTAGGTGCCTTTATCGGAGGAACGTGGCAAATATTGGTAATCTTTGGTGTACACAATGCCATTATCCCAATAGTACTGAATAATTTAGCAACACAAAAATTTGATGTTATTTTTGCCGCCAATATAGCCTGTCCTTTTACTCAGCTTGCAGCACTTTGTGCACTGGCTTTGATCCTTAAGGACACTAAGCAAAAGCGCAATACTATTGCTTCAATTTTCCCAGCAATTTTTGGGATTACTGAGCCTGCAATATACGGTGTGACACTGCCACTGAAGAAGCCATTTTTCATTAGTTGTATTTCTTCAGCCATAGGTGGCATTTTAGCAATGCTAATGGGAGTTAAATTTTATCAAATGGGTGGACAAGGTATATTTGCTTTTCCTTGCTTCCTTTCTCCTAATGCTACTAATTTTTCCGGTATTATTAGCGCAGTGATAGTAGTATTAATTTCCATGGCAATTTCATTTTGCTTAACCCTCATTTTTTGCAAACCAAAAAAGCAAACAAATAATATTTAAGAAAAGGAGCATTGCAAATGACCGAAATAAATTTAAAGGGCAATCCATTCTACTTGAAAGATGAACAGATAGATAATATTAAATTGATCATGTCTAAGATGACAGTCAGAGAAAAAGTAGGTCAATTATTTTGCTTATTGGGCAATTATTCAACCGAACAAGAAATAAAAGAGGTTATTGAGAACTATCGGCCTGGTGGCATGATGTTTCGGCCACAAAAGAGTTCCAGCATTCAGGCTTTGCAACGTTATATTCAGGAAGTTTCTCCAATACCGCTACTGCTTGGAGCCAATCTTGAATCTGGTGGAGACGGTATAGGTACTGACGGGACATTTTACGGCAGACAAATTGAAGTAGCGGCTTCTAATGATAAAAAGAACGCATACCGCTTAGGACTAATTTCTGCTCGTGAAGGCGGCGCTGTGGGATGTAATTGGTCATTTGCTCCAGTTGTAGATTTTAATAAAAATTTTGCTAACCCGATCATAAATGTTAGAACATACGGTGATAATCCTGATACTGTCATATCAATGGCCCAGGAATATATGAAAGCATGCCAAAGTTCGGGTATGGCAGTCGCAATTAAGCATTTCCCAGGAGACGGCGTTGATGACCGCGACCAGCATCTTCTGACATCAGTTAACTCACTAAGCGTTTCTGATTGGGACAAAACCTATGGCAAGATCTACCAGGCTATGATTGATAATGGAGCACTGACTTTAATGGCCGGTCACATTTATCAACCTGCTTATACCAGATACTTTAATCCAGATGTGAAAGATGAAGATATTTATCCTGGTTCTCTATCATATGAATTGCTTCAAAAATTGCTAAGAGAAAAGCTGGGGTTCAATGGCTTGATTTCAAGTGATGCTACTAATATGGCAGGTTTTAGTTCACAAGGAAAAAGAGCAGAGCTTTTGCCTCAAGCAATTAATGCTGGTTGCGACATGCTTTTATTTACCAGAGATTTGGATGAAGATTTTAATTTTGTGCTGGATGCAGTGAATAATGGCGTAATATCAACAGACAGATTAAATGATGCTGTTACTAGAGTATTAGCTACTAAAGAAGCATTACACTTGTTTTTAAAGCAAAGAAATAATACTTTGGTTCCTGAAAAAGAGGCTTTAAAAGTTTTAAAATGTCCAGAACATGTTAAATGGGCTAAAGAATTAGCAGATGAATCAATTACTTTAGTTAAAGACAAGCAGGATGTTCTACCTTTAACATTGCAGAAAAACAAAAAAATTCTTGTTTTCGTTATAGGTGATGTTGTTAGTGCCAGTGGCAAACCGCCTGTTTCAAGTATTTTTATATCAAGATTGAAAGAAGAAGGGTTTAATGTAACTGTATTTGATCCTGAAAATGAAAATTTAAAGGATTTAATGGTTAATGGATCCGTCAAAGAGCTAAAAGCCAAGTTTGACACTGTAATATATTTTGCCAATGTTAAAACAGCCAGCAATCAAACAACTGTCAGGTTAAATTGGCTTAAGCCAATGGGGTATAACGTTCCTTGGTTTGTACACGAAATCCCTACTATTTTTATTTCAATCGCTAATCCATACCATTTGCAAGATGTTCCAATGGTAAAAACATATATCAATGCTTATACAGCAAATGAATATGTTCCAGCAATTTTAGTAGATAAGTTATTAGGTAAATCTCCATTTAAAGGTAAGAGTCCAGTTAATGCATTCTGCACTTATTGGGATACACATATATAGGAAGGAAAAATATGCTTAATTTTTTTAAGAGAAACGAAACTATTTATTCCCCATGTTCAGGTCTTTTTAAAACAATTGATGAAGTTAATGATGAATTGTTTGCTTCTAAAAAAATGGGTGATGGTTTTGCGGTAGTTCCTGCAGATACGGAGATTTATTCTCCAATTACGGGGGTTATAACCATGTTGGCTCCAAGCAAACATGCTATTGGCGTTGAAAGTAAAAATGGAACAGAAATAATGATTCACATGGGTATTGACACCGTTGAGCTTAACGGAAGCCCTTTTAACATTAAAATAAAGAAGGGTGATAAGGTCAAAAGAGGTCAGTTACTTGCCAATTTCGACTTTAAGCAAGCAAAAGAAGCGGGCAAGGAAACAGATGTAATTGTGATCTTTTTAAATAATAAGAATATTGATTTTGATCAAACTAGTATGAGTCAGGTTAATTCACAAACAGAGATTGGATCTTTACCTAAATAAATATTTTAGGGGATATACATAAATAAAATTAATAACACATTTGAGGGTAATTTCAAATGTGTTATTATTTTTGGTAGAAATAAATTATTTGAAAATTATGCTAATTAAGAGGTTTTAGAGTTTAAATGAATAAAGTTACAGTTATTGGCAGTATTAATTTAGATACTAATTTGCGCGTAAAACAGATGCCTAGACCAGGTGAAACTGTACATGCTTCCGGACACTATTCAGCTGCAGGCGGTAAAGGTGCAAATCAGGCGGTTGCTGCGGCAAGGTCAGGATGTGAAGTTAGCTTTATTGGTGGTGTAGGTGACGATGCACCAGGAAAAGAGATGCTGGGCTTACTTAAGAGTGAAGGCATTAATACCCAAGGTATTATCACAGCTAAAAAAGAATCAACTGGACAAGCGTTTATCACAGTAGATGATAGTGGTCAGAATTCAATTACTATATATGCAGGTGCAAATTATGCTTTTGGCCCGGCTGAAGTTGAGCAGAATCAAGCTTTGATTAAAAGTTCTGACTTTCTTATTGCACAATTCGAGACACCACTTGCTGCAACAATTAAAGGTTTCGAAATTGCTCATGAGGCGGGGGTAAAAACAATTTTAAACCCAGCTCCTGGAATGGATAAAATCCCTGCTGATTTGTTGAAGCTTACTGATATCATTACACCAAACGAAACAGAAGCTGAAACCATCACTGGGATTAAGGTGACTGATGAAAGAACTGCGCAAATGGCTGCTGCCAATCTACATGATCAGGGCGTAAAAACAGTTATTATCACAATCGGTGCTAAAGGTGCCTTCTATGACTATCAGGATAAAAGAGAACTGATTCCAGCTTTTAAAGTCAAGGCTGTTGATACTACAGCTGCTGGCGACACTTTTATTGGTGCAATGACCAGTATATTGCAGCCAGATTTGTCTAACTTAAAAGATGCAGTTCTTTTTGCTAATAAAGCTTCATCAATTACTGTGCAAAAATATGGTGCTCAGCCCTCAATTCCTTATGCAAAAGATATTAAAGTTGGTAAATGACGACTTAATTTTGAATTTAAGTTTCAGAAATTAAGATTACTTTATTTAGTATAGCGAAAACGCCTTTTTAAACTCTATCTTTAGTATAATAAAAGAGTAATTGAGAGTTTGCTGAGATATTTCAACAGTTTTAAAAAGAAAGGCAATTAATTATGACAACAAAAATAGGTATTATTGGAGACGGTCATGTTGGTTGTACCGTCGCTCATGAATTGATTATTTCAGGTTTAGTCGATGATTTAGTAATGATCGATGTTAATGAGGGCAAAGTTAACGCTGATGCAATTGACTTTGAAGATGCAATGGCCAACCTGCCATATCATACCAACATCATTGTTAATGATTATAATGCACTAAAAGACGCTGACATTGTGATTAGTACTTTAGGAAAAATATCATTAGAAACAAAGGGTGACCGGTTCCAAGAACTTGAATATAATAAAAAACAGTTAAGCCCGATAACTGAATCTATCAAAAATAGTGGCTTCAACGGTATTCTGATTGTTATTTCTAATCCTGTAGACGCAATAACCAGTCTTTACCAACAGCTAACTGGTTTGCCAAAGGAACATGTTTTGGGCACTGGTACTTTACTTGATACGGCAAGAATGAAAAAAGTTGTTGCTAAAAAGTTTAATGTTGATCCTCGTTCTGTAAGTGGTTTTGCATTGGGTGAACATGGTGATACTCAGTTTACAGCCTGGTCAACAGTAAAAGTATTTGAACAGTCATTAACTGAATTGGCTAAAAATGAATCATGGCAGCCAAGTGACTTAGAAGATGAAATCAGATTTGGTGGTCAAAATGTCTTTATGGGCAAGCATTACACTAATTATGGTGTTTCGGCTGCTGCGGTGAGAATTGTGCGAGCCGTTTTAACAGATTCACGTACAGAGTTGCCTGTATCAAGTTATCAGGAAAAGTATGGTACTTACATGTCTTATCCTGCAATTGTGGGTCGAAAAGGCATAGTTCACAAAATTAATTTACAGCTAACTCCAGCTGAAGAAAATTTGTTGGAAAAATCTGCTGAGGCAATTAAAGAAAAATCACAGGCATAAGAAGATAAAATAAATAGACCAAACGCGCTAAACAAGCGCGTTTTTTATTAGCCAAAAAATAGAAAATGAAAGTAATATTAAGCAAAGTCATTGACAAAAAGTAAGTAAAAGCATAGCATAAGAAACACTGATAGTTGTTTTAGAAAGAAGTGCACTTAATGAGACAAATGCAAAGAATTGAAAAGAAATGTATTTCATTAGATCATTTGCAAAATAATTGTTTCTGTTAGTATTCGCGCCCCATTTTAAAACAATAAGTATTTAGGACCGGCGAATAAAGTATCCGCAGGCCTTTTGTTTTGTTAGAACTACTGTGACAAATAAGTAGACTTATGAGTCCTTTTAAGTACTGCAGGGGAGGTTAAAAATGAGCTGGCAAATTATTAATCAAAGTTTGCCTATTTTTGCAAAAGCTTTTCAACTGACTATCTGGTTGTCTGCTGTTGGAATAATTCTTTCTATTATGGTGGGAGTTTTCTGCAGTTTAATCCAATATTTTAAAGTACCAATCTTGAGTCAACTAATAACAGCTTATGTAGAGTTAGCAAGAAATACACCTTTATTAATTCAATTGTTCTTCCTATACTATGCTTTTCCAGTTATTGGGCTAAAAATGTCAGCTCAAACATGCGGAATTGTTGGTCTGGTATTTCTTGGTGGAGCATATATGGCTGAAGGTTTTACTGGTGGATTTGCCGGTGTCAGTGCAACACAGATTGATGACGGTAAGGCTTTAGGGATGAACAATTTGCAATTAGCTCGTTATGTAGTCTTTCCGCAAGGCTTTGCGCTAAGTATGCCTGCCTTAACAGCAAATATTATATTCCTGATTAAAGAGACTTCTATTTTTTCAGTAATTGCTATTCCTGAATTAACCAATACAGCTCTGGACTTAATTGGAATGTACTACCGGACAAATGAGTATTTGTTAATTTTGGTGATTTCCTACGCAATTATTTTAATTCCAATTATTTTACTTTTAAATTATTTAGAAAGGAAGGTACGCTATGGCACATTCGGCGATTAATGTTTTCTTTGCAGGCAATAACTTTAGCAGAATTTTGCAAGGCTTGTGGACTTCCGTTTGGATTGCAGGTGTTAGTCTGGTTATTGGTCTTGTTTTAGGTACATTACTTGGTGTATTGCGCACTTTACCCAATAAAATAATTCGGTTTATTTTGCGGCTATATCTGGAATTCTTCAGGATAGTTCCCACCATCGTACTATTATTTTTGTTCTACTATATTTTACCGCGCAGCTTTCACATCAATTGGCCTGCCAGTTGGATGGCAGTTTTAGCATTTGCCCTATGGGTTGCTGCTGAGTTTAGTGATATCGTTCGTGGAGCAATAGAATCAGTTCCTATCGCTCAAAAAGAATCAGGTTTAGCTTTGGGCTTGAGCAAAGTGCAACTTTTTCGCTACGTTTTATTACCCCAAGCCGTGCAGCTTGAGTTACCGGCAACTATTAATCTGGCTACAAGAGTAATTAAAACTACCTCTTTATTAATGATGATCAGTATTATGGATGTCATCGCGATTGGACAACAGATTATTGAAGCTAATAACCAAAAATATCCGACAGCTGTTTTTTGGATTTACGGTCTGATTTTCTTTTTATATTTCATAATAGATTATCCATTATCAGTATGGTCTAAACGGCTAGCAGCAAAGCAGGACAGGTGAGATAAATGACAAAAGAAGTTTTACGTGTTGAACATCTAAACAAGTTTTATGGTGATTGGCAAGCTTTACATGATATTAGTTTTACGCTTCATCAAGGTGAAGTGCTGACATTATTAGGTCCTTCCGGTTCTGGTAAAAGTACTTTAATTAGATGCTTAAACGGCTTGGAAGATTTTAAAAGTGGCTCACTTTACTTTAAAGGAAAAAAGATTGAGACTGATGCTAAAAATTGGCAGGCTTTACGCCAAAAAATCGGCATGGTTTTTCAAAGTTATGATTTGTTTCCTAACTTTACGGTTCTCGAAAATGTTTTGCTGGCACCAGTAAAAGTACAAAAAAGATCTGAAGAAGAAGTCAAAAAAGAGGCTCTGCAGCTGTTAAAACGAGTAGGATTGGAAAAATACGTTGATTCTTATCCTCGTGAATTGTCTGGTGGACAAAAACAAAGAATTGCTATCGTCAGAGCATTGGCAATGCACCCCGAAGTAATGCTTTTTGATGAGGTTACCGCTTCTCTTGATCCAGAAATGGTTCGGGGAGTTTTACAAATTATGACTGATTTATCCCGTGTTGATCATATGACAATGATTATCGTTACCCACGAAATGAACTTTGCACGCCAAATAGCAGATCAGGTTTTATTTCTAGAAGAAGGAAAAATTTTAGAAAATACACCTGGTAAAGAATTTTTTGAACATCCCCAAACAGATCGTGCTCGTGATTTCTTGACTAGTATGGACTTTTAAGGAGTAAATAATGAAGAAAAATAAAAGCAGAAATATTATTATTGGTGTTTTAGTAGTTTTAATTATTGCAGTTGCCGCATTTTTTGGTATCAAGTCATCAAAAAATAATAGCAGTAATGCCAATGAAAGCAGCGTGACTATGATTAAAAAGCGGGGAGTTTTACGAGTTGCCGTATTTGGTGATTTGCCTCCTTATGGTTGGGTTGATGATCATGGCAACCGTGTTGGTTATGATGTGCGTCTTGCACGTCAAATGGCTAAGGATTTGGGTGTTAAAGTGAAATTTACCCAGGTTAATGCGAATAATCGCGTAGATACTCTTAATTCAAATAAAGCTGATATCGTTTTAGCTAACTTTACACAAACACCTGAGCGTAAACAAGTTGTTGACTTTGCTAAGCCATATATGAAGGTATCAGTTGGAGTTATTTCTCCTAAGAATGCACCGATTACAAACGCTTCTCAGCTAAAGGGTAAAAACTTGATTGTCAACAAGGGCACAACAGCAGAAAATTACTTTACCAAAAAGGGCGGTGTAGACTTGTTGAAATTTGACTCTAAAACGCAGCAATTCAACGCTTTTAAAAACAAACGTGCTGCGGCTTTAGCAGATGATAATTCATATCTTTATGCTTGGGTAAAGAAGAATCCTAATTACACTGTTGGAATTAAAAACATCGGACCTAATCAATTCATTTCTCCTGCGGTCAAAAAGGGTAATAAGTCTCTTTTAAATTGGACGAATAAAGAAATTACTAAATTAGCAAATAAAAAATTCTTTACTGATGATTATAATAAGGAACTCAAACCATACTTTGGTAAAGAAGTTAAGCCGAGCGACATTGTTTTAAATTGATGCAGCTGCTATAATAAATAAGTCTTGAATTTTATTATCAAAAATGATAAGGTATTAAACGTTAATCGATTAATCTATGACTTGAAATAGGAGTCATGGCAAAGGAGTAATAATTATGAAACAAGATATTCATCCAGATTACCAACAAGTAGTCTTTATGGATTCAGCAACTGGTGCTAAATTTGTTGCTGGTTCAACATTAAAGCCAAAGGAAACAGTGGATTATGAAGGTAAAACTTACCCACTAGTTCGTGTTGAAATCACTTCAGATTCTCACCCATTTTACACTGGCAAGCAAAAGTTTGCTCAGGCCGATGGTCGAATCGAAAAGTTCAACAAGAAGTATGGCATGAACAACAAGTAATATCTTCAATCTGGTGGAAGGCAGTCCCATTGGGGCTGCTTTTTTATGTAAAGCATAATTGTTATACTACCTAAATAAGGAGTATAATTATTACTTTAGCAAAAAACTCTTTTCGGCTAGGAGATAAAAAGATGAAAATGCAACTGGCAGAAATAGCCAAAGCAATAAATTCAAAGTGTGAAGGCAATGATCAGACCGTTATTACTTCTATTGCCTTCGATTCTAGAAAAATCGCTGCTGGCGGTTTATTTGTACCGCTAAAAGGCGATAGAGACGGTCATGATTTTATCAATAGTGCAATTAGCAACGGAGCAAGTGCTACATTGTGGCAAAAGGATCATCCTAATAAACCTGATAGTATTGCAGTTTTAGAAGTTGATGATCCGTTAACTAGCATGCAGGAACTAGCACAGTATTATTTAAATAAAGTTAACCCTACTGTTGTGGGTATTACCGGATCAAATGGCAAAACCACTACTAAAGATATGACGGCAGCTGTTTTAGCAAAGAGATTTAATGTTCATAAAACTGATGCCAACTTCAATAATGAAATTGGCGTACCCATGACTATTTTAGACATGAAGCCAAATACAGAAATCTTGGTTTTAGAAATGGGCATGGATCATGCGGGACAATTGCATAAACTAAGTGAATTGACCCATCCTGACGTTACAGTTATCACCATGATTGGCGAAGCACACATTGAATTTTTAGGTTCGCGTGCAGGAATTGCCGATGCTAAAATGGAAATTACCGATTTTTTACGTGAAGATGGCGAACTAATATATAATGGTGATGAACCACTTCTGCGTGAAAGAGCTGATAAAATAACACAGGCAAAAGTTACCTTTGGTTTTGCAAAAAATGATACAGTTTATGCAACAGGCTATCGCAGCTACAAACATCATGCTACATTTACGATTAATAACTCTGATCATAAATTTACTATACCTATGATTGGTAAACACAATGTTTCTAATGCACTTTCTGCTCTTTGTGTCGGCAGGCACTTTGGTGAAAGTGATGAAGAAATAGCTACTGCTTTGGAAAAATTTACTCCGACGGCTGACAGAATGGAATGGGAAAAAGGTGACGTTGGAGAAGACATCATGAGCGATGTTTATAACTCTAATCCTACTGCCGTCCGTGCTGTGATAACCAGTTTTGGTCAGATTCAGGTTCCAGCAGGTAGTCGGCGAATCGCTGTTCTGGGTGATATGTTAGAATTAGGAAACCGGTCGGCTGCACTTCATGCTGGTCTGGCAGATTGTCTCGACCCCCAGGTAATTAATGAAGTTTATTTATTTGGTACAGAGATGAAAAATTTAGCAGCTGTACTTAAAGAGAGTTATAAACCGGAAAACTTGCATTATTATACCCAAGATCAAATGCAACATATGATTACTGACTTGAAAAATGATATAAAGCCGAACGATATTGTGGTTTTGAAGGGTTCGCATGGGATGCACCTGGAAAAAGTAGTAGAACGGCTTAGATAAGGAGAATTTTGTGAAATTTTCAGAATTAGGATTAAAAGATGAGCTGTTAAAGGCAATTAAGCGTTCAGGCTTTGAGGAAGCTACGCCAATTCAGGAACAAACTATTCCTTTAGCTTTAGCTGGCAAAGATGTAATTGGACAGGCTCAAACAGGTACAGGTAAAACTGCAGCTTTTGCTTTACCTATCTTGCAAAATTTAGATAAGCACAATAAAGTAATTCAGGCATTAATTATTGAACCGACTCGTGAACTAGCTATTCAAACACAAGAAGAGCTTTTCAGACTTGGTCGTGACGAGAATGCGCGAGTTCAGGTTGTCTATGGTGGTGCCGATATTGGTCGTCAAATTCGTTCTCTTAAAAATCATGTACCAGCAATTTTGGTAGGTACACCGGGACGTTTACTTGATCATTTAAAACGTAAAACGATTGATTTGGAAAATGTTAATACCATTGTTTTAGATGAAGCTGATGAAATGTTAGACATGGGTTTCATCCAAGACATTGAAAGTATTTTGAGTTACGTTAAGAACCGTAAACAGACCTTATTATTTAGTGCCACAATGCCAAAACCAATTTTGAACATTAGTGAAAAATTCATGAACAATCCTGAAATTGTGCGCATTAAGACTAAAGAATTGACTGCTGACTTAATTGACCAGTATTTTGTGCGTGCTAAAGATTCAGAAAAATTTGACATCATGTGCCGCTTGATTGATGTTGAAAGTCCTGATTTGGCAGTGGTTTTTGTCAGAACCAAACGGCGCGTTGACGAGGTTACCAGAGGCTTACAGGCACGTGGTTATAATGCCGCAGGGATTCATGGCGATTTATCACAGGCACGTAGAATTACTGTGTTAAAAAGATTCCGTGCCGGAAAATTGGATATTTTAGTGGCGACTGATGTAGCTGCACGTGGTCTGGATATTTCCGGTGTAACACATGTATACAATTACGATATACCACAAGATCCAGATTCTTATGTTCACCGTATTGGTCGTACAGGCCGTGCTGGTCAAAATGGCAGTTCCATAACTTTTGTTACGCCAAATGAAATTGGCTATATGAGGACAATTGAGCAGTTAACTAAGAAAAAGATGACGCCATTACGTCCGCCATCTGATGATCAGGCTTTGCGTGGTCAACTTAAGGTTGCTAAGTCTAAGATTGAAGATCTAATGAAAGAGGATTTAACAAAGTATACTGATGACGCAAATGAATTGTTGGAAAATTATTCAGCTGTCGATTTGGTGTCCGCCTTTTTGAAGAACTTGTCTAAGGACTCTTCGAATGTAGAGGTTAAAATTAGCTCTGAAAAACCTCTTCCTTATAAAGGTAGCGGTCGCAGTGGTCGTGGCCGTTATAGTCGCGGTAAAAGCAGTCGTGGTGGCTATCGCGGCGACCGCAGTCGCGGGCGTGGCAATTACCGTGGAGGGCATTCACGCCGTTCTGGTAATGGCAAAAACTTCGTTATTAAAAATAAAAAAGGTTAACGTTTTTACTAAAAAAGAGTTGTGGCAATTTACAACTCTTTTTTAGTATTATATTTTTGATATTAAGAGGAAAACAAAATGATCGTTGGAGTCGGTATTGATGCTGTTGAAGTTGGACGTGTAGAAAAAATTATTGCTAAAGGAGATAATTTTGCTCGTAAAGTATTAACTCCTAAGGAGTTTGAGCAGTACCAAAAACTCTCAGGCAGACGTAAAGCCGAATATTTGGGAGGTCGCTTTTCTATCAAGGAATCCTTTGTCAAAGCTATTGGAACAGGATTTGGCAAAGGTATAGGCTTGCAAGATATAGAAACATTGTGGGATGAATTAGGGCACCCCATAACAACATCGACTAAGTTTAACGGCAAGATTTTCCCCAGTATTACTCATGATAGACATGAAATAGTTACATTAATTGTTTTGGAGAAATAAAATGGTTCCTGGAATTCATAGACCTGCAGCGGTATATGTTGATTTAGCTGCAATCAGACAGAATATCAAAGAAGAAATTAAGCATTTAAGACCTGAACAAAAGTTGTTTGCTGTAGTTAAAGCAAATGCCTATGGTCATGGGGCAGTACGGATAGCTCGAGAAGCAGTCAAAGTCGGCGCCAGCGGGTTTTGCGTTGCTATTTTGGATGAAGCCATAGAACTAAGACAAGCTGGAATAGTCCAGCCAATTTTAGTTTTGGGCGTGACTCCTGAAAAGTACGCTTCGCTAGCAGCTGTCAATGGTATTTCTTTGACAGTTCCGAATTTAAAATGGCTGCAAGGAGCTGAACCAGAACTAAGTCAGAACCATCTGCAATTAAAAATTCACTTAGCGGTGGATTCTGGCATGGGACGCATTGGCTTTAGCGAGGATGAAGAATTTATTGCTGCAAACGATTTTTTATTGAATAATCCAAATTTTAACGTTGAAGGGATGTTCACACATTTTGCTTCTGCAGACAGCAGCGATGATTCATACTTTCAGAGCCAAGTTGACCGATTTGATCATTTTAAAAGTTTGTTGAAATTAAAGCCAAGATGGATTCACGTTGATAACACTGCAGCCAGTGTATTTGATAAGAAAGTTCACAGTGATTTGGTGCGTTTTGGTATTGGTATTTATGGTTTAAATCCTTCATCAAATCCAGTAAGTCCTGATTTAAAGACCGTAATTAAATTAAAGCCGGCATTGTCCTTTGTTAGTGAGCTGGTGCAGGTTCATACCATTCATAAGGGACAGGGTGTGGGTTATGGATCTACATACATTGCTGATAAAGATCAAATTATTGGTACAGTACCAGTTGGATATGCTGATGGCTTTATTCGTAAATTTCAGGGCTTCAAAATTAAGGTGGGTTCTGAGTATTGTCCCATAGTTGGTCGAGTGTGCATGGATCAATTGATGGTGCAATTGCCTTATGAAATGCCTGTGGGAACAAAAGTAGTTTTGATTTCAAATGATCCAGATGCACCAAACAGTATCAAAAAAGCAGCAGATTATGTTGACACTATTCATTATGAAGTTGCCTGTTTACTGGATGATCGTTTGCCGCGAAAATACTATAATTAATAATAGGCAAGCAAAAAGCACATCAAGCTGATGTGCTTTTTATAATGATGATATTTAATTGTTATCTTCTTGATTGATATAAACACCAGGATTTTCATCGCTCATCAGTGTCATTCCAGCTTGAAGATCCTCAATTTCAGCAACTACATAACTTTTACGTTCAAGCCGCCTAACAATTTCTTTTAAGGTATCTTCAGTAAGTCCTGCCGGTAATGTAAACAAGATACGTCTCACAGCATTGTTTGTTTCACCGGCTGTAGATGCGTCAAGACTCATTACACCAGCTATGGCACAAAACTTACTGATGATTTTAGTCATCTTTGCCAAATTTCCTTGTGAATCATCAGTTAAAACAGTAAGTACGTAGGACCCTGTTTTTATATTCCAAGCCTCTGATAACATACCAAGTAATTTCGAGTGAGTTAGAATGCCATAAAATTTATTTTCTTCATCTAAAACCGAAATGTAAGGTAAATCCTTAATTGTGAAGAAAACTTTAAAAAATGGTGAATTAACCTTGATAGTTTTCGTAGCATTTTTTAATAAATACGTAACTGGCAGGCTCATGTCCTTACCTTGAGATTTATGGCGGTAAATGTGCATTTTATAAATATTACCGCGGAAAATAGTGCCGGTATCATCTAAAATCGGTACACATCTAAACCCGGAATCCTCCAGAATTTTTAATGCTTCTTCAAGCGTAGCGTGTTCGTTAACTGTAGTTAAATAATCTTTTTTTCTAACTAAAGATTTGATAAGCATGAAACTGCCTCCGTTGTAAAAATAATCCCAACAATTATATCATAAACAAATCAGGGATTAAATAAATATGAAAGGAAAATAACTATTCAGATAGATTTTAGCACTTGCGGTACAATTTAAAAAGCTAAATTAGTTAATGAAATCAAAGTGTAATAGTCTTTGAAAAAATTAAATCTGTTGATTGTGCTATCATTATTACGATAAAAAATAAGGGGAAATTAGATGAAAATTATAGCAGGACTAGGCAATCCAGGTAAAAAATATGATGGAACAAAACATAATACCGGTTTTATGGCCTTAGACCATTATTTACAAGAAAATAAGTTAAGCCTTGAAAGAGAAAAGTTTGAAGGAAAGTATACGAAGCAAAAGATCGCTGGCACTGATGTTATCTTACTGGAACCACAAACTTTTATGAATGATTCAGGAAGATCTGTTGCGCAATTTGCCCACTTTTTTAAAGTAGATCCACAAGATATTTTGATTATTCATGACGATATGGACATGCCTTTAGGGAAAATCCGCATACGTGCAAATGGCAAATCCGGAGGTCATAATGGTATTAAAAGTATTATACGTGATCTGGGCACTAACGACTTTAACAGGTTGAAAATTGGTATTAGACATCCAGATAATGTTACAGAAGCCAGCGTCGTTTCATGGGTTTTATCACAATTTAATACTGAACAAAAAAAGTTGATGGATGCAGCTTTTACGAAAGCAAGTGAAGTTATAACTGACTTTATTGCTGGAAAAAGCTCACAGTATTTAATGAACAAATATAATTAAAGATGCGTTTAACAAATATTTTAGAAAAAGATCATGATCTGATAAATTTTATTTCCAATGTTAGCAAAGTAAAAAATTCTTTAATCACCGGAGCAAATGCCGGTGCTTTTGACTTGCTTTTATGCCAAATAGTAAAGACTTTGAATGAGCCGTTAATTTTGCTTGAAGAAAACGAAAATAAGGCGCAAAAAATTTACAGTGAATTAGATGCTATTATGCCTGAAGAGAGCATACAAATTTTTCCGGTTGACGCATCAATTGCAACTCAAACTGCTGTCACTTCACCTGACGAATTAAGCAGCCGCATTCAAGCACTTAATTTTTTACTAAGTCAAAAACCGGGCATTATCGTTGCCACACCCCAGGCATTGCAATACAAGTTGTCTGCTCCGGAAAAATATAAGGAAGCAAGACGCAAATTCGTTTCAGAGAATGAATATGACCTGGCTGAACTTACTAGCTGGCTTGTGCAAGTAGGATTTCACCGCGAAAATCTGGTGGTTAAACCAGGAGAGTTTGCGTTACGAGGAGATATTTTAGACATATATCCTCTTGATAGAGAAAACCCTGTTAGAATTGAATTTTTTGGTGATGAAATTGATACCATTAAGGAATTTGATTTAACTAGTCAACGTAGTCAAAAGCAAATTGACCAATTAGTTGTAACTGCCGCCCAAGATCGAGTTTTTTCAGCTAATAATTTCAAACAAGCAGCACAAAAGATAAGAAAAGCTATAGCAGATTCTCCTGCACCTGAAAAAGATGTTAATAATCATTTTTCAGAATCCTTAGATGCTTTGGAAAATGGATCTTTACCGCAAAATTACGCTTTTTTGGCAGATTTTTTAATAGCTGAACCTAAAAATCTATTAGATTACTTGTCAGATTCAGGAATAGTAATGCTGGATGACTGGCCTTTAATTGAGCAGTCTGTTAAGTCTGTCGATGAACAAAACGCAGGTTTCATTGACGATGAATTGAAAACAGGAGCAATGATTCCGGGACAAGAATTGCGCAGTGACTTTCATAAAAATTGGTCACAAGACAAACATAATCATATTTATTTTTCGTTATTTCAGCGCAGTATCGGCCGTATAAAACTAGGACAGTTATTTGATTGGCAGACTAGAGAACCTCAGCAATTTTTCAGCCAAATGCCTTTGATCAAGTCGGAAATAGAGTCATATCAGAAAAAAAATCAGACAGTAATTTTACAAGCCGATAACAGCAAAAGAGCCAAACAAATTAGTCAAACAATGGCTGAGTTTGGCATGGATGTCCCCATCGTACAGTCAAATAATTTAGTGGAAAATCAAACTCAAATTAAGGTTGGCGGTTTTGCCAGCGGCTTTAGTTTGCCTAATAATAATCTGGTTTATTTAACTGAGCGAGAACTTTTTAATAAGGTAACTCACCATAGTCGACGAATCAAAACTATGGAGAATGCTCAAAGATTAAGGAGTTACACTGAACTAAAGCCAGGAGATTATGTTGTTCATGTTAATCACGGAATTGGACGTTTTGAGGGAATAAAGACCTTAGAAAATAATGGTGTAAAAAGAGATTATATTACCATTACTTACCAGCACGGTGATCAGTTATTTGTTCCAGCAGATCAACTAAAACTGGTGCAAAAATACGTTTCTTCAGAGGGCAAGAGACCACACGTCAATAAACTTGGCGGTAGTGAGTGGGCTAAGACAAAAAGCAGGGTCCAATCTAAAGTTGAAGATATAGCCGATGACTTAATTGATTTGTATGCAAAAAGAGAATCAGAAAAGGGATTTGCTTTTTCAAAAGACGATGACCTGCAGCGACAATTCGAAAATGCTTTTCCTTATGTTGAAACGCCTGATCAGTTGCGCTCAATTAAAGAAATTAAGCACGATATGGAGCAGGAAAAACCGATGGATCGTTTGCTTGTGGGGGATGTAGGCTTTGGAAAAACAGAAGTTGCTTTAAGAGCAGCATTTAAGGCAATAGAAGATAACAAGCAAGTGGCGTTTTTAGTACCTACAACAATCTTGGCGCAGCAGCATTATGAAACGATTCAGGACAGGTTTAAAAATTTTCCTGTCAATTATGCTGTTCTTTCTCGCTTTCAAACACCTGCTGAAGCTAAAAAGATAACAGAAGGATTGAAACAAGGCAAAATTGACTTAGTGATGGGTACGCACCGATTGCTTTCAAAGGATGTAAAATTTAAAGACTTAGGGTTGCTCATTGTTGATGAAGAACAAAGATTTGGCGTGAAGCATAAAGAAAGGCTAAAAGAACTGAAAGCAAATATTGATGTTTTAACCTTGACTGCAACACCAATTCCACGGACTTTGCACATGTCAATGATTGGCGTGAGAGACTTGTCAGTCATGGAAACTCCACCATCCAATCGTTATCCTATTCAAACCTACGTGATGGAACAAATACCGAGTGTAATTAAGGAAGCTTGTATGAGAGAAATTGCGCGCGGTGGTCAAGTTTTTTACCTGCATAACCATATCGGTGACATCGATGACGTAGTAACAGAATTAGAGAATCTAATGCCAAGTGCTAGAATTGTTAGTGTCCACGGCCGTATGAGCAAAAATCAAATGGAAGATATTTTGTATCGGTTTTTAAACAGAGAATTTGATATTTTAGTTACAACAACAATCATCGAAACTGGTATTGATATGCCTAATGTCAATACTATGTTGATTGAAAATGCAGATCACTATGGTTTAAGTCAGCTTTATCAATTGCGTGGCAGAATCGGACGCAGTGCTCGTTTAGCATATGCTTATTTTTTATACCAGCCTAATAAAGTATTAACAGAAGTCGGTGAAAAAAGATTGGATGCTATTCGCGATTTTACTGAACTGGGTTCCGGTTTCAAAATTGCTATGCGAGATTTATCAATCCGTGGAGCTGGCAATATGTTGGGTGCACAGCAGCATGGCTTTATTGACAGCGTAGGTTACGATTTGTACTCTCAGATGCTGTCTGATGCAATTAAAAACCGTAAAAGTAAAAAGAAAGTTAAAAAAAGTAATGCTGAAATCAATTTAGGACTCGAAGCATATATTCCTGATGACTACATTAGCGACCAGGAGGAAAAAATAGAGTTTTATAAAAAGATCAAAACGGCTGGTACTGATGATATCGAACAAATTCAAGATGAATTAATTGATCGTTTTGGCAATTATCCTGAGCCAGTTGAAAATCTGCTAGCTGTTTCACAACTAAAAGCTGAAGCAGATTTGGCTCAAGCACGCAACATTACTAAAGTTAATGATCATGAGGTAAAAGTTGAGTTTGCTAAAGAGGCGTCTAATGAATTGCAAGGTCCAAATATTTTCAAAGCTCTAGAACATGTATCATATAAGGTTAAAATCAGTCTCTCTCCAGTTAAGAGACTAGTTGTATTGCTGGAATTACCCGAAAACATAAAGCACCGGCAACTATTTGCTAATTTAGTAACATTTATGTCAGCAGTCAGTGATATCATACAAAAATAAGGAGAAAGAAATGAGAATTGATAAATTTTTAAAAGTTTCAAGATTAGTTAAAAGGCGTCCAATAGCTAAAGAAATGGCAGATCAAGGTCGAATCAAGGTAAATGACCATGTAGTAAAATCCAGCTACGATGTTAAAATTGGAGATATTATTGAAGTTGGATATGGCTCGAAAGAAGTCAAAGCAAAAGTCTGCGCTATTAAAGAAACTACGAAAAAAGCCGAAGCAAGTGAACTATACGAATTGATAAATTAGTTTTATCTTTAATGACATTTATAAGTGGTCTTGTTATAATTAAAATAATATTTGTTTTGGTAATAGAGGTCAAAATTATGAACGGTCCACGGATATATAATTCACTTAGTCCAGAAGAGCAGGTTGCTCGTCTGAAACGTAAACAGGAAAAAAGAGAAAAAGAAGTACATCGTGTTAGGCGAAATCGTATTATCGCAGTTTTTGTAGCTATTTTCGCATTTTTAGGAGTACAAATTGGAGTTAGTCATGCTCAAACTGAGCATATTAATAGTCAAGTACAAACTTCTAAAAAGGCTCTTAAAAAAATAAACAATCAAAAGCAGGTTTTGATAACAAAAAGAAACGATTTGAAAGATACTGATTACGTGGCTAAACTAGTGCGGTTCAAGTTTTTGTATTCTAAACCAAACGAAACAATTTACAATTTACCTGAAGGAAAAAATAATAATTAATGAAATACCAAGTTGGACAGAGAGTGACAGGAACTATTAATAACATTAATGACTTAGGCATTTTTGTTACGCTTTCTCATCATAAGACGGGGTTAGTTCACCATAGTGATTTTGGCAATAATTGGCTGCGTGAAAAGAATAATTATCATATTGGTGAACAGATACGACTAGTAATTATTCATAACTATAAAGGTAAAATTGGACTCTCTAAAATGAGAGTTAATGATCCCGATTTAATTGATCATACTAATTCTTTTTCAGACACTAAAAAAGCTGATTTTACCAGAGTATTGTCTACAACAGTATCTGATGCTAAAAAAGAAATCAAAAAATTAGAAAAAGATTTGATTAGTTATGCAAATTGATAACTTTTTTAAAGAAAATCATTTGCCATTAACCGGTAAAACCCTTGTTGTTGCAGTTAGCGGAGGACCAGATTCTTTAGCCCTGCTTGATCTGCTATATCAAATAAAGAAACGATATCATTTTAAGTTGATATCAGCCCATTTAGACCACCAGCTCAGACCTGATTCTTTGGAAGAGGAAAAAGTGATCTCTGCGTACTGCGTGAATAAAGGCATTCAGTCAGTTAACGGAATTTGGCCTCAAAATTTACATCCTGCTACTGGGATAGAAGCTGCTGCCAGAAAGTACCGCTATAATTTTTTGGTAAAAGTGATGCAGCAACATCAGGGCGATTACTTATTAACAGCACATCATATGGATGATTTGCTTGAGAATATTTTGCTCAAGTTTATACGCTCTGGTAATCCTAACGAAATGAATAGTTTAAGGGCAGTTGGCAAAGTTCAAGGCATGACTTTATTAAGGCCACTTTTAAGTGAGAAAAAAGAGGACTTATTGTTATACGACCAGAAACGACAAATATCTTACGTGATTGACAAGACTAACAACGAAGATGACACTCTGCGAAATAAGCTGCGGCACCATGTAATTCCTTTGCTCAAAAAAGAAAACAAGCAAGTAGGTCAAAATGCTCTTAGGTTTAGCGAACAAGTCAGTTTGCTAACTACAATAGCAAATAAAAGTTTTGCTCAATTGCAGCAACCGGAACCATTTTTAGGTATAGCTTACCGTTTGCATATAAGCACATTAGAAGGTTTGACCAGTGATGAGAAATGTGCTTTTTGGCAGAACTTTATTTGGCATAAATGGCATGAGCGCGTTAATAAGAATTTAGCCAATTTCACTTTAGTTGTGTATCAAGGCTTTTTTTATCTTTTTAATGAATTACCTTCTTTACCAATATTCCAAAAAGTCGATGTGGGTCAAAAGTTTTCTTTTAATAATCGTAAATTTTTGATTTCACTAAAGCCAGAAAAGTCCCAAAAATTAATTGGCCAATTTGTTGCAGAAAATCAAAAACAAATTAGGGTAGGTCCAATCAAACCTGGGGCGAAATTGTTACTGAAAAATGGCAATCATACAAAAAGTAAGAAGAAATTTGCTCAAAGTAGTATTCCAAATATATTGCGCCCCTATTGCTTAACTATTTATGTTGGTGATAAAGTCGTTTTTATTGAAAAAACGTATTCTAATCAGTTGGTCAGTTCAAATGATACGAATTACTTTTTGTACGAAGACATTTAATAAGAAATTTTAAATTATTAGAGCACAATCTAAATTTGTGATAAACTTTTATTCGTATATCTCTAGAAACTTTGTGGAGGTTTTTTATGAAAAATAACCGGAATCGGCTGTTTTCAAATGGTCTTTTCTATATAGTTGTTTTCCTCTTGCTATTAGGAGGAATCAACTGGGCACTTGGTGGATCAGATAATTCTGGTAGCAGTGAAAATATTAGCTACTCCGAATTTGTCAGTGATTTGCGCAAAGGAAAAGTTAAGAATTTTAACGTTCAGCCTGCAAATGGTGTTTATACTGTTTCAGGCAGTTATAAGGAAACACAGGAAAGTAAAAGCCAGTCAAAAAACAGTTTTGACTTTTTTAACGGCAATTCAGGATCAAAAGTCTCGCGTTTTTCAACTACAATGTTGCAAAACGATTCGAGCGTTTCTAATGTGCAAGAATTAGCTCAGAAGAGCGGCACTAAGATGACGACTCAAGGGGAGTCACAGTCTGGAAACTGGATTTCTACAATTGTGATGCTTGTACCGACTATTCTCTTCATCGTTATGCTTTGGATGATGGTTAGCCAAAGTGGCGGTGGCCGAGGTGGCAACGGTGGAATTATGAACTTTGGTCGCTCTCACGTTAAACCTGAGGATCCCAAAAAAAATAAAGTTCGTTTTTCCGATGTTGCTGGTGAAGAAGAAGAGAAGCAGGAATTAGTAGAAGTGGTTGAATTCTTAAAGAATCCAGCTAAATTTACCAAACTTGGTGCTAAAATTCCGTCTGGTGTTTTACTTGAGGGTCCTCCGGGTACTGGTAAAACGTTGCTTGCTCGTGCCGTAGCGGGAGAAGCAAATGTACCTTTCTTCTCAATTTCAGGTTCTGACTTTGTTGAAATGTTTGTTGGTGTTGGTGCTAGTCGTGTACGTGACCTATTTACTAATGCCAAGAAAAATGCTCCAAGTATTATTTTCATTGACGAAATTGATGCCATTGGTCGTAGACGTGGTGGCAACGCTAGTGGCGGTGGCAATGATGAACGTGAGCAAACTTTAAACCAGTTGTTAGTTGAGATGGACGGTTTTGAAGGTAATGAAGGCGTAATTGTTATTGCGGCTACTAACCGTTCCGATGTCTTGGATCCAGCCCTGCTCCGGCCTGGCAGATTCGACAGAAAAATCTTGGTTGGAACTCCTGATGTTCGCGGTCGTGAAGCTATTTTACGTGTTCATGCCAAGAATATGCCGTTGGCTGATGATGTTGACTTAAAGGAAATTGCTCGCCAGACGCCAGGTTTTGTCGGTGCAGACTTGGCTAACTTACTTAACGAAGCTGCCCTTCTTGCGGCAAGACGCAATGGTACAAATATTACTGCTGCAGATTTGGATGAAGCAGAAGATCGTGTTATTGCCGGTCCTGCTAAGAGAAATAGCTTGATTTCTCAAAAAGAAAGACGTCGAGTTGCTTTCCATGAAGCAGGTCACTCTATTTGCGGGTTAGTTTTAAGTGATTCAAGAACAGTTCGTAAAGTAACTATTGTGCCTCATGGCAGGACAGGTGGTTATAACTTGATGTTGCCTAAAGATGATCAATTCCTGTTAACCAAGAAACAGTTAATGGAACAAATCGTTGGCTTAATGGGTGGACGTGCTGGTGAAGAAGTAGTAGTTGGTGATCAATCAACTGGTGCTTCTAACGACTTCGAGCAAGCAACACAAATTGCTCACAGTATGGTAGTTAATTACGGAATGACAGACTCATTAGGTATGGTAGAACTGGAAAAAGAAGGCGAAACCAATCCGTACGGCTTTAAACCTTATAGTGAGGCAACTTCTGCTAAAATTGATGAAGCAGTTAAGAAGTTACTTGACGAAGCTCACGCTAAAGCAGTTGAGATTGTGAAAAATAATCGCGAAAAACATCGCATTATTGCTGAAGCTCTGCTTAAGTATGAAACTCTAGATGAAAAGCAGATTATGTCTCTTTACACAACTGGAAAGATGCCAGAAAAAACTGAGCAGGAATATCCTAGCGAATCGAAGGCTTCAACTTATGAAGAGGCTAAAGCTGCTGCTGAAAAGAAAGAAAATCATTCTCAGAAAAAGAATATCGTAAATTCTGAAAAAGCACAGGAAGAAAGAGATAACTCTTTAGAATCACCTGCACAAAAGAACGAAGAAGCAGAGGAAAGTAATCCTGAGAATCCGGAAAAGAATGAATTTCCAAAAGAATCAGAGCTAGATAAAGAAGAAAAAGAGCATGAGTTAAATTCTTCAGAATCTAAAAATGAAGATTCTACCGGAAAGCAAAATTCTAATGATACTGATCAGTCACATAATGAAAATGATCATCCTCAAGAGTAATATTTAATAGGGCCTACAATTAGGCTCTATTTTTTTAGGAGAATAAAATGAATGATTATTTAATCAAAGCAATTGATAAATCGAAAAACTTACGTCTGTTAACAATAACTGCAAAAGGTTTGGTTCAAGAGGCACAAACTCGTCATGATACTTGGTCAGCTTCTTCTGCCGTTCTTGGACGTAGTTTACTTGCAGCGGTTTTACTAGCTGGCGCGGAACTTACCGATAAGGAAGAACTGACTATCAGACTATTAGGTAATGGACCTGTAGGTTCTACGATTGTGACGGCTAAATCAGATTTAACTGTTAAGGGTTATGTTAAAAATCCTCACATTGCATTACCACCAAAAAAGAATGGTCATATTGATGTTAAAAAAGCAGTTGGCGAAGGTTGGCTTGAAGTAACTAAAGGCTTGGGTTTAAAGGAACCCTATACGGGGCAAGTACCTATTGTTTCCGGTGAAATTGCTGAAGATATTGCCTATTATTTGACAAAATCAGAGCAAATACCATCAGCTGTCAGTTTATCTGTATTTGTCAACCCTAATAATACTATCGGTGAAGCAAGTGGATTCATGTTGCAAGCATTGCCTGGCGCTTCAGACCAATTAATTACGAAAACTATTGATAGAATCAACAATTTACCTGCACTTTCTACAGCCTTTCTAGATGGCCTGACTCCTGAAAAATTAGCAACCATGATTTTAGGTGATGACTGTAAGATTTTAGAAAAAGATGAAGTTGCTTTCAAGTGTGATTGTTCTAAAGAAAAGTATGGTAAGATTTTAGGAACAATGAAAAAAAGTCAAATAGAAGCCATGATAAAAGAAGATCACGGAGCAGAACTAACTTGTAGTTTTTGTGGCAATAAGTATCATTATTCTGAAGAAGAATTAAAAAATATTTTGACTAAAATTAATTAATAAGTTATCGTCATATTAGTGATAAGTATGTTTTGGTTTATTTTAGTTAGAATTTTGAAGGGAAAGAAAATTGGTTGGGAAATATCTACGACAGGTAATTAATAGAATTAGAATACCAAAAATAGCACTTTTTTGCGTGTTTCTTTTTCTTGCCTATGCCGTGTATTTTGCACAACCGTATTTGATTACTGAATTATTTCAGGCCCATTTAAGCACAAATTGTCAAATATTATTAGTACTCGCCCTGGCTGTCTCTTTGATGATGATGCCGTTAATAAATAGTTGTAATAATTCATTTATTCAGGCTGTAAGAAAGTTTTCTAAACAAATTTTATGGGAGTCAGTTGTTAATAAGCCTTTTAGCTACTTTTCTGATAAACCAGTGGGAAAGGTTCAAAGCTACATTAAAGATGTTTCATTTGCATGTCGAGAGTTGGAGCAATCCGGACTAGGAGTTGTAGTGCAAATGTCTGTTATGCTTATTATGTACACAATAATGTTAAGTATACAAAATATCTTTGTGGGTTTTTTATATTTATTTTTCTTTGTTAGTTATATGTTGATTTCGGTGTGGATGGCGCGAAAAAATAGGGATAATGTTGCGGCATCATTAAAAAGTGCTTCAAAAGTCAATGAATATATCATTGATTATTACAGTAACATAGAAACGATTTTAGCAACTAATTCTAAAGACTTTGAAGAACAGAATATGGATAAAATCTTGAATGATGAACAAAACACTTTTATCAAAGTTCAAAAAATTACTAACGAAGCTTCTCTGTTCCAGCAATTTTTAATTGTGATTTTGGCATGCATTATTACGGTTTTAGGGCAATTTTTAATTGGCACTAAAGAAAATCAGGCACTCTCTTTGATCCTGATTCTGTTATATTCTATTGTTAATTTGTCTGGTTTTGGCACCCAGTATTTAGCGATTGAAGAATTTCTCAACAGAATTCGTTCTGGTCTGTCGGAACTGGAATACGGGAAAAATGCGGCTAAAAATTTGTCAGCTTTTAAGTTTGATCAAAATGCAAAAACAATTGCTTTTAAGCAAATCAGCTATTCCTATAAAAATAAGCAAGACGTTTTCCAAAATTTGGATTTAGAATTTAAAAAAGGTAAAATGACTGCATTAGCAGGACCAAATGGAACTGGTAAAAGTACGCTGCTTAAACTTTTAACTGGTTTCTATCAACCACAATCCGGACAAATTATTTTGCCTTTTGCCAAGCAGCCGAAATTATTATATTTACCTCAGAGTGCTCAATTATTTAATCGCTCAATTATGGCTAACATTTGTTATCCAAATAATAAAGTTGCAATTGAAGAAGTCTTCAAATTGATTGAAGAAATCAATTTAAAAACATTGATTCATACTGAAAAAGACTTAACAGCTAAGACACTTGGAGATTTTAAAAATAAAATTTCTGGTGGCGAAAAGCAAAAAATTTTATTTTTAAGGGCAATTGTATCAAAACCACAAATAATACTGCTAGATGAATTTACCAGTAATTTAGATGAAAATACAATCACTATTGTTTACCAAATGATAAAAAAATATTTACCGAATGCTACAATAATTAGTGTTGTACACCGTTTTGCAGAATTGAAATATTATGATGAAGTTGTTAATCTTAAAAAAGACTAACTTAAGTTTCAACCAAATAGCATTATAGTTCATAGGTTTTTTAAGATTAAAGATGCGGTCAGTACCAATTTTGCTATAATGAAAGAGATGAATGAAAAGAAAAGGAGAAAATTAAATGCTGAATGTGTATATTGTTCGTCACGGCCAAACAGATACTAATAAAACTTTTGGTATTAACGGGTCAGGAACAAATCTACCACTGAATGAAAAAGGTAAAAAACAGGCAGAAAATTTAAGAGATAGTTTTGATATTAATAAAATTGATTGTGTGTATAGTAGTCCTTTAAAAAGAGCCCGTGAAACTGCAGAAATTCTAAACCAGGGAAAGCATGAAATTATTGTTGATGACCGTTTAAGCGAAATGAACTACGGCAACTGGGATGGTCAAGATGTACAAGATATAATTGAAAAATATCCTCAAGTATTTGATGAATTAGGCTATTTTAAAGAAAATTATAGTGATTATTGTACAGGAGAAACATACCAACATTTAGCAAATAGATTAATGGATTTCTGGCATGACTTAATCAATAATCACAAAGACGAGTCAGTTTTATTGGTCTTTCACGGAACAGCTTCTCGTTCATTGGTTCAGAATGTTTTAGGCATTCCCAAAATAACTTTGGTTGGTGAAATACAAAATGCTGGTGTAATTAACATTTCAGTTGATGAAGCTAGCAAAAAACCGTTTTTGCGTTATTATAATAGAGTTGCACCTGGAAAATTTTTTATCGAAAAGTAATTAAAGATTTATATAGATATCAAGGGTTAACTTTTTATTACGAAAAGTACCATGAATTTTGCTTATAGAATCCTTTTTGTTAAGATATTATGGTGTTTTGAAAGGGTGATTTAGTGGATAATAGTTGGAAAATTCGTGATATAACTATTCCCAATCGTGTTGTGGTTGCTCCAATGGCTGGAGTTTCAAATTCTGCTTTTAGAATGATTTGTAAGGAATTTGGGGCTGGGTTAGTTGTTTGTGAAATGATCTCGGATCATGGCATCATTTATCGTAATAAGAAAACTATGTCAATGATGAAAGTCGATCCGCGAGAACATCCTATGAGTATTCAAATATTCGGTGGGACTGAGGATACATTACTTGAAGCAGCACAATATATTGACCAGCATACTGCTGCAGATATTATTGATATTAACATGGGATGTCCGGTTCCCAAGGTTACTAAAACAGATGCAGGTTCTAAATGGCTCCTTGATTCTAATAAAATTTACCAAATGGTGCATAAAGTTGTACAAAATGTGCAAAAGCCAGTTTCTGTGAAAATGCGCATTGGCTGGGATCGCAAGCATATTTTTGCAGTTGAAAATGCTTTAGCTGCTCAAGAAGCAGGTGCCAGCATGATCGCAATGCACGGCAGAACCCGTAAGCAAATGTACATGGGAGAAGCTGATTGGGAAACGTTGCATGATGTAGCTCAAGTGCTAGATATTCCTTTTGTTGCTAATGGCGATGTTGCAACACCAGAACTGGCAAAGAAGGCGCTTGATGAAATCGGATCAACTGCAGTTATGGTTGGTCGTGCGGCATTAGGAAATCCTTGGATTATTAAGAACATGGTGCACTATTTGGAGACTGGAGAGAAACTTGCACCACAAACAGTGCGTGAACGTGTAGCAACTGCCAAGCACCAGCTTAACGGATTGGTTAAATTAAAGGGGGAAAAAATTGCTGTACCTGAATTTCGTCAACAAGCTGCCTATTATTTAAAGGGAGTTCCCCGCTCTGCACGTACTCGTGCTAAAATAAATGAGGTTTGGACAGCACAAGAAGTTTATGATTTGCTTGATAATTTTGTTGCAGACTATGAAAAAAGACAAAAGCAAAAGGCTGCCAGAAGTGAAGTTAAATAATAATGGAGGAAATATAATTGGCTAAAAATGAAATGAATGACCAATTAATTGTTCGACGCCAAAAATTAGATGAATTAAGAGAGAACGGCATCGAACCTTTTGGAATGAGAAAGTTTGATCGACAAGATTTAGCTCGGTCATTGAATGAAAAATACGCTCAAGATGACAAAGATGAACTGAATGAAGAATTGCCTAAGACTAAAATAGCAGGTAGAATGCTGGCTAAAAGAGGTAAGGGCAAAGTTGGATTCGCTGATTTATATGATCGCACAGGTAAAGTACAGATTTATGTTCGTAAAGATATTGTTGGCGAAGATAACTACAAGATTTTCAAGAAGTCAGATATCGGTGATTTCTTAGGTATTGACGGTGAAGTTATGAAAACTGACACGGGCGAATTGACAATCCGTGCTACTCATGTCACCTTTTTATCAAAGGCTTTGCGTCCTTTGCCTGAAAAATATCACGGCTTGAAAGATGTTGAACAAATTTATCGCCAACGCTATCTCGATTTAATTACCAACCGTGAAAGTTACGAGCGTTTTGTAAATCGAACTAAAATTATCCAAGCTATCCGTGATTATTTAAATAGCAAGGACTTTTTGGAAGTTGAAACGCCTGTTTTGCATAATATTCCAGGTGGAGCAGAAGCTCGTCCATTCATTACTCATCATAATGCTTTAGATATTAACCTTTATATGAGAATTGCCCTTGAACTGCCATTGAAACGTTTGATCGTTGGTGACATGGAAAGAGTTTATGAAATCGGCCGTGTATTTAGAAATGAAGGTATTGATACTCACCATAACCCTGAATTCACCGAACTTGAGACTTACTGTGCCTATTGGGATTTTCACGATGTCATGGATGAAGCCGAAGGCATTATTCGTGCAGCTGCCAAAGTCGTATCAGAAGATGGTAAAGTTACTTATCAGGGTACAAACATTGATTTGGGCAAACCTTTCCGACGCGTTCATATGGTAGATATGATTAAAGAGAAGACTGGTGTTGATTTTTGGCAAAAGATGAGCGTTGAAGAAGCAACCAAAATTGCTGAAGACCACGATATTAAGGTTGAAAGCTTCTGGAAAGTGGGTCATATCATCAATGCTTTCTTTGAGAAGTATTGTGAAGAAACAATTGTTGACCCAACATTTGTATATGGTCATCCAGTTGAAATTTCACCATTGGCTAAGAAAAATGCCGATGATCCACGCTTCACTGATCGTTTTGAAATCTACATCATGGGCGAAGAATATGGTAATGCCTTTTCTGAATTAAATGATCCAGATGACCAGCGTGAACGTTTTGAAGCACAAATGGCAGAACGTGAAGCCGGAAACGATGAAGCTGATATGATTGATGAAGATTATTTGCGTGCTATGGAGTACGGCATGCCGCCAACAGGTGGATTGGGTATCGGAATTGATAGATTGGTGATGCTTTTGACAGATGCACCTGCTATTAGGGACGTGTTACTTTTCCCAACTATGCGTCCTGAGAAGGTTGAAGATATTGACCGTGAAGTTAAAGAAGATCTGAAGAAAAAAAGTAATTAAAAATAAGACCATTAATTTGGTCTTATTTTTTGTTTAAATTGAAAATCCCATGTATTTGTTATAGTCAATGATTTTTTCAAGCAACTTATCTTGAATAAGCTTATTACCAGAAAAATAAAAATACCAGTTTTGCAGTAACTTAAACCAAGAAATTATTCGAAACCAACTAATACGCTCGTCTTGATCAAGTTGACCATAGATTCGCTTGTTAAAGCAACTCACAAAAGAATTAAAATCACTAGCTGGTATTTTGCCAAAATAAACACCTTGAAAAAAAGGCAAAAGCTAATCGTTGCTCCTCATCATCTATAAAGGGTCCTTGCATATTTTGAAAGATTGTTTCAATTATGGCAAAAATATCAGCAGTATTATTTGCCATAAAATCTGGATGACTAAAAGTGGAGCCTAGAAAGTCGCTACCATGAGCAATGCTATGAGCCCAGCCCTTATCTTTAACATATCCGCGAAAGTCTTTTTCTGCCTTCAAATACTCCAATTAAAAATAGTATTTCGTTCAGTTGTATCTAAAATAGAATATTTTTTATCGTCCTCTAAAATTAGAGAACCCAGTAATGCACTGAATGTTCTGAGAAAAACTAAATCATTTTCTGGCTGTTCGATACCCTTAAACAGACTTTTTGAATTGATAAAACTGGTAACAATCTTTGCTTTCTGTTCTGATATAAGTGAACTTTCAAAAAAACCACGAGCAAAAAGCGTATAAACAACATCATCACGAAGATGTGGGTCAAGATTTCCGATATTTTGCAACATATAGTCGATTTGACTATCTTTAAAAGTGATTTTTCCAGAATCTAAATTAACCAGTTTTTCCAGTTCTTTTTGCAATTTTGTAGCCTCTTTTCTACACTAATGATTCTAAAATTTAATATTGTGTATAACAGAATAGTATCACTTATCGGAAATTATGTTTTAGAAATTCTCACAAGGTTAGTTTTCCTGTTAGGATGCTCATTTCAGCGATTTTTTTAATAAAAAAGGTTGCAAATTTAGATTGGTTTGCTATAATAATATCTGTCTTGCGGAAGTAGTTCAGTGGTAGAACATCACCTTGCCATGGTGGGGGTCGCGGGTTCGAATCCCGTCTTCCGCTCTCAAGAAAAAGACTCACCACTTTTGGTGAGTTTTTTTAATAAACGGGAAATAGCTCAGCTTGGTAGAGCGCTACGTTCGGGACGTAGAGGTCGCAGGTTCGAATCCTGTTTTCCCGATAATATGCAGTTACATTCTCATACTGATAATTTACTTTTTGCTAGTATGAAAATTTTTAGTTTGTGGAGGCTATAACAGACAACTTGTATACTTACATAAATATTATGTTGAAAAAATTATTTCTAATTTAAATAATAAAGGAGGACTGGGTCGCACGATGTGTCTGTCTTTGATATAATGATTTCAAAGTTTTTTGACAGTGAAGACTGTTTCAAACAGAATATTTTACAAATTGTCAAAAAGGTTTATAGTGTATACACGTCATTTTTAAAGGTGGTGCAATGATGAAAAAATCTTATACAACCAGTGCAAATCAAGTATTAGAAATTGCACGTGAACAAGCACAGAATTTTCATCATCGTTTAATTGGTACTGAACACGTACTACTTGCGATGGTAATTGAATCTGATGGTGAAGCCGGCAAGAATCTGCGGGCTTGGGGTGCAACACCGAAAGCGATTCGTGAAGAAATTGAACGTTATACAGGCTATGGTTCAGCTGGCAAAACCAGTTATATGCAAATGTCACCGCGCCTTAGCATGGTTTTGGCATACGCCGGCACTTTGGCAGAACGTGAAGGTTCCTCTAAAATTAGAACCTGCCACATTCTATTAGGTATGGTGCTCAATGAACAAATATTGGCGTCTGTAATACTGCGCAATTTAAATATTGATCTTGATGGTCTGCGTAATGACATTTTACACAGTTTAGGCGAAGATGAACAAGACATGGATGAAGGCGATCAATCTGATGACAATAATTGGTCCAGTTTTAACGGCTCTGAAGAAAGCACTAGTAGAAATTCAAGTACTCCAACTCTTGATCAGGTTTCGGTCAATTTAAACGAGAGGGCTGAAAATGCTGAAATAGATCCAGTTATTGGCCGTGATCGTGAGGTAGCCCGAGTAATTGAAATTTTATCTCGGCGAAATAAAAATAATCCAGTTTTAATTGGGGAACCAGGAGTTGGCAAAACCGCTGTTGCTGAAGCAATAGCGACTGCAATTGTTGCTAAAAAAGTTCCACACGATTTATTAAAAAAGCAAGTGGTATCACTTGATTTAGGTGGTCTTGTTGCCGGCACTAAATACCGTGGTGAATTTGAAGACCGAATGAAAAAAATCATTAAAGAAATCACTGCAAATGGCAACATCATTCTTTTTGTAGATGAAATGCATACTTTGATTGGAGCAGGTGGAGCTGAAGGATCAATTGATGCGGCTAATATTCTAAAGCCATCTTTAGCTAGAGGCGATATTCAAATGATTGGTGCCACAACTTTTGATGAATATCAAAAATACGTTGAAAAGGATCAAGCATTAGCACGTCGTTTTCAAATTGTACGTTTAAATGAACCTTCTCGCACTGAAACGCTGGCTATTTTAAACGGTCTGAAGCCAAAGTATGAGAAATTTCATCACGTAAAAATATCACAATCTGCATTAGAAAATGCTGTTGATCTTTCAAGCCGCTACATTTCTGATCGTTACTTACCGGATAAAGCAATTGATCTAATTGATGAGGCTAGTGCTGCCGTTAAAATCAAGTCAGGAAAAGGCTCGAATAACCAATTGCTGCAAATTAATGACCAAATTGAAAAGGTTATTAGTGAAAAGAATCGTGCTGCCGTTAATCAGAACTTTGCAAAGGCTGCACAACTCCAGGAAAGACAAAATAGCTTACAAAGAAGGCAGGACGAACTATCGGCCAAATTCGATTTGGCAACTAATAAGAATGCCATAGTGCAACCAGAAGATGTTGCGAAAGTTGTTTCGAATTGGACAGGTGTTCCAGTTACCCAGATGAATCGTGATGAAACAAAGCACTTAGCCAACTTAGAAAAAGACTTGCATAAGAGGATTATTGGTCAGGAAAAAGCTGTTTCTGCTGTTAGTCGGGCAGTTCGCCGTAGTCGCAGCGGCATTAAAGATGAAAATCGGCCAATTGGTTCCTTCTTGTTTTTAGGACCGACAGGTGTTGGTAAAACTGAATTGGCAAAAGCAATTGCCGCAGCCATATTTGGTTCTGAAAACAATTTAATTAGAATCGATATGTCAGAATATATGGATCAAATTGCTAACAGCAAGCTAATTGGTTCTGCTCCGGGATATGTAGGTTATGATGAAGGCGGTCAGTTGACTGAGCAAGTTCGTCGTCATCCATATTCTGTAATACTATTTGATGAAGTAGAAAAGGCGCATCCAGATGTATTTAATTTGCTGTTACAAGTTTTGGAAGATGGATTTTTAACTGATTCCAAAGGACGTAAAATTGACTTTAAAAATACTATTATTATTATGACTTCTAATCTAGGATCCCGTTCACTATTTGAAACTAAGGCTGTAGGATTTAATGCTGATAATACTAGTCAAGTAAAATTACGTCAGGATCGCGTACGCGAAGCACTAAAGCAATTCTTTAGACCTGAGTTTTTGAATAGAATAGACGAAACAGTCATTTTTGATGAACTCAATCAAAAACAATTACGTCAAATTGTTACTCTATTAACTCGTAAACTAATAGATCGCTTGCATAAACAAGGAGTTCAGTTGAGAATTTCTCGTGCAGCACTCGATAAAATTGCAAAAGATGGTTATAATCCTGAAATGGGTGCAAGACCGCTGCGACGTGCAATTCAAAAGGATATTGAGGATGAAATTGCCACAATGTTAATAAAGGGTGATCTTAATAGTGGCGATATTCTTAAAATTGGTTGTAGTCATAATCATTTAAAATTTGATATTGATAAAGAAAATAACTTAGTAGGAGCGAAGTAAATTAATTGACACACTTGTAATAGTTTGTTATAGTAGTGCGTGATTAAAAGGCTGATTTTCAGGATTTTGCTGATCTATTGTCCAGCAAAATAATAAAGGACAAAAACGACTTTTGTTGTTTTTGTCTTTTTTATGCATAAAATTCCGGCTTTTTGAATTTGTAATCAAAATGTAATATTAGCTTTCTCTGACAGAAAGGGTGTTTTCTCCTTGTTAAACGGACACGTAGTGAATTTTGGCAAACATCGGACAAGACGTAGCTTTTCCCGCATTAAAGAAGTGTTGGACCTGCCTAATTTGACAGATGTTCAAACCGAATCATACCAATGGTTTTTGGATGAGGGTATTAAAGACGTTTTTGACGATATTATGCCAATTAGTGACTTTTCAGGTAAGCTTTCCCTGGAATATTTGGGTTATAAACTGCAAAAGCCAAAATATACTGTTGACGAAGCACGTGACCATGATGCAACTTATGCTGCTCCAATGCACGTGACTTTAAAATTAACCAATCAAAAAACCGGTGAAATCAAAACTCAGGATGTTTTCTTCGGTGATTTACCTTTAATGACTGAATCCGGTTCATTTATTATTAATGGTGCTGAAAGAGTTATCGTTTCCCAGCTGGTTAGATCTCCAAGTGTCTATTATTCTGGTGATTATGATAAAAATGGCCGTCAAATATTTGGTACTACCGTAATTCCTAATCGTGGCGCTTGGCTTGAATATGAGACTGATGCTAAAAATGTATCTTATGTTCGTGTTGACCGTACTCGTAAACTGCCTCTGACAGTTTTAGTCAGAGCTCTTGGAATTGGTTCAGATGATGAAATTTTAGATGTTTTCGGCCAAAGCGATACTTTACAATTTACTTTGGATAAGGATGTCCATAAAAACCCCGCTGATTCTCGAGTAGCAGAAGCATTAAAAGATATTTATGAACGTCTTCGCCCTGGTGAACCAAAAACAACTGATTCCTCAAGATCACTGCTTTATGCACGTTTCTTTGACCCACGTCGTTACGATTTAGCGCCTGTTGGTCGTTACAAAGTTAACAAAAAATTATCTTTAAAGAGTCGCTTATATGGTCAAACTTTGGCAGAAACGCTAGCAGATCCTGATACAGGTGAAATTATTGCTAAAAAGGGTACTGTTGTGACCCATGAAGTAATGGAGACACTTGAAAAGTATCTTGATCGTGATGACTTTAAAATGGTTACTTACCAGCCATCTCAAGAAGGCGTGTTACCTGATCCAATTAACGTACAAGAAATAAAAGTCTACTCTAAAGTAAATCCAGAACGTGTTGTCAAATTGATTTCTAATGGTCATATTGATAAGAAAGTTAAATATCTGACACCGGCTGACGTTTTGGCATCAATTAATTATTTCTTCCTATTACAAGATGAAATTGGTACAACCGATGATATTGATCACCTTGGTAACCGTCGTATTCGTCGTGTAGGCGAATTATTGCAGAATCAATTTAGAATTGGTTTGGCTCGTATGGAACGTGTTGTAAGAGAAAGAATGTCAATTCAGGATCCTTCAACCGTTACACCACAACAATTGATTAATATTAGGCCGATTGTTGCCAGCATCAAAGAATTCTTTGGTTCATCACAATTGTCACAATTTATGGACCAGCATAACCCGTTAGGAGAATTAACGCATAAGCGTCGTATGTCAGCTTTAGGGCCTGGTGGTTTAACTCGTGATCGTGCAGGATACGAAGTGCGTGATGTTCACTATACCCAATATGGTCGTTTATGTCCTATTGAAACTCCTGAAGGTCCAAACATTGGTTTGATTAACTCACTGGCTACATATGCAGTGATTAACAAATACGGGTTTATTGAGACACCATACCGTCGTGTTTCCTGGAAGACACACAAAGTTACTAACAAGATTGATTATCTTACAGCTGATGTTGAAGATAACTATATTATTGCTGGTGCTAATACTCCACTTAATCCAGACGGTTCATTTAAAGATGATCTTGTTTTAGCACGACATAAAGAAGATAACGTCGAAGTCAGTCCAGATAAAATTGACTACATGGACGTTATTCCTAAGCAGGTTGTTTCGGTTGCCTCTGCATGTATTCCGTTTTTGGAAAACGATGACTCTAACCGTGCTTTGATGGGAGCTAACCAGCAAAGACAAGCTGCACCTTTGATTAATCCTCATAGTTCACTTGTTGGCACTGGTATGGAATATCGTGCGGCTCATGATTCAGGAGCTGCTGTTTTGGCAAAAGCTGCTGGTACCGTTGAATACGTTGATGCCAATACAATCAGAGTTAGACGTGATGACAGCACATTAGATAAATATACACTTGAAAAATATCGTCGTTCAAATAACTCGAAATCATATAACCAGACTCCTAACGTTAACTTGGGTGATAAAGTTGTAGAAGGTGAAGTTATTGCTAATGGTCCGACAATGGATCATGGTGAGCTGGCTCTTGGTCAAAACCCTGTTATCGCATTTATGACATGGAACATGTATAACTACGAAGATGCCATCATGCTTTCTGAACGGCTTGTTAAAGATGATGTTTATACTTCAATTAGTATTGAAGATTATGAATCAGAAGCTCGAGACACTAAGCTTGGGCCTGAAGAAATCACCCGTGAATTGCCAAATGTTGGTGAAGATGCACTTAAAGATCTTGATGGTCAAGGTATTGTTCGTGTAGGTGCCGAAGTACATGATGGAGATATTTTGGTTGGTAAAGTGACACCTAAAGGTGTTACTGAACTATCAGCAGAAGAAAGACTTCTTCATGCTATCTTTGGTGAAAAAGCCCGCGAAGTTCGTGATACATCACTGCGTGTTCCTCACGGCGGTGGCGGTATTGTTCGCGATGTCAAAGTTTATACCAGAGAAAATGGTGACGAACTATCTCCAGGTGTCAATACATTGGTTCGTGTATATATTGCGCAAAAGAGAAAAATCCAAGTCGGTGATAAGATGTCTGGTCGACACGGTAACAAAGGTACTGTTGCTGCTGTTGTACCGGAAGAGGATATGCCATACTTGCCAGATGGTACTCCAGTAGACATTTGTTTGAACCCAATGGGTGTTCCTTCACGTATGAATATTGGTCAGCTTTTGGAATTGCACCTTGGTCGTGCTGCAGCTAACTTAGGTATTCATGTAGCAACACCAGTATTTGATGGTGCCAGTGAAGACGATGTTTGGGACACAGTTCATAAGGCTGGTATTGATAAAGATGGTAAAACTGTTCTTTATGATGGACGCACAGGTGAGCCATTCCATAACCGTGTTTCTGTCGGTATCATGCATTATCTGAAATTAACTCACATGGTTGATGATAAGATTCATGCACGATCAATTGGGCCTTACTCATTAGTTACTCAACAACCTCTTGGAGGTAAAGCACAATTTGGTGGTCAGCGTTTCGGTGAAATGGAAGTTTGGGCACTCGAAGCATATGGTGCAGCTTATACTCTGCAGGAAATATTGACTTACAAATCAGATGATGTTGTTGGTCGTGTTAAAGCATATGAGGCAATCGTTAAAGGAGAAAGAATTCCTAAACCTGGTGTCCCAGAATCATTCCGCGTTCTTGTTAAAGAACTGCAATCATTAGGACTGGATATACGTGTTCTTGATATGAATCATAAAGAAATTGAATTGCGTGATATGGATGATGATTCAAATGAGCATTTGAATATCGACACCCTGTCCAAGATGGCGGAAGAGCAACAACGGAAGAAGTTAGCCGAAGAAACCGCTGATTCCGAAGATGATGAAACGGAGACAGAGGAATCTAATGTACCTATAGATCAATCAGACGATGATAATAAGATTTCTCAATAAGTAGGAGGTTAAACTTTTGATCGACGTAAATAAATTTGAAAGCATGCAAATTGGTCTTGCCTCTCCGAATAAAATTCGTAGCTGGTCATACGGTGAAGTCAAAAAGCCAGAAACTATTAATTACCGTACTTTAAAACCAGAAAAAGACGGTTTGTTTGACGAACGAATTTTTGGACCGACTAAAGATTGGTCATGTGCATGTGGTAAATATAAGGGTGTGAGATACCGTGGCATCGTTTGTGATCGCTGTGGTGTTGAAGTTACCTCCTCTAAAGTTAGAAGAGAGCGAATGGGTCATATTGAATTGGCTGCCCCAGTTACTCATATTTGGTACTTTAAAGGTATTCCATCAAGAATGGGACTTATTTTGGATATTTCTCCCAGACTTCTTGAAGAAGTTATCTATTTTGCGGCTTATATTGTAATTGATCCAGGCGATACTGACCTTGAATTTAAACAGCTTTTGACTGAAGCTGAATATCGTGAGCAAAAAGCAAAATATGGCAATCGTTTTACTGCAAAAATGGGTGCTGAAGCAATTCGTGATTTGCTCCGTAAGGTAGATTTAAATAAAGAAGTTACTGATTTAAAGAAAGAATTAGAAACTGCAACAGGTCAAAAACGGACTCGGGCAATCAGAAGACTTGATATTCTTGATGCCTTTAAAGATTCCGGTAACAAGCCAGAATGGATGGTTATTGATGCTGTTCCGGTTATACCACCAGATTTAAGACCAATGGTTCAACTAGAAGGTGGTCGGTTTGCAACCTCTGATTTAAACGACTTATACCGGCGTGTTATAAACCGTAACAACAGGTTAAAGAGATTACTTGACTTAAATGCTCCTAATATCATTGTGCAAAATGAAAAACGGATGTTGCAAGAAGCCGTTGATGCATTGATTGATAATGGTCGTCGTGGTCGTTCTGTAGTTGGACCAGGTAATCGCCCACTTAAATCTTTATCACACATGCTTAAAGGTAAGCAGGGACGTTTCCGTCAAAACTTATTAGGTAAGCGTGTTGACTATTCAGGCCGTTCAGTAATTGACGTTTCACCAAAGCTTAAGTTCTATCAATGTGGTGTTCCTCGTCCGATGGCTCTCGAATTGTTCAAACCATTTGTAATGCACGAACTGGTTAAACGTAAGATAGCTACAAATATTAAGAGCGCTAAGCGTAAAATTGATCGTGAAGATGATGATGTCTGGGATGTACTTGAAGACGTGATTAAGGAAAGAACGGTATTATTAAACCGGGCTCCTACTTTACACCGTTTGAGTATCCAAGCTTTTGAACCTGTTTTAGTGCCGGGAAAATCTATTCGTCTGCACCCTCTTGCCTGTGAGGCTTACAATGCCGACTTTGATGGTGATCAGATGGCTATCCACGTGCCACTGTCTGACGAAGCTGTTGCTGAATCACGGATGCTAATGCTGGCCGCTCACCATATTTTGGCTCCTAAGGACGGCAAGCCAATTGTTACTCCATCTCAAGATATAGTTTTGGGTAATTATTGGTTAACTCAAGCTGAAAAGGGTCGTGAAGGTGAAGGAATGATTTTCAACTCACCTGATGAAGCAACCGTTGCATATAATAATGGTGACATTCATTATCACACCATTATTGGAATGTCAGCTGACTCGATGCCAGAAAAGGCATGGCCAAAAGGTTATGAACATGGTATTTTTGTCACTACTTATGGTCGAATCATCTTCAATCAGATTTTCCCAGACGACTATTTCTATGTTAATGAGCCAACTGAAGAAAATTTAAATAACCCACTTGCTTCCAAGTATTTCTTGGAACCGGGCGAAGATATTCATGAAAAAATTGATAGTGTCGCAAGTGATTTGATTTCTACACCTTTTAAGAAATCATTCCTGTCTGATTCAATTGCTACAATTTATAAATATTATAAGGTTCAAAGAACGTCTGAATATCTTGATGACTTAAAGACTTTAGGTTATACCAGTTCAACTACTTCTGGTATTACAATCGGTATGACCGATGTTCCTGAAATTCAAGATAAAGATGAAAAAGTTGCTAAAGCCCATAAACAAGTTGATGTTGTGTCTAAACAGTTTAGACGTGGTTTAATCACTGAAGATGAGAGACACGACCGGGTAATTAGCATTTGGAATGATTGTAAAGATCAGGTTCAAGATGAAATTGCCCAGATTTATGACCCACGTAATCCTATTACTATCATGGCCGATTCAGGAGCTCGTGGTAATATTTCCAACTTTACACAACTTGCCGGTATGCGTGGCTTGATGGCTACACCAAACGGTGGATTGTTCGAAATTCCAGTTACTTCTAACTTTAAGGAAGGTTTGTCAGTTCTAGAGTTATTCATGTCTACTCATGGTGCTCGTAAGGGAATGACCGATACCGCCTTAAAGACTGCTCAGTCTGGCTACTTGACTCGTCGTCTAGTAGACGTTGCACAGGATGTTATTATTCGTGATGATGACTGTGGGACTGACCGTGGCATTAATGTTCATGCAATTATGGAGGGTGACGAATTAATTGAACCGCTCTATGATCGTTTACTTGGTCGCTTTACTGCCGAAACAGTGAAGGATCCAAAGACTGGTGCTACAATTGTTGGTCGCAATGTCATGATGGATGAAAACTTAGCACACCAGATTTGTGATGCGGGTGTAACTAACGTGAAGATTCGTTCGATCCTAACTTGTGATACACCACATGGAGTTTGTCGCAAGTGTTACGGTATGAACCTTGCCACTGGAGAAGAAGTCGAAGTTGGTGAAGCAGTTGGTACAGTTGCTGCTCAATCTATTGGTGAGCCTGGTACCCAGCTTACTTTACGTACTTTCCACAATGGTGGTGTTGCCGGTGCTGAAGATATTACGCAAGGTCTTCCTCGTGTGCAGGAATTGTTTGAAGCTCGTAATCCTAAGGGTCGTGCGATAATTTCTGAAGTAGATGGAGTAATTGATTCAATTCAGGAAAATCCTGCTGAACATACTCGTGAAATTACTGTTAAGGGTAAGATCGATACTAGAAGTTACAGCGTGCCTTATACTGCTTCGGTAGCTGTTGCTGAGGGTGACGAAGTTCATCGCGGTGACAAGTTGACTCTTGGATCTATTGATCCGAAAGAATTAATTCAGGTTACTGATACATTAACTACTGAAGAGTATATTTTGGTCGAAGTCCAAAAAGCATACAGGATGCAAGGTGTTGATATTTCAGATAAGCACGTTGAAGTATTAACTAGACAAATGTTGCAAAAAGTTCGTGTGCTCGATCCTGGAGAAACTGATCTTTTACCTGGTGAGGTAATGGATATCAATCAGTTTAAGGAACGTAACAAGGCTGTGATTATTTCTGGTGGTATTCCTGCAACTGCACAAAGTGTAATTTTGGGTATTACTAAAGCCGCTCTTGAAACCAACAGTTTCTTGTCAGCCGCTTCCTTCCAGGAAACAACTCGTGTTCTAACTGATGCTTCTATCAGAGGAAAGAATGATCCGCTACTTGGATTAAAAGAAAATGTTATTATTGGTAAGATAATTCCAGCTGGTACTGGTCTTCCGATTTATCGTGATATGGAACCTGAGTCAGATGTAAAGAAACCTAAATCTGTTTATTCAATTGCTGATATTGAGAAAAAGATGAAGGAAGCAGACCAAGCTAAGGAATCATAATCTAATTTAATTAAAAACTGTTCCGTTAGAAATTTCTAACGGGACAGTTTTTTTGCTTGAAATTTTATGAATTATTAGTGATATTTTTATTAGAAAATGTTATAATCAGAAAAATTATGAGGGGGGATGTAGAAGTTGAGAGAAAATGATTTTTCTTTAAAGAGACTTGTATTATTGGCATTACTAACAGCGATTAACGTTGTGGTTAGTCGAATTTTTATTATTCCTATGCCCTTGACTCATGGAAATATTAATTTATGTGATGCGATTATTTTTATAGTGGCGCTTTTATACGGTCCAATGGCCGGAGGCATAGTTGGAGGTCTTTCTGGATTTTTACTTGATCTTCTTGGTGGATATGGGCAGTTCATGTTATTTTCTCTTGTTGTCCATGGTTTAGAAGGTTTTTTTGTTGGTTTAGTCTTTAAATACTGGAATTTAAAAAATCAATTATTCAAAGGTGCTATCGCCGGAGCTATAGGAGTATTCTTTATGGTAGGTGGCTATTTTATCACTAATACAGTTCTTTATACTTGGGCTGCAGGACTTGCCAGTCTTTTTACCAATACAATTCAAGGAGTAGTCGGAGTTGTTATAGCCATAGTACTGCTGCCTAGTTTTCAAAACCTGATGGCAAGATACAACTAATACTTACGTGAAAAAATTATTTTTACTAGTTTATTAAAGCTGCTATCTCATTTTATATGGATCCCAGCTTTTTATTTGCACAAAAGTTGAATGATTAACCCAATATAAATAAAAGGAATAAAAGCAACAGGCTCCTTTTTGCTCATTTTACTTCCCAAAAAAACAATAAGCAGAGCTATTGAAGCAGTTAAAAAAGTTAAATTGGCGAATTTGGAGTTAAAGTAGAAAGATAAGATTAGGTAGACTATTAAGTCTCCACTACCACATTTTTTTCTAACTGTCTCAAAAAGAAAAAACAAAAAAATAGGTAAAAATTCTATGAGATCAGTAGTGCTAATTCTATAAAAATTATTCATTATATGTTGAAGCGAAATAATAAGTGCAGGCAGTACCAGTGTAATATCGAATTCCTGGACCTGATAATCGCTGATAGCAGCTAGTAGAAGACTAAACAAAACAATCGCCGTACAAATATCATGTATGCTGCTAAAATCAATTTTATAAAAAGCGAAACCGCCTAAAAATTCTGTTAAAAAATATTCACAGGGGATGTGAATTTTACAATAACGGCAACGACCTTTAAGTATTAAATAGGAAATTAAAGGTATTTCATCTAACAAGCACAGCTGTTGATTACAATTAGTGCATTTTGAGCGACTGAAGATAAAGTCTTCTTTGCCGAGTCTTTCGATAATTACACATGCATGAGAAGCTAGGCATGTACCAATTAAAAAATTACTGATTCCAAAAATCCATTTCATATTGCTTACCTCGCTTAAATCAAATACGCAAAAAATATCATCTGCTTTTCAATTAGTAAAAATAATTTGCTTTTTTGCGACAAGCGAGTACAATAGTCAATGTGTATTTTGATGATTATCTGGGACTTAAAAAAGAAACTCCTGGATGTGTGAACAAAATAATGAATTTTTTTAGGAGGAAAATTTAATGCCAACCATTAACCAATTGGTAAGAAAAGGCCGTCATACTAAGACGACTAAATCAAAGTCACCAGCTTTAAGCTATGGCTACAACAGTATGAAGAAAGAATTAGTAGCTAACCCAGCGCCCCAAATGCGTGGAGTTGCAACTCGTGTCGGCACTATGACACCAAAGAAGCCAAACTCAGCTTTGCGGAAGTATGCTCGTGTTCGTCTTTCTAACCTGATTGAAGTAACTGCTTATATTCCAGGTGAAGGCCATAATTTACAGGAACACTCTGTTGTGTTAATTCGTGGTGGTCGTGTAAAGGACCTTCCTGGTGTTCGTTACCATATTATTCGTGGTGCTCTTGATACTGCTGGTGTTGAAGGCAGAAAGCAAGGACGTTCCAAATACGGTGCCAAGAAAGATTAAGGAGGAGTTAAATAATGCCTAGAAAAGGACATGTAGCTAAAAGAGATATTTTAGCGGATCCAGTATACAATTCAAAGCTTGTAACTAAGTTGATCAACCACTTAATGATCGATGGTAAAAGAGCTAAGGCTTCATCCATTCTTTATGATGCTTTTGACATTGTTAAAGAAAAGACCGGCAAAGAGCCACTTGATGTTTTTGAAGAAGCTATGAATAATATTATGCCTGTTTTGGAAGTTAAAGCTCGCCGTATTGGTGGTTCAAACTATCAGATTCCAGTTGAAGTTCGTCCTGAAAGAAGAACTACTTTAGGTTTAAGATGGTTAGTTTCTTACGCTCGTTTACGTAATGAACATACTATGGATGAACGCTTGGCTAACGAAATTATTGATGCTTCAAACAATACTGGCTCAGCTGTTAAAAAGCGTGAAGATGTTCACCGTATGGCTGAAGCTAACCGTGCATTTGCACACTATCGTTTCTAATTTTTTAGGGAAAGGAAAAAATCTATGGCTAATAAGCGTGAATTTCCATTAGAAAAAACACGTAACATTGGTATTATGGCCCACATTGATGCGGGTAAGACTACCACAACAGAGCGTATTCTTTATTACACTGGTAAGATCCATAAAATTGGTGAAACCCATGAGGGTGATTCACAAATGGACTGGATGGATGAAGAAAAAGAACGTGGTATCACTATTACTTCTGCAGCTACGACTGCACAATGGAAAGATTACAGAATTAACATTATCGATACCCCTGGACACGTTGACTTCACTATCGAAGTTGAACGTTCCTTACGTGTTCTTGATGGTGCCGTAACTGTTCTTGACGCTCAAGCTGGTGTGGAACCTCAAACTGAAAATGTTTGGCGCCAGGCTGAAACTTACGGTGTTCCTCGAATTGTTTTTGTAAACAAAATGGATAAGATTGGAGCAGACTTTGACAAATCTGTTAAGTCTTTGCACGAACGTTTAAATGCCAATGCTCTAGCTGTGCAAATGCCAATTGGTTCTGCCGAAAGCTTTGAAGGTGTTATTGACTTACTTGACATGGTAGCTGATGTTTATGATGAAGATAAGCTTGGCTCCAAATGGGATACTATTCCTGTTCCTGATGAATACAAAGAAGAAGCTGAAAAACGTCGTTCCGAATTAATTGAACAAGTAGCTGATGTTGATGATGACATCATGGAAAAATACCTTAATGGTGATGAGATTTCCGTTGATGAATTAAAAGCTGCTATTCGTAAAGCTACATTGGACTTGAAGATTTTCCCTGTATTTGCAGGCTCAGCTTTTAAGAACAAGGGTGTACAGATGATGCTTGATGGTGTTGTTGATTACTTACCATCTCCGTTAGATGTTAAGCCTTATGTTGCTCATGATCCAAAAACTGGTGAAGAAGTTGAATTAGTTGCTGGAGATGAAAAGCCATTTTCCGCTTTGGCGTTTAAGATTGCTACTGATCCATTTGTTGGTCGTTTGACTTATATTCGTGTTTACACTGGTTCACTTGAATCAGGCTCATATGTTTTGAATGCTTCTAAGAATAGTCGTGAACGTGTTGGTCGTTTGTTGCAAATGCATGCTAACTCACGAAGTGAAATTTCTGAAGTATTCTCCGGTGATATTGCTGGTGCTATTGGTTTAAAGAATACTACTACCGGTGATTCATTAACTGATCCTGATCACCCATTAATTTTGGAAAGTTTGGAAGTTCCAGATCCGGTTATTCAAGTTTCAATTGAACCAGAATCAAAAGCTGACCGTGACAAACTTGATGTTGCTTTGCAAAAATTAACTGAAGAGGATCCAACCTTTAGAGCAGAAACAAACGCTGAAACAGGCCAAACTTTGATTTCCGGAATGGGTGAATTACACCTGCAAATCATGGTTGAACGTATGAAGCGTGAATTCCACGTTGAAGCTAAGATTGGTGAACCACAAGTTGCTTACCGTGAAACCTTCACTAAGCCTGCTAAAGCACAAGGTAAATTTGTGCGTCAATCAGGTGGTAAAGGTCAATATGGTGACGTTTGGATTGAATTTACACCAAATGAAAGAGGAAAAGGTTACGAATTTGAAGACGCCATTGTTGGTGGTGTTGTTCCTCGTGAATTTATCCCTGCTGTTGATGCTGGTTTGCAAGAATCTATGAAGAACGGCATCTTGGCAGGTTACCCACTGATTGATGTAAAAGCTAAACTTTATGACGGTAGTTACCACGAAGTCGACTCTTCTGAAGCAGCCTTCAAAGTTGCTGCATCATTGGCATTGAGAAATGCTGCTCCTAAGGCTGGTGCAGTTATCCTTGAACCTATTATGAAGGTTCAAGTTATCACACCTGAAGATTACTTAGGTGACGTAATGGGTTCAATTACTGCTCGTCGTGGTACAATGGATAACATGCAAGATCGTGCCGGTGCTAAAGTGTTGAATTCAATGGTTCCTCTGGCAGAAATGTTTGGTTATGCTACCACCTTACGTTCTTCAACTCAAGGCCGTGGTACATTTACGATGGTCTTTGATCATTACTCACCAACTCCTAAGTCTATTCAAGAGGATATCATCAAAAAACGTGGCGGTAACGCTGAATAATTTTCAATAATTAATAATATAAAAACAAGTTATTAACTATAAAAATCGAGCTATTGGTAAAGCCAGTGGCTCTTTTTTTATCAAAAATTTCACCATAAGAAAATATTGTTCTCAAAATTATGAAATTACGTAAAAAAAGTATAACAATCAAAAATTTCGTTTCTGAATAAATTATTTGAAAATTTTTCTATTTGTAGTAGACTTCTTAAACATAAAATTTCGGATTTTATTTAAAAAAGTATAAAAATTGTATTTTTCCATTCTAAAAGATGAAAAAAGTTCCTTTAATCCTTGATAATTAAGCTTAAAACGGTTATACTATTTTTTGTGCGTCTAGGGATTATTCTGCCCTAAAGCGCATTTTGTTGTAAAGCATTGATACAAAAGGTTGCGGCACACCAGGCTGCATTGCCACAGAGGTAGTGCCGGTAATTTTTGTGGAAGCTAGTCATCTTTTAAAGAAGACGTTGAGGAGGTAATTTAATGGCAAGTCAATCAATTCGTATCAGACTTAAGTCATACGAACATGGTATTCTCGATGAATCAGCTGCTAAAATTGTAGCTACTGCAAAGAGAACTGGAGCTGAGATTTCAGGTCCAGTTCCATTGCCAACAGAAAGGGTATTGTTCACTGTTTTACGTTCACCACACAAGAACAAAGATTCACGTGAACAATTTGAAATTCGTACGCATAAGCGGTTAATCGATATTTTAAATCCAACACCTAAAACTGTTGACTCTTTAATGAAGCTTGATTTACCAAGCGGTGTTGACATCGAAATTAAACTTTAATTTTAAAAAGAAAGAGGTGTAATCATGACCAAAGGAATCTTAGGAAGAAAAGTTGGTATGACTCAAATCTTCACTAAAGATGGTATCCTCGTGCCTGTAACTGTTGTTGAAGCAACGCCTAACGTAGTTATGCAAGTTAAGACAGTTGAATCAGACGGCTACGAAGCAGTTCAATTAGGATATCAAGATAAGCGTGAAGTTTTGAGCAACAAACCAGAAAAAGGTCATGCTGCAAAAGCAAAGACTTCGCCTAAGCGCTTCATACGTGAAATCCGCGGAGTTGAGCTTAAGGACTACGAAGTCGGCTCAGAAGTTACTGTGGACACATTTAAGGAAGGTGACGTAGTTGACGTCACTGGTACTACAAGAGGTCATGGATACCAAGGTAACATTAAACGTTGGGGCCAATCACGTGGACCAGAAACTCACGGTTCAAGATACCATAGAATTCCTGGTTCAATGGGTTCAATCATTAACCGTGTGCCTAAAGGCAAACGTCTGCCAGGTCACATGGGAATGAAGAAAGTTACCATTGAAAACTTAGTAATTGAAAAAGTTGTAGCAGATAAGAATGTTTTGTTAATTAAAGGCAACGTTCCTGGCGCTAAGAATTCATTGCTTACTGTTAGATCTGCTGTAAAAAATAATAAATAGGAAGGAGGACTAGAATGGCTAATTTAAAAGTTATTGATCAAAAAGGCAAAGATGCTGGTGAAGTTACTTTAAATGATGAAGTATTTGGTATTAAACCAAATGAAAGCGTAGTTTTTGACGCAATTATCAGACAAAGAGCTGGCAGACGTCAAGGAACCTCGAAGGTTAAAAATAGATCTGCTGTTCGCGGTGGTGGTAAGAAGCCTTGGAAACAAAAGGGTACTGGACGTGCTCGTCAAGGGTCTATCCGTTCACCACAATGGCGCGGCGGTGGTGTTGTTTTTGGACCAACTCCACGTTCTTATGCATACTCAATGCCAAGAAAGCAACGGCGCTTGGCTATCAAGTCTGTTCTTTCCCAAAAATTGATTGATAAAGATTTGATTGTTTTAGATCAATTGACTATGTCAGCTCCTAAAACAAAAGAGTTTAAGTCAATCTTGGACGACTTAAAGGTTGAAGGCAAAGTTTTAGTTGTTTCTGAAGATAAAAATATTCAATACTCAGCTAGGAATTTGCCAAACGTTAAGGTTATCACTGCAAATGGCTTGAATGTAGAAGATGTTGTCAACTATGACAAATTAATCTTGACAAAAGAAGCTATTGAAAAGATAGAAAAGAATGTTGAGGGGGCTTCGACGAAATGAGTGCACACGATATCATTTTAAGACCTGTCATTACTGAAAAGTCAACGAACTTAATGGATGATAAGAAATACACTTTCAACGTGCTTTTAACTGCAACCAAGACTCAAGTTCGTGATGCTGTTGAAGAAATTTTTGATGTTAAGGTCAAAAAAGTTAATATCATGAATGTCCGTGGTAAGGATAAGCGTGTTGGTCGTTATTCAGGTAAAACTGCTCGGACACGTAAAGCAATCGTCACCTTAACTGAAGATTCAAATGACATCAAAATTTTCAAAGACGATAACGATAATAAAGAAGAAAATAAGTAATAGGAGGTCAGTCAATTGGCTATTAAAATTTATAAGCCAACCACAAATGGTCGCCGTAATATGACTACTTCTGACTTTGCTGAAATTACTAAGAGCAAGCCAGAGCGTACTTTACTTGAGTCACAATCACACACTGCAGGTCGTAACTCTTATGGTCATATTACTAGCAGACACCGTGGTGGTGGACATAAGCAAAAGTACCGTATTATTGATTTTAAACGCAATAAAGATAACGCTAAAGCCGTAGTTAAGGCAATCGAATACGATCCAAACAGAACTGCTAACATTGCGCTTCTTCACTATACTGATGGTATTAAGGCTTATATCTTAGCACCTAAAGGTTTAACGGTTGGTGATGTGGTAGAATCCGGTGCAAATGCAGATATTAAGCCAGGAAACGCTTTACCATTAAAGAACATTCCAACTGGTACATCAATTCACAATATTGAATTAAGACCTGGTAAAGGTGGTCAGCTTGTTAGAAGTGCTGGGGCCAGTGCTCAAGTTTTGGGTAATGATGGTAAATATACTTTAGTTAAATTACAAAGTGGTGAAGTTCGTAAGATTTTATCAGTTTGTCGTGCAACTATTGGTGTTGTTGGTAATGAACAACATTCATTAATTCAATTAGGTAAAGCTGGACGTAGTCGCTGGTTAGGCAGACGTCCACAATCTCGTGGTTCTGTAATGAACCCTAACGATCACCCACATGGTGGTGGTGAAGGTAAAGCTCCTGTAGGTCGTCCACAACCAATGACTCCATGGGGCAAGAAAGCTCGTGGTATCAAGACTAGAAATAGTAAGAGAGCCAGTGAGAAGCTAATTGTTCGTCACCGTAAAGGTAGCAAATAATAGAAGGAGGGTAATTTAATGAGCCGTAGTATTAAAAAAGGGCCTTTTGCTGATGCATCCTTATTAAAGAAAGTTGATGCACAGGCAGATACAGATAAAAAACAGGTTATTAAAACTTGGTCACGTCGTTCAACTATTTTTCCTTCTTTTGTTGGTTTGACTATAGCTGTTTACGATGGTAGAAAGCATGTTCCAGTATATATTACTGAGGATATGGTTGGTCATAAGTTAGGTGAATTTGTTCCAACGAGAACTTTCCGTGGACATAAGACATCTGATGACAAGGCTACTGCAAAATAAAGAAAGGAGAAACACTTAAATGGCAGAACAAGTTAGTTCAGCTAGGGCGGAAGCAAGAACAGTTCGTATTGCTCCAAGAAAAGCACGTTTAGTTGTTGATTTGATTCGTGGCAAAGACGTTGCTGAAGCATTGGCAATCTTGCAATTCACACCTAGAGCTGCTTCCCCAATCGTTGAAAAAGTTTTACGCTCAGCAATTGCAAATGCAGAACACAATTACGATCTTGAAAGTGCCAATCTTTATGTATCTGAAGCATACGTAAATGAAGGAGCAACTTTAAAGAGATTTAGACCACGTGCCAAAGGTATGGCTTCTCCTATTAATAAGAGAACTAGTCATGTAGTTGTAGTAGTGTCAGAAAAGAACGATTAAGGGAGGTATATTAATGGGTCAGAAAATTAACCCAAATGGTTTTCGTCTCGGCGTAATTCGTGACTGGGAATCTAAATGGTATGCTGACAGAGGATACAAAGAAACCTTAAATGAAGACCTGCGTATCAGAAAATTCATTGATAAGAAGTTGAAGAATGCCTCTGTTTCTACTGTTGAAATTGAACGTGCAGCTAATAGAATCAACGTATCAATAAATACTTCTAAACCAGGTATGGTAATTGGTAAAGGTGGTTCTGAAGTTGAAGCATTGAGAAAAGAATTAAATGCTTTGACTAAGAAGCAAGTCCACGTTAATATTGTTGAAATCAAGAAACCAGATCTTGATGCCAAATTGGTAGCTGAAAGTATCGCTAGTCAACTTGAAGCTCGTATTGCTTTTAGACGTGCTACTCGTCAAGCTACTCAAAGAACTATGCGTGCCGGTGCTAAGGGAATCAGAGTACAAACATCTGGTCGTTTAAACGGTGCTGACATGGCAAGAAGAGAATGGCACACAGAAGGTCGTGTTCCATTACAAACTTTAAGAGCTGATATTGATTATGCTTGGGTAAATGCCTACACTACATATGGTGAAATTGGTGTTCAAGTATGGATTAACCGGGGTGAAATCTTACCTTCTAAAAGTAAGAAGCCCGAAAAAGCTGCGAAGGGAGGAAACAAATAATGCCTCTAGTACCAAAAAGGGTAAAACACCGTCGTGAGTTTCGTGGTAAGATGCGTGGTGCTGCTAAGGGTGGTAAAACTATTGCCTTTGGTGAATATGGATTACAAGCCCTTGAATCTCACTGGATTACTACACAACAAATCGAAGCTGCTCGTGTTGCAATGACTCGTTACATGAAGCGTGGCGGTAAGGTTTGGATTAGAATTTTTCCTCAAAAGTCATACACTGCTAAAGGTGTTGGTGTACGTATGGGTTCTGGTAAAGGTGCACCTGCAGGCTGGGTAGCTGTAGTTAAGAGAGAAAAGATTATGTTTGAAATTGGTGGCGTTAGTGAAACAACAGCTCGCGAAGCATTAAGACTTGCTGCAACTAAGTTACCAATTAAATGTAAATTTGTGACTAAAAGTTCGGAAGTAGGTGGCAATTCTAATGAAGGCTAAAGATATCAGAGCATTAACCACTGATCAAATGTTAGATAAGGAAAAGCAATATAAAGAAGAACTCTTTAATTTGCGTTTTCAACAAGCAACGGGTCAATTAGAAAATACCGCTCGCCTAGGCAAAGTTCGTAAAAATATTGCTAGAATTAAAACAATTCTTAGCGAAAAAGCATTGGAAAAAGATTAGTGGAAGGGAGTTATTAACTTGAGCGAATCAATCGAAAGAAATCATCGTCATGTATATCAAGGCCAAGTAATTTCTGATAAGAATGACAAGACTATCACTGTAGTTGTTGATACTTATAAGAATCACCCTGTTTATAAGAAGCGTATTAGATATTCAAAGAAATACTACGCACAAGATGATAAAAATGAAGCTAAAGTTGGCGATACTGTTCGTATCATGGAAACTCGTCCATTATCTCGTACAAAGCGCTTTCGTTTAGTTAAAATTGTTAAAAAATCTGTTTAATTTTGCGGATTTAGTGAGGGGAGGATTATATAGTGATTCAAAATGAATCCCGTTTGAAGGTTGCTGATAACTCAGGTGCCAGAGAACTTTTAGTTATTAGAGTCTTGGGTGGATCAAGACGTAAGACTGGTAACATTGGTGATATTGTGGTTGCAACTGTTAAACAAGCAACACCAGGTGGCGTTGTCAAAAAAGGTGACGTTGTCAAGGCCGTCATTGTTAGAACAAAATCAGGCGCACGTCGTGAAGACGGATCATACATCAAATTTGATGAAAATGCTGGTGTAGTTATCAATGCAGATAAGAGCCCACGCGGTACTCGTATCTTTGGGCCTGTTGCACGTGAGCTACGTGAGCACGACTTTATGAAAATCGTCTCTCTTGCTCCTGAAGTCTTATAATAAGTGAGGTGCACTGATGTTTGTTAAAACTGGTGACAAAGTAAAAGTTATTACCGGAAAAGACAAAGGTAAAGAAGGTATTGTTTTATCCGTTAACGTTAAGAAAAACCGTGTAGTTGTTAAAGGCGTTAATAAGATCAAGAAACATCAAAAACCTTCTCAGACTAACGCTAATGGTGGTGTAGTTGAATCTGAAGGTTCAATTCATGCATCAAACGTTAAGGTCATTGCTAAGTCAGAAGGCAAAACTAATGACAAAAAAGAAGAAACTAAGTAGTAGAAGGGAGGACACAAATGGCAAATTATTTAGCTCAAGAATATAAAGAAAAAATTGTTCCTGCATTGCAAGAAAAGTTTGATTACAGCTCAGTTATGCAAGTACCAAAGATTGAAAAAATAGTTTTGAACATGGGTGTTGGAGATGCTGTTTCTAATGCTAAAAACTTAGACGAAGCTGTAGAAGAATTGACTTTAATCTCAGGTCAAAAACCATTGGTTACCAAAGCTAAAAAGTCAATTGCTAATTTCCGCTTGCGTGAGGGTATGTCTATCGGTGCTAAGGTAACACTTAGAGGAGATAGAATGTACGATTTCTTATATAAGTTAATCAGTGTTTCACTTCCTCGTGTTCGCGACTTCCGCGGTGTATCAAGCCGTTCATTTGATGGTCGTGGTAACTACACTTTAGGTATTAAGGAACAATTGATTTTCCCAGAGATTGACTTTGATAAGGTTAATAGAACTAGGGGTTTAGATGTTGTTATCGTTACTACTGCCAATACAGATGAAGAAGCTCGCGAGCTTCTAGGTCAATTTGGTATGCCGTTTGCAAAATAATGGAGGACATTAATGGCTAAGACATCACAAAAAATTAGAAATCATCGTCCTGCTAAATTTTCTTCACGTGAATATACACGTTGCGAGAGATGTGGTCGTCCACGCTCCGTCTATCGTAAGTTTGGCTTATGCCGTATTTGCTTGAAAGATTTAGCTCACAAAGGTCAAATCCCAGGCCTGAAAAAGGCTAGTTGGTAATTCGGATTGGAGGATAGCATAAATGGTCATGACAGATCCGATCGCAGACTACTTGACTAGAATTAGAAATGCTAACATGGCAAAACATAATTCTGTTGAAGTTCCTGCATCAAACATTAAAAAATCTATTTCAGAAATTTTGAAACGCGAAGGCTTCATCCGTGATTACGAAGTTACCGATGACAATAAACAGGGTATGATTAAGATTTTCTTGAAATATGGTCCTGATGGAGAACGTGTCATTTCGGGTTTAAAGAGAATTTCTAAGCCAGGTCTTAGAAATTATGTTAGCGCTGAAAATTTACCTAAAGTACTTAATGGCTTAGGTATCGCCATCGTCTCTACTTCTGCAGGTGTGATAACTGATAAAGAAGCAAGACAAAAAGATGTTGGTGGCGAAGTTATCGCCTATGTTTGGTAATTCTGACAGAAAGGAGAGCAATCAATGAGCCGTATCGGTTTAAAAACAATTGAAGTCCCTGATAGTGTCACTGTTACTAAAAAAGGTGACAATATCACTGTTAAAGGACCTAAGGGTGAACTAACCAGATATTTTGATCCAAAAATTACATTTAAACAAGAAGATGGTAAGATTAACTTTTCTCGTTCAAGTGAAAGTGATAAAGCACTTCATGGAACTGAAAGAGCCAATTTAGCTTCAATGGTTGAAGGTGTAGTTGATGGTTACAAGAAGACATTAAAATTAATTGGAGTTGGTTATCGTGCTACAGCACAAGGTAACAAATTGACTTTGAATGTTGGTTATTCTCACCCAGTTGTAATGACTGCACCAGAAGGTGTGTCAGTAAAAACTACTTCTGCAACTGATATTGAAGTAGAAGGAATTTCTAAGCAAAATGTTGGACAATTTGCTGCTGAAATTCGCGATGTACGTCCACCAGAACCTTATAAAGGTAAGGGTATTCGTTATACTGATGAATATGTACGTCGTAAGGAAGGTAAAACTGGTAAATAGTAAATAAATTTTTGAGGTGAAATTGTGATTTCAAAACCAGATAAGAACAAATTGCGCTTAAAGCGTCATAAACGTATTCGTAGCAAAATTTCTGGTACTGCTGAGCGCCCACGCTTAAGCGTTTTCCGTTCAAACAAAAACATCTACGCTCAATTAATTGATGACGTAGCGGGTGTAACGCTAGCAAGTGCCTCAACTTTAGACGATTCTGTATCTAAAGATCAGACTAAAGTAGAACAAGCTCAAGCTGTTGGTAAAGGTATTGCCGAAGCAGCCAAAGCGAAAAACATTACTAGCGTAGTGTTTGATAGAAGTGGTTATTTATACCACGGCCGTATTTCAGCATTGGCAGACGCCGCTCGTGAAAACGGATTAGAGTTCTAGGAAAGGAGATAAATACATGGCAAACCGCAACGATTCTCGCAATAATCGCAGAAATAAAGACGACATTGAAGATCAGTTAGTAGCAATTAATCGTGTCACCAAGGTTGTCAAAGGTGGTCAACGAATGAGATTTGCTGCTCTGGTAATTGTTGGCGACAAAAAAGGTCGTGTAGGCTTTGGTACTGGTAAAGCTCAAGAAGTTCCAGAAGCAATCCGTAAGGCCGTTGAAGCTGGTAAAAAGAATATGATCAAGGTTCCTAAGGTTGGTACTACTATTCCTCATGAAGTAATCGGTCATTATGGCTCAGGCAGTATTATGATCAAACCTGCTCCAGCTGGTTCAGGTGTTGCTGCTGGTGGTGCCGTTCGTATCGTTATGGATATGGCTGGTATTGCGGATGTTACTTCTAAATCACTTGGTTCTAATACTCCTATTAATGTTGTTCGTGCGACAATAGATGGATTGAAGAAACTTAGAACAAGTGAAGATGTTGAAAAGCTTCGTCACGCTGAACTAGATTAGGGAGACTGGATAAATGACTGAATTAAAAGTTACTTTAATTAGAAGTGCTGCACACCGTCTGCCTGACCAAAGAAAAGTTGTGAAAGCTCTTGGTTTAGGTAGGATTAATAGTACAGCTACTTTACCAGACAATGCTGCAACTCGTGGGGCATTAATGAAAATCGCCCACCTGATTTCAGTTGAAGAAATTAATAAATAGTTAATTGAGGAGGTGCCAAATTAATGAAGCTTCATGAATTACATGCTGCTGAGGGGTCACGCAATACAAGAAAACGTGTTGGTCGTGGTACTTCAAGTGGTTTTGGAAAAACTTCTGGACGTGGCCAAAAGGGACAATTGTCTCGTCAAGGCGGTCATACCCGTCTAGGTTTTGAAGGTGGTCAAATGCCATTATTCAGAACCATGCCAAAACGTGGATTTAAGAACGTTAACCGCAAGGAGTATGCAATCATTAACTTAGATGACTTGAACAAGTTTGAGGAGGGCAGCGAAGTTACTGTTGCCAATCTCAAGGAAAAAGGCTTGGTAAAGAAAGAATTATCAGGCGTTAAATTGCTTGCTGAAGGTGAGTTAAAAGTTAAATTAAACGTAAAGATTAACAAAGTTTCCGCCGCTGCTAAAAAAGCAGTAGAGTCTGCTGGCGGATCTGTTGAGGTGATCTAATGTTTTCGACCTTGAAGAACGCCTTTAAGGATAAAGAAATAAGAAATAAAATTTATTTTACACTCTTTATTCTTTTGATATACCGAATTGGAGCGAATATTACTGTTCCAGGTGTCAACGCAAAAGCGATTACTCAAGTTGCACAAACTGGTTTAGTTCCAATGCTGGATACTGTTTCTGGTGGTGGACTAGATAATTATTCAATTTTCTCATTAGGTGTTTCCCCTTATATAACCGCGCAAATTGTTATTCAATTGTTGCAGATGGATATTGTACCTACATTGGTAGAGTGGGGTAAGCAAGGTGAAGTTGGACGCCGTAAGACTAATAACATAACTCGTTGGCTTGCTTTGTTTGTGGCATTAATTCAAAGTCTCGGAATTACAATTGGCTTCAATGCACTAACACAAATGGGTCTAGTTAAGTCACAGAATTGGCAGTCTTATGGTGAAATTGCAATAATTATGACGGCAGGAACGATGCTTTTGACTTGGCTTGGTGATGAGATTACTGATAAAGGTTTAGGCAACGGAGTTTCAGTAATTATTTTTGCTGGTATTATAGCTCGGTTACCCCGTGGCTTGTGGCAACTTTATAAAGATGGAGTTATCAATAATAATGCTAGTGATCGTTGGCAAGGGATTTTGTTCTTCATCGCGATTATCATTGCAATACTTATCGTAACTCAATTAGTTACATGGGTAGAACAGGCAGATCGCCGGATTCCAATACAATACACAAGACGGGCAACTATTAGTGGCTCTGAAAGTTTTTTGCCATTAAAGGTTAATGTTTCTGGCGTTATTCCAGTCATTTTTGCTAGTTCATTTATTATTACACCGGCAACAATTTTGATGGCCTTTCAGAAATCTCAGGGTGACCAACAATGGTATAAAATAATGACCAACATATTTAGTATGCAAACTACACCGGGAGTCATAATCTATACAGTTTTAATCATCTTGTTTACGTTCTTCTATGCTTTTGTTCAGGTTAATCCTGAGAAGCTGGCTAAGAATTTGCAAAAACAAGGTGCGTACATTCCGAGTGTTTGGCCCGGCAAAGATACACAAGATTACGTATCAAAGGTCTTAATTAGATTATCAACTGTAGGTTCTGTATTTTTAGGACTTGTAGCATTACTGCCACAACTTGCTACTAATTTTTGGGATTTACCAAGTTCAATTGGATTAGGCGGTACCAGTCTTTTAATCGTTATTGGTGTCGTCTTGGAACTATCTCGTCAAATTAACGGATTGTTAATGAAGAGAGAATACGTTGGATTCATCAGATAGGAACGGATAAATGATTAATATATTTCTTTTAGGTTTGCCTGGTGCTGGCAAAGGTACGGTATCAGAACAAATTGTCGACAAATACCATCTAACTCATATTTCAACTGGGGATATGTTTAGAGAAGCAATGGCTAATGAGACTAAAGTTGGTCTTGAAGCCAAAAGTTACATTGATAAAGGTAATTTGGTACCAGATGAAGTTACTGCCAAGTTAGTTGAAGAACGTTTAGGTCAGCCCGATATTAATGAAGGGTATATTTTAGATGGTTTTCCCCGGACAATTGTTCAAGCGGAACTTTTCGAAGATATTGCTAAGCGCATGAATAAGCAATTAACAAATGTAATTTCACTCGAAGTTAAAGAAGAAACTTTGATAAAACGTTTATCAGCACGTTTTATGTGTAAAAACTGTGGTTCAACATATAATAAAATTACAAAGATGCCTAAAGTTAAGGATACTTGTGATCGTTGTGGTGGGCATGAATTTTACCAACGTGAAGATGACAAACCTGAAGTAGTAAAAAATCGTTTAGAAGTAAACGAAAAGATGAACACACCGCTGAAAGACTTTTACGAGAAAAAAGGTTTGTTAGCTGTTGTAAATGGTGAACAGACGCCTGAAGAAGTTTTTAAGAACGTTGATGCGGTTTTAAGTAAAAAGCAATAATTTGTATATTTACTTTTCCGTGTTATAATTTCAAAGTATGACTGTTTAAATGCGGAGGAACGGCTTTGGCAAAAGATGATGTCATAGAAGTGAAGGGTAAGGTTGTTGATACCCTGCCTAATGCTATGTTTAAAGTTGAATTGGAAAATGGAGCTGTGATTTTAGCACATGTTTCCGGTAAGATTAGGATGCATTATATTCGAATTCTGCCTGGAGACCGTGTTACTGTTGAACTTTCTCCTTATGATTTAACTAAAGGTAGAATAACTTATCGATTTATAAAGTAATAACGGAGGGAAACATGAAGGTTAGACCATCTGTTAAACCAATGTGTGAACATTGTAAGATAATTAAAAGAAATGGTCGTGTAATGGTTATTTGCTCTGCAAATCCAAAGCACAAGCAACGTCAAGGTTAAAATAATAGGAGGTGCAATTTATGGCACGTATTGCTGGTGTTGACTTACCAAGAGATAAAAGAATAGTTGTTGCATTAACATATATTTATGGAATTGGTGAACCAACAGCACAAAAGATTTGTGCGGATGCTGGTGTTTCTGAAGACATACGTTCAAAAGATTTGACTCCAGATGACCAAGAGAAGCTTCGTGCAGAAGTTGATAAATACCGTGTTGAAGGTGACTTACGTAGAGAAGTAAGCATGAACATCAAGCGGTTAATTGATATTGGTTCTTACCGTGGTATTCGTCACCGTAGAGGACTTCCGGTTCGCGGTCAAAATACCAAGAATAATGCCCGTACACGCAAGGGTAGCAAGAAAAATAAATAAAAATTTTTAAGGAGGTTTATTGATGCCTAAAACAGCACGTAAACGCCGTGTGAAGAAGCACGTTGAAAAAGGCGTTGCTCATATTCATTCTACGTTTAACAATACTTTAGTCATGATTACTGACGTTCAAGGCAATGCAATTGCTTGGTCTTCAGCTGGTGCATTAGGCTTTAAAGGTAGTCGTAAGTCTACACCATTTGCAGCACAAATGGCAGCCGAAGCAGCAGCCAAGAGTGCAATGGATCAAGGCATGAAACATGTAGAAGTTTCTGTTAAGGGTCCTGGTGCTGGCCGTGAATCTGCTATTAGATCGCTACAAGCGACTGGACTTGAAATCACCGCTATTCGCGATGTTACTCCAGTTCCTCACAATGGTTCTAGACCACCAAAACGTCGTCGTGTTTAATTTTGTTCTTATTGAAGGACATTGCGTTTTGAAAGGGGCCTAGTAATGATTGAATTTGAAAAACCAAATATTACCGTTGTGGACCAAGAAAAGTCTTATGGTAAATTTGTTATTGAACCACTTGAACGAGGCTTTGGTACTACTTTAGGTAACTCATTACGTAGAGTTTTACTGACATCTATCCCAGGTACAGGACTTGTTTACGTTCAAATAGATGATGTCTTACACGAATTCTCAACCGTTCCGGGCGTCAGAGAAGATGTCGCTAAGATAATCCTGAACCTTAAGAAACTTGAATTAAAGTCTTTTTCAGATGAACAAAAGATTATTGAAATTGACGTAGAGGGTCCGGCTACTGTAACCGCCGATGATCTTAAAGCTGACGCAGATATTCAAATCCTGAATCCTGATCAATATATTTGTACTATTGCTGATGGTGGCCACTTGCATATGCAAATTGCTGTTAAAAATGGTCGTGGCTATGTTGCAGCAAGTGACAATAAGAGCGAGGATATGCCAATTGGGGTTATTCCTGTTGATTCTTTATTTTCTCCAATAAAGAAGGTCAATTACCAAGTTGAATCAACTCGTGTTGGTAAAAGAGACGATTTTGACAAGCTAACTTTAGAGATTTGGACAGATGGTTCAATCAAGCCTAACGATGCCCTCAGTTTCGCAGCAAAAATATTAGTTGCACACTTTAAAGTGTTTGAAACTGCTGATGCAAATACTAAATTCAATGATGTAATGGTTGAAAAAGAGGACGATACAGCTGAAAAGAAGCTTGAAATGACAATTGAAGAGCTTGATCTTTCAGTTCGTTCGTACAATTGTCTTAAACGTGCCGGTATTAATACACTGCAAGAACTAACTGACAAAACAGAAGCAGATATGATGCGTGTACGTAATTTAGGACGTAAATCGTTGGAAGAAGTTAAAAATAAATTAGCTGACTTGGGACTATCATTGCGTCAAGAAGATTAATTTAAAAAATAAAGGAGGTAAACTGATGGCATACCGTAAATTGGGTCGCGACAGTGCACATAGAAAAGCAATGCTGAGAGAAATGACTACTCAATTAATCATGAAGGAACGCATTACTACTACTGAAGCTCGTGCTAAAGAAGTTCGCAAAACAGCCGAAAAGATGATTACTTTAGGCAAACGCGGAGATTTGGCTGCAAGAAGAAGAGCAGCTGCCTTTGTTCGTGATGAGGTTGCAGATATTCATGAAGAAAAAGATGCAGTTGTTGTTAAATCAGCTTTGCAAAAGCTTTTTAGCGATATTGCACCGCGTTACAAAGATAGAAATGGTGGATACACCAGAATTATGAAGCTTGCTACAGCTCGTAAGGGTGATGCAGCTCCAATGGTTATTTTAGAATTAGTTTAATTCAAATAATCCAAACTTAATAGCTATTAAGAATTATCCGTGAGAGTGAGAATAAGCGTTAAGATGATGACGAAAGTTTAGTCTAGCTTAGATAATTATATTATCCCTCCTCATGGGTGATTTTTTTTGCTTTTTTAATTCTGCTTTAGTATTAAAACCATAAGATAATTTCTTAAAAATATTTAAAGTTGACTCTGAATTAAATAAACTTGGTTGATTTAGTAGCTGATAATTTTGATGTGCAAAGGTGCCATTCAGTATTCAGAATTGTCCATATTTTTGGTACAATTGAATCAGACTTTTAGGACGGTAAGAGTATGGCAAATGATAATATTATTAAAATAAAAAATGTAAGTTTTTCGTATCCAGAGTCAGAAACTCCCGCTATAGACAATATTAGTTTCAATGTGAGACGGGGTTCATGGACTTCAATTATTGGTCATAATGGTAGTGGTAAATCAACAATTATCCGCCTAATTAATGGCTTGCTGGTACCTGATGAAAGCGGAGACCCTTTAATCGAAGTAGATGGAATAAAACTAACGGACGATACAGTTTGGGAAGTTCGCAATAGAGTAGGTATTGTCTTTCAAAATCCTGATAATCAATTTGTTGGAGCAACAGTGGCTGATGATGTTGCATTTGGTTTAGAAAATCGTGGCATTCCTCATTCAGAAATGGTTAAAATAGTTCCGGAAGCAATTAAAGCCGTTGGAATGAGTGAATATGCCAACTCTGAGCCTGCAAATTTATCCGGTGGTCAAAAACAAAGAGTGGCTATTGCTGGTATATTAGCTATTAAACCCAAAATAATTGTGTTAGACGAAGCTACTTCAATGCTTGATCCTGAAGGAAGAAATCAAATATTATCAATTGTTCAAGATATGAAAGATAAGTATGACTTGACTGTAATTTCTATTACTCATGATATTGATGAAGCTAATATAGCTGATCAAGTTTTAGTAATGAATGATGGTAAATTAATTACACAAGGAAGTACTAAAACAGTTTTTAGTCAGGTTAGTCTTCTTAAAAGCATAGGCTTAGATGTGCCCTTCTTTGAGCAAATTAAAGAAAAATTGCAGCAAGATGCTATAAAATTACCTGATAACTTAGATTCGGAAAAAGAGTTGATTAATTATTTATGTCAATTAAATTCAAAAATGTAAGCTACATTTATTCTCCCGAAACCCCTATGGCAAAAAAAGGTTTAGATAATGTTTCATTTGAGTTAAAAGATGGTTCTTTTAATGCAATAATTGGACATACTGGGAGTGGAAAATCGACTCTTATGCAGCATTTTAATGCTCTTATTAAACCTGCAACAGGAAAAATAGAAATAGCTGGTACAACTATAACGCCTGAAACTACAAATAAAAATTTAAAAGATTTAAGAAGACATGTAAGTTTGGTTTTTCAGTTTCCTGAAACGCAATTGTTTGAAAATACAGTTTTAGATGACATTGCCTTTGGTCCTAAAAATTTTGGTTATGACAATGAAAAAGCTCTTGAAAGTGCTAAATATTGGCTAAAAAAAGTGGGTTTATCTGAAGAAATTGGCAAAAGGTCACCATTTGAGCTTTCTGGTGGACAAATGAGGAGAGTGGCAATAGCAGGGGTAATGGCATATGAACCAGATATCCTTTGTTTGGATGAGCCAGCAGCTGGACTTGATCCAGAAGCACGTAAACAAATGATGGCACTTTTTTCTGATTACCAAAAAGACGGGCATACGGTAATTTTAGTTACCCATAATATGGATGATGTGGCTAAATATGCTGATAATGTTTTAATTATGGAACAAGGTAAACTTATTAAGCAAGACACACCTACAGAAATTTTTAAAAATCGTAAGTGGTTGCAAGAGCATCACCTTGAAGAACCCAAAGCTTCTTTGTTTGCAGCTAAATTAACTAATTATAAATTTACAAAAATGCCATTAAATATAAATAGTTTAGTAAAAGAAATAGAAGATAATTTGAAGGGGTGATTGCGTGAGTAAAATCTTAATTGGTCGTTATGTAGCTGGTGATTCGATAGTCTATAGAATGGACCCTCGAGGGAAATTACTCGCAACTATTCTCTTTATTTTATTTGTCTTTTTGGCTAATAATCCAATTTCATATCTTATAGTAACTATTTTTAGTTTAGCTGCAGTTGCTGCTACAAAGCTAAAACCTAAAATTTTTTGGGATGGAGTAAAGCCATTAATTTGGCTAATTTTGTTTACTTCTTTTTTACAACTATTTTTTACTGTTGGGGGAACTGTATACTGGCGCTGGACTATTTTTGCCTTATCAAGTTACGGCATTACTAATGCAATTTTTATATTTATTCGTTTCACTGTAATTATTTTAATATCAACAGTAATGACAGTTACAACTAAGCCACTCGAGATTGCTGATGCGATAGAATGGCTGTTAAAACCGCTTAAATTGATTCATATTCCAGTAGATAAAATAGCACTTGTAATGTCAATAGCACTTCGCTTTGTGCCCACTCTATTTGATGAAACTTTTAAGATAATGAATGCTCAGCGTTCACGCGGTGCAGATTTTAATAACGGCGGATTAATTACTAGAGCAAAGGCAATTACACCGCTTTTAGTACCGCTATTTATTAATTCTTTGGAAACAGCAATTGATTTGTCAACCGCAATGGAGTCTCGCGGATATCGCGGTGACAAGGGAAGAACAAAATTTAGAGTTTTAAAATGGTCTAATGTAGACTTTATAAATTTATTTTATTTTGTTTTATTATTAGGACTTCTATTAGTATTTAGGACACATTGATGACAACAAGATATAAAATGACGGTCGCTTATGACGGTCATCTATTTCACGGATTTCAGTACCAACCACACCAAAGAACTGTGCAAGGCACAATTGAAACTGCATTATATAAAATGACAAAAGGCAAAACTGTGATTGTCGAGGGCTCAGGCCGTACAGATGCTGGTGTTCATGCACTAGGTCAGGTAATTCATTTTGATTATCCAGGCAAAAAAATTCCACCTGAAAGAATGATTTGTGCATTGAATTCAATGATGCCACTAGATATTATATTTAAAAATTGCGCAGTAGTTGATGAAAAATTTCATGTTAGATATAGTGCAAAAGGTAAGTGGTACCGGTACTGTGTTAGTCTGGATAGATTTGTTGACCCCTTTAAACGTTTCTATACAGGACACTATCCTTATCCAGTTAATATAGAAAAAATGAAAAAAGCAGCTACTGATTTACTGGGCACTCATGATTTCACCAGTTTTGCTGCTAGTGGTGGCCAAATAAAAAACAAAGTGCGTAAGATGTATTACGTAAATATACAAAAAGATCAAAGAAATAATGAAATTATCTTTGATTTTATTTGTTCAGGATTTCTTTATAACATGGTTCGTATTTTAGTAGCTATGTTATTAGAGATTGGCAGAGGTAAACGTCCTGTAAATGATATTCCCCGGGTAATATCTGCTAAGGATCGAGAACAGGTGAGAGAAACTGCACCAGCAAATGGACTATTTTTGTACCATGTTTTTTATGAAAATATACCGGAAAAGTACAGGCTTGATAGGGATTAATATTGACTTTTTAATTAAAAAGACTTATTATATTTAAGTATGTTTGTCCACGATAGGCCCCGGAATCTTATTGTTTTCAAACAACGTATAAACGGAGGAAATTAAATTGCGTACTACACAATTAGCGAAACCTAATGAAATTGAACGTAAGTGGTATGTTATTGACGCAACAGATGTATCTTTAGGTCGTCTGTCAACTGCAGTAGCAACTATTTTAAGAGGTAAGAACAAGCCTCAATATACACCAAACGTTGACACTGGTGATAATGTCATTATTATTAATGCAGCTAAACTAAAGTTAACGGGTAAAAAAGCTACTGACAAGATTTATTACCATCACTCTGATTACCGTGGTGGTATAAAAGCCACTCCAGCTGGAGACTTGCTGGCTAATAATCCAGTTAGATTAGTTGAATTGTCAGTTAAGGGTATGCTTCCTAAAAATACTCTCGGTCATCAAGAGTTTATGAAGATGCATGTTTATGCTGGTGCTGATCACAAGCATGAAGCACAAAAGCCTGAAGAATTAGACATTAACAAATTAATCTAGGAGGTTAAATAATGGCACAACAAGTTGCATATGCAGGTACCGGTCGGCGCAAGAATTCTGTTGCGCGTGTTCGTTTAGTACCAGGTAGTGGTAAAATTACCGCTAATAATAAAGATATTGATCAATACATTCCTTTTCCTAACTTAGTTAAGGATTTGAAGCAACCATTGACCTTGACTGAAACTGAAAATCAATACGACGTTAAGGTTAACGTAAATGGTGGTGGTTTCTCGGGACAAGCTGGAGCTATTCGTCTAGGAATTGCACGTGCTCTTCTTGAAGTAGACCCTGATTTTCGTGGTCCATTAAAGAAAGCAGGTTTCTTGACTCGTGATCCAAGAATGGTTGAACGTAAGAAACCAGGTCTTAAGAAAGCTCGTAAAGCTTCACAATTTAGTAAACGTTAATCAATACGATTATATCAATGTTTAAAGCACTTCATGGTTTATACCATGAAGTGTTTTTTTATAATTTTTAGCAAAATTTACACCATTACTTTTAAGGTTACGGTAGGCAATTTCACAAACAGCAATTAGTCTGACATTTGAAGTATTGGTACTAATTATGAGAGTGTCACTATGTGTAGAGTCTCTGAAAAAGCATCTAATGTTGTTCTGCTTGCCCTGTTGTCTTATTCAATAACAGGGAATATCTCTTTAATAACAAGTTTATTTATCACAACAACGAATTCATATACACTATTAATGAGTTTGGGTAAATATATTTTAGTAGCTTTACTATTCATTGAGTTAAAGAAGATAAGTGTACTAAAAAAGAAATATGCGTTACTGACTTTGATAAACTTAATTTGAAGTAGTTTAATGGTTGTATATATGATGTTGCAATCATAGTGAGGTATAAATATGGACACAAAACCAGTAATAGATGTGCTAAATTTAAGTAAACGGTACGCAGATTTTCAACTACAAATTAACAATTTAAAAATAAATGAAGGTAGTATTGTTGGTTTAATTGGTGAAAATGGGTCAGGTAAGTCAACTTTTTTGAATTTACTATTAAATCAAATAAAAAGTGAAATAGGCAATGTTAAAATTTTTGGTTTGGATTATGTTAAAGATGAATGCCAGATAAAACTTAACTTAGGTGTAATTTTGGAGCAAAATTATTTTCCAAACTCATTTTCTGTTCAACAAATTGAAAGAATGCTAGAAAAGGTTTATCCAAGTTGGGATAAAAAACTCTATCACAATTTAATTGATGAGTTTGATTTGCCTACCAATAAGCCTATTAGTAATTTTTCAAGAGGGATGCTTGTTAAATTAAGTTTTGCTGCCACACTTTCTCATCATCCTAAACACTTAATTGCTGATGAAGCAACTAGTGGGCTTGACCCCATTGTAAGGAGAGAAATCTTATCTATGTTAAAAGAATTTGTAAATAATAATCAAATGACGGTATTATTGTCTTCACATATCTTAAGTGATTTAGAACAAGTTGCTAACTATTTTATTTTTATGGAAAATGGCAATATTTTATTAAAGGGTAGTCAAGGTGAGTTGCTTAATCATTATGCAATTAAAACAGAGATAACAGACCTTCCATTGAAGAACATCAAATATAAACTATACCAAGATAACATGGTTCAATATCTAGTTGAAGTATCACAAGAAAGTGTTGATTATATAGATTATGCTTCATTAGAGGAAATATTCCTATTTTTAGTAAAAGGAGTAAAGATAGATGAGAGGACTTCTTTATAAGGATTTTCAACTTATACTAAATAAGCTAAGTGTGAAAAGTAGATTGCTAATCATATTAGTACTACTTTTGGTGACAATTTTTGGTAGGGAGTCTGGAACGATTTTTCTCTCAATAATGGGACCGATTAGTTTAGCATCAATGCCAACTGGTCTATTGATTGCTGACCAAGAAAGTGGATGGAACAGATTCGTAGGTGTTTTTCCTATTCCCAAAAGAAATATAGTTTTGGCTAGATATATTTTTTGTATTTCTTTAATTGTATATATTAGCTTTATAACTTTAATTTTAAGCATTGCCACTGCTCTAATTTTCCAACAATTTAGCCTGCAAATTCATATATTGATATCGATAGTTGGCTTATTGATTGGTATCATGTATGTAGTACTCTTACTCCCGGCAGTTTATGCTTCAGGTACGTTTGGAAGCACAATTGTGAATATACTGGTTTTAGTCCTTATTATGGGAGGGGTTTATATTTTGCAGAAAACGACTTGGGGTCTATCGTTCATCGCTTGGATTGGTAATACTAATTCTTTCCTGCTAGTAATCACAAGCTGTATCTTAATTGCCGTAATATCAATCGTTTCACTGATAATTTCAACAAAAGTATATTCCAACACATTTAAGTAGTTAGGAGTTTGAACTATTATGACTAAAAAATTATATCATCAAATAGCCGTTGCTTTAGCAATAGTTTCAATTGTACTCGCAGTCGGGATACTAATTTGGGGAGAAAAAGGGACTGCTTTTATTGCAATTATTCCCGCCTTAATTGCAGATTTAATAGAACGTAAGGGAAAGAAAGCAAAATAAGTAAGCGTAAATCTATGATTGTTGAAAATATCCTTTTTGTTCTTAACTTTTAAATATTAGAAAGACGCTAGCTAAGTATAAAAGTGCCTTTCTAAATTATGTTCTATTGAAATAATTAACTCGAAGGACTCTACAAAAATTTAACCAAAGTAAGTTATTAAATGCTGTAAACTTTTAGTATTTATCAGCTCAATTCATATATTTTTAAAAGTGAAATTCATACCATTCAGATGAAGTTAGTTAAAACTTATTGAAACAGCACTTTCAGAAAAGCGAGAAGACACCTGATATTAAAGTCTTTTAAAATTTAGTTAAACCCGATCTTAAGAAGGTTCGTAACGCTTCACGATTTAGTAAGCGCTATTTACTTATTCTTAGTGTATTGCATTATTTATTATAATAATTATTAAAGGTAGGATTATGACAAAAATTGAATTAACACGTTTTCGTATTAAAAAAGGTAAAGAATTAAGAGCACAGGAATGGATGGATTTTTTAAATAAACATCATCAAGATACTGTGGCGACAATGGCTGGAGAAAGAATGTATATTGAGACTGTATTTAAAGAGGAAAGTTCGGATGGTTACACATACTTTTATTGGTATTCTATCCAAGGAGAAGGAGGCAGTGCTGTTGAAAATTCGGAAAGCTATATTGATCAAAAACACTTAGAGTATTGGGAAGAGTGTATAGATACTGCTTATAAGCCGGTGGATATGAAAGTGATGGAAAAACTAGTAGCACCTAAAATTAATAGCATTATAGATGCTGATTAAGTGAAAATGTTAAGTTGCTTGAATAAAAGAAGAATGAAAAACGTCAGATATAGTCTGACGTTTTTATTATTTGGTTTTTATTCATATCTTAAAGCAGTGATTGGATCTAGTTTTGCTGCTCGTTTGGCAGGTAATGTTCCCGCTAAAAAGGTAATTAGGCAAATGATACCAATAATTAGCAAGCTGCTAGACCAGTTGAATTGAATTAAAGTAAAGCCATCTAGACCTTTTAAGAATGATTTAGCAGCAAAATTGTTTAAGGCATTGCCTAAACCCATTGCTAGTAGTAATCCCAATGAAGAGCCAAGCAAACCAATTAAGATTGCTTCACAGCTGAAAATGGAAAATACTTTACCCTTGCTGAGTCCTAATGCCTTCATAAGACCAATTTCTTTTGTACGATCTCTCACTGACATGTACAGAGTATTGATTACTCCAAAGCTGGCAGCTATCAATGCGATAGCTCCAAAAACAATTAAAACCCCAGTGACTGCGTTGAATGTTAGGAAAAGCTCATTGACTGCTTCCTTAAGAGTCATACCCGAATATCCTTTTTTAGTTAGATTATCCTCAATTTTTTTAATACTGCTAGCACTCTTGTTAATAGGGGTAGCCATAACACTGGTATACTTATCTTTTAATGCTTGCGGAAGTCCTTTTTGGTTGGCTGAAACTATTTTTTGTCCTAAGCCATTACTGTAAATGGCAAAACCTTTTGATACTATACTGTCATTTCTTATTCCAACAACCGTAGCAGATATTTTTGCTCTTTTCTTAGTGACGGGTGATTTTGTGACTAAAGTTACTTTTTTACCGAGAGCATCTTGAGCATTTTTGAAGCCGTAGGATTTAACCATTGGTTTAGTGATTAGAATCTGTGATTTTTTTCCACTAGTAGCAACTTGGTGACCAACTTTTAAGTCGTAGTTGATCCCTTGGGTTATTTGCGCAGTTATAAGATATTTAGTTTTATTAGGGCCTTGAACATAGTCAACATCACAGTCTTTTAACGCTTTAAAATCTTTCAAGCCTTTAACTGATTTGATTTTTTTAATGTCTCTTTTGTCCATCATCCCATCGGCACTTTGACTACTCTTCTTGGTATTATATTTTTGAGGCTCATTAGCATCTTGACTTGAGCTCCCAAGTGATATGCCCATTTGCTCAGTTTTACCTACATTACCGACCTGCTTTTTCAAATAATCATTAACACCATTATTAATACCCATAGTAAAGGCAATAGTTAAGGAGCCAATGAAAACGGCTATAATGGTTAGGAATGTTCTCCCTTTATTGTGCCATAAGTTTGTAGCCGCAGAATTTAGAATATCATGGAATCTCATTGCTGTGTTCCTCCCACTATTTGACCATCTTTAATCTGAACTTGACGCGCACACTTTTTTGCTAAATCAGGATCGTGAGTAACAATTATTAAGGTAATATTTTTTTCTTGATGTAGTTTAAATAAAATATTTTCAATATTTTCGCTAGTAGCTGAATCCAAGTTTCCTGTCGGCTCATCTGCAAAAATAATTTCTGGGTTGTTCACTAAGGCCCGTGCAATACAAACACGCTGCTTTTGACCCCCTGACAAGTCACTTGCTTTATTTTTAACTTTACTTTCTAAGCCAACTGCTTTGATGGCTGCCAATGCCTTTGATCTGCGTTCTTTTCCTGTAATTCCACCTATTTTTAAAGGAAGCATTACATTTTCTAAAACGCTATCTTGAGCATTTAAGAAAAATTGTTGAAAAACAAAGCCAAAGGTCTGATTGCGCAATTTATTTAATGTTTTGTTTTTAATTTTACTTGTGGGCTCATTATTTAGCCATACGCTACCAGTAGTAGGGTGGTCGAGGAGTGCCAAGATGTGCATTAAAGTAGACTTGCCTGAACCACTTTTGCCAATGATAGCAACAGAATCACCTTTGTCAATCTGTAAATTAATTCCTCGTAAGGCTTCAAATTTGGTTGCTCCCTTGCCATAGGTGCGGGTTACCTCACGGGTTTCAAGTAAACTCATAGATTCTCCTTCTTTCCTGTATTACTGTAATACATATATAATACACCATGATTAAAAAAAGGCAAATATTTTTTAAAAATTTTTCAGACTAGGCAAACCAGGATTCCATAATTTTTATCTCTGGTTTTTCAAAGTTAATTTGTGTGAGTGCGCCATAAGGTAGAGCGGTCCTTGGATAAGCGTGGCCAATATTTACATTATATAAAATTGGTGTATTGAACTTAGCAGTTTCTTCCAACAAGATTTGTTTATATTCTGCAAAATACTTTTTATCTTGAGGTTTGCCTACTAAAATTGCGCGAACATTTCCTAAAATACCAACTTCTTCTAATTTAGCTAATTCTTGACGATAAAGTTCAGGAGCTGGTTTTTCTTCACATGTTTCTATAAAAAGTATTTTATCTTTGGCTTCTTCCGGTGTGAGTATAAGCTGATACTGGTTAATAACAGATGGTTCGTCTGGATATCGATTTGTTGTTAAGTCATCATAAAGGCTATCGATGCAGCCACCCCATAGTCTACCTCGAACTTTTCCATGGCCACGTAAAACTTCATAACCGGTGTCTTTGTGGCTTATTCTTTCTTTACCAATTTGTTTAATTGAGAAATCAGTTCTTTCTTCATACCAGTTTTCACTTGCAGGAATCAGAGTAACAAGTGGATTTTCAAAGTAATGTATTAAAGTCTTTTTTGTATAAGGTAAAAGTTCATTAGCCAGTTCTGCAAAATCAGTTAAAAAGCTCGGTCCATAGAATGTTTGCAAGCCCATTTTGTAAAACATTAGATGATTATTCGTAGTATCAGAGAAGCCACTAAATAACTTGGGATGATCACAGACAGTTTTTTAAATTCCTGATCTGCCATTAAATAGGGCAAAGTTCTGTAAGTGTCATCTCCGCCAATAGCAGCAAAAATACCTTTAATTTCTGGATCTAGAAATGCTGCTTTTAAATCGGCGGCACGTTCAGCTGGATGACTTTTAACATAAGTACTACCTGAAAGGGAATGTGGCATAAATACAGGATTTATACCAAGTTGTTTCATATGCTTAGTTCCTTGTTTTAGTTCATGGGAAACAAAACTTTCACCTAGAGTACCAGCTGATAAACTAACGATTGCTACTTTTTCACCTACGTGTAATTGCTTGGGTTTTATTAGCATAGATTGCTCATCTTCTTTCTTAATGAACTTCAATTTTATTAATAATACAATAAAAATTTACTCTTAAAAACCTTTTTAACGAGATCAAAAAGGTTAAATAAGAGTATGACAATCCGAATAAATATAATTTAAATAGAAAATTGGAATAATGGCTTGAAAGCATCTCAATTAAGCTCTACAGTATTATATAAAATATAATACTGGAGAAAATAATTATGGCAATAGTAATTCCCAACAGTCTACTAGATGGCATCATTTTGTCTTTTATCAAAAAAAATAATATCTATAGCCGTGTTATAACTGAGCAAGCTAAAGCAACCTTTGGTGTTTCCGAGTCTGTTACTTATCCTGTTCTAAGAAGATTGAAGAACGACAAATTTTTATCAACTTATTCTAAGTCTTTTCAAGGGAGAACTAAGAATTATTATCAAATTACTTCTTCAGGCAAAACAGAATTAAGATTAATAAAGGAAGAATGGCAAAATTTTAGCACTAAAATAAACCAAGTTTTGGAGGACGCAAATGAATAAAATAATTGATAATTACATTTTGCAATTAAAAGATAATCTTACTAATCTGTCTGATTCAGATATTCAAGATGTTGTGCAATTTTACCAGGAATTTTTACTTGATGGCAATTTCCACAGTGAAGCTGACATGATTACGGAGTTAGGGACACCCAAACAGTTAGCTCGAAAAGTCATGGCCGACTATTCTGTTTCAATACCCGAAAAAGAAGAAGAGTTGCACGAAGCCTCTTCAAAGTCTAATTTAAAGACTATTTAGGTCATTTTATTAGGAGTTCTAGCAGCACCTGTCGGCATCCCTTTAGCTATTGCGGCAGTGGTAGTTATGGTAGCAGCATTGGTTGCCTTGACGGCCATATTTATCGCTTTGGCTATCGTTATTACGTCTCTATTTGTTTCTGGTATTTTTATTTTTGTTAGATCGTTTGGACTTCTTTTTGGTGGTTATTGGGCCTCTGGCTTTTTCTATATTGGAGGAGGCTTAGTTTTAACATGTATCAGCTTAATGCTGTTTCCAATAATTATGAAGTTTATCCGTCTCTTAACTGCAGAATGTACTGCTTTTTTTCAACATATTGGAAGGAGAATTTTGAAGCACCGTTACTATAAAACAAATGCTTAACTGGTAAAGGAGGATTAATTATGAAAAACTTTTATCGCATATGTGGATTGGCTTTAATTGTTGGTCTGGTTATGATGCTTGTCGGTTGGTCCAATAATGGTGTTAAACCAATAATCGCTAATCGTAACTACTTTACTCTGAAAGCTATTGATAATACTAAGCTCACACGTACATATATTTCAAACCGCAAATTTAATAAAGTTTTTGTTCAAACTGACTCCTCTGATATTTATCTGCATTCAGGTAAAAATTACCAAGTTAGAGTTACAGGTGTTAATCCAGACGCTGTACAAGTCAAAATAGCCAATAACCGTTTAGATATTTACGAGCCCAAACCTCTTGCAATAAATTGGGGTAAAATTGGCTCCAAAATTGACGTAACGGTTCCTCAAAATGTTCACTATACTGAATTTGATAGCAACAGTGGTCACGGAAATATCAGGCTAAAAGACCTGAAAGCTAAGGCATATTTTATAAGTTGTGCCGACGGTTATCCGAATATTGATAATATTCATGCCAAAAGTACAAGTTTATCAACTGGAGTAGGTAAAAGATTGACAGTTAATAACTCTGATCTGGGTGATTCAGGTGTCAAAATGAAAGGAGGCTGGTGCGAACTTTTAAATTGTCGTACATCAATGACTCTAGATACTTCTAACACTAATATTACAATTTCCAATTCGCAGTTAATCAATAGAAATTCTTTTACTTTACAAAGGAGCAATTTAGCAATTAAAAATGCCCCTAACCTGAGTTATTAATTGACTGCAGATGGTAAAGCAATTAAGTACAAAGGTTCAAAGCCTTATGAAAACTTTATCAAAAATAATTCCAAGAAAAATTTTCTTCTGTCAGATTCAACAGAGGTAACTATTACAATTAAATAAGATTTGAAATAAAGCAACTTTTAATTTCATTAACACGTAGTTCAACTGATACTTTCAATAAAAATCATTTTGCACATCAATAATATTCCAGTAAACTTTAAAACAAGACAAATTTTTACTAATATAAAATAAAAAAGCCAATATCTCACACTTAACAGGGTGGAAAGATATTGGCTTTTTATTTATATATAATTTTCAACTTTTAATCATTCAATATCGGCATGGTTCTTTATCATTTGTTCCTCTGTAATATTAAGTTTTTTCATTAATCTCAACACAATACTGTCAAATAAAAGTAGTGAAAACTGCTCAAACAAAGCTCCCATGGGTTGAATAGATTTATTATGTTCAAATTTTGTTTGGGCATTAATTTGAACAACTATTTCACAAAATTGTGCTAATGGACTATTGGGATCAACAGTAAAAAGGATTTCTTTTAAACCGTTGCTTTTTGCTATTCTTGCTTGGGATATTAGTTTCTCTGACTTTCCCGAAGCAGAATTAAATATTAATAAGTCATTTGAATGTGTGTGAGGAGAAGAAATTTCTCCAACAACGCTAACTTCTAATCCCAGTTGTAGCAATCTGTTAGCAAAAGATTTTATCATTAAGCCTGAACGACCTGAACCTGAAAAATAGATATGATTACTATTTATTATTAACTGACAGATTCTATCTAAAATTTTTTCATCTACTGGATCTTCAACTTTATTGATTTCTTCGCATATTTTTTTTAATTCAAATGCCATATATTTTCCTAATTCAATTTTTGATAAAGATATTCTTCCAACTCTTTATCTTTCTTATTTTTAATACTTTCTAAAAAATCTTTATTTTGAAACAGTTTCATAAGGGTCCGCAACATGGTTAAATGTTCATCTCCCTTTGCTAAAGCTAAATTAAAAATAAAAGTACATTTCACATCTTTTGATTTATCATCCATGCGGCCAAATTTTACTGGATAAGAAAATCGGACAAAGCTAACACTGCTTGTGTTTACAAAGTTTTGATTTCCATGTGGAATCGCAATGCCTAAATCAGAATTAACTTGTAATCCGGTTGGAAAGTCTTTTTCTCTTTCGATGCAGGCATTAGTAAATTCATCAGTTATTAAATTTTCAGCTAGTAACGGGTTTCCAGCAATTTTGATAGCCTTTTGATAATCTAGATTAGCATCATTATTTGATTGTACAAAGATCTTCATTATTTGATCAGCTCGTCTTTTATTTCTTCTAAAACTGAATCCTCATTGATTCCGGTTAAAAGAGCAGTACCTACAATTATTGGTGTTGTAACATTTGGCTTATCTAATTTAGTAGATGAAACAATTAAATCATAGCCATTAAAAACATCATCTGTGCAGTCCATCAATGATTTCTTATCTAAATTTACGTCAGAAACACTTTGCTCATTTAGGTAATCTTGGAGTTCAGCCAACATAACGGATGATGATGCAATTCCGTTTCCGCAAACTACTAATACTTTTTTCATAATATATCTCCTTATTTTTATTTAGCTAATAAGTCTTGTTTATGCTCATATTTTTTAAGCCAATAACCAAAAGCAACTATTATCAAGGCAATCACAACATATGACCATAAACCAAGACGAGAGGCTTCAGCAAACAAACCTGTAAATGGATTAGCTGATGGGTTTAATGATGAATACATAACACCATTTTTGGCACCATTACCAAATTCTCTAAACACTTGAGTAGTAGGTTTTGCCATCCAAGAGGCTATATATAGTCCTGGTGTAAACATCAAAATAGAAGTAATCCAAGTTCTAATAATGTTGCCATGAAAAATAGGAACCATACATGCAATAAAGAATACAAATTGGGATAGGTCACCCATCGGCATGACTTTATTGCCAGGAAGAAAGACTGCAATAATTTCGATGACTGGAATTAAAAGCAAGGCTGGTGCAATTACGTCAGGATTCCCTATTACTAATGCAGTATCCATACCTACTGTAATATCACGGCCTTTGAAGGCTTTAGTCATTTTCTTTCGAACCGCATTTGATAAAGGTACCAGACCTTCCATCATGATTGAAGTCATTTTTGGTAATAGAAGCATAACGGCTGCTAGATACATACCTAAATGTAAACTTTGAATTATTGTATCGCCAGGATTTGACCAGCTATAACCTGCAAATCCCAAGAAAACACCAATGATAAAACCTACAATAGTAGGGTCACCAAAAACGCCAAATTTTTTCTGAATTGTTTCAGCGGTTACATTCCATTTTCTTACTCCTGGAATATGATCAAAGATCCAATTCATAGGGTAGGCAAAAATCATATATGTATTTGCAACAGGGTGTGAAATAGAAACTCCTTCAGGTAAATTAAAGAATTTTTCATTCTGCTTAGCTCCTAAATCGGCCATAAATAATGCCCACATATGAAAAATACCAGCGGTGAGCAAACCATACCAGAAATTACCGGAGTAGGCATATACTATTGCGCCCATTGAAGCATTTTGGTGTAGGTTGAAAACATCAACATTGATACAGTCTGTCAATTTTAGCAGTAATAAAACAATATTAATACCTACACATAAGGGAATAATAACTGCTCCGACTTTTGAGCCGAAACCCATAACTGCTGTTGCTGCGCCACCAACGTCAATCGCTTGCAATGATGAGCCAGTTCTTTTAGCTAAGCCAGTAATTGCTGGTTGCATTTTGTCAAGCATGAAAGAAGTGACCATGGTCAAAGCTATAAAACCAATACCAACTTTCATGGCAGAAGAAATTGATTCTGACCATGACCGACCTACAGCTTTCATTAACACTAAAAATATTAAAGGAATAAAAATAAAGTTACCAAGATTATTAATGAATTGAGTAATTATTTCCATTTTTAGCTCCTATTCTTCTGTAAAGCCCATATTCCAAGCTACATAATCAGGCTTTTTCAGATTACGGTCATCATCTTTTTTGGCTTCCAATAAGTTTGCTCTCGAATTTGGTCTCGAATTCTTAAAATCAAATGGTTCATCTAAAAAAGCATCAAGTACCATTTCCATGTAAGGTAACCCATTTACCCTTGCTCCCAAACCTATAATTTGAACATTATTGCTTAGCCTTGCTCTTTTGGCTGAGTATGGATTAGTTACAGCTGTCGCTCTAATACCCCAATGTTTATTAGCCTGCATAGTAAATCCAATTCCTGTGCCACATATATATACGCCTAATCTGCATTTATCTTTTTGAATAACTTCTGCCATCTTATCTGCTAACTTAGCATAAGTATTTTTACCATCTTCAGGCTTTTTAACAGGATCCCAAACAACTTTGTAATTTTTTTCCTCCTCCAAATATTTCTTGATTACTTCTTTTCGTTCAAAACCAATATCATCACATGCTATTGCTATTTTTTTCATAAAAGTTCCTTTCTGTAAACGCTTAATACTATTACAAAACCAATTATAAAATTGACTTTGCTTGGTGTCAATACCAAAAAAACACTTTTTTTCTGATAAAAAACAATTAAAACCAATTTTTGCAGCAAAAAAGTACCAAAAATTAGAATCTATGATATTCTTAAATTAAAAGATAAAAAGTGAGTAAACAAATGAAATTAACGAATAAAAGAAGAAATGACATTTTAACCGAAATTATAAAAAAGGGTAGTGTTACAGTTCATCATCTTTCGAAGGAATTTGGTGTTAGCTATGAAACTATTCGTAAAGATTTAACATTTCTCGACAAAAAAGGTTATATAATCAAAGAGCATGGCGGAGCAACAGCCTTAAATAGTCTTATTGAAAATTCGTTTACTGTAAGACAGGAAAAACAAATTAAATCAAAAAAGTTAATAGCAACTACAGCTTCCAAGCTAATATTAGATAATTCATCAATTATACTCGGCTCTGGTAGTACAGTTTTAGAGTTGGCAAAATTACTAGTGGCTAGAAGGAATTTAAAAATTTATACTGATTCTTTTCCTGTGGCCTCTGCTTTGGCAAATTCAGAAAACGAACTTTATTTTTTTGGGGGAAAAATAAGAGCTAAATCTTCCTCGGTTTATGGAGGATGGACAAATGAAGCAATTAATAGTATAAAGGCTAATATGTGTTTTATTGGCTCAGATAATTTTGCTGGTCATAGCGGTCCTACAACACCTTCGTATTCTGATTATGGTGTCGACAAGCTTTTATTGGAACATTCAAATAAAAAATATGTTCTAGCTGATTCCACTAAATTTGAAGGCTCAGGTCTTTATCAAATAACAAATTGGGAAAACATAACCGCCTTAATAACTAATGTAATTTCGAAAACTCAAGCAGATACTTTGTCTTCTTTAACTAATGTAATTCAAGCTAAAAATTCTCAAATTTAAAATAAGTAAAAAGATAGTTTACGAATTAAAGAAATAGAAAATAATCAGTCAATACAAAAGTGACTGGTTATTTTAATAAACTTATTTTATAAGAAACTAAATTCGTGCCGTAATATTATTTGTACATAATCACTGTTAACGGCTTATAACTGAAGTAGGAATTTTTGCTTTAGCTATGTTGACAAAATAGTATGTTTAATTATTGGTCAGATTATAAAAAGTAATTTATAAAACACTTTAAATTACAAAATTAATTATTTAGCGAAAAAATGAGCTTTTTCAACCATATAGTGCTATCAGTATAAGCATAAAAATAGCCAAAAAATAACAAATCATGTAAAATAATAATAAGCTTGTATAGGAAAGAGGATGCTTAGTTTAGAAATTAAATTCTAAGCTAAAGACAATTTTTGAAAAACGTTGTTAATTGACAACTACTTTTTAAATACTTGATGAGCAGAAAACTTCGGATAAATATCAGAGGCTTTCTGCTTTTTTTAAAATAAACTAATTATTGTCTTTAATGCATAAATCAAGTTTAGCTTGTTATAAATGGCTCAATTACGATAAATATGGCTTTTCTATTCAAACAGCTTAATTATAAATTTAATCGAATAATGGAGGAGATAGCATGTCCCAAAAATCAGAACTACTATTCAAAATAACCCCCAAGTCCGGTTTAACTGATGCTGAGGTAGAACGAAAGCGCAGTAAATTTGGTCCTAATGAGTTGCTCGAAAAGAAAGCAATTCCGCTGTATAGAAAAATATGGCACCATTTAAAAGATATTTCGTCCTTAGTTCTTTTATTGGCGATAGTATTAGCGACATATTTGGCTTTATTCCAAAATGGTGGGTGGACTAAAACAATTGTAATCAGCTTGATTTTAGTTATTAATGTGGTAATTGGCTTGTATCAGGAAGCTTCAGCCGAAAAATCGCTGGCAGCTTTGAAGGCAATGAGTTTGCCCATAGCTAAAGGTAGACGTGATGGTCGAGATATTACAATAGCTGTTTCTGAATTAGTGCCAGGTGATTTGATCTATTTAAATACTGGTGATCAAGTTCCAGCAGATGGTGTTATTTTAGACGAGACTAATTTAGCAGTTGATGAAGCAATTTTAACTGGTGAAAGTTTGCCCGTTTCCAAAAAAAATTATCGTCTCAAAAGCAATTTAACTGACGATGAACGCGTCTTTTCTGGTACTGCAGTTGTCAGTGGTAGAGCACTTGTTCAAGTTAGTGCTATTGGAATGGCAACGGAGATTGGTAAAATTGCTAACCTTTTGAATAAAACTGAAAAGAGAGAAACACCTTTACAGGGCAAGTTAGATAAATTATCCAAGTGGATGACTGTTTTTGCCGGCTTGAGTGGACTTGTAATTTTCACATTGAGTTTAGGAATGCAGAATAAGACTTTAGCAGACAGCTTGATGATTGGTCTTTCTTTAGCAGTTGCAGCTGTTCCCGAAACCTTGCCGATTATTGTGACAATCAGTTTATCTCGTGGTGTCAAAAAAATGGCTGAGCGCAATGCTATTATTAGACACATTGGTGCTGTGGAGACTATCGGTAACGTGGATGTTATTGCTACTGACAAAACTGGCACTTTAACTCAAAATAAAATGACCATTACTAAATATTGGACACCTGAAACGGGTATTAAGAAAGCGGCTGATTTACCTAAAGGCGGACAAAATTTATTGAAAATGCTAGGTTTAGCTAACAATGCCAAAATTATGGAAAAAGATGGCTCGGAAGAAGTTGTTGGCGATGCTACCGAAGTTGCGATTGTAAACTGGTTACACCAACAGGGCAGCTCACGGCAAGAGCTGGAAAATGAAGCACCTCGTATAGCAGAAGATCCCTTTGATTCTAATAAAAAAATGATGACGACGGTTCATCGCTTAACTGATGGACGTCAATTAGTAATCGTTAAAGGTGCTTGGGACAGGCTGCACTTAGATAAAAAAGAACCAGTTAAATCTGGTCAAAAAGCTCATGATGATTTTGCTAAAAATGCGTTAAGAGTATTAGCAGTTGGGTATAAGGTAATAGCTTCTAATGCGGATCCAACTGATTGGGCTGTAAATAATTCCAATTTAAAACTTGCTGGTATGATTGGATTAATTGATCCTCCTCGACCTGAGGTATCCAGAGCTGTTACTAAAGCAAAACAGGCCGGCATCAAGACGGTAATGATTACTGGTGATCATCTTGTAACGGCCAAAGCAATAGCTAAAGAAATAGGTATTTTAGATTCTGATCAAAAAGCAATTACAGGGTCAGAATTACAAAAAATGACAGATTCTGAATTGAAAGATTGTATTCAAGATATAAGAGTTTTTGCTCGCGTTTCTCCCAGCGACAAAATTAGAATAGTTCAAGCATGGCAAGATCTTGGTAAAACAGTCGCAATGACAGGTGATGGTGTTAATGATGCACCAGCTCTTAAAGCAGCGGATGTTGGAATTGCCATGGGCAAGACGGGTACAGAAGTGGCAAAAGAAGCTGCTGACATGATTTTGACGGATGATAATTTTGCCACGATTATTAAAGCTGTGGCTGAAGGCAGAACTGTTTATCAAAATATTATTAAGGCTGTTGAATTCTTAATTGGTGTCAATTTCGCGCAAATTTTCTTAATGGTTATTAGTACAATTATAGGTTGGGGTGCACCACTTTTAGCAGAACAATTGTTAATTATTAATGTACTTGCAGATGGAATACCTGGATTCTTTATCAGCAAAGAACCTGGTGAACCAAGCATAATGGATCAAAATCCAATAGGTAATGATGAAAGCATTCTTGGCCGTGGATTAATGCAAAGAATGATTATTCGCGCGATTACTTTCACGATTTTAACTTTGAGCATGTATGCTTATGGTAGATTTATTCTTTCAACTAATAACCCACAAGCTGGAATGACCATGGTCTTTTTAGTATTAGCACTGGGATCAATGATTGATATATATGCTATTAAGGATTCTCAACCAATCACACTTCAAACTTTTAAAACCAATAAAATGCTTAATTGGGGACTATTACTAAGCATGATACTGGTTTTATCGCTGACACTCCTACCTCATTTGCGACAGTTTTTACACTTGGCTTTGTTACCAGTTCAAGGCTGGCTTGTCGTTTTGGTTGGTAGTTTAATTCCTATTTTTGTTCTGGAAGTTAATAAACGTTTAACTAACAACATTCAAATGGAAGCAGAAAAGAATGGTTGCTAAAGAATTGATTTCAAAATAAGCCTTGAAAGTTGTCTAACTTTCAAGGCTTATTTTTTGTCATTATTGATAAAAATTCTTCTTTTATAGTTAAATAATCAATTATTGTTGACATATAATTGTAATAAAGTTACAATTTTGTTACAAAATATTATTATAGTTTATTTTTGAGGTTAAAAAATGAAACACAAGTATTTTAGAACAATTTTATGTTCTGCAGCCATCCTTTTTTCTTTTACAACATTAACCACTTTAACCGTGACCAAAGCAGAAAGTACTGATACTGCTAAGCCAGCAGCAGTTAGTCCTGCAACCGACCCGGGTATGACCGTTACGCTTGCTAAACGGTTTTCTAAAGAAGGTTACGTATTTAAATTAGCTAGGAATGCTACTGTTTATCACGAAGTTAATGATTTCATTAGTCATACTTCTAAGCCGTTTGGCAAAAGCTGGGTTAAGAAAATGGCAGATAAAAATATAAAATTTAAGATTACTGAATTTGGTACCGGAAGGGTTGAATTGGTCGCTCACATAGTTGATCAAAGTGGCAAAAATCAAGGCTGGGTTACCTTCTTTAATGGCGATCTTTATAACATAAATGCTAAGAGAAAAGCTTTACAGCCACTGATCAAAGCCGAGTTAAAAGTCATGGATTCACAGTTTGAAGGCAAAAAGCCGTCACTAATTCAAACTAAAAATGAGGCTAAAAAGCTACACGGTCAAAACAAAAAAATCGCCAATAAATCAATAAAGGAAATAAAAGACTGGTTTGCTTATAAAGGTGATTTATCGTTTACACAATATCCGTCACTATTAGTTGGAAAATAGTTTATTTTACTTTTTATACCAAATATATATTCATGAATAAAAGGACTTTGCTTTAATAAAGAATATTTTTAATTACCTACTTAAGAAATTGAGCGTTGGTTTTTGAATTTATATATTTAACCGGAAATGTGTCTATGCCGAAATGCTTTGATATTAGTAATAACTATGTTTACAACCTAAACCAATTTTAGCTAAATTTTTAGGAAAAATATTTCTTTTCAGTTCTTCTCAAGAAAAGAGATTGGCAATATAAGAAAAGTAAATGACTTAAGTAAGAAAGAAAAACTGAACCGTCCGAAACTTGAAAAATAAGAAAACCGCGTCAATTACTATATTGATGCGGTTTTTGTTTCTATCTTTTAAGTTTAACTTTAAACTAAAGTTTTTTGTCTTTTGGTTTCCAAAACTTTAAAGTCATGTTGAATAGGCTGGGTAATTTTAGTCGTTGTAGCGGGATCCAGAACAAATTTTGTCATTGTTGGGCAATCCTCTGGTTGAATATATAAACTTCTGCTTGAAACATCATATCCTGCCCAGTAACCTGAATAATCACATTTGTCTTCACCTTCGTGAAGATGCTCTAATCCCCGTGGAATCATGACCGATTTGAATACATTATATAGTTGAGGAATCCCCTGATCTGAATGGAATGGTGCTAAAAATTTAGAAATAAATGTTCCACGAACAAAACGTGATGGAGCAGTATAGTCACCAGGTAATCCTAATAATCCAGAACCACTTTCAATTTGTTTAATGTCTAGCTGATCGCTTATTTGGTGATGACCCAAATTGTGATTGGTTAAATGTAAGTAATTACGCAAATTGTCAAGGTGCCAAGGATATTCTGGACTGTTGGTCATAACGCCAATACCATCATATATTTTAAAGGCCCCATTATTAACCGGCTCCAAAATAACGCTTTTGCCACTTGGATCACAGAAAGTGTAATGCATTGGAATTGGAGTAGGGATGCCAGTGTCTGCATTTTCCCAATCAGGATAATTGGTTTTTTCTTGGCCAAGATGCTTAAAAGCTTCTTTTATTTCAGCGATACTGCCAAAATTACTTAAAACATATGCAACAACTTCTTCGCCAATTATAGGTTTTAATCCTCGCTTTTTAAGACTTTCTACTGTATCCCAAGAAGCCTCTTCTAAGAATTGTGCATCACCAACTATACCTGCACTATTTATACCATCATTAAAAAAAAGTGAATCATTGACGTTGATACCCATAAACGGATATTTGGTCGTCCAGCTTTGGTGCAAACCCTTTAATTCATAGTTTGCAGGAAAAGTAGTCATTTTGCTATCCGCACTAGGTTTAAAGGGATCAAATGTAAAGTCCATAGTCCGTCCCCAAAATACGTCACCACTATCAGATTTAATTGCAATAGTTGTACACATGCTTAATACCTCCCATTATTTGTTTTCCCCTTTTAAGGGTAATTTAATTTTATCATATTTTTAAAATACCTCTTAAAAAAATATTTTGTAAATAAGAAGTACTAGTTCATAGGTGTTTAGCAGTAAAAAAATAAATTAATGCCAATTTCCTGCTACAAAAAATTGTTATCTTAATGTTAATTACTGTCACTTAATAAATATTCGAAAGAATAAATTGACTAAGACTAATGTTAAATTTACTTATTTAATTGTTATAGTCAATTTTTTAACTCAAATTTTGCGGGACAAGCTACCGCAACTCATTTTTGATAGGTGGTTCAGGAATTATTTTACTTTTGATGTTATCTAAAGTTATGAATAAGTTAAAAATCTATCGTAATAAAAAAAGTGAAGTTTAAAACTTCACCTTTTCGTGTCAGAGAAAAATTTACAAACTATCTTGAATATTGTCGGCTAGATAATTGTATAACATGCCCGCCTTTAGATCCTTAGTGTCAATTCCCAGCGCTTCTGCAATTGCATATGCAAATGCCCAAGCAGTTGCCGGACCGCGACTAGTAATGACTTTATGTTCATCATCAGTTACAGTGATATTTTCCTTGAAGTGACCACTTGGTGCATCTTTTTCGGTTTGTTTTTCAAACCCGGGATAACATGTATAATCAGCGTCAGCTATAACGCCATAACGGGCGAGAGCAATAGGGGCAGCACACATTGCGGCATCCCACTTGCCAGCGTTATGCCGTTTTATCATTAGATCTGCCAGTTTTTCATTATCACGTAAATTTTCTGCTCCCGTTGTACCACCTGGAAGAGCTACTACGTCATAATCCAATAGACTATCAGCAACAGTTTTATCACAAGTAAGTTTGATATTGTGTGCACCATTTACCGTTGTACTAGTAAGCCCAATCATATCAGCTTGAATACCTAAGCGCCGTAATACATCAATAACGCATAAACCTTCAACTTCTTCACAACCATCGGCAAAAATCACAGCTACTTTTTTCATTTGTTTTACCTCACAATTCTTTTACTTTATTATAAACTAGCTTAATTCTAGGTAAAATAATAAATCAGTTAATTTATTTAAATGTAAAGTTGGACGTGGACTAATTGGCATTTTTGCTTTCTTGGGCGCTAGCCAAAGAGAATCCAGGTTAGCATTTTCGGCACCCTGAATTTCATCGACTAAGTTTGTCCCAATTACAAGACAAGTGGCTGGCGTCAGATTCTGCTGCTGCAATATTGTTGTCAAAACCTTCTTATTTGGAAACTTACATGCAAAATCGTCTTTAAAATAAACTGCGGAAAAATAATTTATTAGTTCTGTATTTTGCATGCGGGATGAAGCCACATCTTTTTTCTCTTTTGTCAGCAAAACCAAGTTAACTTTGTTTTTCACCTCATCTAAAAAGGGCACTACATCTTTATTTAACTGATCTTGTTTTTGCAACTGGTTATAAAAAGTGCCTTTCGCAGAAATCCAGTCATTTATAAAGAATTCCTGCAAAGTTAATTTAATGCGCTCATCAAATCCTAGTAATTTAATCTTTTCTTGTAATGAATTATATTGTATGCGCTCAGCTGGACCATATTCTCTGCCAGTTAATTTCAAAGTTTGCCTAAGTGCATTTTGTTCTGCAACTTTTTCGTTTAATAAGCTTCCTTCAAGAATAAAAATTAAAGTTTCATATTTTGCCAAGTGTACTTTTCCTTTCATTAACTAACCCTCTGCATTATAACGATTAGCTAACCCAAATTAAAGACAAATATTCATGAACACGTTTTTACTCATAATTTTCTGAGTTCTCACAAAGCCACCTATGTTGTTTTATTATTTTTACTATAGTTCAAGAAATTGTAATTAATATGTTAAAAATTATTGTGTTTTACGAAAATTGTGATACTATTTAGACAAATATCTAATTAGATATTTATCTAAATAGAAAGGAAAAGAAACTAATGTGAGTTTTGAGTCTAGTTTTAAGGCCTTGTCAGATCCAGTGCGCCGCAAAATATTGCAGCTTTTAAAAAATGGACCGATGTCGGCAGGGGATATTGCTAATCATTTTAATATGACTAAAGCTACTATTTCATACCATCTTAATATGCTGAAAAAGGCTGATTTAATTGAAGAGGAACACGAAAAAAACTTTATTTATTATTCGCTAAATACTTCTATTATAGAAGAAATTATGGGTTGGCTTGTTGATCTGAAAGGAGATCATGATGAAAAAGAATAGTATTCGTCAAACAGAATTAATCTCGCTTCTGCTAATCTTATTTCCAATTTTGACCGGAGCATTTTTATATAATCGTTTGCCGCAAAAAATGGCCACACACTTTGGGATGACTGATATGCCAAATGCTTTTAGCAATAAATTATGGGTCATTATTGGTCTGCCTTTTTTGGGAATTATCCTTCAAGTAATGGTATTTTTGATCTTACGCAATCAAAAAGAAACCAAAAATCTTGATTTTAAGATAGTTAATATTACGCTTTGGCTTGTTCCTGTTATTACTAATATCGTAAATCTGTCACTTTATGCTTATGCACTGGGTCATAAAGTAAAAGGCTCCTTTGTGCTTAGTGCTTTTTTGGGACTGTTCTTTATTATTTTTGGTAATTATCTGCCTAAAGTTAGTCCCAATCATGTCGTTGGTATTAAATTACCATGGACTTTGAATAATACGGAAAATTGGCGTAAAACACACAGATTTGCCGGATGGATCTTTTTTATCAGCGGCATTGTTCTGTTTCTAACTTCTTATTGGGAAATGTATTGGATGGTTATATCCGTAACTATTATAGTTATTTTACTTCCAACTTGTTACTCATATCTGTTGAGTAAGAAAGGATATTAAGTAACTTAAGAAACTGAGAGATGAATTTAAAACAAAATATTTATTTTAGAGAAGAATTAGCTTTATTATCGACTAAAGTTAATTCTTTTTTTGTGCAAAAACTATAATGTTTCAGTAATTATTATTTAGAGACTAATTTGTTAAATCAAACTTCATTATTAAATAGACAATTGGTCAGAATTAAAATACCTGCTTAAATTATTTTTCAAGAGCATTATAATAGAAATTAACTTTTAAAAGGGAGTTAATTTGAATGGCATCTATTTTTTCACTGATTTTTATATTAATAGGGGGCATAGCCAGCGGTTTGTTGTCGTCAGTGGCTTCAATGGCTTCTCTTGCTTCATATCCGGTATTACTAGCAGTTGGTATTCCACCGGTTTATGCCAATGTCACAAATGATGCCGCCTTGATTTGGACTAGTATTGGTTCGACTATTTCTTCAACAAAGGAGCTTAAGGGTCATTGGCACCAAGTGGCCTTTTACTCTATATTTATTATTGTAGGTTCTTTAATTGGATGTCGTTTATTGTTAGCTTTTCCATCTAGTGTTTTTGAAAAAGTGGTACCAATTTTTATTGCTGGCTCTGGTGTTATGGTAATTGTTTCAGGTAAGCATCATAGTTTAGAACCGCATAAAAGACCACTTTGGCAGGAAATTTTTTATATTGCTGCATTATTAGTGATGGGTGTTTACACCGGTTATTTTGGAGCCGCCGGTGGTGTAATTGTGCTAGTTTTATTAACTTATATTACTGATGAAAAGTTTATAGTTGTCAATGCAATTAAAAACGTCATCTGTGGACTGGCGAATCTTGTTGCTCTAATAGTTTTTATTTTTACTTCTCGAATATACTGGATGCAGGCAATTCCTCTTGCTATTGGGATGTTTATTGGCGGTTATTTAGGAATGGATATTTTGCGTAAAGTTCCTGCTAAATATGTGCGTATCTTTATTGCAGCACTAGCATTTATTCAGGCTGGGTATTTCTTTTATAAGGCATATATGTTATAGTTTAAAGCACGTTAAATGAAAGGAGAATGCAAATTGGCAACAGAAATTTATATTGTCCGTCATGGCGAAACAATGTTTAACCAGTTAAACAAAGTTCAGGGATGGTGTGATTCTCCGCTGACAGTCAAGGGCATTAATGACCTAAAGGTAACTGCAAATGCCTTGAGCCAAGTTCATTTTGACAACATGTATTCTTCTGATTTGAAGCGCGCGATTGATACGGTTCACTTAATGAAGGACGCTAACCAGGTTTCAGAAATTGGAAAGATTAAAAAATTGCCTGAGTTTCGGGAAGTGTTTTTTGGTTCTTTCGAAGGTGATGATATAGAGGAAACCTGGAATGAAGTTGCACTGGCAGCAGGAGTTGGTCCGCAAACAGATGTAACCAAAATTATCAATCAGGTTGGAATTTATGAATTTCGTGAGGCTACAAAAAAGGCCGATCCGCGACATTTGGCAGAGAATAAGAAAGAGCTGGATGAACGGATGGTAAGGGCGATTGACGTTCTCCATGAGCTGACTAAAAATGAAAAAAGAGTTTTAATAGTTTCTCATGGCGATTTTATCAAAACCTTAGCCATTAAGTATTGGAACCAGAGTGATGGTCTCCATGATATTATTTTTCCTAATAACGGTAGTGTCACTCGGGGAATTCTTCGTGATAACGGTAACTTTGAAATTGTAGATTATAATGTAAATGCTGAAGATATGTAAAGTCCTGCTTAAAAGTAGGGCTTTTTTTATCTTTATTGCTTGAAAGGAAAAAATATGAAAGATCATACTACAAAAAAATTTGCCTATGTAACTGCACTTAATGTTGTTATTACAGTTGCAGAATTTATTGGTGGTTTCGTATCAGGTTCTTTATCTTTATTATCTGATGCGGTACACAATCTTAGCGATGTCGGTGCAATAATTATTTCGTTTGTGGCACATATCATTAGCAATAGACGCAGTAATAAGCGAAAAACTTTTGGCTATGACAGGGCTGAAACTTTGGCTGCCTTTACCAACGGTATTATTCTAATTTTAATTAGTATTGTTTTATTTGTGGAAGCTATTGAAAGATTTTGGAAACCAACAAAAATCAGTGGCGGCATAATGCTAATTGTTGCAATTATTGGTTTGATTTCAAATGTAGTTTCAATGTTGGTAATGCATCAAGGTGGACAGCAAAATCTAAATGTGCGATCCACTTTTATGCATATGCTAAGTGATGCTCTTTCCAGCGTAGCAGTTGTAATTGGTGCAATTTTTATTTATTATTGGAACATTAGCTGGATTGATCCGGTGATGACTTTATTAGTGTCGGTCTTCGTTTTTCACGAAGCTTGTGAAATAACAGAAAAGGCAGCAAATGTGCTAATGGAATCTAATCCTGACATCGATCTGGATGAAGTTAATAAGATAGTTTTATCTTTTCCTGAAATAAAAAATATTCATCATGTACATGTGTGGCGTTATAGCGATCGTTATGTCATGCTTGATGCACACGTCAATGTTGATGCTGATTTAACAGCTGGTAAATTTGAATTTTTAACGCAACAAATTAGTGCAAAATTACAAAAATTAGGAATTAACCATATTAATTTTCAAGCAGAATGTGAACGAGGAAAAAATGATAAAATGATTGTAAATGATCGTAATCAAGAGTAATCAGGAGAAAATTAAGGTTGAAAGTTAGTATTTTTACTGCCGTTATTGTTTTAATAGTAGGCTTATATGATATTGCTTATGCTTATAATAGACGCTATCGTAATCATAATCACGGAGTAACTCCTTTTATGATATTGGGAATCATTTTTACAATTAGCGGCTTAGCTTTAATAATTATGCATTGGGTGAGATAAAATGGTCAAATTAGTGCTTTTAAGACACGGTGAAAGTACCGCTAATAAAGCCAATGTCTACACGGGTTGGAATGATGTTGCCCTAACTGATAAGGGTCGAAAGCAGGCTGAAAAAGCTGGCAATTTGATTAAGAGTATTACCGATTTTCACCCTACTCATATTCACACATCGGTATTAATGAGGGCAATTATTACAGCTAATATAGTTGCAGATATTTGTAATTTTTTATATTTGCCCATTACTAAAACTTGGCGTTTGAATGAAAGGCACTATGGCAATTTACGGGGCATGAATAAAGACGAATCGCGTAAAATTTTTGGTAAAGAACAAGTGCTGGAGTGGCGGCGTGGATTCTATGCGATTCCACCTGAAGGTAAAAAAGTAACATCCAGACGTTATGCTAATTTTGATCCACACTTTTTGCCGCGAAGTGAAAGTCTTTACCAAACACAAAAGCGAGTTATGCCTTATTACTATGACAATGTAGCTAGCAGATTAAAAAAAGGGGAAGATCAATTAATCGTTGCTCATGGTTCCAGTTTACGAGCATTAATTAAAGAATTAGAAAGTATTGATGATCAAGAAATTATTAATCTTGAAGTTCCAAATGCACAGCCAATAGTTTATATATTTGATCAGCAAATGAATATTGTTGACAAAAAGATTTTACGTTGCTTTTAGTTCTTAGTAAGGTTTTCTACAAATGTATGTTAAAATCTATTACGATATCATTTAAAATTTACATTCTTAGTTTGGAGTAGAGGCATGCGTAAAATATTTTTATTACGAGGCGCACCCGGCTCCGGTAAATCTTCATTTATTTCTCGTCATCACTTACAGCCATATGCAATTAGTCGTGATCAAATTAGATTGTTGCTGGCGAATTTAACCTATTATTATGAAGAAGATACCGATTGCTTACATCAAGTAATTCCGCGTTATGCAAATGAGCAAACGGAAAAAGTGGTGGATTACCTCGTTGAAGAAAAAATGAAACGTGGCGAAACGGTTATTGTAGATAGTACGCATATCTTTGCGGAGAATATTGAGCATTATCAACCATGGGTCGAACGTTATCGCTATGAATTGTTTGTTGTCGATTTAATGTACCATAAGAGTTTGCGTAGTTTATTAAATCGCAATGAAGTTCGCAGACAATATGATTGGGTAAAGCCTAATGTAATTAGGGAAATGTTTTTATCTTATCAAGATAATCTGGATGTGCCGGAATGGGCTCACGTTATTAATCCCAATCAATTAGGAAGAGCACTTTCACAAAAAGAAAGCAATTTGGATCATTTTGCTCATGTGATTGCAATTCCTGACCATGTGACTGAAGAAAATTTTCCTCATGTACATATTTCGAATTTCTATTTTTCATTTAATGATTTATTTACTGAAAAGTATGGCACCTACCGCAATGTAGTTACAATTGGGAAAACCAAAGAAGAGGTTGTTAACGACTTTCGGTTGCCATTTTTTGTTTTTAAATTTCATCACAAACATTTTTTAATTTCGGCTTTTCCGATTCGAAATGAAATGCTTGATCCGATTAAAAAAGTTAAAAGTGTGTGGTCATATTCTACGGGACTGGCTAATCCGGCTGATTTTTTAGAGCCATTTCCGCAAAGTCACCCGGAACACGTACATCAATTTAATTTATGCAAGTTGCATCCAGATAGACTATTACATATTTGGTAATAACTATAAAAAGAGTTTCATTCTTATGAAACTCTTTTAGTTTTCTTATGCTTTTTATTGCCATTGCTGATAATAAAAAAAGAAGTATAATATGATTATTGACTTTTGATAGCGCTTTTAAAAAGGAACAGATAAAAATGAAAATCAACGAAATTAGGACAGAATTTGCTAATATTTATCATGAAAATCCAACTAGGTGTTACTTTTCTCCTGGGAGAATAAATTTAATTGGTGAGCATACTGACTATAATGGTGGCCATGTTTTCCCTTGTGCAATTTCTTTAGGAATCTATGGTGCAGCTAGTCCCCGAACTGATGAAAAGTTTTGTTTTTATTCTGCTAATTTTGAAAAAATGGGAGTAGTTGAAATTGATTTACATCAGATAAAATTTGTAAAGGAAGATTCTTGGACAAACTATGCTAAAGGAATGCTTCACTTTATGCTTGAAAATGGTGCAAGAATTGATCATGGTCTTAACATTTATATTAATGGCAATATTCCTGATGGAGCAGGTTTATCCTCTTCTGCTGCATTAGAAATGTTAATTGGCATTTTATTGCAGGATCAATTTCACCTGTCTTTTGCTAAATTGGAAATTGTTAAAATGGGAGTTAAGACCGAAAATGAATTTATTGGTGTTAACTCGGGCATTATGGATCAATATGCTGTAGCAATGAGTAAAAAGGATCATGCCATTTTGCTTGATACTGAAAAGGTGGAGTCTGAGCTGGTACCCCTTGACTTGAAAGATAATGTTATCGTTATTATGAACACTAACAAGAAGCGAACCTTAGCGGACTCAAAATACAATGAGCGCAGAGCAGAATGTGAAAAGGGATTGCAATTTTTGCAACAAAAGCTTTCAATCCAGTCTTTAGGTGAATTAAATAATCTGATGTTTGATGAAAACAGCTATTTGTTGCCTAGTGAAAATTTGCTTAAACGCTGTCGACATGCTGTTTGGGAAAATGAGCGCACATTAAATGCTAAAAAGGCACTCGTAAATGGAAATCTAATCGAATTTGGCCAGTTAATGAATGCCTCACATATTTCTTTAGAATACGATTATGAAGTTACTGGTAAAGAACTCGATACTTTAGTTCATACAGCTTGGAAGCAACATGGTGTCTTAGGTGCGAGAATGACTGGTGCCGGTTTTGGCGGTTGCGCCATTGCATTAGTTGCAAAAAACAAGGTTGCTGCTTTTAAAAAGAATGTTGCAGATACCTATCAAAAACAAATAGGCTATTTGCCCTCGTTTTATATTGCAGAAACAGCTGATGGCACAAAAGTACTAAAATGATCGGAAAGTTAAGATGAGTGAAAATAATTTAGTTGAGAAATTTATTACACTAATAATTGCACAAAGCGAATTCACAGAATTAGATCGGATATACTTACGCAATAGAATATTGGCTCTTGTTGGCGATGATGCAAGAAAAGTTAAAACTAACAAAAAAGATCTTTTAGACCTTAAAGACGAATTGGTTAAAGTTGCTCAAATAACAGGTAAATGCGCTAAAGCTAATTCAGCGGAAGACATTTTAGGTGCACAGCTGTTAAATTTCATTGTGCCTAGACCTAGTATAGTGAACCAGAAATTTTGGAGTACTTATAAAGAATCACCCCAAAAAGCGATAGCTAATTTTTATCTTTTGAGTAAAAACAGCGATTATATCAAGACTCGAGCTATTGCAAAAAACATTTATTTTGTTGCTGAAAGCGAGTATGGCGATCTTGAAATTACAATTAATCTTTCCAAGCCGGAGAAGGATCCAAAGGATATTGCAGCTGCTAAAAATAATCCGGCTGTCTCTTATCCGCAATGTCAATTGTGCATGGAAAATGAAGGTTATTTGGGTCAAGTAAATTATCCCGCTCGCACAAATCACCGTATCATTCGTTTTGAGTTGGGAAATGAAACTTGGGGTTTTCAATATTCACCATACGCCTATTTTAATGAACACTGTATTTTCTTGTCACCAAAACATGAAAAGATGGTAATCAATGAACAGACTTTTGCTAATTTACTGGAAATAGTTAACAAATTTCCTGGTTACTTTGTTGGTAGCAATGCGGATTTGCCGATTGTAGGTGGTTCAATCTTGTCTCACGAACATTACCAGGGTGGAAAGCATCGCTTTCCTATGGAAAAAGCACCAGTGGTAAAAACACTTAATTTTAGTGGATTTAATGATGTAGAAGCAGGTATTGTTAAGTGGCCCATGTCAGTTATCCGGCTAAGAAGTCAAAATCAAAAAAGTTTGGTAAAACTAGCAGATAAAATTTTTACAATTTGGCAAAGTTATAGTGATGAAAAAGTTGCTGTTAGAGCGTTTACTGCTAATATGCCTCATCATACAATAACTCCAATTGCTCGTTTACATGGTCAAATTTATGAACTTGATTTAGTTCTCAGAGATAATCAGACATCGGCTAAGTATCCTGATGGTATTTTCCACCCTCACTCTGATGTGCAGCATATTAAAAAAGAAAATATCGGTTTAATTGAAGTAATGGGATTAGCAATTTTTCCACCGCGATTGAAACCTGAATTACTTGAGGTAAAAAAGTTTTTGCTTGACCAGCCTAACAATATTGCACAAATGCATCTTGACTGGGCTAAGAAAATTAAAAGAAAGTATGAAATAACCAATGAAAATACAGATCAGATTTTGCAAAAGGAATTGGGTCTCATTTTTGCTCGTGTCTTAGAAGATGCAGGAGTTTTCAAGCAAACCGCTGATGGCAAAGCAGCCTTTATGCGTTTTGTTAAGGAGGTCGGGCTAAATTAAATTTCGGATTTTGTTTAAAGGATCCATATGAGCGAAAAGCAAAAATAAGACATTTCCAATAAAAATTAGGTTAATTTTTTGTAACTCTCTTTTTTAGCACACCATTTATTTGATAATTGATGTTATACCTGATATAGTATTCAAAGATATATTAATATGAGGATGGTGCCAATGCTAAGCCGAACCAAAAAATTTATTCTGATTATTTTAATTATTTATCTTCTCTTAACTACCTGGCAAATTGTCTTGGCTTTTAAAGATGGGGCTGGATTAATACCATTAAACGGCAAAGCGGTTGACATTTCTGTTATGCTTTTCTTTTCCATTCAGCCGAATGGCTGGAATGAAAATATCATAAATTTAGTTATGATGTTAGCATTCGTTCCCACTTTTGGAGCTGGTCTCCTAATCTATTGTAAAAATAATAATATGTTCGGTGCTGTTCAACAAAGAATTGGCTATCATGATTTTATAAAAGGTGGAATTATTAATTCCTTTATTGTTGGATTTCTATTTTCTTTGATGACTAATCTCTACCAGTTAGCATTGATTAGAGTATTTTATTATCCATTTTTCTTTAAAATTAGACCCAGAAAATTGTATATTGGTGTCAGACCAGGATATTTTTCTACTAACCAACTGATCGATTTATGTTCGTATGTTATATTAGCTGCTGTTGGTTGGGGTATTTTTGCTGTTTTTATTTTCAGCATTGGTCTTTTTGTAACAAAAAATAGTATTTATCTAATCTTAGGTCCGTGCGTGGGTTTAGGTTTGACTTTATTGTCAGTCTTAATGTCCATGGGCAATAAATTTTTGCTTTTTGTCTCGTATTCGTGGTTTCCATTTGCTGTACTTGCACCGGGTCAGTTTGCGTTAGCCTCGCGTTTGCCACCGATTAATTCATATTTACTTTTTATGACGGTGGCACTGATTTATCTTTTATTTGCTGCTTGCCTGATTCAACTTTGGCGGAAGAAAAAAAGAAGGCTGGGCTGATTATGCGTTTAAAGCGAATACAACGCAAGCTTGTTTTAACCGGTTTTCTCATATTTTTTATAGGATTAACAGGTAGCATTATCCTGATAAAAACAGGTTTGCCAGAAACTATGGAATTGCCAAATGAATACCTCAATTTTCATTTGGTATCTTTATATTTGCAACCAGCGATCTTCTTGTTACTTTATAAACAGATACTTACTTTTCGCAACATTAATGTGTTTATAACGGTAAGAAGAAAGAGAAGGTGGATGATATTTCATTTAATAGTACTGGCTGCAATTTATTGCTTATTATTTGTATTAGGATTATTTGTACCTTATTTTTTAACTGGTTACCCTTTATTTAAATTTGGCAACCCTATTTTGGGCACTGAACTCATAATACTGCATGTATTTGTTTTTTTACTTCTACTTTGGTTGCTAGTCGGAGGCTACAACTGGCATAGGCCATACTTATTATTGTTTATAGTCATAATTATAGATTTAATTTACCATTACTATATAGAGAAAAATATTTTGATTAGTTATAGTCCTTTGTATGACGAATTATATAGGGCTATTCATGAAATTTATGGTGGCTTTTAAGGAGAAATAATGTTAGAGCTTAAGCAAATAAAAAAATCTTTCGGTCAGAAGCTGGTTTTAAAAAACGTATCTTTGCTAGCTAAGCCAGGAGAACTGATTCATATCTCTGGTATTAATGGTTCTGGAAAGTCCACTATTTTTAAAATTATTACCGGTTTATTAGAGGCAGACAGTGGTGAAATTAGGCTGGATAAAAATGATATTGTTGGGGCACTAATTGAAAATCCTGATTTTTTAGAATATGAATCGGCAATGACCAATCTTCATTTTCTGGCTAATCTTAATAAACGGTTTAATGAAAAAGAAGTCAGAGGATTACTAAGATATTTTATGCTTGATCCAGATGATCCAGAACCTATTGCTAAGTACTCTGTTGGCATGAGACAAAAGGTTGGTATCATTCAAGCTGTGATGGAAAACCAAAATATCATTTTGCTGGATGAACCAGCTCGTGGAATTGATCAGGAGAGTATTAGCTTATTTGTAACCATGTTGAAAAAATTAAAACAGCAAAATAAAATCGTTGTAGTTGCCAGCCATGATCAAATTAATGAACTTAAATATGATCGTCGATTCATATTGCATCATGGAATACTGCAAGACGAATAAAATAGCTTTAAATATTTGTTCAAACTAATAAAAACAGCATTGAGAAAATTCCTCAATGCTGTTTTATATTTTAACTAATTTTATATAACTAATAATTTTACTTAAATGCTAATGCGCCCATTGGATCCCAAGGTAATAATTGAATTGGGTCTTTAGCACCTTCATCAAAAGCTTTCTTTAAGTCATCAGGCAAGAATTTCTTGTTGATAACTGCTTGGTAAACAAAACTGTCAAACCAGGAATCGCTCATTACAAAGTAACCTTTAAAGCCAGGCTTTTCTCCCCAAGAGTTTTCAATCTTCCATTTAGTAGGCTTGTCATCAACTAAGTCAACACCAGTGATAACCATAGCGTGATCCATCATACTTTCACTGGAATCAAGCATATCTGCTTTTGACATTGAAAAGTCAACGTCAAATAGCTCATCGCGCTTGTAAATATCTGTATCTAGCAAACCAAGTTGTCTTTCTGAATCTTTACCAACATTTGAACCAAACCAAACAACTTCTCCAGCTTTAAGTTGTTTAATAATCAAATCTTTCATTTCAGAAATTTTGACGTTAAGATGGCGAACTTGCCGACCACCAACAACATTACCCAAGTACTCAACGGAAAAAACTTTATGATATGGTTTATCATCTGTAGGTGAATTAATGATTGAAACGTGATCTTCCAAATTCATGCCTACGAATTTATCAAAGAACTCCTTAGGCGTAATTCCTGCTTCACGGTGATAATTACCATCATCATCTTTATATTCAAAGTCAAATTTCTTTGGCGGAACTCCTAATGAAATAGCCAAAATGCGGAAGACTTCGTTTAAAAAGTCATTCTTGCGTTGCTCAACTTCATCTTCTGACTTGCCGGCGTTAACTAAATTGCGTAATTCTAAGCCATCTTTACGCAAAAGGGTATTCAAAGTATCATTTAAAGCACTTGAATTATTGGAATTAGCTGTTTCTGGATAAACTGACTTAGGTACGATTCCATATTTCTCTACTAGACCACAAAGCATGTCCCATTGACCACCGTCTTGTTGTGGTGTAGCAAACAAGAAGCTAACTTTACGGTCACCGAGTGGTTTCTTGGCTGAAGCAATCACATTTTCAAAGAAAAAGTTTGATTTTTCAAATTTATCCCAGAAATTAGTGTAATTTTGTGATAATTCAAAATCCTTAATCTTATATTCCTTTTGGATTGGGTGGCGCATAGTATTCAATGCAGAGAACATCCAGCAACGACCGGACTGCTTTTGATCAGCAGGCTTGCCTGTATCAATTTCTACTGAAAAGGTTGGTGTTAAATCAATCTTAGATTGCAAGTTTTGACTAGCTTTATAGATGCCATTTTCTTGGGCGGCATGACTCGCAATATTAATACCAGAGTGATTCGCTAAATCTTTTGTGAAATCATCAATGGCTGCACTTGTAATTTCTTTTGTCATATTAAATAGATCCTCCTTAAACAAATTAATACTATTTTAGCTTATCCGACTGAAGTAGTCTATCTCTGAAAATTTAATTATTGTTAAAAAAGTATTTGTTTTTACCTTACTTATTTAATCTTTCAATACTAAATAGAACCGTTTTTTGGACTTGGTTTGTGATACCAAATTGATTCAAAATCTGGATGCTCATTAAAGTAATTAATAACTAAAGGATCAAGTGGCCAAACGGGCAGATGAGATTTTTGAGCAATAAACATTACTATTTTCATTTGATCATGTAAAATCTTTTTGCTATTCATTTTGGGATTGACGAAGAAGTGATTCATAATCCAAACTGTAGCATCTTTACGCTCAATTTTGTCCATTGTCCAACTATAAACCATTTCCCCATTATCATCGTCTTCGCGAAAAAATTGGTGGGGATCATCTACATTAAACATTTATTCTCCCTTCAAAAGTAAAAATTTTACGTACCTAATTATATAAGATTTCAGATAATGTCTGCAATTTAATGTAAAATAGTGTTTAAAAGTTTTAAAGGAGATAACATGGAAAAGATTCGGGGCTTTGAGATTGTATCTAAATATAAAAATAAAAATGTTACTTTACCAAGAAGACAAACGATTGCTAGTGCAGGCTATGACTTAGCTGCAGCAAAAGATGTATTAATTCCAAGTATTTGGAGGCTTAATTTTGTCCGTATTTTTAGGCTGATCCGTAATGGTCATCAACTATACGAACAAGATTATGAAATGGCTGAACATGTCCTTAAACCTTTTTTAATTCCCACAGGAGTGAAAGCATATATGCCTGAGGACGAGGTATTATTGCTGGCAAATCGGTCATCAAATACTTTTAAAAGAAACCTTGCACTTCCAAATGGGGTTGGTGTCATTGATTCCGATTATTATAATAATGATGCCAATGAAGGCGAGATCTTTGTTCAATTAATTAACTATGGGGTGAGACCTATTCAGATTCATCAAGGTGACCGAATCGGTCAGGGGATTTTTATTCATTATTTAAAAACTGATAATGATGTGCCTATTGACAGACAAAGAATAAATGGCTTTGGTTCAACAAACAAGAAGGGAAGCTAAATGGCAAAACTAAAAACAAAGTATAAATGTCGTTCTTGTGGTTACATTTCTGCTAGTTATTTAGGGCGCTGTCCCAATTGCGGAGCTTGGAATCAGTTTGAAAAAGAAACTGAAGCAGTGCAAAACCGTTCAACTAAAGGCAGTCCCAGCAGGCTTATCAAGAAAACTGGAATTAGTGAACCGGTTAAATTGGAAAATGTTAAAGCAGAAAAAGAAGAACGTGTACAAACCAGTATGGAAGAGCTTAACAGAGTTTTAGGAGGGGGTATTGTTCCAGGTTCATTAGTCTTGATTGGAGGAGACCCTGGCATTGGCAAATCAACTTTAATGTTGCAAATCATGAGCGAATTGGCTAATCAATATAAAGTGCTGTATGTTTCGGGGGAAGAATCAGCCAATCAGATTAAGCTCCGGGCTGACCGTTTAGGACTGCCAGCTAATGATATGATGCTTTATCCAGAAACAGACATGGAAGACATTAGCCAACAAATTTCCGACTTAGAGCCGGATTTTGTTGTCATTGACTCAATTCAGACAATGAATGAACCAAGCTTAGACTCAATGACAGGATCAGCTTCACAGGTAAGAGAAGTTACTAGTGAACTAATGAAAATTGCCAAAATGGATGCTATTACCGTTTTTGTTATTGGCCATGTTACAAAAGAAGGTGCGATTGCCGGTCCCAAAATACTAGAGCACATGGTAGATACTGTTCTTTATTTTGAGGGTGATGAACACCATGCCTACCGTATTTTACATTCTGTGAAAAACAGATTTGGCGCTGCCAATGAAATAGGCATGTTTGAAATGGTTAATAAAGGTTTAAAAGAAGTTACTAATCCTTCAGCTATATTTTTAGATGAACGTCTGCCAAAATCAACTGGATCGGCAATTGTTGTCTCTCTTGAAGGAACAAGACCTATTTTGGCAGAAATTCAGGCTTTGGTTACGCCTACGGCTTTTGGTTATGCCAAAAGAACTACTTCGGGCATTGATTATAATCGGGCGGGATTATTGCTGGCTGTTCTAGAAAAACGAGGCAACTTGATGTTGCAAAATCAGGATGTATATTTAACTGCTACTGGTGGAATTCGACTGAACGAACCAGCAGTTGACCTAGCCGTTGTCATGGCTATCGCATCAAGTTATAAAAATCAGGAAATTTTGCCAACTGATTGTTTTGTTGGTGAAGTTGGTTTAACTGGTGAGGTACGACGTGTTAATCAAATAGATGCACGAATTAAAGAAGCTGCTAAAACTGGGTTTAAGCGTATTTTTATCCCGAAACACAATATGCGTGCAAGTCTAAAGAACGCTGGAATTGAAGTTATCCCCGTTTCAAGTATACCGCAAGCCTTAAAACTAGTTTTAGGCTAACGAACATTGAACTTTTTTTCTATTACGCGTAAACTTAAATTGTTTATATTTACTTTTTGAAAGAGGCATGAATTTTGGCTAAACAAAAAATTCGGGTAAGATATGCCCCAAGTCCAACAGGGCACTTACATATTGGAAATGCACGAACTGCGCTATTTAATTATTTATTTGCGCGTCATAATAAAGGAACTTTTGTCTTAAGAATTGAGGATACTGACCAGAAGCGTAATGTTGAAGGCGGTTCAGAGTCGCAAATGGAAAACTTGCACTGGCTTGGTATTGATTGGGATGAAGGTCCTGACAAGGGTGGCGATTATGGTCCATATCGTCAATCTGAACGAAAAGACATCTATAATAAATACATTAAGCAGCTGGTTGATGAGGGTAAAGCTTATTACTCTTATAAAACTGAGGAAGAATTAGAAGAACAACGTGAAGAACAACGTGCAATGGGCATTGCACCTCACTACACGTATGAATATGAGGGAATGACAGCAGATGAAATTGCTGAAAAGCAAAAGCAGGCAAAGGCAAAGGGCTTAAAACCGGTTGTTCGTATTCATATTCCTGAAATGGAAACATATTCTTGGGATGATATTGTCAAGGGGCATCTTAGTTTTGAGTCTGATACCATCGGTGGTGATTTTGTCATTCAAAAGCGCGATGGCATGCCTACTTACAACTTTGCAGTGGTAATTGATGATCACCTGATGAAAATTACTCACGTTTTGCGTGGAGATGATCACGTTTCAAACACGCCTAAACAATTAGCAGTTTATGAGGCTCTTGGCTGGGAGCCGCCAAAATTTGGTCACATGACTTTAATTATTAATTCTGAAACTGGTAAAAAACTTTCAAAGCGTGATGAATCTGTTTTACAATTCATTGAGCAATACAGAGACCTTGGCTATCTGCCTGATGCAATGTTTAACTTTATTACATTATTAGGCTGGTCTCCAGTTGGCGAAAGCGAGATTTTCAGCCAACGTGAGTTAATTAAGCAATTTGATCCGGCAAGATTATCTAATTCTCCTGCTGCTTTTGATCAGAAGAAATTGGAGTGGATTAACAACCAGTATATTAAAAAGGCTGATCGTGATACTCTTTTAGACTTGGCACTTAATAATTTGCAAGAAGCAGGTTTGGTTGAAAAAGATCCAAATCCGGAAAAAATGGAGTGGGTCAGACAGTTAGTTAACATCTATTCTGTTCAAATGTCATATACAAAGCAGATCGTTGACCTGGCAAAAATTTTCTTTAATGCTCCTAAAGACTTAAGTGAAAAAGAAATTGAAGAAATTCGTAAAGATGACGCTAGACCGGTAATTGAAGAATTTAAGAAGCAAATTGATTTGATTCCACGGTTTACTGCTCCTCAAATAATGAATGCTGTACAAGCAACTCGTAAGGCAACAGGAATTAAAGGTAGACGTTTATTCATGCCAATTAGAATTGCTACTACCAGATCAATGGTGGGACCAGGAATTGGTGAAGCTATGGAGCTTTTAGGCAAAAAGCGTGTGTTAGAGCATTTAGATTTAACTCTCAAGCAAATGAGTGAAAACGGCTTATAGTTATCAAAACAGCGTATTATTCTATTATTGAATGGGAGAAATACGCTGTTTTAACTTTCAGTTAGGCAAAACCTGATTATCGCAAAAAACAAGATTGTAAACTTTTGGTTGAAAAAAATTGATTAAAGTTTCTGGTAAAATAAGATATAGAATGTAGAAAGGTCAGTTAGCCACAGTGAAAATTTACAACACTTTAACTAATACTAAAGAAGAATTTAAGCCGATAAACCCAGGTCAGGTAACAATGTATGTTTGTGGACCAACTGTATATAATTATATTCACATTGGTAATGCCAGGAGCGTTATTGCTTTTGACACCATTAGGCGCTATTTAGAATTTCGCGATTTTAGGGTAAATTTTGTGTCCAATTTTACTGACGTAGACGATAAAATGATCGCTGAGGCTAAAGCTGAAAATGTTACTGTACCTGAATTAGCTGAGCGTTACATTAAAGCATATCGTGAAGATATTGCAGCTTTAAACGTTAAGCCGGCAACTAAAAATCCCCGTGCAACTCACGAAGTCAACGAAATTATTAAATTTATCCAAAAACTGATTTCTAAGGGTTATGCTTATGAGTCAGATGGTGATGTTTATTATCGTACCAGAAAATTTAAAAATTATGGTGCTCTTAGCAGCCAAAATCTTGCAGAGCTTGAAGAGGGTGCTTCTGAACATGTTAATGAAGAAGAACAAAAACGTAAAGAGGACCCAATAGATTTTGCTTTATGGAAAAAGCAAAAGGAACCTGATGAAATAGCTTGGGCTTCTCCTTGGGGCAAGGGCCGTCCCGGTTGGCATATTGAATGTTCAGTAATGGCTACAAAATATTTAGGTGAAACAATTGATATTCATGGTGGTGGTCAAGATTTGGAATTTCCTCATCATGAAAATGAAATTGCTCAAAGTGAAGCAGCAACTGGTAAACCCTTTGTTCACTATTGGATGCATAATGGTTTTGTTACAGTTGGAGCAGATGCAGAAAAAATGTCCAAGTCATTGCATAACTTTGTGACTGTACATGATTTATTGCAAAAAGTTGATCCACAAGTGTTGCGCTTCTTTATGGCCAGTGTTCAATATAGAAAACAAATTAATTATTCGACTGATAATTTAAAACAAGCACAAATTATTTTGCAGAGGTTTAAGAATACTCTTAACAATCTTGAATATCGACTAAAAGATGAAACAGATAGTGAAAAGTCAGAAATTTTAGACAATAAAATTCAAGAGACACAGCATAAATTTATTAATGCTATGGACGATGACTTTAATGTTCAGAATGCTTTAACTGCCATTTACGATTTATTACCGGAAATTAATGCTAATATTAATGCCGAAAATGCTGATAAAGATGCTCTTGACCATTCTGCAGAATTATTGACGAAATGGTTAGCTATTTTTGGAATAGATGTTCAAAAATTAGTTAATGCTAATAATAAAAGCGACGACAAAAAGGTCCAAGAGCTCATTAAAAAGCGCGAGCAAGCGCGTCAAAACAAGGACTGGGCACAAAGCGATGCGTTGCGGGATGAACTTAAGCAAATGGGCATTACAGTTGAAGATACACCACAAGGAACAAGGTGGCTACGTGAATCAAACTAAAAAAATGATAGAAAATGATGTTAATCCGGATACTTTAAATGGGCAAACATTAGCTTATCTGGGAGATGCAGTTTATGAAATCTTTATTAGGAGACATTTAATTAAATGTGGCATTGTTAAACCCCAAGTCTTGCAAAGAAGAGCTACTCATTATGTGTCGGCCAAAGCGCAGGCAGCATTAATCACTAAGCTTCAGGAAGATAATTTGCTTACTGAAGATGAAGTAGCAACTTTTCACCGCGGTCGCAATTCGAAAACCTATACTAAAGCAAAAAATACCAGTTTGGCTACTTATCAGTTATCTACAGGTTTTGAAGCTATTTGGGGTTACTTAGAACTGTTAAACAAAAAAGATCGTATAGAGCAGCTGACCAAATGGTGTATTAAAACTATTGAAAATGGGGGCATAGAGGAATATGACTTCAAATGACAAAGATTTTGTTTTTGGCAGGCATGCGGGACTGGATTATTTAAAAACTCAAGATGCCGATCATATCAACAAAATATTTTTACAGCAGGGCATTAAAGAAAATTTTGCGAGTCAGGTATTTACCTTAGCTAAGCAGAAGGGGTTAATTGTCCAAACGGTACCCAAAAACAAATTAGATAAATTGGTTCAAGGTGGAAATCATCAAGGATTAGTTTTAACGGTAGCTAGTTTTGAATATGCCGATCTGGATCAACTGCTAGATCAATTTGACCACAGCAATCACGAACCGTTTTTACTGATGCTTGATTCAATTGAAGATCCTCATAATTTGGGCTCTATTTTGAGAACAGCAGATGCCACTGGAGTTGACGGCATTATCATTCCTAAAAGAAGAGCTAGCGGGTTAACTTCTGTTGTAGCTAAAACTTCAACTGGAGCAATTGATTATGTGCCAGTAGCAAGGGTAAATAATCTGGTACAAACTGCGAAAATATTGAAAAAACGTGGCTATTGGCTTTTTGGTACTGATATGACAGGTACAGATTATCGGCAGTGGGACAGTAATGGCAAAACTGTCTTGGTAATCGGCAATGAAGGTAAAGGAATTTCACGTCTTCTTAAAGAGCAGATGGATCAAATGCTGACTTTACCTATGGTGGGCCATGTGCAATCACTGAACGCTAGTGTTGCGACGGGTGTTTTGCTTTATCAGATGCTTAACAGCCGCAATCCTCTTAAATAGTTTTTCTTACACTCTGATTAATCAGAGTGTATTTTTGTTGCCAAATAAAGTAATATTCTCTTTTTAATTTAATGCGGTTTTAACAAATTTAGTTTTTTGTTGCAGCCGAGCTAACAGTAAAAAATAGTTGCTGAGTTTGAACTTAGGTTCGATTTTTGGGCTTATTTAGTTACTGTATTCTTCAATAAAAATTTAAATAGGAGAAATCAAATGAAGAATACTGAAATAAATATTAAAAGTGAGGCGGAACTTATTAGGCAAATAAAAAATGGTGAGGATGAAGCTATATTAGATTTGTGTTTTCTTTATAAACCATTGATTAACAAGGTGAAGAATTTGTATCATGTTCGCTATTATGACTGTCAAGATTGGGAACAAGATGCAATGATTATTTGTCATGCTTCCGCAATAAGTTTTGACTTAAATAAAGGAAAATTTGGCAGTTATTTTAAAACACGTTTGATTAACCATGCACGTTCACTCGTAAGGTATGATAATGCCTATCGCCGGCAGGCTTTGAAGCAATCCGTTTCGTTAGAAACAGCTAAGAAAAACAATTTATTGCCTTTAGATAAATCATTTGTTTCTATACCGGAAATTCCTTTAAGTGAGAATATTGCAATTTTAACGGGCAGGTTGTCTCATTTGGAGACCAATGCATTATTAATAGGACTTGGCGTAATAGAACAAAAAGAAGTTATCCAAAAATTAAAAATTAGTAAATTAACCTTATCAAGAGCGCGTTCACGACTCGTGCAGAAAATGCGTCAAACACTCCTCAATTAGTATTTTTGTAGTTGACATCTGGAAATTGCGGTATAATGGGTCTTGTAGAATAAATTTTAGGAGGTAGTTAAGATGGCTGATGAAGTTATGAAGACTGCATTGTTAGATCGTCACATGAAAGAAGTTTTTGACTGGAGTGATTCAGATCTTCCAGTTAGAGATGCCCTTTGGGATTATTTTATGGAAAAGAATGGCAGAGACACCATTAAAACGGAAGAAGCTATGCTTCCATTCCTGAAAGACTCTGACGATAAAATCGAATCCTTCGTTAATGAAAATCTTAAGAAGTAAATCCGACTAATACAATGTTCTACGCACTGTGGTCACGCATTTGTTTGGCTACTACAAAGGCAGTTGCTTGAATGAGCAACTGCTTTTGTTTTGTAATAATTAAGTTTGCAAATAATTATTAAATTAATTGCTTAAGTTAGCCATTTTTGCTAAAATACAATAGTTTGGAAGTGAGATTATGGCAGTGAAAAAAGCATCATTAGCTTGCAGCATCTGCGGCTCTCGTAATTACTCAATCGCTGCAAGTAAGAATCGCACTCAGCGACTAGAATTAAAAAAATTTTGTAAACACTGTGGTAAAATGACGTTACATAAAGAAACGAGGTAATTATGGTTAAATTCTTTAAGAGTGTAGTTGAGGAAATGAAGCTGGTTACTTGGCCAACAGCAAAACAAAACCGTCACGACACCGGAATCGTAATTGTTTCTTCAATTTTGTTTGCTGCATATTTAGGGCTACTTGATCTGTTGTTGACTAATGTTACACAAATAGTTATGTAATAGCACAGTTTTTTAATTTGTGATACAATAATATTAATTAGAAAGTCCTCTGGAGCAGAGGCTTTTTTGTTTGCCAAAAATATAAGGAGAATACGTAATAATGGTAGAAACTACTAAAAAGCAATGGTATGTCCTTCATACTTATTCAGGTTATGAAGACAAGGTCAAATCAGACTTGCTGTCGCGAGCTCAAAGTATGGGGATGCAAGACTATATTTTTCGAGTAATGGTTCCTGAACAGGAAAAGATTGAAAAGGTAAATAACAAGAAAAAAGAAGTCGAAGAAAAGATCTTCCCAGGTTATGTTTTAGTTGAAATGGTAATGACTGATGAAAGCTGGTTTGTTGTGCGGAACACACCAAATGTAACTGGATTTGTTGGTTCGCATGGTGGTGGTTCTAAGCCATCCCCACTTTTAGAAGACGAGGTTAACAGGCTTTTACGTCAACAAGGCGAACCTGCTAAAAGACCGCAAATTGACTTTGAAATTGGTGAAACTGTTACGATCATTGATGGAGCCTTTAACGGTGTTGAAGGAAAAATTACTGAAATTCAACCTGATAAATATAAATTGTTTGTTTCCGTTGACATGTTTGGTCGTGCTACCACAACTGAGCTTGATTATGATCAAGTAAAGAAAATTAGTTAGTAATAAGTCATTTATTGCAAAATTACTAAATCGATGATAATATATTAAAGTACTTTTATTATTGTGGGAGGAAAAGTAGGTAACTTTTCCATTTTAACCACGCACGGAATCAAGGAGGTTTTGACCGTGGCAAAGAAAGTTATAAATGTTGTTAAATTACAAATACCAGCTGGTGCTGCAACACCTGCTCCTCCAGTTGGTCCAGCTTTAGGTCAAGCTGGTATTAACATTGTTGGCTTTACTAAGGACTTCAATGCTAGAACTGCTGACCAAAAGGGCATGATTATTCCTGTAGTCATCACAGTATACGAAGATCGTTCATTCGAATTCGTAACTAAGACTCCACCAGCTCCAGTACTTTTGAAGCAGGCTGCTAAGATTGACAAGGCATCCGGTGAACCAAACACCAAGAAAGTTGGTAAGGTTACCAAGGATCAAGTTAAGGAAATTGCTGAAACTAAGATGAAGGACCTTAACGCTGCTGATGTCGAAGCTGCTATGCGGATGATCGAAGGTACTGCTAGAAGCATGGGTATCGAAGTCGAAGACTAATCCTGTTATTTATAACAATTTAGGTGGGAGAGCTTTAGCTCGCTTGACCACATATTAAGGAGGAAATCACATGCCAAAGCATGGTAAAAAATATTTAGAAGCTGCTAAAAAAGTAGATTCAAAGAAATTATATTCAGTTGCTGAAGCAATGAAGTTAGTTAAAGAAACTTCATACGCAGGCTTTGATGCTTCAGTTGAAGTTTCATACAATTTGAGCGTTGACCCTAAACAAGCAGACCAACAAATTCGTGGCTCACTGGTTTTGCCTAATGGTACTGGTAAGACACAAAAAGTTATTGTATTTGCTGAGGGTCCTCAAGCTGAACAAGCTAAGGCTGCTGGTGCTGATGAAGTTGGTTCTGACGACTTAGTTGAAAAAGTACAGAACGGTTACTTAGACTTTGATGTTGTTGTTGCTACACCAACAATGATGGCAAAAGTTGGTCGTTTAGGTCGTGTACTTGGACCTAAAGGTTTAATGCCAAACCCTAAGACTGGTACCGTTACAATGGATATTGAAAAAGCCGTTAAGAACGTAAAAGCTGGTCAAGTTGAATACCGTGTTGACCGTCAAGCTGCTATTCATGCTGCTATTGGTAAAGTTTCATTTACTGATGAGCAATTAATTGAAAACTTTGATGCATTGCGTGACGTTATTTTACGTGCGCGTCCATCTGCTGCTAAAGGTCAATACATTAAGAGTGTTGCTGTAGCTGCAACCTTTGGACCTGGGATTAAACTTGATCCATTAAATCTGGACTAAAATTGAACAATTAATTAAAGCAACTTTGCCGATTAAGCAGGTTGCTTTTTTTATCTATTTACGAGTATTTATGATTGGTCAAAGGTAAAAGTTTTGATAAACTAGAGCTAAATTTTATTTGTTTAATTGAGGGAATTTTATATGAAAAAAAGTAATTTAGGCAGACTGCTGACATTAATATTATTTATGTCCCTATTTTTGGCAGGTTGCAGTCAAAACCGAGAAAAAATTACTATTGTTGGCTCCAGTGCCTTACAACCTTTAATAGAACAAGCTGGTAATGACTATCACTTAGCCCACATGAGCAGCAACATTGTAGTTCAGGGTGGAGGATCCGGTACTGGTTTAAGTCAAGTTCAAGCCGGAGCCGTTGAAGTAGGCACTTCAGATGTTTATGCTGAGACCCAAAAGGGTATTGATGCAAAAAAATTAGAAGATTATCCTGTGGCAGTAGTTGGTATTGTGCCAATTGCAAACAAGGGTGTCGGAGTTAAAAATTTATCTACTAAACAACTTTCTGATATTTTTACTGGTAAAATTAAAAATTGGCGTCAAGTGGGTGGCAAAAATCAGTCAATTATTGTGATCAACCGTTCTCGTGGGAGTGGTACGCGATCGACATTTGAGGACTTGGTTCTAAATGGAAAAGAAGCAATTAATTCTCAAGAACAGGATTCAAATGGAACTGTCAAAAAAATTGTCAATTCTACACCGGGTACTATTTCTTATATTTCTTTTCCTTATGCTAATGACCAAAATATTCAAAAAATAAGTATAAATAACGTTCAACCAGATAATAGAAACATACCTACGAACAAGTGGCCACTTTGGTCTTATGAGCATATGTATACAAAAGGCAAACCGAATAAGCCTACTGCAGCTTTTATTAAATACGTATTGAGTAAAAAAGTTCAAAAAGATTTAGTTCCTAAAATTGGCTATATAAGTGTACATGAAATGAAAGTTTCGCGTGATAGTCAAAATAAAATTACGAAGATAGGTAAATAAAATGGCAAAAAAAGAACAAGATTTACAACAAGTTGTTGAGAATGCTCTTGCCGAACAAAAAGTACCGCATGTTAAGTTTAAAGGTATTGATCCCAAAAATATTGATGTTGATCGCTTAACTAAACCATCAAAAGAAACACGACAAGAATGGTGGGGCAGAGGATTAACATTTTTGGCAATTATATTAATAGGAATATTAATAGTTGCAATCATTGGTTTTGTTGGCATGCATGGTTTAGCAACTTTTATTGATAATAAAGTGAACATTTTCCATTTTCTGTTTTCTACTGACTGGAATCCTAATGCTGGTAAAAACCATGTGGGTGCTGCAGCAATGATTGTAACTTCATTTGCTGTAACACTTTTGGCTGCTTTGATTGCAACACCGTTTTCGATTGCAGTTGCTTTATTCATGACAGAATATGAATCGGGTAAGAGAGTGCAGTTACTGCAATCCGTAATGGAGCTTTTAGTAGGTATTCCTTCTGTAGTTTATGGCTTTATTGGCTTAATGGTAGTTGTTCCAGCTGTTAGAACTATTTTTGGTGGAACAGGTTTTGGCATCTTAACTGCCACATTGATACTTTTTGTAATGGTTCTGCCCACAATTACTTCTCTTACTGTTGATGCGTTTAAAGCTATTCCCAAAGATTTGCGAAAGTCTTCAGCAGCACTTGGTGCGACGAAATGGCAGACTATATATCACGTTGTGCTGAGAGCAGCTCGCTCACGTATTATGACAGCCGTTATTTTCGGTATGGCTCGCGCTTTTGGTGAAGCTTTAGCTGTACAAATGGCAATCGGAAATGCAGTATTAATGCCATATAACCTCGTTAGCCCAGCAGCAACATTAACCAGTCAGTTGACAAGTCAAATGGGTAATACTGTTATGGGTACTTTGCCGAACAATTCATTATGGTCTTTGGCACTTTTGTTATTAATTATGTCACTGGTATTTAATTTCTTGGTACATTTAATTGGAAAGAAGAGTTAGTAGTATTATGAACGCAAAAAAAACAAATAGAATTGCTACTGGCGTAATTTATTTCTTAGTCGGAATCGTTGTACTTCTTTTGGTTGGTATTCTTGGTAATATCTTAGTTTCGGGATTACCGCATTTATCGTGGCATTTCTTGAGTTCAGAATCATCCTCTTTTGAAGCAGGCGGTGGAATTAGAGACCAATTATTTAATTCTATCTATCTTTTATTACTTACCTTACTAATTTCTATGCCAATTGCACTCGGTGCTGCCATTTATTTAGCCGAATATGCTCCTGATAACTGGTTCACTCAGTTAATCAGAACCACGATTGAAATTTTGAGCTCTTTACCTTCAATAGTTGTTGGTCTGTTTGGCTATCTTTTATTTGTGGTTCAGTTCGGATTTGGCTTTTCAATTCTCGCAGGCGCTTTAGCACTAACTTTTTTCAACTTGCCAACTCTTACTAGTAATATTGAAGAAGCCATTAAAGGTGTTCCTCAAACCCAAAGAGAAGCTGGCTGGGCTCTGGGCTTATCTAATTGGAAGACCATCCACGGCATTGTATTGCCAGCAGCCCTGCCAGGAATAATTACTGGTGTTATTTTGAGCGCTGGGCGTGTTTTTGGTGAAGCTGCAGCTTTGATTTATACCGCAGGTCAAAGTGGTTCAACGGTTGATTATTCTAACTGGAATATGTTCAGTCCTACTAGTTTTTTGAATGTAATGCGTCCAGCAGAAACGCTAGCTGTACATATTTGGAAAGTAAATACTGAGGGGATAATTCCAGATGTGAATGTGGTTTCAGCTGCCACTTCTGCTTTGCTAGTCATTGTTGTCATTATCTTTAACTTCGGTGCTAGAGCGTTGGGAAACTGGATCTATAAACGGCTTACTGCCGCAAGAATAAAGTAAAGGGAGGTTCTTATGGAAAATTGGCAAAAACAAAAAACCTACATTAAGACCTTTCCTGAAGATGACTGTGCAATTTCAACTAATGATTTGAGTGTTTTCTATGGTGGTACAGTTCAAAAGTTGTTTAATGTTAGCCTAAGCTTTAAGAAAAATACAATTACTGCATTAATAGGAGCATCTGGTTCAGGCAAATCAACATTTTTGCGCTCACTTAATCGTATGAATGATCGTGTGGCACGAGTTGACGGCAAAATCATGTTTCATGGCCTTAATGTTAATCAGAGCAAAATTAATGTTTATGAATTGCGGAAGGCAATTGGAATGGTTTTTCAAAAGCCTAATCCTTTTCCGAAGTCAATTAGAGAAAATATCACTTATGCCTTAAAAGCAAATGGTCAGCAGAATAAAAAGAAACTGGACCAAATTGTAGAAGAAAGTCTCAGAGCCGCTGCTTTATGGGATGAGGTAAAGGATAAACTCGATCAAAGTGCATTGGCTCTCTCGGGGGGTCAGCAGCAAAGATTATGCATTGCGCGTGCAATTGCTCTGAAACCTGAGATTTTACTTCTTGACGAGCCTGCCAGTGCTTTAGATCCAGTGTCTACTGCAAAACTTGAAGATACTTTAAAGCAGTTGAGAAAGAAATATACTATGGTTATGGTAACGCATAATATGCAGCAGGCTTCAAGAATTAGTGAATATACAGCATTCTTTCACTTGGGACATGCGTTAGAATATGATACTACTACAAATATTTTCACCAACCCTCAAGGTGAAATTACTGAGAAGTACATTCAGGGTAGTTTTGGATAAAGGTGGCGTTATTGATGACAAATGTGATGGAGGCTAAAAATGTTAAACTTAAGTATGGCAGTTTTGAAGCTTTACACGGTATAAGTTTAGCTTTTCCTGCTCAAAAATTGACTGCCTTGATTGGACCATCTGGGTGTGGCAAATCCACCTTTTTGCGCTGCTTAAATCGTATGAATGATGATATTGACGATATTAATATTACAGGTGAGATACTTTTAGAAGGAAAAGATATTTATCATTCTCATATTGATTTAGTTGCTTTACGTAAGAAGGTGGGAATGGTTTTTCAACAGCCTACGCCGTTTCCGTTTTCAGTTTTTGATAATGTAGCTTATGGTTTACGCATAGCTGGTGTTAAAGATAAAGAATTGATCGAACAGCGAGTTGAAGAAAGTTTGAAACAAGCTGCCATTTGGACTGAAACTAAAGACAGTTTGCAACGTAATGCTCTTGCTTTTTCAGGAGGACAACAGCAACGTATTTGTATAGCCCGGGCTCTGGCAATCAGACCGGAAGTTGTTTTACTTGATGAGCCAACTTCTGCTTTAGATCCAATATCAAGTTCAGAAATTGAAGAAACATTAATGGCTTTGAAACAGAAATATACTTTTATTATGGTGACACACAACTTGCAACAGGCGAGTCGGGTTTCAGATCAGGTAGCTTTTTTAATGAATGGTGAATTGATTGAATCAGGTTCGACACAAGAAATGTTCTTGTCACCTAAAAAAGAAATGACAAACAATTATCTTAACGGCCGTTTTGGCTAATTTTGGAGGTGGATTATGCACGAAATATTTTTAGATGAACTGAAAAAGTTGAACGCTCAGTTTATGGAAATGGGAGTCTTGGTCAATGATTTGATTGACAAGGGTACGCGTTCATTCGTTGAACATGATAAAAAGACGGCGCAAGAAATGATTGCGGAAGACAAGGAAGTAGCTAAAGAAGCTGTCAAGATCGAAAAAAAGGCTTTGGAATTAATGGCTTTACAACAGCCAGTTGCAACTGATTTCCGTGTTGTTATTAGTATTTTAAAAGCTACAACAGATTTGGAAAGAATTGGAGAAAATGCGAATAGCATTGCCGTTGAAACTGTCAGAGTTAAAGGTAATCCACGTCTTCCAGAGGTCGAAAAAATAATTTCTAATATGACTCATCAGGTGCGTGAGATGCTGGTACAAGTATTAACAGCTTACGTGCAAGAAGATGAGAAAAATGCCAGACAAATGGTACTTGGACATGCTAAGGTTTTTAAAGATTATAAGAATGCCAGACAAATGATTATAGACGGGGTTGAGCAGGAGCCTGATGCCGCTGTAGCTTCTGCCAGCTACTTTGTTATCATCAGATTACTAGAGAGAATAAGTGATCATATTGTGAATCTGGCCAGTTGGGTAATTTACAAAACTTCAGGTGAATTATTCGAATTAATAAAACCTCAGCCGAAAAAGAACTGATTGGCTTGCAATTAAGTTACATTCCTGTTATATTTAATAAAGTAAATTCTACCTAAGACTCGGGTGGCATGACGCCTTAATTTCCCGCCGAGGCCAGAAGATATTGATGAGTTTAAAACTCCATGTCTTTCTTGGCATGGAGTTTTTAATTGGGCCTGATGGAATTTATTATTAAATTTGATGGAGGTGAAATCGATTGAGTAAAGCTGCTATTGCTGAAAAAGAAAAGTTTGTTGATGCGTTTGCTGAAGAACTTAAAGCTGCTAAAGCAATCTTAATAATTAACTACTTGGGTTTAACTGTTGAAGAAGTTACTAACATGCGTAAGGAACTTCGTGAAAACGATGTTAACATGAAGGTTGTTAAGAACACTTACTTAAGACGTGCTGCTGCTAAGGCCGGTATAGAAGGTCTTGATGAGACTTTTGTAGGTCCTACTGCTGTAATTTATACTGATAATGCTGATGACATTACCGAACCAGCTCGTATCGTTTCAAAATACGAAGATGATTATGATGTTATCGATATTAAGGGTGGTATGCTGGAAGGTAAATTGACTTCTAAAGAAGAAATCAAGGAACTTGCTGCCATTCCTGGTCGCGAAGGATTATTGTCAATGCTTGTTTCTGTATTACAAGCTCCAGTACGCAATTTCGCATATGCTGTTAAAGCTGTTGCTGATTCAAAAGATGAATCTGCAGAATAAATAAAATAATTTATATCTAAAAATTTCGGAGGATAAATAAGTATGGCTTTAGATACTGATAAGATTATTGAAGACTTAAAAGGTGCTTCAATTCTTGAATTAAATGACCTGGTAAAGGCTATTGAAGATGAATTTGGTGTTTCTGCTGCTGCTCCAGTTGCTGCTGCAGGTGCCGCTGGTGGCGAAGCTGCTGCTAAGTCAACATATGACGTTGAATTGACAGAAGCTGGCCAAGAAAAAGTTAAGGTTATTAAGGCTGTCCGTGACATTACTGGTCTCGGCCTTAAGGACTCAAAAGATCTTGTTGATGGCGCTCCTAAGAACGTTAAGGAAGGCGTTTCTGAAGACGAAGCTAACGACATTAAATCTAAGCTTGAAGATGTTGGCGCTACAGTTACATTGAAATAATTGTAGTCCGATCGGACAAGTTATAAGAAAAGACGTATTTGCAATTTGCAAATACGTCTTTTTATTTTTCGAGAGATTTTATTAAAATTAGACTTAAGCTAAAGGCGGTTAGTTATTTTTACATAATTCTTCTGACAATGCCATCAGGATAGTGAACTGATAAATACTTTGAATTGCGTGAGTTCCAGAATTTATCTTGTAAGCTGGAAACTCCAACCCCACCGTTGTCAGTGTATGGACTATCATGTAAAAATAATCCTTTTCCGAGGTACATTCCAACATGGGCTAAATGACCATCGTCTTTATCATCGAAGAAAATGAGATCGCCACGTTTTTTGTTTTTATAATTAATGGGTTTGCCATTATAACATTGACTAAATGTGGTTGATCCTAGATGATGGCCTGCTTTAGTAAAAAGATAATTCATAAAACTAGAACAGTCAAAATGTCGTGATTTTTCGTCATATTTTGAATGATCAATCATTTTTTCACCGATTTTGATAATACGCTCAAGAGATTTTTTATTGCCCTCTAAAGATTTTAAATTATATTTGATATTTTTTCCTAAAATCCAATAATTTTTCCCTTGATGTTTAAAACGATAATAAACTGCATGCAAATTAGTATGGGCAATCATGTTGACATAAACCCACTTATTCTTCAAATGTAATTTTTTACTGGTTCCTATTTTTCTAGCTTCGTTAGTGTGAGCTGGTAAGTTATACAATTTGGCATTTCTGATAATTTTCATTTTATAATTTATTTTATTTTTAGTTAATAAAAACTGATTGAAAGCTTTTTTATTCAGCCACCCATACTTGGTCTTAACAAAAGTTCCTTTGTTAGTTTTCGCTATTTTGCTATAGCTAATTTGTTTTTTATACCAATTTTTGACTGATCTTTTTTTACTGGTTAATGTTTTACTAAAGCGATAATGGGTTTGATAAATTTTACCACTGCCTTTTTTCCTTAAATAGATAATCTTTGGTGCTTTTTTTTGTTTTTTATCAGTGTTGATTGACTTGTGGGACTGAGAATTATCTTTACTCTTATTAGAATTTACAGTCTGATTATTATCAAAACTGGAATTATCACTAATGTCTGATTTAGATTGGTTTTGCTCTTTTTGTTCATTGTTTGGCTGATTAGTGATCGTTTGTGTACTGATAGTATCTGCAGAAACTTTTACACTAAAACTGAATATTCCCAAAAATGATAGACTGATAAACATTAAAAATAGTTTTGATTTGCTTAACATTTTAGCTCCAATCAATTTTAAAAAAATTTAACTACATTTACCATTTTATAATATAATAAAATTTATAGTTAATTAATTTTAAAATATCACCTGTAATTTTAAATTTGAAAATGTATAGGGAGGTATAGGTGCAAGTCAAAAATAAGTGTATTTTTGGACTTTTTTCTATAATAGCAGCTTTTTTTGTGAGCGCTTCAGTAGTTCAGGCTGATGAAACTATTCAAATTGACAGCAATAGTGCAAACAATAAAGTGGATCAAAAAACTAAAAAGAAAAAACATAAGACTACAGTTTATAGTCACAATCAAGACAAATCAGTTGGTCAATATACTAAGTATATTCATGGAAAAAAGCCTAAAACCAAAGCAAAAGCTTACTTAGTTTTGGATCGTAAGACTGGAGAAGTACTGCTAGCAAAAAATGCGAAGAAGCGCTATTTAACAGCATCTACTGGGAAACTAATGACGATTTATTTAGCCAGGCGCAAGCTTGCCCGTAATCCGCATGATTGGCAAAAAAAGCTCAAGTTTTCTAGCACATTGGTAAAAATGGCCAAAAATCCCAATCTTAACTACTTTCATGTAAAAAAAGGAAAAAAGTATACTGTCAAAGAGATCATGTCTTCAGCAATAATTGATTCCGACAATAACTCTGCAATTCGATTGGGTCAATGGGTTGCAGGTTCAAATAAGAAATTCATCAAAATGATGAATAAACAGGCAAAGCTATGGCATCTTTCCGCAAATTTCGTATCAGCTTCAGGGCTTGAAAACAGTGATTTAGCACCTTATGGATATTATGTTAAAGGTGCTTGGAGTTCAGGAAACTTATTATCGGCAAAAGATTTAGCAATAATTGGTTATCATGTTGCTCATGATTATCCCAGTTTGATGAAATTTTTTGTCACACCTGAGATGTATGTGGCAGGCCAGAAATTGCATAACTATAATGATACACTGCCTGGTCGTAAATATAACGTTAAATCCTTCAAAACCGATGATATGAAAACAGGCTGGACGCCACGATCCGGCTATTGTTTTGTTGGCAGCTGTAAAAAAGGCACTGGAAGAATTGTAGTTGTACTGCATGACAAAAATGAGTTTTCAGATGCCAATAAGTTGGTAAAATTTACGTATATGCATCGTAGTTAGAAAATAAATTAAAGAAGGTGAGTAATAAATAGTGAAAATAAAAAAGAATAAATTTATAATGGTAAGTTTTTTAATTATTTTTTGCGGACAAATATTAAATTTTGGTCAGAAAAAAATATTGGCAAAATCTGTTACTGAAATTCCACGAGAATATATGCGTAAACCGATTAGTTATACTAAGTCTTCTGAAATTAAGCCATATCCTCATGGGATGAATGTTAAAAAAGATAAGATAGTAGTCTCATTAAAAAAACAACGCGCTTATTTAATACGTGGTCGAAAAACCAGATACGAGTTCTATGTTTCAACAGGTGCAAATAACTCAACACCAAAGGGACATTTTCGTGTTAATACATATCGGGCCCCGTGGTTTTATTCTGCAAGTGAAAAAATGGGAGCAAGATATGCGGTAGGCTGGCTGCAAGGCGGCTTATATCTTTTTCATGAAAATCCGCGTAATATTCACCACAAATTAATTAAAAAGGTAGCCAACAAATTGGGAAAAAAGCCAACCTCTCATGGATGTATCCATTTAAGTACAAGCGATGCAAAATGGTTTTATCAAAAAGCACCAACTGGACTAAGAGTTATTATTAAATAAAGGAGAAAGCAATGAAAAAATTTAATTATCGTAAAACTGTAGCAGTACTATTAACATTTACAAGTATAGCAAGTGGCATGTCTTTTAGTTCAATAACTACAGAAGCTAAGAAAGTTTCAAGCAGTGTGGTTTTGAAAGCACCAGCTGTTAAAAGGGTAAAAGTCAAAAAAAGAACATATTACTATAATAAAAAAGGCAAGAAGTTAAAGAAAAAGATTTTAAAAAAGGGCAAGAAGCTAAAGGTTGTTAAAAAAGCCAAGAAAATAAAAGGAAAAAAATTTTATCTTGTAACTAAAAATAGATTTGTTCTAGTAAAAGATGTTGCAAATATTAAGTCAAAGATTAAAAAGCCACAAAAACAGCCTGTAAATCAAAGCACCCAAACCAATCCAGGTAATTCTACCAATCCAGTAGATACAGATACACCTGCAAACTCTGCTAATACAGGTACAACTCAGCCTACTCAAAATAATTCTACAATTGCTGATTTTTCAATCAGTGAGTTTAGACAGGAATTCTTAAAAGAGTTGAATAATGAGAGAACAAAACGTGGGTTAAGCCCAGTGGCGGAAGATTCTCATCTTGATGAAGTTGTACAGGAAAGAACTAAATTATTACCAGATAATTTTGCTCATGTGGATGCGAATGGAAGATTTATCTTAAATGACTTCTTTGATAAAGCTGGAATCAGTCGTAACAGTACCTCTGAATGTCTAGCGATGTTTCCTTGGGGTTGGACAATGGATCATTCAAGTAACCAGCTTGTTGAGGCCCAACATGGTGGCACTAGTGCTTTAGTGGCCGATAACATGGTTTATGAGTATATTTATGATGATGCTGCATCCAATTGGGGTCACCGTGACATTTTGCTTAATCCTAAGGATAAGACAATTGGACTTGGTGCAGTAGTAGATAACAACAGTGATCAAATTTACTCATCGGTTGGAGTTACATATTAAGTGACGAAAAAGACTTGTTAAAAGTTGTCTGTTAACAATAAAACATGTCAGCTTTAGTAAGTAATTTGATTAAATAATATTAAACGTCCTTTGAGGTAAAAATGAAACATCATAAACCTGCCAAAATTTTGGCTTACATAACTATAGGGTTAGTCAGTCTAGCCTTGCCGTTTACTGCAAAAAGCTCTGAAATAAAGGCATCCTATAATGAATACAATTATTACAGCCTTAAGCATCTAATTCCAAAAAAACATCCTAAAAAGTATGATTACTGCTATAAACTGCAAAAAAAGGCCTCTAAAAAAGCCTATGCTAAGAATCCTTGGATTCATATGAATGGTTATGTTGTCACCGATCATAGTGGATACACAAAATACACTAAAAATATGAAACCAGTTAAATCTTCATATTATCCGAGATTTAAACAATTAAAGGCTCACGCGGTTAGTGCAGACTTTTCAAAAGGTAACTTCATTATGCACTATAAAACTAGGGATAATGCAATAATTCATGGCATAGCTTTTAAGAAAAAGCAGAATATCAAGGTCAAAAGAATTAAATTAACTCCTAATATTTTGCTTAAAGCTTTTTATAAAGACTTTATTGATCCAAAAGGTGGTTTTAAATTAAAAAAGGGTAACGAAACAGATTTTCTTGCATCTAAAAAGCAAAAACACTTTTATCAGAATTGGAAGATTGATACCTCTGATACTATGAAAGATACCGTAGCTGATTTTATGGATACAGTTCGTTTTGGTAATGTTGAGATAAATGATCCCAGTTACGGCTATCATTATATATTCTTTAAAATAGATAAATTTAAAAAATATAAAAACTATGTGAAGTTTCGCATGCTTTACGGTATTTACTAAAATCCAAGAAACTAATTATGTTCGAAAATATCTTTTAAACATAATTAGTTTTTTTATATTTGCAAAAATTTACATGTCCGCTAAAATTATCTGGATAAGGTTTTAGAAATGAGTGAATTATGACTGAAAAAGAAAACCAAATGTATTTTACTGAGAATCCCACTTCTCAGCATGATGAGCATATAATTGATTATCAAGTCAACGGCATTGATCTCAAATTTACCACTGATGCCGGAGTTTTTTCGAAATTACGCGTGGATTATGGTTCAGGTGTTTTAATTAAGAAAATGCTTGATGTAGATTTTCCTCAAAACAATATTTTAGATGTTGGCACCGGATATGGACCAATCGGTCTTTTTGCAGCTAAATTTTGGCCAAAGCAAACAGTAGAAATGATAGACGTAAATGAACGTGGATTGAACCTAGCGAAAAAGAATGCTGAACTTAACCATATAGATAATGTTGCTATTTTTTCTTCTGATGTTTATAGCCATATTTCATCAGCAAAGAAATATGGCTTAATTCTGACTAATCCACCGATTCGAGCAGGTAAAGAAGTTGTTTCAAATATTTTGTATGGTGCGAAAAATCATTTGGTAACTGATGGGGTTTTACTAGTAGTAATTCAGAAAAAACAGGGTGAACCGAGTGCCCGTAAATTATTAACAAAAACTTTTGGCAACTGTACCATTTTAAAAAGAGATAAAGGTTACTACGTTTTGCAGGCGGTGAATAATTAATGCCATTTTCAAGTGCAGAGAAAAAAGACTTTATGCAATTAGCTTTTCAGCAAGCAAAAAAAGCCCAAAATTTGGGAGAAGTTCCAATTGGAGCTGTAATTGTTGATTGTGCAGGGCAAGTTATAGGTACAGGATTTAACCGCCGTGAACTGGATCAAGACTCTACGCAACATGCTGAAATGATTGCTATCAGGGAAGCTTGCAATAAACTCGGTACTTGGCGTTTAATTGACTGCAGTTTGTTTGTCACTTTAGAACCCTGTCCAATGTGTGCAGGTGCGATTATAAACTCTCGTCTTAAGAGTTTGTATTTTGGAGCACTTGACCCTAAAGCTGGTGCAGCTGGTAGTGTGGTTAACCTTTTTGATATCGAAAAGTTTAATCATCATCCTAACGTTATTCGGGGACTATACCGTGAAGAGTCAAGCCAGATGCTAAAAAACTTTTTTAAAGATATTAGACAAAAACAAAAAGCGAAAAAAGACTCCGGCAAAAATTTCGCAAATTAGTGGAAAAATACCTTGAAATACGTTAATATATCTTATGGGCAATGTTTGACCTCCAAAGCGTGTCAGGACCGGAAGGTAGCAGCACTAAGGTTGCTCGGGCATGTGCCTTTTATTAGACAATTACAAACTCTTAACTCTTTCGAAAGAGTTAAGAGTTTTTTACTAGGGAAGACTGATCAATGGCTTATCAAGCGTTATACCGCAAATGGAGACCCCGCACTTTCGATAGTGTGATTGGTCAAGATGATATTACGGATACTTTGAAAAATGCAATTAAGCGAGGTACAATTTCCCATGCCTTTTTGTTTGCTGGGCCACGTGGTACTGGAAAAACTTCATGTGCAAAAATTTTGGCTAAAGCATTGAATTGTAGCAATCTGCAGGATGGTGAGCCATGTAACAAGTGTGCCAATTGTCTTGCAGCCGACAAGGGCGCAATGGCAGACATTATGGAGATTGATGCGGCTTCCAACAATGGCGTTGATGAAATACGTGATATTAGAGATAAAGTTAAATACGCTCCAACTCAAGGCAAATACAAAGTTTACATTATTGATGAAGTTCATATGCTGTCAATGGGGGCGTTTAATGCTTTGCTTAAAACTCTTGAAGAGCCACCGGAACATGTCGTTTTTATCCTGGCCACTACGGAATTGCAAAAAGTGCCAGCGACTATCATATCAAGGACACAGCGTTATAATTTTAAGCGTATTTCTCAAACTGACCTTGAAAAAAGAATGAAGTATATTCTTGAAAAAGAAAAAATCAGTTATGATGAAAAAGCCTTAGCCGTAATTGCTCAAGTAGCTGACGGTGGTATGAGAGATGCGTTAAGCATCTTAGACCAACTTTTAAGTTTTGATAAAAACAAAGTTGAATATGATGCGGCTCTTGAAATAACAGGTTTTGCTGATGAAGAAAAGATCGAACAAATTTTATTAGCAATTTTAAATAACGATACAAATGAAGCATTGGCTTTGGCACAGACAGAACTTGAAAATGGTGCAAGTTCAAAAAACATATTAGATGAACTCATTGAAATAGCGACTAAAGCATTAATGGCTGTTAAAACTAACGATAGTGATCAGAAAATTTTTTTGAACGATGACTTTATGCAAAAGATTCAGGACGTTAATTCTGAACGTTATTTCCAAGTAATTGCAGCCGCAAATACTGCGTTAAATGATTTGCGCTATACTAATCAGCAGCAGATTCCACTAGAGGTATTTTTAGTTGAGTGTGCTAGCAATCAAAAAAGCAAAATAGATTCTGAAAATGTTTTTGCTGATTCAGAAAGTCAAAAGAATGCAAATACTGATTTGACAGCTGAAATAGCAGCATTAAAAAAGCAAGTTACAGACTTGACTAAAAAAGTTTCTAATTTAAGCAAAAAGCAAACTCAAAATAGCAATAAGATTTTTCATCTTGATAGTGCCGTTTCTGATCGAATTGATACTAATAAAAGTAAAAGTTCCAAAGCAAAAACTGCTTCCAAAACTAAAAAAACAATCGGAAGCAGGAAAAAGGCTAATGAACAAAATCGTAAACAAGTTTACCATGTCTTAGAGAATGCTACTAAGGATAATCTAGTGGCTATCAAAAATGTTTGGCCGGATCTGCAATCAGATTTAGGCGTGTCACAACGTGCTTTGCTAGACGTATTGGAACCTGTTGCAGCCAGTTCAGATCAGGTAGTAATGAAATGCAAATATACTCTTTGGTTTGAAAAAGCCAGTGAAGATGGTAATTTATTAGATGTGTTGCCAGATGAAATTGCTAAATTTACTAAACATAACTATGAAATAGTGCTGGTGCCTGATGAGGATTGGTCCACAGTGCGGGCGGAGTTTTTACAAAAGCATGGTAAAGAACTTCTTAATAAGCAAAAACATTCAAATTCAGATTCTGAGCAAGACGAAACAAGTAAACAGGTTGTAGAAAAAGCAAAAGAGCTATTTGGTGACACAGTAAATGTTAAAGACTAAAATTTAAAGGAGAAGGTATTATGAGTAAAAGACCTAATTTTGGTGCTATGGGTGGCATGAATATGCAACAAATGATGAAGCAGGCCAAGAAGTTGCAGGAGCAGATGGCTCAAGAACAACAAAATATTACTGCACAGGAATTTGTAGGCAAGTCTGCAGATGACTTGGTTGTGGCTACTTTTAGCGGAGATCGCAAATTAAAAAATATTACTATTGATAAAGATGCGATTGATCCTGATGATCCTGATATGTTACAAGATTTGATTATTGATGCAGTTAATAAAGGATTAGAAGAAATCGATCAAGCTACTCAGCAAAGTTTAGGCAAATATACGAAGGGCATGATTTAATTGCAGTATCCAGCGCCAATTGCGCATTTAATTGATTCTTACATGAAATTACCTGGTATTGGTGAAAAAACAGCCACAAGACTTGCATTTTATACGTTAGATATGCCTGATGAAGACGTTCATAGTTTTAGTACTGCGTTAGCCGAGGTGAAGGAAAAACTTCATCGTTGCTCTATTTGTGGCAACATAACAGAAAAAGATCCGTGTACTATATGCAGTAATCCTGAACGTGATCAATCGACCATTATGGTAGTTGAGCAGCCAAAAGATGTGATGGCTTTTGAAGATATGGGTGAATATAGCGGATTATATCATGTTTTGCATGGAGTTTTGTCCCCAATGGATGGTATTGGCCCAGAAGAAATTAATATTAAGTCATTAATTGTTCGTCTGCAAAAGCAAGATCGAGTAAAAGAAGTTATTTTGGCCTTAAATTCAACTCCTGAAGGAGAATCAACAGCAATGTATATCAGTAAGCTAATCAAGCCGTCTGGTATTAAGGTAACAAGGCTTGCTGCAGGTTTGGCCGTTGGGAGTGATATTGAATACGCTAATTCAATAACTTTGAAACGAGCAGTACAGGGGAGAACTTCAATCTAATGGCACGTAACAAAATTAAAAATATGGGTGATGAGTGGCTCATAACTACTATTGAAAACTTACAGGAACAGATTGCTGTTCAAAAAAATCTTGATCCGACAACGCTTGATATGTCTGAAGATAATGTAGTAACAGGTAAAATTTTAAGAGCCAAGTATTCATTTTTATATGATGAAGCGCGACATCGTCATACAAGATTTAGTGGTTTTACCAATGCAATTTCTGACTAAAGTCCTTTTTCAAAAGGGCTTTTTATTTTGATTAAAAATTAAAAGTACGTTGGGGTGTTCATATAAAGAGAACTCTTGTAAAATAGAAACATGGAGAGTTTTATGAAGAGTTATTTTATCAGTTTTGAAGGTCCGGATGGGTCTGGAAAAAGTACAGTTTTAAAGCAAGTTGTGGCAGAAATTGGGCCTAGACTTAAAACACAATATCTAGTAACCCGGGAACCAGGAGGCTCAAAAATTGCTGAGAAAATTCGTCAATTAATTTTGGACCCGGTTAATGAAGAAATGTCTGCGAAAACTGAAGCTTTACTTTATGCAGCTTCTCGTAGTCAGCATATGTTTGAAACTGTCATACCAGCACTTAAAGCAGGAAAAATAGTTTTTTCAGATCGTTTTGTTGATAGTTCATTGGCTTATCAAGGTGCAGGACGAGAATTAGGTATTGCTGCAGTAAAACAGATTAATGATTTTGCTACAAGTAAAATTGAGCCTGATCTAACTATTTTTCTGGATGTTAAGCCACAAGTTGGATTAACCAGAATTGCCAAGGAACGTGCTGGTAAAGAAGATCGCTTGGAACAGGAAAAATTAAATTTTCATCAAAAAGTTTATCAGGGTTATCAAGAAGTAATTAAGGCTCATCCTGAAAGAATAAAGGTAGTTGATGCAAATAAACCCTTTAATTTAGTAGTAGAGGATTGTGTTAAAATAATTGCAAACCAATTACCAGCAGATTTGTTAAAGGACTGATTAAAATGAAGTTAATAGTTGCAATTGTTCAAAAAGAAGATGCTAATAGGCTCCAACGTACCTTTGTTAAGGAAAGCATTCGTGCGACTAAGCTTGCTACGACTGGAGGATTTCTAAGTGAAGGCAACACTACTTTTCTTATCGGAATAGATGATAAACATGTCAAGCAGGTTTTGCGCATCATCAAGGAAGAGTCTAAATCTCGTGAAGAATATATGAACCCTAATTTGGTTATGACAGGTTTTGATATTAGTAGCCAACCAGTGAAAATTACAGTTGGCGGAGCCACTTGTTTTGTTTTGCCTGTTGAAGAATTCAAGCAGTTCTGATGTCAATTGATATTACAAAAAGAGGCAAGAAGCAGTCTGAACTTTTGGGTCATGCTTTTGAGCAAAAGAAATTGGCTCATAGCTACTTATTTGTTGATGCCAATGAAGTCCAGGCATTAAATACAGCATATTGGTTAGCTTGTCTCTTTAATTGTAGCGGTACTGAAAAACCGGATGGTACGTGTCAGAATTGCAGGCAAATTATTTCAGGCAATCACCCTGATGTACTATTGATAGAGCCTGAAAGCAAGCAAAATTTGGGAATTGATCAAGTCCGTGTTTTGAAGGAAGAACTAGCTAAAAGTCCGGTTCAAAGCAGTGTACGTTTCTTTTTTATTAATGAAGCGCAGAAGTTAACTTTGCCTGCTGCTAATGCTTTACTTAATTTATTAGAAGAACCTATTGCTCCTGTTGTTACTATTTTAATCACAAATAATACCGATCAAATTTTGCCAACTATTCGCTCACGTACTCAAATTATTAATTTCACGCTCAATCAAAAAAAACATGACAAGAGTGAAGAATTACTGGCAAATGGTTTTAGTCCGAGTGAAGTTGACTCACTGGAAGATACAGCTAAATTAGATAAAGGAAGCAAATATTTTTACCAAGAAATGCTTGAACATAACTCACTTTCACTTGTGAGTGCACATCAGTTAGCAGAAATGGCTAAAAGCAAAAGTGAGCAAAATTATGTTCTCTTTTTACTTAAAAAATGGGCTCAAGCAGAATTAAAAAGCAATAATCAAAAAAACGGGGCAAGGATGTTAAAGTATTTGCTTGAAATTGACAAAATGCAATACAGCAATGTTAGTTTTCGCAATTTACTCGACTTTCTTGCTTTACAATGGAAGCGGTAGGTGTTCATGGTGGATTCTTATTCAAAGTTGGAACAACTTCACGATTCAATGGTTAGCATGACCAAAACAATCGAAAGTTTAGAAAATAGTATTTTGGAAACGTTGAAAGAAAATACGGAATTAAAAGTAGAGAATCAATTGCTGCGTGAAAAAATGGACAAAATGAATAATGCCCACAATAGCACCGTTAAAACTCAGAGTGGTCTTGAATCTTTACGGCAAATTTATAGTTCAGGTTACCATATTTGCAATATGTACTATGGCTCTCACCGTGATCCTAATACTGACTGCATGTTTTGTTTGGATATTCTTGATAATTTTGGAGAGAAAAAGAAAAAACATTAAAGGATTGATTAAATGCAAAGGCAAAGTAGTTATGGCCAAGACAACGGCAAACTTTTTTTAGTGCCAACTCCTATTGGTAACCTTGAAGACATTACCCTTAGAGCAAAAAGAATTTTACAGGAAGCTGATTATATTGCTGCTGAAGATACTAGAACAAGTGGAATTCTGCTTGAAAAAATTGGGGTTCATAATCATATGCTTTCCTTTCACAAATATAATTCAAAAGAAAGGGCACCGGAATTAATTAAGTTAATGAAGAACGGGGCAGTTATTGCTGAAATTAGCGATGCAGGGATGCCAGTCATTTCAGATCCGGGATACATTTTAGTGCAAGAATGTATCAAAAATAATATTCCCGTAGTGCCTCTGCCCGGTGCTTCCGCATTTGCTACTGCATTAATTGCTTCTGGCTTTGATGCACAACCTTTTACATATTATGGCTTTTTACCACGCAAAAAAAGTGAACAACAATCTTTTTTTGAACAAATGAATAAAGCACGAGCTACCTCTATTTTTTATGAAGCACCACACAGAATGGTAAAAACTCTCAATAATATGTCTGAAATACTGGATTCTGAACGAAAAATTGTTGTTGCCAGGGAGCTTACTAAAATTCATGAAGAATTTATTCGTGGTACAATCAGTGATGTTACAGATTATTTTAAACAAAATGCTCCTAGAGGTGAATTCGTTGTTTTAATTTCTCCTAATGTTGCTCAAGAAACGCAATTGTCGTGGGCCGAATTAATTAAATCGGTGAACCGGTTAGTTGACAAAGGAGAAAGTAAAAAATCGGCGATTAAGACAGTAGCTCAAGAAAATAATGTTTCAAAAAATGAGCTTTATGAACGTTACCATCAAAAGTAGGTGAAAGTATGAAGTATAGTGAAAAACATATAGTAAATTATTATGAGTGTGATGAAAATAAAAATTTGAAATTACCTGCAATGATTGATTTAATGATGAGCGTTTCAGAGCATCAATTGGACTCAGGCAATGGCAGTACAAGTGCGTTAACTAAAAGAGGATTAGGCTGGGTTGTAACACAATATCATATTGAAGTGGCACGTCTGCCCAGACCAAATGAAGAAATTACGCTCACAACCGAACCATTTGGCTATAACCGTTTTTTAGAATATAGAAGTTACGTTTTTACAGATCAAAATGGCAACGAGCTGATAACTGTTAAAAGCGAATGGGTTTTATTTGATTTACAGACTCGTAAATTGGTGTCGACAGACAAGGAAATGATGTCTGAACTGGGAATCCCACTTTTAAAAAAATTACCCCGTTTCCCTAGGTTGCGAGTTCAGGATGAATATCAAAATGAGAGGCAATATCGGGTTCGTTATGATGATTTAGATACAAATCATCACATGACAAATGGACATTATTTTAACTGGTTTATTGATACATTGGATCGTGATTTTTTGAAAAATCATATTGTCAAGACTATTGATATTAAATTTAACCTTGAAGTGCGGTATGGGGAAGCACCATATTCGCGCGTTAGTGTAATCAGTGATGAAAATGGTATTAAATCATATCATACAATTGCGGATGATGACAAAAATGATAAAGCTGTTTGTGAACTAACTTGGCGCAAAATATAATATAATTATTTTTTGTGTTTTCACAAAAATTAACTAAAGAAAGAATGTGCTGAAAATGACTATTAAAGAGATGCTTAAGGTCGAATTGCGAGACCTTGTCCTTTTAGGAATTATTGTTGCAATGAAAATTATTCTTAGTCGTTTTACAGTTGGAACAACTATTGTGCATGTTAGCCTTGGATTTATAGGCAGTGTAATGCTAGGTTATTTGTTTGGACCAGTATGGGGAAGCATTGGTGGTGGAATTAGTGATTTGGTTTCATCAGCTCTATTTGGCAATCAAGGGGGCTTTTTCCTTGGCTTTACATTGAGTGCTATGATAGGTCCCTTTATTTATGGCTTGGTTTTTTATCAAAAGCCAGTTAAAGTATGGCGGATAATTCTTGCAACTCTATTAGTAACTGTTGTTGTTAATATAGGTTTAAATACGCTTTGGGTTCACCTCCTTTACGGCATGGACTTTCGCGTTGTCCTTATTCAACGAATACCTAAAGAAGCGATTACTCCGTGGCTAGAGATGATTATTAGTTACTTTGTTTTAAACGCCATTTCACGCGTTAAAATAAAAAGGTAATTTTCGAAAAGAGAATAAAAATTTTAGAATGAAAATTTTGAGTATGTCCACTGCGACAAATAATTTAAGCGTAGCTTTAAATGATAATAGTAAGACTATTGCAGAAAAAAACGAATTTGATAAACAAAATCACAGTGCACATTTGGATCCTTTAATTGACCAAATTTTAAAAGAACATAATCTGGAATTAGCTGAAATTGATCGCTTTGCCGTTGCGATAGGACCAGGTTCATATACAGGTTTGCGAATAGGTGTGACTACTGCTAAGATGTTTGCCAGCATATTAAATAAGGATGTAGTTGGTGTGTCTACTTTGCAGGCTTTAGCTTCCAGTTGCAATGAACAAGCAACGTTAATAGTAGCAGGTATAGATGCTCGCAATAATAATTATTTTGCAGGAGCCTATATAAATAATGAAAAAGGTAATGTACCTGACTGCGTGATTCCCGATGGTCACTATCACATTGATACTCTTTTAAGTGCGATATCAGAATATTGTACAGCTAATAATTTGGAAAAAGTGATTTATGTTGGGACTGGCTTTGAAAAGCAGGAAGAGGCTATAAGAAAGACAAATATTCCCTTCAGTTTTGGCACGGAAAAACAGAATGTTGTTCATGCTGGTTTAATAGGTAAGCTGGCTCTGAATGCTAAACCTGATGACCCTGATCAATTATTGCCGAATTATTTGCGTCGCACGCAAGCTGAAATTGACTGGCATAAAAAGACAGGGGAAGCCTATAAACCAGATAGCAATTATGTGGAAGAAGTTTAAGCATTTTGGGTCTTTTTGGCTTTTAGCAAAAGAAAAAAAGTTTATTAAGTTTGTGCCAGAAAAAATCATTGTGAATCAATCTAGTCTGAGTATCAGGCAAGCCCAAGTTAAAGATATTTCTGCAATATTGTTATTGGAGCAAAGTCTTTATCAGGGTAAACAACCGTGGAATTCAATGGCTTTTCATACTGAAATAAGTAGAAATGATTCACTGTATTTAGTTGTATTGCAAACTCAGTGTGTCATTGGCTTAATTGGTGTGCATTTTGACGTTAGTAGTGCACATATTACTAATCTGATGGTTGATTCATCTTGGCAAAAACTGGGAATTGGTACTTATTTAATTAAAAAAGTAATTGAAATTGCTAAAAATAAAAACTGTAAAGAACTTAGTTTGGAAGTAAAAGATAATAATTTTACTGCTCAAAATTTATATTATAAGTTAGGTTTTACGGTGAGTTTTGTGTGGCCTAATTATTACCAGAGTTCGCATCAAGATGCTTTTAACATGGTGCTTAAATTGGCAAGTGACTAAAAGAAAGGAAATTAAATTGGTAAATAAAAAAGACATCCGTATTTTGGCTTTTGAAAGCTCGTGTGATGAAACTTCAACATCTGTTGTAAAAAATGGCAGAGAAATAGAAAGTTTGATTGTAGCAACTCAAATTAAGAGCCATCAACGTTTTGGGGGTGTTGTTCCTGAGGTTGCTAGTCGTCATCATATTGAAGTTATTACTCAAATAACCAATGAAGCACTTAAAGAAGCACACGTAGCTTGGAAAGATATTGATGCAATTGCGGTAACCTATGGACCTGGTTTGGTAGGTGCCCTTTTAATTGGTGTTAGTGCGGCAAAAGCTGCTTCAATGGCTACAGGTATTCCTTTAATTGGCGTTGATCATATCATGGGTCACATTATGGCAGCTCAGTTAAAGGAAGAAATCTCTTATCCGGCTCTTGCTTTGCAAGTTTCTGGAGGTCATACAGAGATTGTATTGTTAAAAGATTCAACCCACTTTGAAATAGTTGGCGATACTAGGGATGACGCAGCTGGAGAAGCTTACGACAAGATTGGAAGAGTACTCGGTGTTAATTACCCCGCTGGTAAAACTATTGATGAATGGGCTCAGAAGGGAAAGGATACCTTTGATTTTCCGCGGGCAATGATTAAAGAAAATGATTATGATTTTTCTTTTTCTGGTTTAAAGAGTGCTTTTATTAATACCTATCATCATGCTGAACAAATTCATCAAGACCTGAATAAATATGATTTAGCTGCTAGTTTCCAAGCTGCAGTGATAGATGTCTTGGCTACTAAAACTATTAGAGCAATTAAACAGTATGCTCCAAAAACTTTTATTATGGGTGGAGGAGTCGCAGCTAACCACGGTTTACGTGAAAGAATGAACCATGAAATAGCTAACCTGTCTCGAAACTTACAACCGAAAGTAATTTTGCCAGAGTTAAAGTTGTGCGGAGATAATGCTGCAATGATTGGTGCTGCGGCCTATAACTTGTACCAAGAAGGAAAATTCGCTGATCTTACTTTGGATGCTGATCCATCTTTAGAATTACCTTACGCATCAGAAATGTTGCAATAAAATAAACAATAAAAGAGTCTGTGAAAAAAGTAGGTCAGTGATCTTACTAAAAGAGCCGGCGAATCACTAAAAAAGTGGCTTGTCGGCTTTAGTTTTATTAAGTCAGGGGGGCTAGTTTTTCTTAGACCCTTTTTTATCATTATACGTTTTAAGATAAACTATTTTAAACATTAAATTTATGTATCAATTACTAAATGAGCGTGATCAGTCCTTTTATTGAGAAGAAGCAGAATTTAATCAACTAATTAATGAAGCCTATTATCAAAACTCTGAAAAAGATTTGAATTTTATCTTGTTTAGATAATTTAGTCATAAAATGACCCCCCCAAATTTGTTTTAAATTTGGGGGTCACTTCAAAAATCATATATGACATTTTTTAATTTAGTTTTCCTACCAGATTATAATAAAGTCAAACAGGTAAAATAAGAAATCAAAAAAATAAGTTCAAGAAATACAAAATTTGATAATCATTTTGATTATGAATTTTATAAAGATGAACTATTAATAAAACTCAAATATAACCAAGTTCCTACAAATAAATAGAGGAAATGTTTAAACTACTAATCAAAAAACAATGAAATTGATATAATTCAATGATATCCTGATATAGTATTCTATCATTTCAACTTAATTCACCACTCAAAAGAGGAGACTATGATGCTAACAGTACAAAACCTATCACTCAAAACCAGGCAGCCAATCCTGCATGATTTTTCTTATCAATTTGCACCTGGTCAATTTTATCAAATTGCTGCAGAAAACGGTTCTGGTAAAACAAGTTTCTTGCGTGCTGTTACGGATCTTATTCCAGTTTCTTCTGGTAAAGTCTTATTAGACGGAAAACCATATGCCAAAAATAAGCGTAAGCTTTTTTTCTTTGAAAGCAATGAATGGTTGAACGCCAATTTAACTAGCCTTGATTACTTAAAATTCGTGAAAAGCCAATGGCATTCAAATGTCGACCTTGATCAAGAACTTGATTTGCTGGGTGTACGTGAGTATGTCAAAGTCCCGATTAAAAAGTATTCGCTTGGAATGAAGCAAAAATTGATTGTGGCCATGTACTTAGTTAGTGACGCTGAATATTACTTGATGGACGAGATCACTAACGGTCTTGATGAAGAAAGTCGCACAGTTCTTTATGAAAGGCTAAATGATGAGGTGACTCAGCGTAATAAATGTATTATCCTAACCTCTCATTATAGCAGCGAGATTAAAGTGAATAACTTACACCGCCTCGTTTTACAAAAACAAATGATGCACGAGGTAGACTAATGATCTCATATTTTTCATTGCAACTTAAAAAAGTTACTAAACACAATCTATCAATTATTTCAGTGGTTATTTTATTATTAATTTCTTTTGGCTTACTATACATGAAGTCTACGCAACTCAGTGGTACTGGTTCTTTAAAAGGAGATGCTCAAGGACAGATTGCCATGAAAGAGGAAGCCTTACAAGCGGATCGTCGAGCACTCAAACGATATTCACCGCAAGGAAAATCATACAAGGCCACTGAAAAAGATATTAAACAAACTGAAAAGGAATTAAAAAAAGATCAGGCCTTTGTTGATAATATTAATCACAATCACTGGAAGCGAGTTTATAAGACCAAATTAAAAAGGGATCAAAAAGGCAAATTGACTGATCTAAGTTCGGATGAAAAAGATGGACATAAAAGTGTAATACTGCGTTTAAAGTATCTCATAGCTCACCCTATGCCTTATGAAAGCGATAGCGCAGTCACCGGGATACAGTTTCTATTAGATTTGAATGAAAACTATTTGCCCGTCTTATTTAGTTTAGTAATGATTTTTGTTTTGACTTATTTATTTACTGGTTCTTATAAAAATGGTCTTAACATTTCGACTGTCTTGCCAATTAATCGCTTGCAAAGTACCCTGACTAATAATATTGTTGGGCTATTAGTTGTCAGCTTTATTTTTCTATTACTAAACTTATTAGTTTTCGGTGGAGCAGCGAGCATTTTTGGTACTGGTCGCAGTGACTATCCTTACATCATTCACCATCTGGTTAACGACCACTTGGTGCCAGGAATTATTCCGACCGCCAAATTGTTGCCCCAAGCAGCTATACTGCAGCTCTTAAATTTCATATTTATGGTTTTGTTTGTGCAGCTGGCTGCTAAAATCTTTCATAACCAGTTACCGACTCTGTTAGTTTCGCTATTGCTTTTATTAGGAGGTCATTTTATTACAATTTTTATTATTCCGTTGGAGAAGATTGCGCAGTGGCTTCCTGGTACTTATTTAGGAGTTTTAAATGTTGTATCAAACCAAACAGCCTATGCAATGGATAACTCCGCGATTAACTTTTCAAATGGTGTGTTTACCTTAATACTAAGTTCTATATTATTATTCTTGCTGGTACTTTTAATTGATCGCATTACAACTATTGCACATAGAAATGGGAGATTGGCATAATGTCCTATTTGGCTTTTCAGCTTAAAAAAGTATTTAAGAATAAGCTAACCCCAGTTTGCTTAGCAATTTTGCTCTTATTGATGGGTATTGTCTTATTCATGAATATTCGTACTAATCCCCAATTTTCCTTGCAGGCGGGGGCTAAATCAGAGATTGCTTACCGCCAAAAAGAAATTAACCGGCAGCAAAGATTACTTAAACATGATAAACAAAAATCAAAAACTGAAGTTTACCATGATACTAAAGCTGCTATTAAGCAAAACCAAGATGCAGTTAAGCAAGATAAACAAGTTCAAAAAGCGGCAAATAAAGGCAACTGGCGCAAAGCCTACACGATTATGTGGCAACAAAAAAAGCAAGAACAAACTATTACATCAAATGACCAAGATTCAACAGGCCTTAATTCAAGGACAAATGTAGAGAAAAAACTGCAATTCTTTAACTACTTACGCCATGAGCCTTTGCCTTATGAAAGTCAGGATATGCCAGTAACAGGCTGGCAATTCTTACTGCAATTACATCAGCAATATTTGCCTTACGTATTTACTCTTGTTGCTCTGTTTTTATTAACTTTGTCTTTAACTGATTCTTACCATCAAAAGTTAGATACGGCGCAGTTATTACCACTTGAAAAAAATAATTTAATGATTTCGAATACAATAGCAGGAATAGTCCTGACTCTTGTTAGTTTTTTAGGGATTAACTTGGTATTATTTATTGTAGCTTCCCTTATTTCTGGTACTGGTAGTTTATCCTTCCCTTATATCGTAGTTCAATATACAGTTAGTGGTCCTCTTATTAAATGTGTAACTACTGGCAGCTTTATTATTAAAGTAATTGTATTGCAGGCACTTACCTTGATCTTCGATGTTGTCTTAGTTCAGTTCCTTGCCCAAATTTTTCGTGATAAATTACCAGCATTACTTATCGCTATTCTACTTGTCCCAGGGCTCAACATTGCAACTATGATAGTTGAGCCGTTGCGTAAGATCTCCGCCTGGTTGCCAATGACTTACCTGAACGCAGTTGACATAGTATCTGGCAATTTAGGAATGAATTATCAAAATGTGCAGTTGAACTATACGACAGGGCTTTTAACGCTGTGCTGTTCAATTTTAATAATTATTATTATGATTTTACTGTCCAGTCATATAAAATATAAAGAATAAAATTTTATATTTCTTAAATTAATATTTTTACTTCTAATTAGTGTTATCATGACTTTAGATCGTTCATTTATTTATTTAAATTATGCTTACTCAAAAGTCTTTTAAAACTAAGTGTAAAAATATATAACAAGCAATAACATTCTCGTCATTACAAAATGGGAAACTCATTTCAAAAGAGTTTCCCATTTTGATTAAATAAATATATACAAATTTAATATTCAATAATATCTTAACTTGCTGTGTAAATTTTAATGTTACAGTGTTATCTATTCTAATCAGGTAATAAGGTACCTACCATGATAAAGTCAACTAGATTGGTGTGAGTTCTTCTTAAAACTAAAAGATAAAATATTGAGCAAAGGAGTCTGGGAAAAGATAGTTTTTTTCCAGACTCCTTATTATCTCTTAAAAATCTTTGTAGAAAGCAATCAAGTTGTATTTGTCACACGGATTAAAATTACAACTCTCATAAAACCTGCGCGTTTTAACGGTATTTTCTGTCAACAAAACTTTCTGTCTGACAGAATTATATTTCTTTAGCACGCTGTTTATTAATTTCGTACCAATTCCTTGTCTTTGATAAGCAGGATTAACAAGTAAATCTTGGATATAAATGATGGTCAGACCATCACCAACTACTCTGATTAATCCTACTAACTGGTTTTGATCCTAAGCGCCAATAGCAAAAAGCGAATTTACAACTGCCTTTTGCAGCTGCCGAGGATTTTGCGTATAGGAACTCCAACCTACGCTTGTGTATAAATTTATAAGTTGTTCCATAGCGATATTTTTGTCAGCTATATATTTCATTTTTATTCCTCCTTAATTAATTAATAATTAAAGAGCAGTGCGTAATTTTTCCATGTGTACCTCTCAATTTATTTTTGATAGAGCCAGTAAAATTATTATCTTTAAGTTTAAACAACTACAATTTTAAAAGCAATAGTATAAAGATCTTTTTTGCGTCTGATAATTATTACGTATTTATAAATAAAAAGAAAATTTTATTAATAGTTAATAAAAAAATCTAGCACTAGCTAAGAATAGAAACGGTAGATAAAAGGCTAGTTAATCTTATTTTGGAGTTGTGTTAACTTAATAATATATTATTTTAGTCAAAGCTATCCAGTTTATTCAATGCACTTTCCCATGCATCATTTGCATCGTCCAGTTGTTTTTGTACTGCGCTAAGCTGTTCTTGCAAGGGACCTAATTTGTCAAAATTAGTTGCAATTGCTGGATCAGCCATTTGAGATTGAATATCTTTTTGCTCTTTTTCCAACTTTTCAATTTTATTTTCGGTATTTTCAACTTCTCTTTGCAATTTACGCTTTTGTGAATCGCGCAACTTTTGCTCCTGATAGGACAATTTATTTTTATTTTGTTCAGGTTCTACTATTTCTCTATTCTCAGATGATTCATTTTCGGAGGCTAAGTCTTGCTTATTCTTTTCATCTAGATAATAACTATAATCACCTTCATATACTTGAGCAACACCGTTTTTAATTTCTACAATCTTATTTGCTAACTGATTGATGAAATAGCGGTCGTGAGAAACGAAAAGTAAAGTACCATCATAGTTCTGTAGTGCCTGTTCTAAAACCTCCTTGGCTTCGAGATCCAAGTGGTTTGTGGGTTCATCCATCAATAAAAAATTATTATGCTCAAGCGACAAAACTGTTAGGGTTAATCTCGCTTTTTGACCACCGGAAAGTTGACCTACAGTTTTATCAATATCTTTTGCTGTGAATAAGAAACTGGCTAAAATCGACCTCACATCTTTTTCAGGCATTGTTTTATGACGGTCCCAAACTGTATCGATTACAGTTTTACCTGGATCAAGCCCTTGCAGTTCTTGATCATAGTAGCCTATGTCTAACGAAGCTCCATATTTGATTGAACCTTTTTTCGGTTTTAACTCCTTCATAACGGTTTTTAGTAAAGTTGATTTACCAATACCATTTTGACCAATAACGGCTACACGGTCACCTTTATTAATTTGCAGAGAAATACCGTGAACCATTGTTTTTGTGGGATAGCCAATAGTTAAATCACGTAAAATTAGCACTTCTTTACCAGATGGTCGCTCACTTTGAAAATTAATTCTGACTTTGTTTTTGTGCTTGGGCGGACTAATTCGTTCCATTTTTTCCAGTTGCTTGCGCCGACTTTGTGCTCTCTTAGTAGTTTTAGCTCTTACAATATTTTTTTGAATAAATTCTTCGTCTTTTTTGATTTTTTCTTGTTGCTTTTCGTATGCTTCTTCTTGTTGACGGTCACGTAATTGACGTTCAGAGAGATAGGCAGAATAATTTCCTTTAAATACAGTTAATTTGCCAAATTGTAATTCAAAAATTTGTGTTGCTAAATTATCCAAAAAATATTGATCATGGGAAACTACCAAAATAGCACCAGAATAGTTTTTAAGATAGCTTTCAAGCCAGTCTAGAGTGTCTAAATCCAGATAGTTGGTAGGTTCATCAAGCAGTAATAATGGGGGTTTGCGCAATAACAACTTAACAAAAGAAAGCCGCGTTTTTTCTCCGCCGGAAAGGCTGCCAACCTTTTTAGTCCAAGTTGCTTCAGGAAAATTAAATCCGTTCAAAATACTTTTGATATCGGCCTGGTAGGTGTATCCACCTTGTTGTTCGAAGCTGTATTGCAACTGGTCATATTGTTTTAGCAGGTCCTTTTTTTGCGGATTTGCAGACATTTCTTCTTGTAAATCCCTTATCTTTTTACCCATATTAATTAGGGGAGTAAAAACAGACAGCATTTCATCCCAAATAGTTTTATTTTCATTTAAATCATTTTCTTGAGCAATATAGCCAACATCTATATTTTTATTGATTGTAAAGTCACCATGTGTGGCTTCTTCTTCGCCAGTCATAATTTTAAGCAAAGTCGTTTTACCGACACCATTGGGTCCAATGAGACCTATTCTTGCATTTGAGTCAATTGAAAAATTGACGTTTTTAAATAATGTGTTGGCACCGAATTGTTTTTCTAAATCGTGTCCTTGAGCAATTATCATAATTTTTCACCTAGAAACCATTTTAGCATACGTAGCAAAATTCTTGTGGGAGAGTTTGATTGATAAATATAGGAAATAAATGTAAAAAAGAAGCATTTTTTAATTAAAAGAGTAAAAAAATAAATTTCTATTATCAAACCTGTTACTATTATGCTAAAATTTGATAGATTGTGAAAAAAATGTTTGCAAATGGCGCAAATTTATAGATAAAATAGTAGTGATTGCTGAAAAGTTCACAAAACAAAATATATACTTAATCAAGTTGGAGGCTTTTTAAATGGAAAAAATCAAAATACCCACGGCTACGGCTAAAAGATTGCCGCTATATTACCGCTACCTGATAATTTTAAATGAGGCTGGTAAAGAAAAGGTATCCTCAACTGAATTATCTGAGGCTGTTCAAGTAGATAGTGCTTCAATCAGACGTGATTTTTCATACTTTGGTGCATTGGGAAAACGTGGCTATGGTTATGATGTAAAAAGTTTGCTTTCCTTTTTTAAAAAGATTTTAAATCAAGATACTTTAACAAATGTTGCCCTGGTTGGCGTTGGTAATTTAGGCCATGCTTTATTAAACTATAATTTCAAACGCACAAACAATATTCGTATTTCATGTGCTTTTGATATTGATGATAAAATTACAGGCAAGATTCTCAGTGGTGTCCCTGTTTATGACATGAGTGAACTAAAAAAACAGCTTAGTGACCAACAGATTTCTATTGCAATTTTGACTGTTCCTTCCACGACAGCACAAAGGACAGCTGATGATATGGTTGAAGCTGGTATTCGAGGAATTATGAATTTCACGCCAATTCGTTTGTCTGCTCCAAGTGGTATTAGAATTCAGAACGTTGATTTAGCAACGGAATTACAAACTCTAATTTACTTCCTTGACTCAGATAAGAAAAAGTAGGCATAAAAATACGATTAGCACTTTTTTACTCAAAGTGCTAATTTTTTCTTGCATTTTTTATGAAAAGGGGTTATTATCATAAATGTAAGTTAGCACTTGATGAATAAGAGTGCTAATGACACGTAAAATAGATTAATAATTTAATTTTAGGAGGGACAAACGTGTTACAACCAATTGGTGATCGCGTGATCGTTAAAGTTAAAGAAGAAGAAGAGAAAACTGTAGGCGGAATCGTCCTGGCTTCTAATGCTAAACAAAAGCCAACAGAAGGTGAAGTTGTTGCTGTTGGTGAAGGTAGTTATGCCGAAAATGGCAGTAAAATTCCTATGACTGTCAAAAAGGGTGACGTTGTTTTATATGACAAATATTCAGGCACTGATGTCAAATACGATGACGAAAAGTATTTAGTCCTTCATGAAAAAGATATTTTAGCAATTGTTAAGTAATTAAGGAGCGCATAAAAATATGGCAAAAGAAATTAAATTTTCAGAAAAAGCAAGACGTTCCCTGTTAAAGGGCGTTGACAAATTAGCTGATACTGTTAAAGCAACTATTGGTCCTAAGGGCAGAAATGTTGTTTTGGAGCAATCATATGGCAACCCGGACATTACTAATGATGGTGTGACAATTGCAAAGGCAATTGAATTAAAAGACCACTATGAGAATATGGGTGCTAAGTTAGTTGCCGAAGCAGCACAAAAGACTAATGACATAGCTGGTGACGGTACAACTACTGCTGTTGTTTTAACTCAAGCAATTATTCGTGAAGGTATGAAGAACGTGACTGCTGGTGCTAACCCTGTAGGAGTTCGCCGCGGTATTGAAAAAGCTACTAAAGCCGTAGTTAAAGAATTACATAAGATTAGTCATACTGTTTCTTCAAAAGACCAAATTGCTCAAGTAGCTTCAGTATCTTCAGCTTCAAAAGAAGTTGGCGACCTGATCGCTGACGCAATGGAAAAAGTTGGTAATGATGGTGTTATTACTATTGAAGATTCACGTGGTATTGAAACCGAGTTATCAGTAGTCGAAGGTATGCAATTTGACCGTGGCTACCTTTCACAATACATGGTAACTGATAATGACAAGATGGAAGCAGATCTTGACAATCCATACATTTTAATCACTGATAAGAAGATTTCTAACATTCAAGACATTTTGCCATTGTTACAAGAAATTGTGCAACAAGGCAAATCATTGCTGATTATTGCAGATGATGTTTCTGGTGAAGCATTACCAACTTTGGTTTTGAACAAGATTCGTGGTACCTTTAACGTTGTTGCTGTTAAAGCTCCTGGTTTTGGTGATCGTCGTAAAGAACAATTGCAAGATATTGCCGCTTTAACTGGTGGTACAGTAATTACTGATGACTTAGGTCTTGAATTGAAGGACACTAAGATTGATCAGTTAGGTCAAGCTCGTCGCATAACTGTAACTAAGGATTCAACTACTATTGTTGATGGTTCTGGTTCTGATGAAGCAATTAAAGACCGTGAAGATTCAATTAGAAAGCAAATTGAAGAGACTACCTCTGACTTCGATAAGAAGAAATTGCAAGAACGTCTAGCTAAATTAACAGGTGGTGTCGCTGTTATTCATGTTGGTGCTGCTACTGAAACTGAATTGAAAGAACGCAGATACCGCATTGAAGATGCTTTGAACTCCACTCGTGCAGCCGTTGACGAAGGTTATGTTGCCGGTGGTGGTACAGCATTAGTAGACGTTAAGGATGCTGTTAAGGATCTTAAAGGTGATAATGCTGACGAACAAACTGGTATCAACATTGTTTTAGAGGCATTGACTGCTCCAGTCCGTCAAATTGCTGACAACGCTGGTGAAGACGGTTCGGTTATCTTGAACAAACTTGAAGGACAAGATAACGAAGTCGGTTATAACGCAGCTAATGGCAAATGGGAAAACATGGTTAAAGCCGGAATTATTGACCCAACCAAGGTAACCCGTACTGCTTTACAAAATGCTGCTTCAATTGCCGCTTTGCTCCTAACTACTGAAGCAGTTGTTGCCGAGATACCAGAAGATAAACCTGCTGCTGATCCAAATGCTGCAGGTGCTGGCAATCCAGGTGTGATGTAATTTAGTTTTTATTAGTTAATTAATAAATCCTACTAGCAATCCTGTGGGGCTTGCTAGTGGGATTTTTTTGTTACAATTCATTTTTAGTTTATCTTGGTTAAGATTATTCACTAGAAAGGAACATTAGTGGAATATTTAAGTTTGTTGGGTATTGTTGTTATAGTGTTAGGGTTTGCTTTGGGGCTTGATACAATAGCTGTAGTCGTAATTTCTGCTTTAGTTACGGCATTAGTTTCAGGAATAGATTTTACCTCATTTTTGAGAATTCTAGGTAAAGGATTTATGGATAACAGAATGGTTTCTCTTTTCTTTCTCACTTTACCAACTATTGGAATTTTAGAAAGACATGGTTTAAAACAAGCCGCTGTTAATTTAATTAAAAAAATGAAAAAACTGACACCTGGTCGTATATTCGATATTTATCAGGCCATTCGTGAAATTGCCGGTGCCTTTGGTATTTCATTACAAGGACACGTCCAGTTTATTGCGCCATTGATTAATCCAATGGCGCAAGCGGCCGGTAAGGTTAATAGCGAATTGACACCTCTAGAAGTAGACCAAATTAAAGGAAGAGCTGCTGCAACAGAAAATTTTGGTAATTTCTTTGCGCAAAACCTGTTTGTGGCTTCCTCAAGTGTTTTACTTATTGCAAGTACAATGAAATCGCTCGGTCATCCTGTAGATCCATCTGGAATAGTTTTATATACCTTCCCAGTCGCAATTATTAGCTATATTTTATGCTTGTTTTACAATCACGCATTTGACCAAAAGCTAATGAAGAAGAAAGAAAAATAGGAGAAATAATGGAAACTTTAATTAATAATATTTTACTTGCATTCTATATTTTAATTGGCCTTTTTTTCCTCGCTGCTGCTATTGAATCTTGGCGTGATCAATCTAATCCAGTCCGCTGGGGTACTGGAATATTTTGGCTTTTGTTTGCTGTGCTTTTCTGTGCTGGACAGTGGTTGCCAAATGCAATTAATGGTGGCATTATCCTGATCATTGCTTTATTATCTTTGTTTAAACAAGTGCGTGTAGGACACATAAAGGATTTAGATGAAAAAGTTGCTCAAAAAACGGTTAAACGCATTGGCAACTGGATTTTCTTACCAAGTATCCTGCTGGCAGTTTTAGCTTTGGTCATAGCCCAATTTACTAATTTAGGTGGTCAAGTAGGTATCGGTGTAGCAGCTATTGTTTCACTTGTTGTTGCACAAATTTTGACTAGATCGAATACCAAAGTAGTCTACGAAGATACACAAAGAATGGTGCGTTCTGTCGGCTCTGCCGGAATTTTACCACAATTACTCGCTACTTTGGGCGTTGTATTTACAGCTTCAGGTGTAGGACAAGTGACTGCCAAGGCTATTTCTGGTCTTTTTCCTATTGGAAACCACTTATTAGGAGTTGCGCTTTATTGTATTGCTATGGCATTATTTACAGCAATTATGGGTAATGCATTTGCTGCTTTTGCTGTTATTACAGCAGGGATTGGTATACCTTTCGTTGTGGCTCAAGGTGGTTCACCGATTGTAGTTGCAGCATTGGGAATGACATCGGGGTATTGTGGCACACTGCTTACTCCAATGGCAGCCAATTTCAATACTTTGCCAGTTGCATTAATGGAAATGAAAGATCAATTAGGTGTGATCAAACAACAATTTCCGATTGCAATTAGCATGTTGCTCATTCAAATTATTTTAATGTACTTTTTAGCATTTTAGATAGTAAGGAGAAAATATAATGAAAATTCTTGTAACAGGTTTTGATCCCTTTGGCGAGGATAAGATTAATCCTGCAATTGAAGCAGTTAAAAGACTGGACAATGAAATTGCAGGTGCAAAAATCGTGAAACTTGAAATACCAACAGTTTTTGGTGACTGTGCAGAAGTGGTTCATGAGGCTATTCTTAAGGAAAAACCAGATTATGTTTTAAATATCGGTCAAGCTGGTGGTCGTTATGCTTTGACTCCAGAACGCGTAGCTATCAATTTTGATGATGGACGTATTGCTGATAATAAAGGCTATCAACCTATTGCTAGTCCTATTCATGAAGATGGTCAAAACGCATATTTTACACAACTTCCTGTTAAGGCCATGGCACGAGCAATTCGTGAAATTGGATTGCCAAGCTCTGTTTCAACAACTGCAGGAACTTTTGTCTGCAATCATATTATGTATCAAGTGCAGTATATGATTGATAAGGAATTTCATGATTTAAAAGCTGGATTTATGCATATTCCATATTTACCTGAGCAAGTTGTTGCTAAACCTGAAACTCCATGTCTTAATTTAACAGATGATGTTAGAGGCATTACTGCTGCAATTACCGCTATTGTGAAAATGGATGGCAAAAAGGATTTACAGAGTATTGAAGGACACATTGCTTAAATTTTTTAAGCAGAAAGCATTTATTGCAACTAAAAAGCATATTGTGAAAAGAGATCGTTTTACTTGCGGTCTTTTTTCTTTTAACAAGAAGTTTAGCGTATAATAATAACAGTAATGCAGAAAAGAAGGGGAATAATGGCGCAAACAAACCTGACTCCGATGATGGAGCAATATCACGAAATTAAAAAGCAATATCCCGATGCTTTCCTTTTTTATCGGGTAGGTGATTTTTACGAATTATTTGAAGATGATGCAATCAAAGGTGCTCAAATTTTAGAATTAACTTTGACTCACAGATCTAATAAAACCGAAAATCCTGTTCCAATGGCAGGAGTTCCGCATGTAGCGGTTCAATCCTATGTAGATACTTTGGTTGAAAAAGGCTACAAGGTAGCTTTGTGTGAACAGCTCGAAGATCCTAAACAAGCTAAAGGGATGGTTAAACGGGGTATAATTCAACTTGTGACTCCCGGAACCTTGATGAATGACAAACCTAGTGAAGCTAAAGAATCAAATTATCTTACATCGGTTGTGACTACCAAAAGCTGCTTTGGACTTGCATACAGTGACTTATCTACCGGTGAAATTTATGCCACACATTTAAAGAGTTTTGCTGCCGTTTCAAATGAGTTGCTTTCTCTGCGAACTCGCGAAGTTGTTTTTAATGGACATTTAAATGACAAGGATAGTGATTTTTTTCATAAAGCAAATATTACCGTATCAGAGCCTGTTGCATTAACTGGCAAACATGCGGAGATTTCCTTTGCTGAACAAAATTTAACTAATTCTGCCGAAAAGGCAGCTGTTAGACAATTAGTAGGTTATTTATTGCAGACCCAGCGCCGAAGTTTAGCTCATTTGCAAGTAGCCCAAAGTTATGAAGTCAATCAGTATTTACAAATGTCTCATACTGTGCGAGATAACTTAGAATTAACAGCATCTGCTAAAACAGGTAAGAAAATGGGTTCACTTTTTTGGGTTTTGGATAAAACTCACACTGCAATGGGCGGACGGCTGTTAAAACAATGGCTGGCTCGACCACTCTTGTCTGTTGAACAGTTAAATAAACGGCAGGAAATGGTGCAAGCATTAATTGATGAATATTTTACTCGGGAAAATATTAATGATGCTCTTAAAGGGGTTTATGACCTGGAACGCTTAACTGGGCGAATTGCTTTTGGCAGTGTCAATGCGCGAGAATTATTGCAGTTGGCACATTCTCTCAATGCAGTACCAACAATTTTGGCTGAAATGCAAAAGGCGGATAATAAAAATTTGCAAAATTTTGCAAGACAAATTGATCCGTTAAAGGGTATTGCTAAATTAATTACTGATACTATTGTTGATCAGCCACCGGTTCTGACAACTGAGGGCGGGTTAATCAAAGATGGCGTTGATAATCAACTGGATCGTTACCGAGATGCCATGAATAATGGTAAAAGATGGCTGACCGAAATGGAGCAAGATGAACGAACCAAAACAGGAATTGAAAATTTAAAAGTAGGCTACAACAAGGTTTTTGGATATTACATTCAAGTTACAAACTCGAATAAAAGCAAAGTACCTTTAGATCGTTATACCCGTAAACAAACTTTGACCAATGCTGAGCGATATATCACACCTGAACTTAAAGAGCATGAAAACCTTATTTTAGAAGCACAAACCAAATCGACGGATTTAGAATATGATTTGTTTGTGAAACTAAGAGAAGAAGTCAAAAAATACATTCCGGCATTGCAAAAGTTAGGTGGACAAGTAGCTAAACTTGACGTTTTTTGTGCTTTTGCACAAGTTGCCGAGGACAACAATTATTGTAGACCACAATTTCATACTGATAATCAGGATGTTAAGGTTATTATGGGAAGACACCCTGTAGTTGAACAAGTGATGAAGGCAGGGTCGTTTATTCCTAATGATGTAAAATTAACAGAAAATACAGACATTTTTCTGATAACCGGTCCTAATATGTCCGGAAAAAGCACTTATATGAGGCAGATGGCACTTATTGCTGTGATGGCTCAAATCGGGTCATTTGTGCCTGCCGATAGTGCAGATCTGCCTATTTTTGATCAAATTTTTACTCGTATTGGTGCAGCAGATGATTTGATTTCAGGACAAAGTACTTTTATGGTCGAAATGACTGAAGCCAACGACGCACTACAGCATGCAACCAAGCGGAGTCTAGTATTATTTGATGAAATTGGTCGAGGAACAGCAACCTATGACGGCATGGCTTTGGCTGGAGCAATTGTCCAGTATTTACATGATGAGGTTGGTGCTAAAGTTTTATTTGCGACTCACTTCCATGAGCTAACAGCAATGGAACAGACATTGCCTCATTTAAAGAATATTCATGTGGGAGCAACTGAAGAAAACGGTAAATTAATTTTTCTTCATAAAATTTTACCCGGACCTGCTGATCAAAGTTATGGTATTCACGTTGCTCAACTTGCCGGGTTGCCGAGAAAAGTATTACGAAAAGCTACCAAATTGCTTAATAGGCTTGAAGCTCAAGGAAGTAATTTAGGTCCGGCTTCTACGCAATTAGATTTGTTTAGTTCCGCAACCGCAACAGAAGAATCTGAGTCTGTTGAAACACCTTCAGATTCTAAAGATGAATTGACTGATAAAGAAAAAGATATCTTAGATGAAATTTCTAATATTTATTTGGCTGATCAGACGCCACTGCAAGTGATGCAACTAGTCGAAAACTGGCAGGAAGATTTAAAGGATGAAAACTAGTCATGGCAAAAATACATGAGCTTTCGACCAATCTGTCTAATCAGATTGCAGCTGGAGAAGTAATTGAACGACCTGCCAGTGTGGTAAAAGAACTGGTTGAAAATGCAATTGATGCGGGCAGCAATAGAATTAGAATAGACTTTATTGATGCCGGATTGAAGCAAATTGTGGTTCAAGATAACGGCTCCGGAATTGATAACGATCAAATTGATCTTGCTTTTACCAGGCATGCAACTAGCAAAATAGCAAACGAGCGTGATTTATTTAACGTTAACACATTGGGTTTTAGAGGCGAGGCCTTAGCTTCGATTGCTGCAGTAAGTCACGTTGAAATTTTAACTAATTCTTCTGGAGAAATAGGTACGCGTGCTGAGTTCTTAGGTGGAGTTAAGAAAATACAGGAAAATGCGGCTGCGAGAAAGGGCACACAGATTACTGTTAAAGACTTATTTTACAACACACCTGCGAGATTAAAATATTTACGTAGTCCGAGAACTGAAATTATGAAAATCGTTGATATTGTTAATCGGATTGCGTTAGGTTATCCCGAAATTGCATTTACGTTGATGAACGAAGGTCGAATATTATTAAGAACTGCCGGCAATAATAATTTACGACAAACAGTTTCTAGTGTTTATGGCAGAAATATTGCTGAAAAAATGCTGTCTTTTAACGGTAGTGATAATGACTTTGAAGTAAGCGGCTTAATTTCTAACCCTGAACTTACCAGATCTACACGTAATTTTATTTCGATTTTGCTTAATGGCCGTTACATTAGGAATTTCAAATTAGCCAGTGCAGTACTGGATGGCTATGGCAATAACCTTGCTGATAAACATTATCCTATAGCTGTTGTTAAGATAAAAACTGATCCGCTTTTGGTAGATGTTAACGTGCATCCCACAAAAAGAGAAGTACGTTTATCCAAAGAAACTGAATTAAGCCGTTTAATAACAAATGCAATCAGCAGTGTGCTCTTGAAGAATGAAAGAAAATCTGATGCTATCAGCAATTTGAATAATGCTACAGAGGATACTTTAGTTGATCAGTTAAAATTTAATTTAAATAAAAACGTGGTTGAAACTAAAAGACCTGAAACTCAAACTGACCAAATTAATGAAGCAGTACCTGAAAAAATTCAGCATATTCAACATACACAGTATGTGAATTTAGATACTCCACGAGATGATGATCGTTATCTGATTACTGCAACTTGGACGGATAATGTAAAAAAGCAATGTCAATTGACCCCTTTTACCAGTAAACAATCTAATAGCGGACTGATTTCTACAGGGGATGAATTACTGGCAAGTAGTTTACCAGAGCTAAGTTTTGTAGGTCAGACTAAAGTTTATATTATAGCTGCAAGTAATGATGACCTATATTTAATTGATCAAGTTGCTGCCAGAAGACTGCTTTCTTTTAAAAAGATTATACTCGAATTGTCTAGTTCTAAAATCAGCCAGCAAGGTTTATTGAGTCCTTTAATTTTGGAATTTGGCAATCTGGATTTTTTACAAATAAAAGATAAGTTGGCAGATATTAAAAAAATTGGTATTTTCTTGGAAGATTTTGGGCAAGATACCTTTATATTGAGGTCTTATCCCACTTGGTTGGGCGAAGACGTCGAACATTCCGTACGTATAATTTTAGACACCTTTTTGAACATAGATGATAGCAATTCTCAAAATTTAATTAAAAGGATAGCAGCAGATCAGGCTCAAAGGGAAGTTTCGGGACGTAAAAAACTGACTTCTGCAGATTGTGGCGAAATTTTGACAAATTTAAGGCAAGTTTCTGATCCATATCATGATGCAAAGGGCAATTTGGTAATTGTGCGACTAAAGAAGAATGATTTAAGCAAAATGTTTAAGAAAGATTAATAAAAATGTATGAATATTTGAATGGCATTATTGCAATAGTTAAGCCAGATTTTATAGTAGTTGACGTAAATGGAGTCGGCTACAAGGTTTTTAGTCCCTCACCATATGCATACCAAGAGGGACAAAAAGCTCGAGTTTTTATAGAACAAATTGTGCGAGATACTGGAGTTACCTTATATGGTTTCCAGACTGAAGATGATAAAGGATTGTTTTTAAAACTTTTAAGTGTCAGTGGTATCGGACCAAAGTCTGCTTTAGCAATTATGGCTGCTGAAGACAGTAATTCTCTAGCAGAAGCAATTGAACAGGGTGAGGTGAAATACCTAACTCGTTTTCCTGGTGTAGGCAAAAAAACGGCTTCACAAATTGTCCTTGATTTAAAAGGTAAATTAGGAGACTATGTCAAGAAAGCAAATAAAGAAGCTTTAGCAGAAATAACTCCAGAATTAAATGATGCATTATTGGCATTATTGGCATTAGGTTATACTAAAAAAGAAGTAGATAGGATTACACCGGCTTTAATAGAAGAGGAAAAGACAACAGCAGATCAGTACATTAAAAAAGGACTGGCTCTTCTCTTAAAGAAGTAAATCTTGTTATAATAAAATTAATGTTTTAAAGGGAAGTGAAACAGGTGGCAGAAGACGATAACAGTATTGTTTCTGGAGAGAACCAGGGACAGGAAGAAAAGCAAGCTGAGTTTCCTTTACGTCCTCAAACTTTAAAGGAATATTTAGGTCAAAATCGTGTCAAAAAAGAAATGGCAGTTTATATTAAAGCTGCTAAAAAAAGGGATGAGGCTCTTGATCATGTTCTGCTTTATGGCCCTCCGGGATTGGGTAAAACTACCTTAGCCTTTGTGATAGCGAATGAACTAGGTGTTCATTTAAAGAGCACTAGTGGTCCAGCCATTGAAAAAGCTGGTGATTTGGTTGCTTTATTAACCGATCTGGATCCTGGTGATATTTTATTTATTGATGAAATCCATCGCTTGGCAAAGCCAATTGAAGAAGTTCTTTACTCTGCTATGGAAGATTATTATGTTGATATCGTAATTGGTGAAGGTCAAACTACCCATGCAGTACATGTTCCCTTGCCACCGTTTACTTTAGTTGGTGCAACTACTTTAGCCGGGCAATTGTCTGCACCATTGCGTGGACGTTTTGGTATTGTTGAACATCTGCAGTATTATACTGTTGATGAACTTGAAAAAATCATTTCTCGTTCTAGCAAAGTTTTTAACATTCAAATTGACCCCCAGGCCGCACATGAATTAGCTCGCAGATCGAGGGGCACACCACGTGTAGCCAACCGTTTATTGAGAAGAGTGCGTGATTTTGCACAAGTTAAAGGAGAAGAAATAATTTCTTATAAAACTACGACAGATTCTTTACGGCAATTGCAAGTTGATGATGAGGGTCTTGATCAGACTGATCGTAAAATTTTGCGTGTAATTATTGAAAAATATCATGGTGGTCCTGTAGGAATTAGGACACTAGCTGCTAATACTGGTGAAGATGTAGAAACAATTCAATCTCTTTACGAACCTTATTTGATGCAGAATGGTTTTCTGTTAATGACACCTAGAGGAAGAATGGTAACAGAGAAGGCTTATAGTCATTTGGGACTGCCGCTGCCAAACAAGTAATGCAAATGTTTGTTATTTTCTGTATAATAAATATTTAGACAATAATTAATTTTAATTTGAGGAGTGTAAAAGTGAATAATTTATTTTTAGCACAGGCTAATAATTCAGGTAGTACTATGTGGACAATCATAGTTTTTGTAGTTTTGATTGCCTTAATGTATTTTACTATGATCAAACCCCAAAAAAAGCAACAACAAAAGAAAATGGAAATGATGAATCAATTGAAGAAAGGAGACAGCGTCATCATGATTGATGGTCTTCACGGTAAAATTGATTCAGTTAATACCAAAGATAAAACTGTTGTACTTGACGCCGATGGGATTTATTTAACTTTTAGCAGAATGGCAGTACAGCAAATTTTGCCAAACAATACGACTAATGCTGAACCAGCTGCCACTTCTGAAAGTGCTGATAAAGCTGAAGAATCAGAGCAAAGTGAACCGACAACGGATCAGAAACCAGATAAGCCAGCGGAAAAGTCAACTGAAGAAAGACCAGCCAGTTCATCTGATGAAACACCTGACGATTCAAAATAAAAGTAGTTACTTAAGTGCCTTAATGGCACTTTTTTATTACCTAAAATTAGCTTGCAAAAACAGCAAATATTGCTCAAAGCGCGAGTTTACCGGCAAAATAGTATAAAATAAAGCTAGTGTAAAAAGGTAACAGAAAGGATTTTTTCATGAATAATATTCCGGTAATTATGATTATCTTTGGTGGTAGTGGAGATTTAGCACATAGGAAGCTATACCCAGCACTGTTTAATTTATTTGAACAAGGTTTAATTCACGATAATTTTGCTGTAATTGGCACGGCTCGTCGTCCCTGGTCACATGAATATTTGCGCGACCAAGTGAGTGACGCTGTGCACGAAACACATAATGAAGTGGATGAAAATGATTTAGCTGCGTTTGCCAGTCATTTTTACTATCAGTCTCATGATGTGACAAATGTGGAACACTATGAAACCTTGAAAAATTTGGCGCAAGATCTTGACGATCGATATAGTGCACAGGGAAATCGTATTTTCTACATGGCGATGGCTCCTAAATTCTTTGGTACTATTGCTGAACATATTAATGATCAACATTTAACTAGTTCGGGTTTTAACCGCATTGTTGTTGAAAAGCCTTTTGGTCGTGATCTTGCCACGGCAGAAGAGTTGAACAAGCAAATAACTGCATCTTTTGCTGAAGATGATATCTTTCGGATTGATCATTATTTAGGCAAGGAAATGATTCAGAACATTTTACCAATGAGGCTTACTAATCCATTGATTAAAAATATTTGGAATAATCATAATATTAAAAACGTTCAGGTCACTTTGGCTGAGCAACTTGGAGTTGAGGCTCGAGGTGGCTATTACGAAACAGCAGGAGCTTTGCGCGATATGGTACAGAACCATATTTTTCAGATAATTACGTTGCTCGCAATGCCGGAACCTAAAGATCTAACTTCGCAAAGTATCCACAAAGCAAAGCAAGAACTTCTTGATAGTATGGTAATTCCCACAGAAGATGAAATTGAGCGGCATTTTGTGAGGGGGCAATATCTTGGAAGCGATGTTACCTTTGGCTATCGTCAAGAGCCTAATGTTGCTGAGGATTCTCATACGGAAACCTATGTAGCAGGTGAAGTAAAGTTTAAAAAGGGGCCATTGGCAGATTTACCAATTTATTTTAGAACTGGTAAAGAAATGAGAGAAAAGAAAAATAGGATTGACATTGTTTTAAAGCATATGTCGAATCAGTATGGCATGGCTCACTCAAATAATATTTCAATCATTATAGATCCGCAGATGCAGATTTTTATTACTATTAACGGTAAAAAAATCAATGAAACTGGAATCAGACGTGAGAATTTAAGCTACGGACTTACAAGTGAAGAGCAAAAACAGGTGCCAGATGGGTATGAACGTTTACTGCATGATGTTTTTGTAAATGATTCAACTAATTTTACTCACTGGAGTGAACTAAAAAACTACTGGAAATTTATTGACCATGTTGAAGAAGCATGGCAAAAAGAAAACGAACAGGGTCAGGAACCTGAACAATATTTGCCATACAGAATGGGTCCTGAGTCAGCTGCTAAAATTTTTGAGTCGCCGACAGAGCGTTGGATTTATGAGTAATTTTGACGATGGCCTTTTGCCTAAAAATGATACACATAGAAAAATTATTCATCTTGATATGGATGCTTTTTATGCATCTGTAGAAACACGCGATAATCCCGAATTAAAAAATAAAGCACTGGTAATTGGTCAAGATCCTAGAAATTATCACGGTCATGGTGTGATTGCAACAGCTAATTATATCGCTCGTCAATACGGTGTACACTCTGCTATGCCATCGATTAAGGCATTAAGACTGATACCGAAAAATAAATTGGTATTTTTGAGCCCAAATTTTACTAAATATCATAGTGTTTCTGCTGAAATACATCAGTTGATGCATGAAATTACTGATAACGTCCAATCTATCGCGCTTGATGAAGCGTATTTAGATGTAACTGAAAACAAATTAGGGATAACCTCTGCATTGCAGATTGCAATTAATCTTCAGAAGAAAATAAAAAAAGAAGTTGGTCTTAATTGTTCTTTTGGCGTCACATATAACAAATTTTTAGCAAAAATGGGTTCTGAGTATTCGAAGCCATTCGGGCGCACTGTTATTCTGCCAGATGAAGCCAAGGAATTTTTAGCAAAACAAAAAATTGCTCAGTTTCATGGTATCGGTCCCAAAACTCAAGCGAAATTAGCAGAAATGGGCATTTTTACAGGCCATGGGTTGCAAAAAATGCATGTTCGTGATTTAATAAAACACTTCAACCGTATGGGATACTTAATGGCTGAACACGCTAACGGTATTGATTTATCACGAGTAATTCCTGATGATGAGCGTAATCGCAAATCTATTGGTATTGAACGATCCTATGAACCTAGTGTTTACAATGAGCAAACTGCACTGACAAATTTGCGTAATTATGTTAATGATCTGACTGATAAGCTAATTGAACGAAATTTTTATGCCAATACGGTTGTTTTAAAAATTCGCAACAGTGACTTCAAGACTGTTACTAAAAGGCGTAAACTTGATCATGCTACTAATAATCCATTAGAGCTATACAATGCTGCTAAAGAACTTTTTGATCCTATTTCCAGTTCATTTTTAAATGATGGAATAAGACTTTTGGGTGTGACAGCTACAGATTTTACAGAAGCAGACTATGAAAATATGGATTTGGATTTGTTTACTCAATAAAAAGTTGTTATTAGGCTGGAATCTATATAAGTAACAAAGGAGTTTAGATATGAATACTTTTACCGAAATATATCAAAGAATCACACAATATGACACCATTATTTTACATAGACACACTAGTCCAGACCCTGACGCTTTAGGTTCACAGGCTGGACTTGCACGTTCTTTAAAGCTGCAATTTCCCAATAAGCGTATTTTATGCGCGGGTGAAAATGATGAAGGAGATCTAGCATGGATCAATCATATGGATCAAGTGACTGAACAGGATTATGAAGGAGCTCTTGTAATTACAACAGACACTGGAAATACAGCCCGTATTTCTAATAAACTATATAGCAAAGGTGATTTCTTAATAAAAATTGATCATCATCCCGATGTTGAACCGTACGCTGAAATGAGTTTTGTTGATGATCAGGCTCCTGCTGCTTCACAAATTGTAGCTGATTTTATTATTACTGAAAAAATGCCACTTATTGCAGAAGTTGCCTATCCCCTTTATGCTGGAATAGTGGGTGATACCGGTAGATTTATGTATCCTGAAACAACAGATCATACTTTTAAAATTGCGGCTAAATTGGCAGCGACCGGAATTAATATTAATGAGATTGCGCGTAATATCAGTGATGTTACCTTCGAACAGGCAAAATTACAGGCCGAAGTTTTGGCGTATATGAAAGTCGATGCTAGTGGTGCAGCCTATGCAATTTTAACTCAAGATACTTTGCATAAATTGGGTGTAGATTCAGAACAAGCTTCATGTACTGTTTCTACTCCCGGTCGAATTAAGGATATCATTGCCTGGAATGTTTTTGTTGAAAAACCAGATGGTACATTCAGAGTCCATTATCGTTCAAAGGGACCAGTAATTAACGAATTAGCAGCAAAACATGATGGAGGCGGTCACGCTTTAGCAAGTGGAGCTAACGCAAAAGACATGGCGGAAGTGAAACAAATTTTCGCAGAACTAGTTCAGGTAACCAAGGAATATCAAGAGGAACATGAATAATATTTTTGAAAATGAACAGATAAATCCAGCAATTAGACAGGGATTAAAAAAGATTAACTTTGTTAAACCTACTGAAGTGCAGGAAAAAGTGATCCCTGTTTTAATGGCACACAAAAATGCTGTAGTGCAAGCAGTTACCGGTTCGGGTAAAACTCACGCCTTTTTGATTCCTGTTATGAATGAAATTGACGAGAATCTTCAATTTCCTCAGGCAATTTTGACTACGCCTAGTCGTGAACTTGCACAGCAATTGTATCAAGTAACCCGCCAATTAAGGGATGCTTCCAATCTAAACCTGTCTATTGCGTTATTAGCAGGTGGTACCGATCGTGAGCGACAAATTGAAAGTATTAGCAGACATAAACCGCAAATTATCATTGCTACTCCCGGTAGACTACATGATTTTGTTGAAAAAAAGATTTTGCCATTAGATTATGTCAAAAACTTTGTCATTGATGAGGCTGATATGACTTTGGACATGGGCTTTTTGAGTGAAATCGATTTTATTGCACAAAGATTACCCCAAAACTGTGTTTTGACTGCTTTTTCAGCCACAATTCCGGTTAAGTTGGCTAACTTTTTACGTAAATACATGGCAAAGCCTGAAACTATTATCATAGATAATCCTACCGTTATTTCTCCAACGGTCAAAAACGATTTGCTTGATATTGGCTCAAAAAGTCGCGAAAAAATACTATATCAATTATTAACAATTGGCCAGCCGTATTTAGCACTAATTTTTGCTAACACAAAGCAAACTGTTGATGAACTAGCAGAATTTCTCATTAATCAAGGCTTAAAAGTGGCCAAAATTCATGGTGGAATTACTGAGCGCGAACGTAAAAGAACAATGCGTGAAGTAGAAGCCGGGCAATACCAGTATGTAGTGGCAACTGATTTAGCTGCACGTGGCATTGATATTGAAGGTGTCAGCTTAGTTATTAATTATGAAATTCCCCGTGAATTAGAATTTGTGATTCATCGTATTGGTAGAACCGGCCGAAATGGGATGAAGGGACACGCTATTACATTAATTCGTGAAGAAGAAATGAATCAAATTCTTAAGCTGGAAAAAATGGGGATCCATTTTGATTTTGTCGAAATTAAAGATAGTTCTCTGGTACCGCGAACGCATTATCATAACCGCAAATTAAGACAATCAACTTCTCAAGGCCTTGATAATAAGGTAAGAGGGATGGTAAAAAAAGCGCAGAAAAAACGTAAACCTGGCTATAAGAAAAAGATTAAAAGAGCTATTCAGCAAGATAGAGCGCAAAAAAATAAAATTGAACAGCGCAGTAAAATTCGAAAAGCTAAACGACAAAGAAAAAATAGGCGTGATAGTCAAGACTAACTTAAAATAAAAATTATATTTAAATTATTCCTAGAAAGCTAACACACGATTTCACTTAGATGTTGGCTTTTTATTTTGCATACAAATTAAAGAATCTTGTCGTTTTAAGTTCTTTTTAGCATTTTAAAAATAAAATCATTTTTTTCCAAGATAATATTGCTTGTCGTTACTATTATTGATATACTTATAGCATTATAAGCAGGAGCATTTAATATGAGTTTAACAAAGAATGAACAAGTTCTCGTGTTAGAGCTATCAAAATATAATGTCTATAAGTACACAGTCACTAAATTTTGTAAGAAATTGAATATTAACCGTGGAGTTTTTTATAGAAAATACCGTAATATTTGTGATTTGTTTACTTCGGTTTTAGCTTTACAAACTAGACGTGCATTACGAAGTATTGACGGTGAAACGATGGATCGCATGTTTTACAGGATGCTGTCGAAAATAAAAGAAAATAAGACTTTCTATATTAACCTCAATAGAATTGCGCAAAACCCACAAGAATTTTATCGTGTTTTACGAAAAGAATATGCTATAGCCATAGAGAAGTATATGCGACCTAGAGGATCATTTTCGGTTCGTAAAGTTGAATTAGTAGCAAATGGAATCTATGCTATTGTTTTCAATTGGGTTGTAGATGAGTGTAGACATGATATCAGGGATGTATACCAAAGTATTCACTTATTATTGGTTCATATTGAGCAATCTATAAAAAAACCTGACTAAACTTTAAATTTTTTTGTAAAAAAGACTTGCAAAAGGCAAAAATAATTGCTAGTATTAATAACTGTCGTCGGGCAATGAGCCGCAAGGCAGGAGGCCCCTAAGGCCGACAAAAAAATCGAGCAAAAGCAGTTGACATAAGCGAGCTGTTTTAGTAAGATAATAAACGCTGTCGGGGGAAGACGGCAAAAAGATCCCAGAAAAAAGTGCTTGACAAAAGGGACTGA
>NZ_BPPA01000003.1 GCF_019972815.1 Lactobacillus huangpiensis
TCAATTAAGACTTACGGTAATCCAGTAAAGATTAAAGGTAAGAAGTACTACACTATGACAACAAGCAAATTTGTTAAAAAAGCAAATGTTAAAGGATAGTAAATTTTCCTAACTAAAAAAGAATGCCACAATTGTTTGAGATAACAATTGTGGCATTTTTTATAGAAAAATTTTATTATTTTAAACCATCTTGCTGCATTTCATGCAAAGTTTCGTATTGTTTTTTTAATCCCTTTTCAATTTTAGAATTACCTTTAGGTTGAAAATATTTTTTCCCAACCAGTTTATCTGGTAGATACTGTTGAGGCACCCAATCGCTTGCAAAAGAGTGAGGGTAAATATAACCTTTGCCATGCCCTAATTTTGTGGCACCAGAGTAATGAGTATCTTTTAAGCCCGCCGGTATTCCGCCATAATCTTTATTTTTTACATCTTGCAAGGCTGAATCAATGGCACTAATAGCGCTATTGCTCTTTGGCGATAATGCCAATTCTATTACTGCATTAGCTAACGGGATGCGCGCTTCTGGAAATCCCAGATTCTTTGCTGCTTGAATGGCAATTTGTGTGTGCTGCACAGCAGCTGGATTTGCCAAACCGATATCTTCATAAGCAATCACACTTAATCGTCGACAAATTGCGACTAAATCTCCTGATTCAATTAATCTGGCCAAATAATGCAAAGATGCATCCGTATCAGAACCACGAATTGACTTTTGAAAAGCAGATACCAAGTCGTAATGACCGTCACCTTTGGCGTCAAAGTTTTGACTGCGTAACTGAATAGAATTAGCCATTTCATCTTGATTAATAGTTATTTCATCTTCATCATTTTGACCAGCTGCAATCATTTCCTGCTTGGTTGATCGCACTGCCAGTTCCAGTCCATTTAATGTGGCGCGTAAATCACCGTTGCCTTTTTGCACCAATAATTCTCTGGCATCATTAGTTAATTTTACATGGTATTTTCCTAAACCATTTTTATCATCTATAAGCGCACGGTCAATTGCCTTATTTACGTCTTCTTTTGCCAGTGGTTTTAGTTCAAAAATCTGACAGCGAGAACGAATAGCGGGTGAGATAGCAATATAGGGGTTTTCAGTTGTCGCCCCAATTAAAATAATTTGCCCTGATTCTAAAAGTGGCAGGAGAAAATCCTGTTTCGTTTTATCTAACCGATGAATTTCGTCTAGTAACAGTATGACAGTTCCACTTAATTTTCCTTCAGCTGCTACTTGTTCTAACTGCTTTTTGCTATCAGTAGCAGCGTTAAGCTGACGAAAGGCATATTTAGTGGAGCCTGCAATAGCACTGGCAATACTGGTTTTGCCGATTCCAGGGGGGCCATAAAGAATCATCGAAGATAACATTTTGGCTTCGACCATTCTCCGAATAATTTTTCCGGGACCAATTAAATGTTGTTGACCAACAACTTGATTCAAATTTTGCGGTCTCATTCTATAAGCTAATGGCTTCATTTATTATCTCCATGGAAAAGCCTATGCCAAAAGCCAGCTTTTTTTTGACTTGTATCAGCAAGCTGAGCTTTAGGCATTTCTGGTGGATAAACTTGACTTATTTCAATGCGCATTTTGTTAATGGCACTGGAAGCTACCACTAATATTGCTGAATCATCAGGACCAGTTTTAGCTGTCTCATTATTAACAATGGTAAAAGAAGTTTCGTATTTGCTACAATAAGTTTCTACCTGATCAACAAAATTATCATGCAAATTACCATTTATCAGTATATTGTAACCGACATAATCTTTGAAATGTTGTAAAAAAAGGCTGGTTAATTTGGGATCCTGCACTTCAGAATTAGTCATTCTAACCAAAACTCGTTCACGAAGAGACCCTAAAAATCTTCTGCGTTCATCCGGTTTTGTCTGTGGCGTGATGCCTTGTGCAGCATTTGAAACTCTGGTATTTAAATCTTCAGTCATTGGTGAGATTTCCTTTCGGGTAGCAAAAACCCCTCTCCAAGTAGGAAAGGGGTTTTGTGAAAATGTAGAAATTAAAGTAACTTGTTGTAATATTCAACAACTAGAGCTTCGTTAATTTCTGGTTCCATTTCATCACGTTCTGGAAGACGAACAAGTGAACCTTCTACTTTGTTATCATCAAATGAAACAAAGGATGGACGGGATACAACTGCTTCCAGTGCATCCTTAACTTGTTGCAAGTTCTTAGACTTTTCCTTGAGGCCAATGGTTTCACCAACCTTGACTTCGTATGAAGGAATATCAACACGCTTGCCGTCAACAGTAATGTGACCGTGGTTAACCAATTGTCTTGCTTGCTCTCTTGTAGTAGCAAAACCTAAACGGTAAACGATGCTGTCTAAACGGCATTCAAGTAAAGCCATGAAGTTAGTACCGTGTTCACCTTCACGAATCTTACCAGCACGTTTGAACAAAGTTCTAAATTGACGCTCGTTTAAACCATACATCCAACGCAACTTTTGCTTTTCGTGCAATTGCTCGCCGTATTCTGATAAACGACCACGTGAATTAGGACCGTGTTGACCAGGAGCATAGTTACGACGGCTAAGCTCTTTACCAGTACCTGAAAGTGAGATTCCTAATCTTCTGGAACGTTTCCAACTTGGACCTGTATATCTTGACATAAAATCCTCCAATAAAATCTGATAACAGTTTTTGGAGTAAAATAATTACGTATAAGTTTAACATTCGTGCATCTTAATTTTCATTTTCGCCTATTGCAGCGTCGGTTACTCGTTCACTAAAACGTATTAAGATGTTGACGTTCTTGCCACTTATAGCTGCAAATATTTTACACGTTCTATATTATAGTTGTATTGACTTATTAAAGCAAGGAAAACATTGACTGCTTTAAGTATTATAGGAAGAAAAAGTAAATTTGGTTTATAAAGACATATAAAAATCAATATTTTGTTTAAAAATAATGTAGTATTTATCAATACTGCATATCAATTTTTATAGCATAATGAAATGTGCTAGTTTAAAAAACTCTTGCCCACAATAATGTAGAAGTTTGGTATAATTGGGGTAGTTTTGGAGGAAAAATATGTCATCGACTCAATCCATAGTTGTAATCATTGCAATTTTAATCATTATTATAATTATAGCACTCATGATCATAGTCAATCGACGCCAATTAAGGCAGATTCTTGAAGTGGACGATTTGATCACTAAAATTGCCAAAATGCATTTAGAAACAGACATTATTAATCTGGATAAAATGGATTTAGCAGGTGAGAGTCTGACTACACTGACTACTTGGCGCAAAAGCTATGAGCAGGCATCGACTAAAAAAATTCCTGCTGCGCAGAGCTTTCTTGAACAAGCTGCTGACCAAAACGCTCATTATCAAATATTCAAGGCCCACAAAAATATTAAACAGGCTCAGGAAATCATGGGTTCAACATATAAAGACGCTAAAAACACAAAGGAAGTTTTTACCGAATTACTTGAATCAAACCGTGAAAACCAAAAGCAGTATAATGACTTATTCAATCAATTTAAAGAACTGCGTAAGGGTGTTTTGGCAAATTCATACGAATATGGCACTGCACTTGATAAAATTGAAACTGATTTGACTAATATGGAAACTGACTTTTCAGAAGCTAAGAGTCTGACTGCTCAAGGAGACCAGGTTGAAGCAAAGCGCATTTTATCAAAGATTAAAGTGGCTTTGACAAATATCAGTTCCGTTCTTCCAGAAGTTAAAAATGCATGTCACCAAATTGATACAGTTTTCAAAGACCAACTGGATGAGCTTTCTGATAGTTATAAGAAAATGATGTCTTCAAAATACTACATTACTCAAGTTGACGTTTTAGCCGAAATTAAAAAAATTCGCGGTCAAGTGGCTGATGCAGCCAGATTACTGACAGAATTAAAAATATCTGATTTAAACACAAGTATTGCAAAAATCAAAAAGGAGATTGCTGCTCTATACGATACTTTGGCTAATGAATATAAGGCAAGACCTTTTGTAGAAGAAAATCAGGACAAAATCCAGAGACTTCTTGCTCATGAGCAGGTTGAGTCTAAAAACTTGGTGGCCAAATTGCGTCATATTGATGAGAGTTACGAGCTTACGCATAATGAGCTTGCTACCAGCAGGCAACTAGAGCAGGAAGTCAATGACATGGAACGGCAATATACAGTTGACACGCAAAATGTTGCTGACGGCAAAGGAGTTTATTCACAAATCAAGTCATCGTGGTTAAACATGCTTGACCGTTTACGTGAAATTAGCAATCAGCAAAAGACAATGTCGCAAGACGTCGATGGCCTTTATGATTCGGAGAATGTCGCTAATGATTCAATCAATCGTTTTAAACAAGAAGTGTCTTTAGTTTATCGGCGGTTAGAACGTAAAAATTTGCCAGGTAATCCGGATTCTTTTGTTCAAATGTATACATTAGTTGTTAATGAAATCGGTCATGTAGCAAAAGAATTGAGTCAAGTTCGTTTAAATATGGAAAAAATATCACAGGAATTAATCCAAATCACTGATGATGTTGAAAGACTAAAAAGAGAAGCTGATGACATTATTAATTCTGCGGATTTAGTCCAACTGACTTTGCAGTATTCAAACAAATATTCTGACAATGGTTCAATACAAAGTGCTCAGAAAAAAGCAATGGATCTTTATGAGCAAGATTATAATTATAAGGATGCTCTTGATACCATTGCAACTGCTATTGAAAAAGTGGAACCGGGTTCGTACCAGCGTTTAGAAAATTTATATTATTCGGATAAGAAAAATAATGACTAAATTTTATAAACTTTTGTCAAACAAAAATCTCAGCTTTAAAATTTGTAAAGGATTTTAAGGCTTTTTTATTGCTAATGAATAAATAATTGAAGCTTAGATTATTTTAAGTTACAATTTATAAGTTAATAGCTGACCTTGTAGTGTGTTGGAGGAGAAATTCCGTGATTTACTTTGATAATAGCGCCACGACCAAAATTGATCCTGCTGTTTTAGCGACTTATGATAAAGTAGCACAAACTATTTGGGGTAATCCATCTAGTTTACATAAACTGGGAGACCGCGCTTACCAACTTTTAGAAAGCTCGCGTAAACAGATTGCTAATCTTTTGGGTACAAAGCAGGATGAAATTTTCTTTACTTCCGGTGGTACAGAATCAAACAATTGGGCTATAAAGGGCACAGCATTACAAAAACGGCAATTTGGCAAGCATCTCATTACATCGAATGTTGAACATGCTTCTGTCGCTAATGCTTTTAATGCGCTGGAATACATCGGCTTTCGCGTAACTCACTTGCCAGTTGATAAACAAGGGCGTGTCAATGTCAATGATTTGCGCAATGCTCTTGATTCTGACACCACATTAGTTTCAATAATGGGTGTCAATAATGAGATTGGTTCAATTCAGCCAATTGATGAGATCAGTGATTTATTGTCTAACTATCCGACTGTAAGCTTTCACGTTGATAATGTTCAGTCACTGGGTAAAAATATTTGGTCACGAGTTTTTACTCCGCGTGTTGATTTCTCAAGCCTTTCCGCCCATAAATTTCACGCACCAAGAGGTACTGGTGTTCTTTATAAAAAAGAAGGCAAGATGCTGGATCCTTTGCATGATGGTGGCGGACAGGAAAAAGGTCTCAGATCTGGCACAGAAAATTTGCCAGCGATAGCAGGAATGGCTAAGGCTGTACGCTTGCTTTTAGAAAATGAGCAGGAAAAAGCTGCAAGAGAGGCTGCTATTAAGGAAAAAATAGTAAATTATTTGCAGGGCAAGCCTGGCATTACTATATTTTCTCCTGTCAATGACAATTTTGCGCCTCATATTTTATGTTTTGCACTTGAAGGCATCAGGGGAGAAACTTTAGTCCATACACTTGAAGAATATGACATTTATACTTCCACTACTTCCGCATGCTCCTCGACAAAAGTTGATCAAGCCAGCACATTAGTAGCAATGCATGTTGATGATAAAATTGCCACCAGTGCAATTCGTCTCAGTTTTGATGAATCCAATACGCTTGATGAAGCCGATGAGTTTATAAGAGTTTTTGACAAAATTTACCGTCATTTTGCCCCAATTAATCATTTAGGAGAATAGATTTTTTATGAAATATACTGAAATAATGGTGCGTTACGGTGAGCTTTCAACAAAAGGAAAGAACCGGAAAGATTTTATCGGTCGCTTAGACGGTAACGTTACTAAAGTGCTGCGTGAATTTCCACAGGTTGAAATTCACCCACGCCATGATCGGATGCATATTGTTTTAAACGATGCTCCTTTTGAAGAAGTCGATCAACGCTTAAAAAAGGTTTTTGGCATACAAACTTATTCACCAACTATTAAAGTAGAAAAAACGCTGACGGAAATTGAAAAAACTGCACTTGCTTTAATGAAGGAAACTTTTAAAAAAGGAATGACTTTCAAGGTTAACACTAGGCGAAGTGACCATCAGTTTTTATATGATACTAATGAATTGAATAAAATGGTTGGTGACTACCTTTTTTCACACATGGATGATCTAAAAGTAGAAATGAAACATCCTGACATTGTACTCAGAATTGAAGTGCGTAAAGATGCAGTTTACATTTCTAACCAGCTGCTTCATGGAGCTGGGGGAATGCCTGTTGGTACCGGTGGTCGAGCCGTCATGATGCTATCAGGAGGCATTGATTCGCCAGTGGCTTCCTATCTGGCCTTAAAACGTGGTGTTGATATTGACATGGTGCATTTTTACAGCCCACCATATACCACCGAAAAAGCTTTGAATAAAGCCAAAGAATTAACCGGTATTTTGGCTAATTATGCTGGTAAAATCAATTTCATTGCAGTACCGTTTGCAGAAATTCAGGAAACCATTAAGGAAAAAATTCCCGAGGGCTATTTGATGACTGTGCAAAGAAGATTCATGTTACAGCTAGCTGATAAAATCAGAGCTAAAAGAAGAGGATTGGCTATTTTTAATGGTGAGTCTGTTGGGCAAGTAGCTTCACAAACTTTAGAGTCAATGGCAGCAATTAACGATGTAACCACTACACCGGTCGTCAGACCAGTTGCTACAATGGATAAAACCGAAATCATCAATTTAGCAGAAAAGATTGGCACATTTGATTTATCTATTCAACCCTTCGAAGACTGCTGCACCATTTTTGCACCTCCTCGTCCAAAAACAAAACCAAAAATTGAAAAAGCACGTGAATTTGAAAATCGCCTGGATGTTGAAGGCCTAATTGACCGCGCTTTGGCAGGAATTAAAGTAACTGCAATTTACCCAAATGATAAGTTTTTAGCTGATAAAGCAGAAGAAGATGCTTCACTACTTTAAAAAGTATGTTATAATACGCCCAAAGCAATAATTGAGAGGTATTAACCTTATAAATAGAGAAAGGCTCGTTGATGGTGAAAAGCCGAATGAAGGTTAATTAGTAGCTCGATTGGACTGGTTGGCTGAACTGAGAGTAAGCTAATTCGGCAAATATGCCGTTATCATTTTTAAGAGAAGCAGAATTTATTCTGCTTAACCTTAGGTGGTACCGCGGTTAACTATATCGTCCTAGACATTTTGTCTAGGACTTTTTTATTGGGAGGAGAATTATGACAGATTTAGCACCAAAATATGACCCCAAAGAGGTCGAACAAGGCAGATATCAAAAGTGGCTTGATCAAGACTTATTTAAGCCATCCGGGGATAAAAAAGCACACCCATATTCTATTGTTATTCCGCCACCAAATGTTACGGGCAAACTTCACTTAGGACATGCTTGGGATACTGCAATTCAAGATACGTTAATTCGACTTAAAAGAATGCAGGGTTACGATACTTTGTATCTTCCAGGGATGGATCATGCCGGAATTGCAACTCAAGCTAAAGTTGAAGCCAAATTACGCAAACAAGGCAAAGACCGACATGAAATGGGTCGTGAAGCTTTTGTTAAGCAAGTTTGGGACTGGAAAGATGAATACGCTGCTATTATCAAGAGTCAGTGGGCAAAATTAGGCCTGTCTCTCGACTATTCCAGAGAGAGATTCACTTTGGATAAAGGCTTATCCAAGGCAGTTCGTCGCGTTTTTGTGCAACTGTATAATGAGGGTCTAATTTACCGTGGTGAATATATTATTAATTGGGATCCGGAGCTGCAAACAGCTTTAAGTGACATTGAAGTTATTCACCAAGACGATAAAGGTGCTTTTTACCATATTAAATATCCGTTTGCTGATGGTTCCGGTTTTGTTGAGATTGCTACTACTCGTCCTGAGACAATGTTCGGTGATACTGCTGTTGCTGTAGCTCCCGGAGATGAACGCTACAAGGATATAGTTGGCAAGGAACTGATTTTGCCAATAGTAGGACGTCATATTCCAATTATTGAGGATCAACACGTTGATCCAGAATTTGGTACTGGTTTGGTAAAAATTACTCCGGCTCATGATCCTAATGACTTCTTGGTAGGCAATCGTCATAACTTAAAACGGATTAATGTTATGAATGACGACGGTACTATGAACGAAAATGCCGGTAAATATGAAGGTATGGGCCGTTTTGAATGCCGTGAAGCATTGGTTAAAGATTTAAAGGAGCAAGGCTACTTAATTAAAGTTAAGCCAATTGTACACTCTGTTGGACACTCGGAACGTTCTGGAGTTCAAGTTGAACCACGTCTGTCAACTCAATGGTTTGTTAAGATGAAACCTTTGGCAGATAAAGTTTTAGAGAATCAAAAAACTGCGGGTAAAGTCAATTTTGTACCAAAGAGGTTTGAACAAACTTTAAATCATTGGATGGAAGATGTTCATGACTGGGTAATTTCACGTCAATTATGGTGGGGACACAGAATTCCAGCTTGGTATAACAAAAAGACTGGTGAGATGTATGTTAGAGAGGAAGCACCAAAAGACATTGAAAACTGGAAACAAGACCCAGATGTTCTAGACACCTGGTTTTCAAGCGCTTTATGGCCATTTTCAACATTAGGCTGGCCTGATGAAGATTCTGCTGATTTCAAACGCTATTTTCCAACCAATGCTTTAGTTACCGGTTATGATATTATCTTTTTCTGGGTTTCACGGATGATTTTCCAGAGTCTGCATTTTACCCACAAGAGACCATTTAATGATGTTGTTCTTCACGGCTTGATTCGTGATGAACAAGGTCGCAAGATGAGTAAATCTCTGGGTAACGGTGTTGATCCAATGGACGTTATTGATCAATATGGTGCAGATGCTTTACGCTGGTTCTTGCTAAATGGTACAGCTCCTGGACAAGATACACGTTATAATCCTAAGCAATTGGCATCTGCATGGAACTTCATTAATAAGATTTGGAATGCTGCCAGATTTGTGATTATGAATTTACCAGAAGATGCAAAAGCAGCTCATATGCCTGATACCAGCAAGTTTGATTTGTCAGACAGCTGGATTTTTGACCGTTTAAATCACACTGTGAGTGAGGTTATTCGTTTATTTGATGATTATCAATTTGGTGAAGCTGGGCGCGAACTTTATAACTTTATCTGGAATGATTTCTGCGACTGGTATATCGAAATGGCCAAAGTTGCTCTCAATGGTTCGGATGTAGAACTGAAGACTAGAAAGCAAGAGAATTTAATTTGGATTCTTGACCAAATTTTACGTTTGCTTCATCCAATTATGCCATTTGTTACTGAAAAGCTCTGGCTGTCAATGCCTCATGAAGGCAAATCAATCATGGTTGCGAAGTACCCTACACCTCATGATGAATTTGTTAATGACAGAGCGCGGCGCGATATGGCTTTCTTGATCGAAATTATTAAAGCTGTACGTAATATTCGAATGGAAGTTAATGCACCACTTTCTTCACCGATTGATATCATGATTCAATTAGAAGACAGCAATAATGAACGGATTTTGACTGAAAATGAAGATTACGTCAAGAATTTCTTACATCCGAAGAACCTGACTATTGCTGCCAATATAACTGCTCCGAAATTGGCTAAAACTGCTGTGATTGCAGGGGCTCAAGTTTTTGTTCCACTAGCCGATTTAGTCAATATTGATGACGAAATCAAGCGCATGACAAAAGAAGAAAAAGACCTCCAAGCTGAAGTTGAACGTTCAACTAAAAAACTGAATAATCAAGGCTTTGTAGCACATGCACCAGAGGCGGTAGTTAATAAAGAAAAAGCCAAAAAGGCTGATTATGAAAGTCAGCTTCAAAACGTTCAGGAAAGAATTCAAGAATTAAAGAAGAGTGAATAAAGTGACTTTTACTAAAGCTCAAGATGTGATTAATTATTTATATTCACTTCCTAAATTACATGAAAAAGCAGATCTATCTTATATAAAGAAAGTACTGACTTTTTTGAATAATCCGCAAGATAAAGTTAAAACAATTCACGTTACGGGCACTAATGGTAAAGGATCTACTTCATACTATTTGAGCAGCTTGCTGCAAAAGGCCGGTCAGAAGACTGGCCTTTTTGTTTCGCCATATGTGTTCGAATTTAACGAACGTATTCAATTAAATGGGCAAAATATTAGTGACGCAGATTTAGTAAAGACAGCTAATGCCATAGAATCAGCTTTGACAAAAATTCGTAAAACAAACAACAATTTTTCTTTAGTAACTTTTGAGTATGAAGTGGTTATGGCCTTTCTCTATTTTGCAAGAAAAAAATGTGATTATGCTGTCATAGAAGTCGGTATAGGTGGCGAACATGACAAGACAAACGTGATTACACCTGAAGTTAGTGTAATTACCACGATTGGTTTAGATCATGAACAAATTATCGGACCCACACTTCAGGATATTGCTCGTGAAAAAAGTGGAATAATTAAAAGAAATCGTCCTGTAGTTTTGGGTAGTATTTCTAAAGAAGTATTGCCCATAATTCAGCAAAAAGCACAAAAAGAACATGCGACAATAAAATTATTAGGAAAAGATTTTAAAATTTCCTTGCAAGAAAATTTAACTTATCAAGATCAAGATAAAAAAATTTCTTTTTTACCCAGACCTTTAGTAGAAGGTTATGATGTAGGTATCGCTGTTGCTGCTGTTAGCCTTTTGGGAGTGAAACTTTCTGTAGCTGAAATTAAAGAGGCAATAAATCAAACCAAAATTCCTGGTCGTTATCAGATTGTGCAAAACAAACCTTTAGTAATTCTTGATGGCGCACATAATATTCAAGCCATGCAAAACCTGCTTAATTTTGCTCATTTTGAACAGAGGAAAAAACAGGGCAAAATTAGAGTTTTGATTATGATGATGAAAGATAAGGATATTGAGCAAGTATTTAAATTGTTTAAATCAGAAGATGAAGTATACATTACAACAATTGATTATCCTCGTGCAGCCAAGAAAAAAGATTTCCCGACTTGGATTCAAGAAAAATACCAATACCAAGCTGACTGGGAAACATCTTTTAGGAGTTTAAAGCAGAAGAGTCAAACAAATGATATACTGCTAGTGACGGGATCGTTTTATTTAGTCGGAAATATTTTACAAATGGAGACAAAAAATGCGGGTTCAAGGTCTTGATGACGAAATTAAGGGAATATTATTCGATATGGACGGATTGCTGGTCAATTCTGAAAATTTGTATTGGGAAGCTAACATACAGGCTGCTAAAGAAGCAAATCTAGGTACCCCAGACGATATCTATCTTAAATTAGTTGGCTCAACAACCACTGATATGGACGATTTTTATCGTAAATACTTTAAAAATAAGAAGCAGCGGGACCAATTTATTAAGCGTACGGATGAGTTGGTGTGGCAGTGGACCGAGGAAGGTAAACTAAAATTGCGCCCTGGAGTGCAAGAAGCTCTTGATCTTTTTCAAAAAGCTGGTTTACCTATGGCAGTGATTACCAGTAACACCGAAGATGTGGTAGAGCATAATTTGTGGGCAACAGGTAGCCGCAATTATTTTCAATTTCATTTAAATTATGATGATGTTAAAAAAAATAATGTTCAGCCAAAACCCGCACCAGATATTTATCTCTTGGCTGCTCAAAAATTACATGTTCCTCAAAATAAAATTCTGGCCTTTGAAGATTCTTCTCCCGGATTGCTTGCGGCCGTTAATGCAGGTTTAAAGTGCGTAATGGTGCCTGATTTAATTCCGGCAAGTAAAAACGACTATCAAAATGCTGTATTTGTCTGTAAAGATTTTTATGAATTTTTGAAAAAGGTTTGTTAATTTTCAACGTATTTAATAGTGAAAGGAATGGTTTTATGGAATTGATAAAATCTAATCACTATTTATTGAAAACTGACTGGGAAATGTTAAACAGCCTTTTTGATGAGTTGAAAGAACGTGGAATAGAGAAATTCGATGAACTTTTTATAAAACTGACAGAGCTAAAAATCATGAATTTCGATGATTTGCTCAAATATATTTCTGGCAGTCAATGCGATAAAAATTTAGCTGTTCTTTGTGAGGGACTGCTTGAAAGACTGAGGTCGGCGGTTCCAGATCGTGAACTTATTATGACATCCAGTGATGAAGTAGGTACCTATTTATTGGATAAGTTGGCTGGCCGTAAACAAGAAGAGCTTTGGGCAGTTTATATTGATAACAGTAATCATATTGTTGCTGAAAAAAGATTATTTCAAGGAACTTTAGATAAGTCAATTGCTCACCCACGGGAAATTTTCCGTTAGGCAGTAATTTATGCCTGCGCAGGCTTTTTTGTGGTTCATAATCATCCAAGTGGCAATTTAATTCCATCAAAAAGCGATATAGAGCTAACTAAAATGCTTTTTGCAGCTTCTGAATTATTTCATATTGACTTTCTTGATCATTTTATTGTGGGGAAGGGACAATATGTGAGTTTGCGTGAACGGCAATTATTTTAAATTCATCTTAAAGTTACATTTCATTTTCTTTTTTAAGTTGCACTTTATGCTATAATTATTCAAGATTTAGAGACTGCAATAATTAAGGAGAGATTTACGTGTTTGGATTAGGAGCAAAAAATATTGGCATCGATTTAGGGACGGCCAATACTCTTGTTTATATGGAAGGCAAAGGAATTGTTTTAAGGGAGCCTTCTGTTGTGGCTAAAAATACCCATACTGGAAAAGTAATTGCGGTAGGGTCAGAAGCAAGAGAAATGATCGGAAGGACACCGGAAAGCATAGTGGCTATCAGGCCAATGAAAGATGGTGTAATTGCTGATTATGATACAACTGCCTCTATGCTTAAGTATTTTATAGAAAAGACTGTAGGCAACTCCAAACCTTCAGCTATGATTTGTGTACCTTCGGGAGTAACTGAAGTTGAAAAACGGGCAGTTATTGATGCTGCTCGTGTAGCTGGTGCACGTGAAGCCTTTGTAATAGAAGAGCCTTTTGCAGCCGCCATTGGAGCTGGATTGCCAGTAATGGATCCTACAGGTTCAATGGTCGTGGATATTGGTGGTGGGACTACTGATGTAGCAACGATTTCTCTTGGTGGAATTGTTTCATCTACATCAATTCGTCAGGCTGGTGATAAGTTTAATACTGCAATTGTAAATTATGTACATTCAAATTTTAATCTTTTGATCGGTGAAAGAACCGCTGAAGACATAAAAATCCAAATTGGCTCCGCTTCAGTTGAAAAGGCAGAAGGAATTGAATCTGTCAATATTCGTGGACGTGATTTAGTTACCGGATTGCCAAAATCAGTTGATGTTAAAGCAGTTGATGTTTCAAAAGCAATTCAAGATGTTGTTCAAGATATTATTGTTGCTATTAAAGAAACTCTAGAACAAACCTCTCCTGAAATTGCAGCGGATGTAATTGATCATGGTATTGTGCTAACTGGTGGCGGTGCTTTACTTAAGAATTTGCCAGATGTTATTTCAGAAGCTACTAAAGTTCCAGTATTTATAGCACAAGACCCATTAGATTGTGTTGCAGTTGGTACAGGTGAGTCTCTGAAAAATATTGAAGTAATGCGTAGAAGTCGCAGATAATACAAAAAGTCGGCTATTATTGCCGATTTTTCTTTAGGGACTGTTTCCAAATGAAGAAATTTTTACAGAATAAAAAACTGTTGTCAGCATGTCTTGCAGTTATTGTAGTATTTATAGTTTTAGGTGGTAGTGTTAGCTTGCGTAATAAGCGCAACACTCCATTAATTATTCAAAGCTTTGGTAATGATATAGTCGCTGTAGGGTCAAGGATTATTGATTTTCCTCTTAGTTTTGTGTCTGGCAGTTTAAATAATGTGCATGATTTGCTGAATACTCAAGATGAAAATAACTATCTTAAGAGCCAAATAACCGATTTGGAACAAACAAAGGCTCGTAACTCAAGTCTTGAAGCTGAAAATAAACAACTTAAGTCCGCTTTAAAGTTAAAAGAAACTTTAACTGACTATAATATGGTTCAAGCCTCGGTAATTTCGCGTTCACCAGACAGCTGGACAGACCTTTTGGTTATTAACAAGGGAACTACTTCTGGCTTACGTAAAAACATGGCCGTGATGTCGGGCGGTGGAGTTATTGGTCGTATAATAGAGGTAAATGCTGCTTCTGCAAAAGTGGAATTAATTACCACTAGTGACAAGTCGGCAAACCGTTTTGCAGTTCAAGCTCAAGCCACAAATGGAAAAAAGGTTCATGGCATAATTACAGTGATAGGTAACAAAACTTTAGCCTTTACTCAAGCAATGGATAGTAAAAAACTTAAGCGTGGTACGAAAATTTACACTAGCGGAATGGGTGGTAATTCTCCTAAAGGATTATTAGTAGGAACTATTTCTGCTACAACACATGACTCATTTGGCTTATCTGATTTAATCAAAATAAATCCAGCTGGCGAATTAAACGATCCTTCAGTTGTCACTGTTATCAAAAGGAAAGTGAACGACTAATGAAGACACTGCGAAAATTTACTCTTGTCTTAGCATTATATGTTGCTTTAGCTATTAGTGGCAGCTTGTCCTTTTACCTGCATCAGTTTTTCTCATTTGGCAAAGCTTCTAACTTATTAGTACCTGTTAGTATGATGCTAATCGCCCTATTTGATGACACTAATAATAAAGAAATTTGGTTGGCTTTAGGTGCAGGTATAGTCAGTGACATTTATTTTTTTGGCATTATAGGCATTTACGCAATTATCTTGCCAATAGTTTCATGGCTATTGCAAAAATCTGCACGATTTTTGCCTGAGGTATTTTGGGCCAGAGTTCTGGCAGTTTTAATTGCTTCTGTTCTAACTCAAGGCTTCACGTGGCTGATTTTGAATATGACAGGTTTGTCAAGTATTGGTATTTTGAAGCTGGTGCAAAGTATTTTGCCAACTCTGTGCTGGGTATTTATATTTATTTGTGCCACCTATAAATTATGGTGGAATCTGGCTCTTAACTATCCTTTTATGGTTAATTTGGAAAATTACCGGCAATAAAAAACGTGAGATACAAGTCTCACGTTTTTTATTCGAAAAAGCCAAAGCTTGATAATGCACCAACAGCCTGCATTACAACTGCCGCTAGAGTAATTAATGCCATTAGCCAAGCCATAGCAATTGTTAATTTTTGAAATTTAGATCTCTTTTTCTTATGTCTTCGCGTCATTGATTGACCTCCTACTTGAACAATATTTTATGCTACTTAATAGTTTTTTTCAATCGCGGAGTAAGATAAAATAGATATTAAATGATAGAGGATGTAGCCAATGTTTTTAATTATATTGATACCAGTTATAGGTCTTGCTTTAGCTTATATTGTCAATAAAATGTTTCCTAAAGCTCAATTTAGGGGATATGATTTATTGCCTTTCTTTTTTATATATGCATGTCACTTAATTACCATGCACCAAAAAAGACCTGAGTTTTTGCCTTATGGTTTCTTTGTTTTTTTCTTCTTAGTTATAGTTATAGCAATATCTGATGCTGTTAAAAATAAAAATCTCTCTTTAAGTCAAACTCTGCGTAAAATCTGGGATTACTTAACTGTAAATACTATTTTTTGGTATCTGGGTCTATTATTTTTGATGATATAGTCAAACTTTTTAATAAAAAAATTTTAAAAAAACTAGTCGCAAACCTGAATTGGTTTGCGATTTTTTCTTTTTGTGTCATTAAAAAATAAATATTTAACTTTTTTGACTAAAAAGTGGTAGGAAGTGGTGAATTGTGGTAAATTATTTAGTGGAAGGGGGCTAAGCCATGTTCATGGGTGAATATCATCACAATCTTGACAGCAAAGGGCGTTTAATTATACCTGCCCGTTTGCGTAGCCAAATAGGTGACAAAATGATATTTACTCGCGGAATGGAAGGCTGCATTTTTGGCTATACTACTGAGGCGTGGCAAAAAATTGAAGCTAAATTAGCGCAACTTCCATTGACTAAGAGAAATGCGCGTAGCTTTACGCGTTTGTTCTACTCTGGTGCGATGGAATGCGAATTTGACAAACAAGGTCGTGTGAATCTGACCACAACGCTGAAGAAACATGCTTCCCTTGTCAAAGAATGTGTCATTGTAGGAGTTTCTGATCGAATTGAAATTTGGTCTAAGGAACGTTGGGAAAGCTTTAGTGATGAAGCCAATGAAAACTATGATGATATCGCAGAAAATTTGGATGAAATTGAACTATAATTATGGAATTCAAACACACCAGTGTACTCTTACACCAAACAATAGATAATTTAAAACTAAAAAATGGTGGTCTTTATGTAGACGCAACTTTTGGCGGTGGCGGTCATGCAAAATATTTATTGAGCAAACTTGCTAGTGGTACCTTAATTGGTTTTGATCAAGACGAATATGCAATAAATTCGGCTAAGTTAAACTTTGCTGATTTACTTGTTCAAAATGCCGATCCTAAATTACAATTGGTACATGATAATTTTAGCCATTTAAAAGAGAATCTGGTTGAGCTGGGTTATCAAAATGGTATAGATGGGATTTACTATGATTTGGGAGTTTCCTCGCCACAATTTGATCAGGCACAAAGGGGTTTTTCTTATCGCTTCGATGCAAGATTAGATATGAGAATGGATCAAGAGCAAAGTCTTGATGCTTATCAATTGGTTAATAACTCAAGCCAAAAAGAATTGGCGAATATTTTGTATAAATTTGGTGGAGAAAAATATTCTCGCCAGATCGCCCATAAAATTGTCCTTAAGAGACAAAAAAAGCCAATTGAGACAACATTTGAACTGGTTGATATAATTAAGGAAGCAATTCCTGCGTTTGCAAGAAGGACTGGTGGACACCCAGCAAAAAAGACCTTTCAGGCTTTGCGTGTTGCTGTGAATCACGAGCTTGATGTTTTAACTGAATCACTTGAAGAGGCGGTTCACTTGTTAAAACCAGGTGGCCGAATTAGTGTGATTACCTTTCAGTCTGATGAAGACAAAATTGTAAAAAATATTTTTAAAAAATACTCTGAAGTTGATGTACCTAGGGGAATGCCAGTTATTCCTGACAACTTGAAGCCAATGCTTCGTTTAGTTAACCGCAAACCCATTGTTGCCTCACCCGAAGAGCTAAAGAATAATAATCGCTCACACAGTGCAAAGTTGCGAGTCGCAGAAAAATTGTAAAGAGGAAAAAACAATGGCTGATAATTTAGCAAGAAAAGTAGAGTTTAATCCTAATGAGCAAAGAGATCCAAAGAAGAGACAACGTCAAGTTCTCAATCATCACAACGTTGCTTGGACCGGCTTTGAAAAGTCCTTGCTCGTATTGGGAACAATAATAACCATTGGCTTAATGACAATGCTAGTTTCTTCCAGTATTTCTGCTACTTCAGCTCAACATGAACTTACCAATGTGCAACGGTCTGTTGCAAAAGGGCAAAGTCAGGTTGGAGATTTGCATCAAGAATTAGGTGAGTTAACCTCAAGCTCTCGTATGAGTAAAATTGCACGTAGCAAGGGGTTAGCTTTGAATGAGAAAAATATTAGGACTATACGCTGATGAAAAAGCATAATAGTAAGATAAGTAACTCTAATTCCAAAGCTCACGGATACCGTTTTACAGTCGGGAGATTTCTCGAGGTAGCTGTTGCTTTGGTTTTTCTCGTATTTATAGGAAGATTTTTATATATTGGCATTTCAAAGACTGTTAATGGACAAAATTTAACTGCTAAAACTGAGCAATTATATATGCGTAATCAGGTATTAAAGGCTAATCGCGGTACGATATATGACCGTAATGGCTTGGCAGTTGCTCAAGATTCTCATTTATATACTATTTATGCTATTTTAGATAAATCTTCTATCAATTATAAAAATAAGCCTGAATATGTTGTTGATAAAAATAAGACTGCTAACAAATTAGCCCAAGTCTTACCTCTTAAGGCTGACAAAATTTTAAAATATCTTAATCCTGCACGCCCTGTTTTTCAGGTACAATTTGGTACTGCAGGTTCCAATTTATCAAAACAGCAAAAAGATAAAATTGAAAAGATGAATTTGCCTGGTATTAAATTCTTTGAAACCCAGTCTCGGCTTTATCCTAATGGTAATTTTGCTTCACATGTAATAGGAATGGCTACCCCGGTATATGATAAAAAAGCCAAGCAGCAGAATCTTGAAGGTACCATGGGACTTGAAGCATGGTATGATGACGTGCTTACTGGAAAAAACGGTTATCAGGTTTCCGCAGTAGATGCTTCTAATTTTCAGACGCCAAATAGCGCGCATAACTATAAGGCACCAGTCGACGGTAATAATATTTATCTAACCATTGATTCACAATTGCAGGAATACCTTGAAAATAGGCTCTCCTATGTCCAAAATACGTTTAATCCGGTTTCCATGACAGCTGTCGTTGAAGATATTAAAACGGGTAAAGTTTTAGCTGCTTCTCAAAGACCAACTTTTAATCCGCAAACGAAAAAGGGTCTGAAAAACTCATATCGCAACATTTTAGTACAAGATACTTATGAACCGGGCTCTGTTTTTAAAGTTCTAACGCTGTCATCATCTGTAAATAGTGGAAATTACCATCCTAATCAATATTATAATTCAGGATCTGTTTCTGTTAATGGATCTGTAATTCACGATTGGCAGCCTCACGGCTGGGGAAGTATACCATTTTCACAAGCTTTTCCTCGCTCGAGCAATACTGGCTTTGTTCATATTGAGCAGCAAATGGGTGCCAAGACTTGGAAAAAATATTTGAAAAAATTTCATATTGGCGAAAAAACTGGAGTAACCTTGCCCGGTGAACAACCGGGGACCATAGCATTCAATTCTCCGATTGATCAAGCTGTAACCAGTTTTGGTCAAGGCGTTGATGTCAATGTTATGCAAATGATGCAGGCATTTAGCAGTCTGGCAAATGATGGGCAAATGGTAAAACCACAATTCGTTGAAAAAATTACGGATGCTGATAATCATACTATCACCGGTTATCAAATTAAAAATGTAGGTCAACCAGTTTACACTAAAGAAACTGCATCTACCGTACTTGAAAATATGCGTCGAGTTTTAAATAAGCGCATTGGAACAGGTTCCGCATACCAAATGAAAGGTCAGAGTATTGCCGTTAAAACGGGTACTGCTCAGATTGCTAACCTTAAAGGCGGAGGTTATCTCAAAGGTAACAATAATTACATCTTTTCCGTGGTTGGAGTCACGCCTGCTAAACATCCACGATACTGCATTTATATTACTGTCAAACAGCCACGTAAAATGAGTAAACCAGCTGAAGTAATACTTTCATCAATTTTTAAACCAATGATGAATAGAGTAATTCTCATGTCTAAAAATGGTCTAAGCAGTTCGACGGCTGTTAAAACACCTAACCTAAAAGGATTAAACTACAAAAAGGCCGAAAAGGTAGCACAGCGTGTCGGTTTAAGACTTGCTAAGATTGGTACGGGTGATAAAATAACTGAACAATCCTACTCGGCAGGTCAAAAACAACAGTCAGGAAAATTAATGCTTGTTCGTACTGCTGGAAGTATAGAATGTCCAGACATGAAGGGCTGGTCTATTGATGAGTTACACCAATTTGCAGCTTTAACAGGAGTTAAATTACGGATCAAAGGCACAGGAATAGTTTTTAAGCAAGGTCTGGCTACAGGTGAGCCTGTTAAACCGGGTACAAAAATAAAAATACAATTAAAGGAGTAGCATTTTTATGCTGATTATTAGCATTATTGCATTAGTAAGTTCACTAGCGTTGACTGGGATCATTCTGCCTTGGATGATTATTTTCATGAGGACACATCACGAAGGACAAGAAATTCGTGATGAAGGTCCTAAATGGCATGAAAAGAAATCAGGAACACCCACAATGGGTGGGGTAGTCTTTGTTTTGGCAGCTACAGTATCTACCATTTGGGTTAGTATTTGGCAACAGGAAACGTCTAAACTAATTTGGATTTTACTAATCAGTTTGCTTGGCTACGGAATAATCGGCTTTTTAGATGATGGTATTAAACTGTTTTACAAGCGCAATTTAGGTTTGCACGCCTGGCAAAAATTTTCCTTACAAATATTGGTTGCTATTGTGATTGTCTTTATTGCAGCTACAGATAATTTTCAATTTAAACTTTTTATACCATTTTTTGGTATTGTGAACAGTGCGATTTTATTTACCATTTTTGTAATTTTTTGGCTGGTTGGCTTTTCCAATGCTGTTAATCTCTCAGATGGATTAGATGGTCTGGCAACGGGACTTTCAATTATTGCTTATGCTACTTATTCTTATATTGCACTTAAACAAAAGAACTTTGCTATTTTAATTTTTTGTATGAGTGTTATAGGTGGTTTGATTTCATTTTTTATTTTTAATCATAAACCTGCCAAAATTTTTATGGGTGATGCCGGATCCTTGGCATTAGGAGGTGGATTGGCTGCTGTCAGCGTCTTTTTAAACAGGCCATGGTCTCTTTTATTAATTGGAATCGTGTTTGTTTGTGAAACTACAAGTGTAATTCTACAAGTAATCTCTTTTCAAACTACAGGTAAAAGGATTTTTAAAATGACACCAATTCACCATCATTTCGAAATGCTGGGGTATTCTGAATGGAAAGTAGATATTATTTTCTGGATAGTTGGATTGATTGGTAGTTTTTTGTATTTAATAATATGGGGATAAAATTAGGTAAATGAAGCAGATTAAGACTTATCAGCACAAAAACATTTTGGTTTTAGGTCTGGGCAAAAGCGGTTTTGCAGTTAGTAAATTGCTGCTTAAACTTGGTGCAAAGTTGACTTTAAATGATCAGGCTGATTTGAGTAAAAATAAAAATGCACAGGAATTGAAAAAACAGGGTGTCCGTGTGATTGACGGCAGGCATCCAATTGAATTATTAAGTCAAGAAAGTTTTGATTATTTAGTAAAGAATCCTGGCATCCCTTATGAAAATCCAATGGTACAAGAGGCTCAAAAACTAAACTTGCCTATTATAACCGAGCCAGAAATTGCATTGAGTGTTAGTGATGCCCCTTATATTTGCGTTACAGGTTCGAATGGGAAAACCACCACAGTAATGCTGACCCAGAAAATTCTTGATCATCATTTGTCTAAAAATGGACATCATGCATACGCAGTAGGGAACATTGGCGTACCTATATCTGAAGTGGTTGAAAAAGCGACCAAGGATGATATTCTAGTCTGCGAAACTTCCAGTTTTCAGTTACTTGGTGTTACAGATATTGATCCTAATGTGGCAGCGATCATTGACATATACCATAATGTTCACTTGGATTATCATAAAACTTTTGAAAATTATGTTAATGCAAAACTGAATGTTACTCGTACGCAGAGTTCAGATCATTATTTTTTGGCCAATTTCGATCAAAAAGATATTTTGAAACAAGAAAGGAAAGTTACAAGAGCAAAATTCGTAACTTTTTCTGAAAATAGTCAAGATGCCGATTATTTTATTGCCGATGGGTATTTACAAAATCAGCACGAAAAAATAATGAAGACATCTGACATGAAATTACCTGGAATTCATAACCAGCAGAACGCCTTAGTTGCTAGTGCAATTGCACAAATAATGGGTGCAGATACCAATGATATTAAAGCCGTTTTAACAACTTTTGCTGGTGCAAAGCACCGCTTGCAATACGTGATGACATTAGAAGGTCGCAAAATATACAACGATTCTAAATCTACAAATATTGAAGCAGCTTCTGTTGCAATTCCTTCTTTTGAAGATCCAGAAGTCTGGATCGCTGGCGGCTTAGATCGTGGATTTACTTTTGATTCTTTAGTACCTTTTTTAAAAAAACACGTTAAAGCGGCCGTTTTATATGGTGAAAGTCGTTATTTATTAGCGGATGCTGCTAGAAAAGCGGGTATTAAACAAATTGTAATTAAAAACACTTTACAGGAAGCAGTTCCTAGCGCATATGAATTAACAAAACCTGGTGACGTATTGTTGTTTTCACCGGCTTGTGCGTCATGGGATCAATTTAGAACATTTGAAGAACGTGGAGACTATTTTGTTAATTTTGTAAAGGAATTGAAGACGAAATAAAATGAGAATAATATTTACTGGTGGAGGAACCGGTGGTCATATTTATCCTATTATGGCTATCATTGAAAGATTAAAAGAGCGCAACTTAGCTACAAATGATGAAATTCTGTTTGTAGGTACTAAAAATGGTCTTGAAGCAAAAATTGTTCCGTCGGCTGGCGTAAATTTCAAAACTATTGAAATGCGCGGGTTTTCACGTAAACATATAATGAGTAATTTTGCTACAATTAGGTTGTTTCTTAAAGCTACAAAAAAGGCTCAAAAAATTATTAATGAGTTTAAGCCTGATATTGTAATGGGAACTGGTGGCTATGTGAGTGGTGCTGTAGTTTATGAAGCAGCTAAAATGAAAATACCAACCTTGATTCATGAATCGAATTCGGTTGTTGGAGTTGCTAATAAGTTTTTAGGTCACTATGTAAATAAGATTTGTTATACGTTTGATGACGCAGCTAAACAGTTTTCTGAAAAGAAAAAATTGGTAAAAACTGGGAATCCTCGTTCTCAGCAGGTATTGAACTTATCATCAGCAAAAGTTGATATGCAAAGTAAATGGAATCTTAATCCAATAATACCTACAGTATTAGTTTTTGGAGGATCTCGTGGAGCTTTAGCCATCAACAGAATTATGCTTAAGTCACTAACTCGCTTGCAAAAAAAGCCATATCAGATAATTTGGGTAACCGGAACATATTATTTTAAAGAAATCCAAGAAAAACTGGCTAATATAGACTATGGTAAAAGTATTAAAATTTTACCATATGTTAAAGATATGCCTGCACTTTTGCCTAAAATGATTTGTGTAGTTTCACGATCTGGAGCAACCAGCATTGCGGAATTTACAGCTTTAGGTGTTCCCGCCATATTAATTCCCAGCCCGAACGTTACTCATAACCATCAAATGAAAAACGCACTTGATCTGGAAAAAGCAGGCGCTGCGACAGTGATTGCTGAAAGCGACCTTAATATCAATAATTTTATTTCCTCAATTGATCATATCGTTTTAGATCGTAAATATTATACAGAAATGAGTAAAGCTTCAAAGAAATTGGGCGTTCCAGATGCTTCTGACGAAGTAATTAAAGTAATGCAAGATATATCTAAGTAAGAAGAAGGTGAGGCAGTTGACTAAGAAGCGAGTAACAAAAATTGATCCAAAAGAAAAATTATCACCTTATTTAGATCACGAATCTAATCAGAAGAAAAAGTTTAAAGCTAAAACAAAAGTCTCTGCCTCTTTGTCAAAGTTACATAATGAACGTAAAACTGCATTATTTAAACGTTTGGGACTTGTTGTGGGAATCTCAGTAGTGTCCATTTTGGGACTAGGTTATTATATTTCTCCTTTAGCAAATGTGAAAAGCATTCAAATAAAAGGTGAAAATGATTTACCAATAAAAGAAGTTGTAAAAACTACTGATATTAAAGCCAGTGATAAAATAATTGACCATCTGTTTAATAAGGACAGCATAGACCATAAACTGTCATCAAGATACTCTGAAATAAAAACCATAAATGTTCATGTTAAAAATTTTAACCATTTGATTCTTGATATTGACGAATACCATACGATTGGTTACATTAAAAATGCCAAAGGATACCGGAAAATACTTACACACGGCAAATTGGGTTCCCAGATAATTCCGTGGTCAAAGGTGAGTCCGGATAAGCCAGTTTTTGTGGGATATAACCATGAAATATCATTGAAAGAAACTCTTCACTTGTTTAATAGTCTGCCTTCAGATTTTCAAAATCAGATAAAATTGTTAAGCGGCAACACTAGAAGAAAATCACAGGTAATTTTTCTAATGAAAAATGGAAATGTAGTAATTGGTAACGTTTCTACCCTCAAAAGTAAATTAAAGTACTATAATAAAATAAAAACTAAAGTGGGAAAAAATACTTTAATTGATTTGGAAGTAGGTGCGTTTAGCAGACCGCTTACACCAAGTGAAAAGAAAGCTTATGGTTTAACTTAGGCTGAATTTGAGCTACTTTTATGGTAAAATTTTTGTAAAGAGCACTGACAGGGGGTAAATTTTGGACAATACAAATTTATTAGTGGGCTTAGATATTGGTACCACAAGTGTGAAAGCGGTTGTAGCAGATACAGGTAAAGTTATCGGAGCTGTAGCTGTTCCCAATAGGGGAATGCGCCATGGCAATATAGTTGATATTGATGAGACAGCAGCTGCTATTAGTAGAGCGTTAAAAGAAATAGCTAAAAAGACAAACGCAAAGATTTATCGAGTTGTAACAGGCATACCGGTTGGTATGCTTCAACTTGAAACTGCAAGCGATTTGGTTAATGTAAGCGATAATGGTCAGGAAGTTGGCAACCATGATGTCAGACGTGTAGTACGTGCTGCTATCAGGTCTGCAGTAAAAAACGAACGTGAACCTATTGCTTTTTTGCCAAGCCGCTTTTTAATTGATGGTAAAACGGAAGTCGATGATCCCCGAAAAATGATTGCTCATTCTCTGTCAGTGCAGGGCATCATGCTTACGGCTCCGGCAAGTCCTTTGCATAATATTAAAAAGGCTATAGAGCGAGCAGGTTATTCTAATAACTTTTTTGTTCCAACCCCGCTTGCTATTGCCAGTGTTGCTTTAAATGAAAGTGAGCGACAGTTTGGCTCAATAATCCTTGATTTAGGTGGTGGCGTGACTACTGCCACGGTCATTCACAATAATCAGATTAAATATGCTAATATTGACTTTGAAGGAGGAAGCGATATTAGCAATGACATCTCTGTTGTTCTTAGTACATCAAAAAGGGATGCAGAACAAATAAAACTTGATTATGGCTATGCCGATCCAAATCTAGCTTCTGAAAAAAATAAATTTGCTGTTAATAGCGTAGGTTCAAATGGTCAACAGATGGTTGACGAGAGCTACTTAAGTGAAATTATTAATGCTAGAGTTATGCAGACCATTGACAGAATTGAAAAAGGTTTGGTTAAACATGATGCTTTAAGTTTGCCTGGTGGTGTCATTATCACTGGTGGAAGCAGTCTGTTACAAGGTTTTGATGGCATAATAGCCAATACTTTAAATGTCAAAGCCAGAATCTATCAACCTGACCAAATTGGAATGCGCAATCCAATTTATTCAGCTGCATATGGAGTCGTTAACTATGCATATAAAATGTCTGATATTGACTTTTTAGTAATTAATGCAATATACGGCAAGGATGCACTTGGTCAAGAAGAAGTGACTGTTCAAGAAAAAACAAAAACTTCGAAAAGAACAGCTACTGTTAATGAAAGTAAAAGAAAAGAAGAATATAATAGACGTGAGTTACTGAAACGAGAAAAATCTTCGCAAAGTAAAACGAAAAATAATACGCAAAATAAAGATAAAGGCTTTAAGAACTTCTTCAAAAAGTTCTTTGATTAAAGGTGGTTAATTAGATGGATTTTACGTTCGATTCTGACGACAATAAAAATGCTGTCATCAAAGTTATTGGTGTCGGCGGTGCTGGTGGTAATGCTGTTAATCGAATGATCGATGATGGCGTACAAGGAGTATCTTTTGTAGCTGCTAACACAGATGTACAAGCATTAAATAGTAATAAAGCTGAAAATAAAATTCAGCTGGGGCCAAAGTTGACAAGAGGACTTGGAGCTGGCTCTCATCCCGAGGTAGGTCAAAAAGCTGCTGAAGAAAGTGAGCAGACAATTGAAGATGCCCTAAAAGGTGCAGATATGATTTTCATTACCGCTGGCATGGGTGGCGGTACGGGAACTGGTGCTGCGCCAATTGTAGCCAAAATTGCACGAGAAACTGGTGCATTAACAGTTGGCGTTGTTACTCGTCCTTTTACATTTGAAGGACCCAAAAGGTCTAAAAATGCAGCTGAAGGCATTTCTCAGTTAAAACAGTATGTTGATACGCTTGTTATTATTGCTAATAACCGGTTGCTGGAAATGGTCGATAAAAAGACTCCTATGATGGATGCCTTTAAAGAAGCAGATAATGTTTTAAAACAGGGTGTTCAAGGTATTTCTGATTTAATCACTTCAACCGACTATGTTAACTTGGATTTTGCTGATGTTAAAACTGTTATGGCAAACCAAGGTGCTGCTTTAATGGGAATTGGTCGTGCAAGTGGGGAGAACCGGACTGTTGAAGCAACTAAACTGGCAATTTCTTCACCGTTGCTTGAGGTTTCAATTGATGGCGCTAAGCAGGTTCTCCTGAATATCACCGGTGGACCTGATTTGACTTTATTTGAAGCACAAGATGCTTCTGAAATTGTTTCAAAGGCTGCAGGCGATGATGTTAATATCATTTTTGGTACGTCCATTAATCCTAATTTAGGAGATGAGGTTGTTGTCACTGTTATAGCTACAGGAATAAATTCACAAGCAGAAGAGGAAGCATCTAAACAGCTTCCTGGTCACAGTCACCAGATAAAGTCACAACCTAGTCAAACCAATTCCTCTGGGCAAAATACAAATTCGGTTGAGAGACATGTTGAGCCCAGACCTTCAACTGATGATGGCTCGCAAACTGTTCAGACTGCTCCAAAACATAAACCTATGGTCGATCCAACAAGTGTATGGGGTTTGGATAACGATGATGAAGGAAATCGTCGCTCAACACCATCTGCCACAAATCAGGAGGAAAGATCGAGCTCGTTTGATGACGACGATCAAAGCAGTATTTCACAAATCGAAACCAACGCTTTTGATGACGATGATACTGATGATATTCCATTTTTCAGGCATCGTGGTGAAAACTAATAGGAGGCAAGAAAAATGGCTTTTAGTAAAATAGGTAAATTTTTCGGTGTTGCAAATGATGACGATGAAATGCTGGATGATGAATATGCAGAAGACCAACAATTAAATAATGAGGACAATTATTCTGCTAGTGCTGTTGATCGTGACAATGTAGTTTCGATAAAATCCGGTATGAATGCGGCTAAGAGCAAAATTGTTCTTTACGAGCCACGTGTTTATTCTGATGCCAAGGATGTTGCACAAAACTTGTTGAATAACAAAGCAGTGATTATTAATTTTAGCAGGATGGAAGATGCTTCTGCTAGGAGAGTTGTTGATTTTATAACGGGGACAGTTTATGCCCTGAATGGTGAAATTCAACGTATCGGCGATAAAATATTTCTGGCAACACCTCCTAAATTCGTTACTAATGGCAAAATTAGTGACTTAGTTGATAAGAAAGATACTTTAAGTTAATGGCAGCAAATATCATATATTACGGTATTAATATTGTTGATTATATAATATGGATCTACAGCATTATTATGGTAATTGATGCAATTTTAAGTTGGATTCCTTTTTTACGTGATTCAAGTCTCGGTCGTATAATTAATCTGATAATTGATCCTTATTTAAACCTTTTTCGTAAGGGACCGATTTTAAGACTCTCTAATGCCACCGGGTTGGATATTTCATTTCTAATTGGCTTACTTTTACTTTATTTTGTGCAAAATTATGTCTTAAGATGGATCGCAAACATTTTATTTAGATTGTTTGTTTAATTTTTATAAAGAGCTGATGAATTTCATGATTTGTCAGCCTTTTATTTTTTTGAATAATGCAAATAGTTTCCTTTGTTAAATGAATGTCTTTTAAAGTTCATGCTATAATAATTTTAGAAAAGACCAATGTGTCTTTTTACCTTCATTAACAGGGGGCATTGTGTGAACACAAAAAACATAGCAAAACGAAGTGCTTATGCTAAGAATGTTTTATTTAAAGGTGATTTATCTGATCAGAAAATAGTAGATAAGATGACTGGACTCATAAATAACGCTCTTGACAAGCATGAAGAAGTTTTAACAGATTTTCTGAATCCTGGAGAAAGGGATATTCTTAAAAAAATAGCTGGTGCTGAAGTTTGTTTGCAGAGCTTTGGTGGGCATTTAAATGCTGAAAAGAAAAGAGTTTTAATAACTGAAGACTGGGATAATATTGCGCCTCTTGCATATCAGGTTACTGTTTTTAATATTGAGTATCCTCAGAAATTTACTTTTTTGTCACATAGTGCAATATTAGGAAGCCTAGCTAATGCAGGTATAGAAACCTCAACATTTGGCGACATTATTACCGATGGCAATGGCAAGTGGCAATTTTTTGCTAAGAGCGAACTAACAGATTTTTTTCAACATGAAATCACCTATATAGGTAGGACAAAGGTTAGAATAAGACCTAGTCTAAATCAGAAAGTAATAGCAGTTGATGATGAAAGTGAACTGTTAACTGCAATTGTTTCTTCACTGAGGCTGGATGCAGTTTTAGCTTCAATCACAAATGATAGCAGGCAGAAAGTAAAAACATGTATATCAGATAATTTGGTTAAATTAAATTGGCATAGTGTCAAAGATTTTAATATAATGGTTAATGAAAATGATGTCCTAAGTTTAAGACATTTTGGCAGATGTGAAATTAAAGATATATCAAGGACACGAAAAGGCAAGTATAAGGTGGTGTATAAGCTATGGCAGACGAAAAAAAGGAATCGCAGAAATTGACTCCGCTTGAAATTCATAATAAAGAATTCAAAAAGAGAGGTTTAAGTGGCTATGATAGGCGCGAAGTAGACAGTTTTCTCGACCAAATAATCAATGATTATGGTGACGCGTTAGATCAAACGGTTGACTTGAAGAATGAAATTGTGCATTTGCAAGAACAGGTTTCAGATTTACAAAAACAAGTTAAACAGTACAAGCAGAATGAAGATGCTACGAAAGAAGCTGTAGGTAACGCTAAAATTCAGGCAGAAAGAATTATCAATGATGCTACAGTTCAAGCCGATAATACTACTGAACAGGCAAAAATTGATACTGATTATCAACGTCAGCAACTTGAAACTATTAAATCTGACTATGAACGTGTGAAAAAGGAAGCTTCAGGTTATCGCTCTTATATTCAAGATCTTTTACAAAAAGCAATTGAAAATCTTAATGATGAAAATTGGCAAAAAGCACTCGATAAATATTTCGATACTGAACGATTTTATCCCCCAGATGGTGCTGAACCTATAATGTTAACTGATGAAGACGAAGATGTCGATGAAGACGATGATGATGAAGATATCGACGAAGACGAAGAAGTAGAGGTTGACAATGGCATTGATGATGAAGTAAACTTTGAACAAGACACTGAAGAAGATAATAATAGTCCTAAACCAATGACTGGTGACAGTCCTAGTGTTGAAACTGTTAATAACGAAGATACTAGTTCTAATAATGGCTCTGGTACTACTGTTATTTTCCCAGATGACTATAAAAATCATTAATAACAAACTGACAGTAAAACTTGAGAGCAATTCAGCGAATTAGCGATGGTGTGAGACTAATATAAGAGCTTAATGGTTGATCAGCTGTTAGCATTAGTTTGTTACGTTAGTTGCACGATACGCAATCGTTAAGTGGAGTTTAACAACTCAATTTAGGTGGTACCACGATATTAACCTCGCCCTAATCTTAGGACGAGGATTTTTTTATAGGGAGGATTAAAAAATGAGAGTGAAAAATACACTTAATATGGGTAAAACCAAATTTAAGATGCGGGGCAATTTGCCAGTTCGCGAAGCGCAATGGCAAAAAGAGTGGGAAGAAAACAAATTATATGAACAAAGATTAAAACTGAATAAAGGAAAGCCGAGATTTGATTTACATGATGGTCCTCCTTTTGCAAACGGTAATATTCACATTGGCCACGCTATGAACAAAGTTTCAAAAGACATAATTGTTCGTTTTAAAAATATGAACGGCTATTATGCTCCCTATGTTCCTGGTTGGGATACTCATGGTTTACCAATTGAACAGCAATTAACAAAACAAGGCGTTGATCGCAAAAAGATGAATCTTGCGGATTACCGTCAGCTTTGTCAAGATTTTGCCAGTAAAGAAGTTAAAAAGCAAATGACTGACTTTAAGCGACTGGGAGTAATGGGAGACTGGGACCACCCTTACATTACTTATCAACCCGAATACGAAGCAGAAGAAATTCGCGTCTTTGGTAAAATGTATGAAAAGGGTTATATCTATAAAGGTAAGAAACCTGTTTATTGGTCACCTTCAAGTGAATCAACATTGGCAGAAGCTGAAGTTGAATATCATGATATTAAGTCACCTTCGATTTATGTTTCATTTCCTGTAAAAGACGGTAAGGGCATTTTAGATCCGAAAAATACATATTTCTTAATTTGGACAACTACACCTTGGACTATCCCTACTAATCAGGGTATTACAGTAAATCCAGGGTTTGATTACTCTGTAGCTCAGGTCGGTGATAAGCGCTATGTTGTTGGAACTGATCGTTTAGAGGCTGTTGCTGAAGAATTAGGTTGGAAGGACTATGAAGTAGTTCAACATCTTAAGGGTACTGAAATGGACCATATGGTTGCCAAGCATCCTTTATACGATCGTGATTCTATTTTGATGAATGCGATGCACGTTACTGCTAGTGATGGTACTGGACTAGTTCACACGGCTTCTGGTTTTGGTGAAGATGACTATAATGTTGCTCAAAAATATGGTATTCCTGTGTACAGTCCAATGGACGACAAAGGTTGCTTCACTGAAGATATTAACGATCCAGATTTAGCAGGGTTGTTTTATGATGATGCCAATAAAGTCGTCAGTGAAAAATTAAAGAAATCAGGCAATTTACTTAAGCTTAGCTTCTTTACTCACTCTTACCCTCATGATTGGCGTACAAAGAAACCTGTGATTTATCGAGCTACTACACAATGGTTTGCTTCAGTTGAAAAGTTCCGTCAACAGATTCTTGATCAAATTGATAAGGTTAAATTCACGCCATCATGGGGTCAATTACGCTTGCATAATATGATTAAGGATCGTGGTGATTGGGTAATCTCAAGACAACGTGCATGGGGAGTTCCATTGCCAATCTTTTATGCAGAAGACGGTACTGCGATTGTCACACCAGAAACTATTGAACATATTGCCCAGATTTTTGCTAAAGAGGGGTCAAATGCATGGTATAGAAGAAGTGCTAAGGAATTGTTGCCAGACGGATTTACTTCTGAGCATTCACCAAATGGTAAATTTACAAAGGAAAAAGATATTTTAGATGTTTGGTTTGATTCCGGATCTTCTCATCAAGCTGTTATGGCTAAAAGACCAGATTTGAATTTCCCATGTGATCTATATCTTGAAGGCAGTGATCAGTACCGTGGCTGGTTCAATTCAAGTCTGATTACAGCTGTAGCTGCCACGGGTAAAGCACCTTATCGCGGTATTTTGTCTCAAGGTTTCGTTTTAGATGAAAAAGGACATAAAATGTCTAAATCGTTAGGTAATGTAATTTCGCCAAACGACGTTATCAAACAAATGGGAGCAGAAATTATTCGCTTGTGGGTAGCTTCTGTAGACACTACTTCTGATGTTGCTGTTTCGCAAAATATTTTGCGCCAAGCTTCTGAAAGTTACCGCAAAATAAGAAATACTTTCCGTTATATGTTGGCTAATACTTCTGATTTTGACCCGCAAACAAATAGAGTCGCTTATGAAGATCTAAACTCCATTGACCAATATATGGAAGTTAAACTCAACGATTTGGTTAAAATTTGTCTTGACAGTTATGAGCGTTACGACTTTAATAATGTTTATAAAAAGATTTTTGCATTTATTTCTAATGATCTTTCAGCATTTTATTTGGACTTTGCCAAAGATGTTCTTTATATTGAGAGTAAAAATAGTCATGCAAGAAGGTCAATGCAAACAGTGATTTATGATGCAGCAGTTAAGTTGGCTAAGGTTTTGACGCCTGTCTTGCCACATACTATGGAGGAAGTTTGGTCTTTCTTAAAGGAAAAAGAAGATTACGTCCAACTTGCTGAAATGCCTGAAATTGAACAATATGCAAATCATGATAATCTCCTTGATAACTGGAAGAAGTTTATGAATTTCCGCGATGATGTTTTGAAAGTCTTAGAAGAAGCACGAGATCAGAAATTAATCGGTAAATCTTTCGAAGCAGCAGTTACAGTTTATCCGACTGATGAGATGAGAGCAGTTTTAGCCAATCTAGATGCAAACTTTAGGCAAATTTTAATAGTTTCTAAATTAACTATTGCTGATGGTGAAGCACCTGCAAATGCAGAAAAATTACCAAATGGTGCATTTCTTGTTGAACATGCAGAAGGTGAAGTTTGTCCTCGGTGTCGTATGATCAGAACGGATATTGGAGCTGATAGCGAAGTACCAATGCTTTGTGGCAGATGTGCTAAAATTGTTAAAGAAGATTATCCTGAAGCTGTACAAGAAGGTTTAGAAGAATAATGCGTTACGGTAAGGTAAAGCAGTTTGATCAAAACAGTAGTTTTGGTTTTATCACTGACGATGAAAATCAGAAGGCGTACTTTGTCTTTTATACTGCTATTAAAGAAGAAGGATATCGTCGCTTACATGTCGGACAAAAAGTCAAATATCAGCTCGCTCAAGGAAAAAATGGATTGCAATGTGTTAATGTATATTTAGCTGATTAGCAGGAAAGTGAATAATGGATTTAACAGAAACTGAAATCTCTTCAAAACAAATTTTTACAGGTCGTATAGTTGATCTTTCAGTAAGAACGATCAAATTGCCTAATGGTGAGACTGCTACAAGAGAAGTAGTAAAACATCAACCTGCATCAGCTGCTATAGCTGTGAATGAAAAGCAGGAAATGCTGTTAGTTGAACAATGGCGTGAGCCTATCAAAGAGTTGACTTTAGAAATTCCAGCAGGTTTAATAGACGAAACTGATGCTAGTCCACTTGATGCAATGAAAAGAGAGTTAAACGAAGAAGGCGGCTATCATGCAGACTACTGGGAAAAGATAACTGAGTTTTATTCATCTCCCGGTTTTACTAATGAGAAACTCTACTTATTTTATTGCGATACATTAACTAAATTGACTGATAAAAAAGATCTTGATCCTGATGAGTTTTTAACTAGTCATTGGTTTAGTTTGGAAGAGTTGAAAAGACTTTCGGCACAGGGTAAAATCGTTGATGCCAAGACATTATATGCAATGAGTGTTTGGGAAAACATGCTGCTCACCGGTGCTGACGCAAAGGAATAAAATGACTGAAAAACGATCTGATTACCGTAAAAAATTAAAACATAAAAAAAGCAAAAACTTTTTGAATACAATTAAATCTGCTTTTGACGATAGTGATGAAGAAGTTGATGTTAATCCTGATTTTACCCGTGATAAAGATGAAGTTGCAGAATCAAATAATTTTGCAAATGACAGGGTAAAAAAACAGGAGCAGGCTCCAAGAAGAGAAGAGACCAAATCTCAGTCTCAGTTAACCACAAGTCAAGAAAAAGCATTAAAGCTGAAAAGTAAACTTAACCGTGCAATTTTAATTGTTGCTGTTTTAATTATTTTGGTTTTATTAGCGTTATTTCACTTATAAAAATAAAACGAGGGTAAAAATGAAGATAGCGATTATTGTCCCAATGGAAATTGAGGCTGAATATTATCATAAGTATTTTCACTCTGGTCACAAAGAAATGTTCGGATCTACTACATTCGAGCATTTTTGCGTTAACCACAATGATTTGTACATTGGTTTGAGTGGAATTGGCAAAGTGCAGGCTGCTATGAATTTAGCCAATTTACTAAGCAATGTTGATATTGATTTGATTTTCATGACTGGTACGGCGGGATCATTGCAAAAGCAAGTTCACAAAGAAGATTTGATTTTAGCTGATTCGTTTGCATATCACGATGCTCATAATACTTTGGCAGGTAATTATGTTGAAGGACAAATACCTGGAGAACCAGCTAAATTTTACTTAAATTCCTCTGAGAGAAAGGAATTTGCACATTTTTTGCAAGAAAACAACATTGAATTTAAAGAGGGATTAATTGTTACAGGTGATTCCTTCATTGGCTCTGAGAAGCAAAAAGATGAGATTAAGCAAAATTTTGCTCACGCATTAGGTGTTGAAATGGAAGGAGCTGCTTTTGCACAGGTAGCTTATCATTTTAAAAAACCTTTGATAGCTGTACGAGCTATTTCTGACAATGGAAATCAAGACGCGAACGAGGATTTTGATCAATTTGCTCAAAAAGTGGGAGCTAAGGCTGCAAGGATTATTTGTACTTACATAGAGAAGATGAATTAACAAATGACAGAAATTTATCTGGACAATGCTGCTACGACACCAATGTCGCCTAAAGTAATCGACGTAATAACCGGTGAAATGAAAAACAATTTTGGTAATGCCTCAAGTACTTATGAACTGGGCCGCAAAGCACGACATGTTATTGATCAGGCAAGACAAGAAGCTGCCAGAATTATTAACGCAAAGGAAAATGAAATAATTTTTACTTCAGGTGGTTCAGAAAGCAATAATACTGCTATTTTTGGGACTGCTCATGGTCGTCAAGATATCGGTAAACGTATAATTACAACCAAGATTGAGCATCCATCTGTTTTAGAGCCGATGAAACGTTTAGAAAGTGAAGGCTATGAAGTCATATATCTTGATGTCGATGATAATGGTTGTATTTCACTCGCCGATTTAAAAGATGCACTAACTCCACAAACTACCTTAGTTTCCATTATGGCCGTTAATAATGAATTGGGAACAATTAATCCTTTGACTGAAATTGGCAATATAGTAAAACAAAGCAATGCATACTTTCATGTTGATGCTGTACAAGGATTAGGCAATATAGATCTTGATGTTGTTAAGATGAATATTGATTTATTATCAACTTCAGCTCATAAAATAAATGGTCCTAAATTTCTTGGATTTTTATATGAAAAGAACTCGCTTAATTTACCGCCTCTAGTTTATGGTGGAGAGCAAGAAACCAAGCGTAGAGCAGGAACAGAAAATGTGCCTGGAATTGCTGGTTTTGGTGAAGCTATCACTGAAATTGCAGCGATAGATAAAGAAAATTTGCAAACTAAATATCAGAACTTGCAAAATCTTATTTTAAATGAGCTCAATCAATCTAATGTTAAATATCAAGTTAACGGTGGAACAAAAAAATTTGATTCTCATCATGTGTTGAACTTGCATTTTAATGGTATTCCAACAACAGTTTTGCAGACAAATTTGGATTTAGCAGGCTTTGCTGTTTCAGGGGGATCTGCGTGTACTGCAGGTTCAATTGAACCATCCCATGTTTTAGTTGCCTGTTTTGGTAAAAATTCTCCGAGAACAAATGAATCTATTCGCATTTCTTTTGGACGTTACACCACTGAAGAAGAAGTTAGAGTCTTCGCAAAGGAACTAGCTAAAATTGTGAGCAAAATCCAGAATAAATAAATTTAATTGCTTTTTTAGTTAAATATGCTTATTATTAGTAAGTGAGGTAGAATTATGGCAAATACAGTTATTATTAATGGGGATAAACGCAAGTTTACCCTTAGTCCAGAACTAAAACTATACGCTCTGATTGATGCAGGTTTTGTTAAAACAGTTAAGGGTAATTTTAATTATGAGCATCCACTTTATAATGATTCGCCGTATAATGCTCCAACTAAACTGAAGATGACCATAAATAAAGAAATGACTCATCTGACCATGGTTGTCACAGACAAAAATGGTTTACAAAAGGTCAACATTTTTAAGAACGAAAAATTAGCTCCTACTGTTGAACTTTTAGATTATATATTAAAGGATTTAGAAGAGCGCAATATTATTGTTGCTGTAAAGGATTGATTAATTTGGTAAAGAAAAAAACCAGAGTTGTAGTTGGCATGAGTGGGGGAGTGGACTCTTCCGTTTCGGCACTCCTTTTAAAAGAACAGGGATACGATGTAATTGGCGTATTTATGAAAAATTGGGATGACACTGATGATTCTGGTGTCTGCACTGCTACTGATGATTACGAAGATGTAAAAAAAGTAGCAGATCAAATCGGGATTCCTTACTATTCAATCAATTTTGAAAAAGAATATTGGCATCGCGTTTTTGAGTATTTTTTAAATGAATATAAAAAAGGCCGTACGCCTAATCCGGATGTTATGTGCAATAGTCAGATAAAGTTTAAATCATTTTTAGAGTTTGCACTTAATCTTGATGCAGATTACATTGCAATGGGTCATTATGCGAAAACTATAACTGACAAAAATGGTATCACTCATATGATGCGCCCTAAAGATGGCAATAAGGATCAAACTTACTTTTTAAGTCAATTAAGCCAAAATCAGATTAGTCGAGTTATTTTTCCATTGGCTAATTTAACTAAACCACAGGTGCGCGAAATTGCAATCAAAAATGGTTTGGCTACAGCAAAAAAGAAGGATTCAACTGGTATTTGTTTTATTGGTGAAAGAAATTTTCGCAAATTTTTGAGTGAATTTCTGCCGGCTCAATCTGGAGAGATGATCACACCAGATGGAAAAGTAGTTGGCCATCATGCAGGACTAATGTATTATACAATTGGTCAAAGATCAGGATTAGGGCTTGGTTCAACAAAAGAATCAACTGCTCCATGGTTTGTGGTTGGTAAGGATCTACAAAAAAATCAATTGATCGTCGAGCAAGGATATGACAGCAAATTGCTTTACGCAACTGAATTGGAAGCTAGTGATATGTCATTCTTTACCGGACAGCCTGATCACGATTTCAAAATTCATTGCAGTGCCAAGTTTCGTTATCGCCAACCTGATGTTGGGGTAACGATATCTTATGATGCAGAAAAAAACAAGGCGAAAGTATACTTTGATGAGCCAGCCCGGGCAGTTACACCCGGACAAGCTCTTGTTCTTTATCAGGGTGAGGAATGTCTTGGTGGCGGCAATATTGATTGTGCCTATCAAAATGATCTTCAGCTTCAATTAGTTTAATATCACTTGAAAGGAAAATGTTTATAAACATTTTCCTTTTTATTTGTCTTCGTTTTCTCTTTTAAACTATTAAATGATAAACTAGAAAATAACAGTTACAGAAAAGAGTAATTAATGAATGCAGATTTATTTTGTCAGACATGGTAAAACAGAGTGGAACTTACAGAAACGTTTTCAAGGAGCACATGGTGACTCACCACTTTTACCTCAAAGTTTAATTGATATTCAAAAATTAAGCGACTTTTTAGGTGAAACAAAATTCGCAGCAATCTATTCAAGCCCTCTGAAAAGAGCCAGAACTACTGCAGAAAAACTTACTAAGAATCTAGGTAATCCCTTTTCTTTCAAGATAGATGATCGTTTGCGAGAATTTGATTTGGGGGAAATGGAAGGACTTACGTTTGCTGAAGCTAAAGCCAGGTATCCGAAGCAGGTCACTGATATTTGGGACGAACCTGAAAAATATGACGGTCACAGCATTGGAGGAGAAAATTATCCTGAAGTAATTGCACGTGGTAAAAGCTTTGGCAGAGATGTTGGATTACAATTTAAACAAGATGATAAAATACTGGCAGTGAGCCATGGAGCAGCTCTTGGAGCAATTATGGGTGGTTTATTGGGTTATTCGTTGCCGGATATCCGCCAGAATGGTGGTTTAAGCAATACTAGCCTTACTATTTTGGAAACAAAAGATAGGGGCAAAACCTTTAAAGCTCTGGTATGGAATGAGACGAAATTTTTGGACAGGAAAATGGTAGATTCGGATTCATTATGAGACAAAAAAGAAAAATAGCTGATAATTCAAACGGGGTTTCCAAAAAGGTACACAAACTAATAACGAAAATTGATAAACAACCGCAAAATAGTGAAAACTATTTAAATTTGGCAACCTATTTAATAGAGCAAGGCAGTAATGACCAAGCAACTGAACTATTAGAAAAAGCCAAAAAGTTAGTTACTCATCCTCAGGATTTAGATTATGATTTAGCCGTTTGTTACTACCTCCAAGGTAAATTTGATCTGGCACTAAAAATCCTTAATCAAATTCCTAATGATGATTTAGTTTTATATCAAAAAGCACTCGTTTTTTTCAAAGTTGGTCAAAGCCAAAAAGCACTGGCATACGCTCTAACAATTAAGAATGTTGATGCAAAAGTGTTGGAATTAATAGGGGATATTTGGCTAAGCCTCGGTAAAACTCAGGAAGCAGAGTCAACTTATAAAAAAATAGATACCGAAAAAAGATCGGCCAAAATCAATTTCATGCTGGGAATCACAGTTTTAGCTAGAAATCGACAAGAGGCTGAAAAATACTTAACCAAGTCAAAAAAGCAAGATCCTAAAGTTTTTGAACAAGAGCAAAAAAAATATTCTTCGTTACTAAAATTAGTGAATGATGCGAGAAAAAACAATGACTGAATTTACTGGAAAAATTAATCGAATAGTTTTTGAAAACGATCAAGACTTGTATAAGATACTTGATGTTGCCATAATCGGAAAATTAGAAAAATATGATCGAGAAGATATTAAAGTAACCGGCAGTTTTGGAGACGTTCAAGTTGGTGCAACTTATACTTTTTCCGGAAGATTGATTGTGCATAATAAATTTGGTCTGCAATTTCGTTGTGATAATTATAAATTGGCCTTGCCTCATGAAAAAGGTAGTTTGATTAATTATTTAAGTTCCAGTAAATTTCCTGGGATTGGTAAAAAAGCAGCTGATACAATAATTTCAGACTTGGGAATGGATGCACTGACAGTTTTAAAGGAAAAACCTGAAAAGGTTCGAACTTTGTCAATTTCGAAAAAGCAAAAAGAGAGTTTGTTAAATGGTGTCAGTACAATGGATTCATACTCTGAAACTGTATTAAAACTGGCCCAATTTGGTTTGAATAAGAAGGTAGCGAGCAGACTATACCAACTTTATCATGGCGAAACCCTAGCTAAACTTGAAGAAGATCCTTATGCTTCTATTGCTGAAGTTACGGGTTATGCATTTAAGAGTGCCGATCGAATTGGCAGTAAATTAGGAATTAGTTCAAATGATCCCAAAAGAGTCAATGGTGCTGTTTTTCAAATTTTACTTGATGAAGTTGCTAAAGAAGGCAATACATACGTTAAACTTGAGCAGCTGCTGCAAGAAGCGGGTAAACTACTTCAAATTAATGAGTATGACACCATAGCAACTTGTGTTAATAATCTCCAACATCAAGGTAAAGTTGTAGTAATGGGAGAAAACGCTGCATTACAGGAAATTTATGAAACTGAAACTGATATTGCCAACGCAATGAAAAATCTAGTTGAAAAAAAGCAAAAGAGTTCAAGTTACGGTGAAAAAGATTTAAACCTTGCAATAGCTAACGCTGAAACTAAGCTGAAAATTCACTATGATAATACTCAAAAGACAGCGATTAAAAACGCACTAACTAACCCAATTTCAATTTTAACTGGTGGTCCCGGAACTGGTAAAACTACTATCATAAACGGTATTTTATTAGCATTGAAAGAGCTGGCAGAAATACCATCATCGTCTCTTTATAGTACAGACCCGCCATTTTTACTTGCTGCACCCACTGGTCGTGCAGCCAAGAGAATGGAAGAAATTACTGGGATTACAGCTAAAACTATCCATCGTTTACTAGGTTTAGGGATTGGTGAAAATGATGCAACTGATCTGAATGAATTAAAGGGTGAAATTTTAATTATTGATGAAATGTCGATGGTAGATATGTTTTTGTTTAGGCAACTGGTTTCCAGCATTAACGAAACTAAGCACATTGTTTTTGTTGGTGATAAGGATCAACTGCCATCAGTTGGTGCAGGAAACGTTTTTGCTGATTTAATCAAATCACAGGCCTTTCCTACAACCGTTCTTAAGCAAATTCACCGTCAAGGAGATGATTCCAGCATTATTACGTTGGCTCATGACATTAATGAAGGAAAGAACCCCCAGGAATTATTTAAAAAGACCAAAAACTACTCATTTATTTCATGTCCACCACATGAAGTTTCGCATGTTGTTAGTCAAATCGTCCAACGTGCTTTAGCAAAGGGTTTTGATCCTGATGACGTTCAGGTACTAGGAGCAATGTACCAAGGTGATGGCGGGGTTAACAATTTGAATAATGTTATTCAAGAAATTATTAATCCTTCAAAGCAAAACAGTAAAACACTGGAAGTACACGATGAAATTTTTCGCATTGGTGACCGCATTTTGCAATTACAAAATAATCCGGAAAAAGACATTTATAATGGCCAAATCGGTAAAATCCTCGCAATTGATAATGATAATTCTCAAAAATGCATGGTGGCTGATTTTGATGACAGAGAAATAACCTTTAGTAAAAAAGATCTGTTTGATTTAACCAGAGCATACGCAATTACCATTCACAAAGCTCAAGGTTCTGAATTCCCGTTAGTAATTTTGAGTTTGACTATGCAAAACTATGTCATGCTTAAACGTAACTTATTGTACACTGCTGTTACTCGTGCAGAGAAAAATTTGGTTTTAATTGGTGATCCACGCGCTTATGAAATGGCTTTTAATACTTCTGGTAATGACCGTCAGACAGGATTAACTGTTAAACTGCAAAAAATATTAAATGTGCAAGATAAAACTGTTCAAGAAAAAGATTCAGGTAAAAATAAAAATGAACAAGAAGAAGCAAATTCTGATGTGCTTGAAGATCTAACTCAGGATCATATATTAACACCGGAATTGATTTATTCGGGTCGAATTGATCCTATGATTGGGATGCAGGACATTAAATTAGATGCAAAAACAAAATAAGGGACTTTTAAAACAATGACAAAGATAAAAAATGAACAAGTTAGTATAAACTTGCAGAAAGAACTTGCAGAGTGGGTTGCCACTAACACTCATATTTTAAATTTTGGTCCAGACATATTTGAAATTGAAACTATTTTTAAAGATTCATTTGGCGAATCAGTGTATTGCTTTGTCGAGAAAATTGAATTTGATAAATATAAAGTTACAGATGATGGTCGTACACTTTTTAAGTTAGATCCCAGCGCAAGTGACGAAGATTTGATAGCTGCCAGCGTAGATTTAATCACAGCCAGTGGTTTTTCTTTTAATGCTGAAAATGGAGTGATCAGCTGTGAATGTAATGAACAAACTTTGGCTGAAAGCATTATGCAATTAGGACAATTAGAAGTAAACGTTTCATATCTTAATTAAAAAGCTATCACTAAATACTATTTTTTATTGCTAATTTTAAAAAATAATGATTAAATTATTGGTATCATTTTAAGCAAAAGGAAGAAAGCCTATGGCAATTATTTTTGATAGGGTAAAGAAAAACTACGGTAAGAAGCCTGTATTTTATAACCTAAATTTTAAAATTCCTTTAGAACCAACAGTAATTGGTTTGGTCGGACCTAACGGTGTAGGCAAGTCAACCATGTTAAGGTTGCTTGCGGGGGTATTGGAACCAACCGAAGGATTGATCAAAAATGACCAGGCTAATGAACCATATGTTAAGTGGGCCAGCTTGCATACTATTTTCGTTGCTTCAGGTGAAAGAGGTCTTATGTACAGGCTAAATACTCTTGAAAATGGGATGTATTTTTCTTCACTTAAAGGAATTAGTATTAAAAAAACAGAAAACAATATTCGAAAAATGGCGCAGGATTTCAATTTTTCAAATGAACTTAACACTTATTTTCAAAATTTGTCTACTGGTTTGAAGAAAAAAGCTGCTATCCTTGTCGGAGCTGCAATGGAAACAGAAGTTTTACTTTTGGACGAGCCATCAAACGGACTTGACATAGCTGCTCAAGAAGATTTAGCGTCCTTTATTCTGGATTTGAAAAATAAATACGGTAATACTATTTTTATTTCATCGCATGACACACAAATGCTTTCTGGTGTTGTTGATCATTATCTGTTTTTAAGAGATGGCCAAATAGAGGAAAATATTGGACATAAAATGACTGAAAATGATCTGATTTCTGAATACCGTGAAATTTATCAGCGAAAGTAGGATTAAAAATGAAAAAAATTAAAAAGCTATTTAATATTTTTTGGGTACAATTATATTTACAGCTAAAACTACAATTTCGTTATGTTAATTCTGCGATTAGTTCGCTGGTTTTATATGCCGGAGCTTTCTTGATTGTTATCTTTTTCACTGATCCTGCACAACTTGGTCAGGCATATGGTACAAAGCAAGGGGTTTTATTTACTATTGTTGGTTTTTTGTTTTGGAGTATTGGTATTGCCTCAATGGGTCAATGTAGTAACGGAGTAGAATCTGATGAGCAAACTGGTTTGCTTGAAAGTGAAACTCAGTCTGTTTTTCCCTTATGGACCCTATATTTTATCGAAACTTTGGCAAATAATTTATTTGTATGGATTTATCTTTTAATCATAGGCTTTATTGCTTCGTTTTTTTCAATTTTCACGATAGCTGAATTATTAGAAGCTTTATTGTTAACATTTGTATTTTCTTTAATTTCCAATTTTGGAATGTTTGGCATCGGGATGATTTTTGCCTCTGGTTCTATTAGATTTAAAAGAATGGGTCAGTGGTCTACTATACTGCAGGCTTTATTATTGATGTTGTCAAATGTTTATTTACCAGTATATAATGTCTTTCAGGAGGTCATTCCCTATGTTGGTGGCATCGAAATAGTTCGGCAAATATTTCTGGGTCATGGAGTTTCATTGCCAAAACTGATAATATTTATAGTGGTAAATGTTGTTTGGTTCTTAATTGGTATTTTAATATTCAATTATTGTATTAAGAAAGAACGCAAAGATGGCTCATTTGATGCTTTTTAATTTTAAGAAAGGTGATATTTATTTTAACGTTCAAAAATGTTAAATGGGGGACAAAAAATTATTTTAAAGTAAGAAAATTATATTTAGGCGCATTTCCCAAAAATGAACGATTTCCATTTGTCGGGTTGCTGGCGATGGCTTTGCAAAAAAGAGTTAATTTGCAAGCAGTCTATGACCATGATAATTTTATTGGGTTAATTTTTTGGACATATGCCGAAAAGATTATTTATATTGGTTATTTGGCTGTTGACCCAGTTTGGCGTGGAAAGGGCTACGGCAGTCAAATTCTAAATTCGATGAAACAACGTTATTCTGAAAAAGAAATAGTTTTAGATATTGAGCCAGTTATTAAAACAGCAAAGAATTATTCTCAAAGACTTAACCGGTTATCATTTTACAAGCGCAATGGCTTTAGACTAACTAAAAGTAATTTGGTCGATGAGGGTGGACATTACTCGATACTATGTTCTGATGGAAGCTTTAAAAAAAGCAATTTAAGTCGATTACTGGAGCAAATGAGTTTCAATTGCTATAAGTTTAAAATTGTTTCCAGATAATTAAACAAATAGTTATTTTGACCAAAATTACACGTTTATTTTTCTGTATACCATAGCTTATTAATATTTTAAAAATTAAAAGGATAATCAATAATTTGAGTTATTGATTATCCTTTTTAAATTTATTTAATGTATCCGACTTTATACCATAGGACATGCCCATTATTATTTTCAGATGGTTTAAGGGAATAACCTGAAATGTGGTCATTGATCGCTCTGATTTTGTATGAGTTAACTGTTGGAATCATGTAAGCTTGATCAAAAATATATTGTTGCCAGTCATGAAAGACTTTCACACGGTATTTATGATCAAAAGCTTTTTGTGAATCCATTTCCTTAAGCAGTTTAGTATTTTCTGGTGTCACGAAACGATCATAGTTTGCTGCGGTGCTGTCACCGTACATTCCATCCTGTGATGGTTCAGTAGACATATACCAAACCGGTTTCAAACATATCAACCTGAGGATCATCTTTGTTAAGTTTGTCGTAAAATGAATTTGTCTCAGTCAATCGACCATTCAATAAATTAACATTTAGTCCTATTTTATGCCACTGCTGGATATAATTTTGTATAATTGGACCTTGCGTTGGGTCACCAGCTTTGGCCATAAATGTAATCTTTAAAGGCTTGCCATTAGGTTGTACACGCCATTTGCCTTTCTTCTTATATCCGGCTTTATCAAGAATATCGTTGGCCTTTTTTAAATTATAATCATAACCCTTAACATTTTTATTGAAATAGTCACCAAATTGAGGTTGAATTAGGGTGGCTATATGAAAAGTTAGCCCATGAGTATAATGTTTAGTTACTTCATCAACATTCATCGCATAACCAATTGCTCTGCGTAAAGATGTATTGTTCATTTTGCTATTATGATTCATAATGCTCTTATTGTGTTTGGCATCCCATTTACCTAATTTAAAGCCAATGAACCAGTATGAAAGAGGGATTTCTGCTATGAACTTAACTTTTTTAATATGCTTCACTTCATCCCATTGGGAATTTACAACATTAATGACATCGAATTTATGACTCTTTATTGATTGCGATGATGAGTTAGGAGAAATCACCTGATAAATAATTTTATCCAGTTTGGGTTTACCACGCCAATAATATTTGTTTGGCACCCAAACAGCTGATTGTCCACGAACTAATTTTTCTAACTTATAGGCTCCGAAATACAAAGGCTTTTTCCTAATCTTATTAGATGACTGTAATTTGTTAAAAGGGACATCTTTTAAGTAATGATAAGGAGCTGTATATTCTGAAAAATAGCCATTTCCACTATTGTACATACCTGGTTTTAATTGTTTAAAGTGCAAAATGACTTTTCTGCCATTTTCACCATCAGGCATTTCAATGCCTGAAATAGATTTAGCTTTTCCTTCATGGTATTCTTTTAAGCCTTTAATAAGTTCAAACTGGCTGGAATACCTTTGTGAATCAGTACCTTTATTGGATAATATTTCATACGGGTATTCCACATCCTTGGCCGTGACCTGTCGACCATCTGACCATCTAACTCCTTTTTTAACAACAATTGTAATTGTCTTATTTTTATTATTAATCTTTAGGGTTGCAGGCCCTTTATTAGTGAAACGGTAATTATCATCTGTATCGAATAAGGATTCCGAACCAGGAGAGGAGAGGTCAGCATCTGTAGCAGTTACTTGTAATTGATCAGAAAAGATACCTGTGAATGGTGTATCAGTCTGTAATGCTACTCTCACAGTACCGCCTCGTTTCGTTGGTTTTGAAGGCATTTTTGCAGGAAATTTGCTTGCTTCTTTTGCGCTATTTTCTTGATTATTGCCGCTTTTACCGCAGGCCGTGAAGGGTTAGAGCTGTAGCCGCCAAAATACCAATAGAGCTTAAAACATTGCTTTTTTCATGATTCTTCATCCCTTATGAGTACTAGTTTATGATGATTTAACACATCAAATAATACCACATTAAAGATACATTTTAAATATAATAAATAAAAATTAATTTTTTAATATAATTTCGATGAAAAAAGGAGCTAAGCAGTTAAAGCATAGCTCCTTTAATTTATTAACAATTTTTTATTTTTTAACGCAATAAGTTAAAACTTGAAATAGAAAACTCAATATTAAAAGAATTTCTTTTTATTTCTTCGCCATCAACTTGAGCGAATTCTTTTTTTGTAGTAGTGACTTTAATCTTTTCGGCTTCAAAATAGTGAAACTGTGTATCATTAACGTGTGAGCCGTCTTTAAGAAGATTAATAAATAATTTTACCAGTTTTGCCAGGCTAAATTTTTCTACTACAACGGTATCAATTTTGTGATTGTCTATTTTAGCACTGGGTAGAAGAGGAAGACCGCCACCCAAGTATGGATGATTAGTAGTGGTAACCATAAAAGCGTCATCAAAATAAATTTTGTGACCTTCTCGTTCAATTTCAACACCAAATGTGTCCTGTTTCGTAACAGTGGCTAAAACATTATAACCGTATATTAGTTTTCCTTCATTAAGCCGGTTTAACAGTTTTTTAAGCTTAGATATATTACTATTATGGTTTACAAATGCATCAAAACCGATACCAAAGCTATTTGCAAAATAGTATTTTTTATTAATAGCGATATCTGGGAAAATAAATGAACCACAATCAATTAGGTCTGGTTTAAAGCCTTTTTTAAAATGCTCTAAAAGAATTCTGGGATCATCAGTTAAACTAGCTGCACGAGCGAAATCATTGCCAGTTCCAGCCGGTAAGTAGGCAATAGGTGTATCCGGATTGCTTGACCACTTAATTCCGTTAAGAACCTCATTGAGCGATCCATCACCGCCAATAACTAAAAGAACTTCATTTGGCAGGTGTTTTTGATTGCCATAATCTTGTGCTATACGAATTGCTTCTCCTGCATAATTGCTTTTTTTAAGATCAAAATTTATATTTTCATTAATGAGTATAGATTTTGTTTGCTCAAGAACTTTTTTAGCATGACCATTACCAGCTACTTCATTAACTAAGAGATGTATTTTTAATTTATTATTCATATATACTATTCATTATATAAAAAAGCCCTCAAGAATGGGCTTTTGCTTATTTTTTCTCAACTAATATTGGTAAAATCATCGGCCGTCTTTTAGTTTTAGAATACAGGAAATCAGAAAGATTAGCAATAATTGCATTACGAATTACGCTGTCTTTAGGGTGATCCATTTTGTCCATTTCCGATTTTATAATATGGTAAATATGTTTCTGAGCCTGATTGATTAGTTCAGTAGATTCGCGCATATAGACAAATCCCCGACTTAAGACATCAGGCCCTGCTAAGACGCGCTTGTGCTTGTAATCGACTGTAGCGACAACCACAACAAGTCCATCTTCAGATAAAACTTGGCGATCATGAACAACTACATTACCAACATCAGCTGTGCCTGAAGTATCAACGTATACGTCACCTGCTGGAATATGACCGGCTATTCTTGAACCCTCTGGTCCAAAACAAACAACTTCACCATTTTCTAAAACGAAAGTATTATCAGCAGGGACTCCAGCTGCTTGAGCCAGTTCAGTGTGGATGACTTGCATGCGGTATTCGCCATGAACTGGAATCATATATTTGGGTTTAGTTAAGCGAACCATCATTTTTAGTTCTTCTTGGCCACCATGACCTGAAGTATGAACATTATTAATTCGGCCGTGAACAACGCTAGCGCCACCCTCCATTAATTTATTAATTAAATGGTTAACGCTCAAAGTATTTCCAGGAATTGGGTTTGATGAAAATATAACCGTGTCACCAGGCTGTAAACTAATTTGTCTGTGCGTGCCGTTAGCTATTCTTGAAAGAGCAGCTAAAGGTTCACCTTGAGATCCGGTACATAAAATCATAACTTCTTCTGCAGGAGTATGGTTTATTTCGTTAGCATCAACAATTAAGCCGTCAGGTACATTTAAGTAGCCTAGATCAATGCCGTTTTGCACACCGTTTTCCATACTACGCCCGAAAATTGCAACTTTGCGACCCGTATCTTTGGCTGCTTGGATGGCAGTTGAAACACGGTAGAGGTTAGATGCAAAAGTAGCAAAAATTATTCTTCCATGTATCCCAGTAATAATGTCATGCAAGGATTTAGCGACAAAGCGTTCAGACTTAGTAAATTGCGTTACTTCAGCATTAGTTGAATCTGATAGCAGTGCCAAAACTCCTTCATTGCCCAATTTAGCCATTTTTTGAAAATCCGGAGCGGGTTGGTTCATTACAGGCGTTAAATCAAATTTAAAATCTCCTGTAAATACTACTGCACCAAGTGGAGTATGTACGGCTATACCTAAAGTGTCAGGAATCGAGTGAGTCGTTCTGAAGAAAGTAACGGTCAACTTTTTAAATTTAAGAACTGTGTCTTCGTGTTCTTCATGTAATTCTGTAGTCCTCAGAATGCCGTGTTCTTCAAGTTTTCCTTTGATTAAAGCAAGTGCAAAAGGTGTGGCATATACCGGAATTTCCGGAATCTTTTCAAGTAAGAAGGGGATCCCGCCAATGTGGTCTTCGTGTCCGTGACTAACAACTAGAGCTTTAATTTTTTTGCGATTTTTTATTAAATAAGAATAATCAGAAATCACATAATTAATACCAAGAAGGTCATCCTCCGGGAACTTTATTCCACAATCCATGATGATGATCTCGTCTTGATATTGTACACAGTACATATTTTTGCCAATTTCGTGCAACCCCCCGATTGCAACTACAGCAACTTCATTATTTTTAATACGCACAGAGACTACTTCTTACTCTCAAAAGTGGTTAATTTAAAATCGGCGTGCTCTTTTTCGTAAGTTAACGAATTGCCAGCCAATTCTTGGATGAGTTCAATATTATAGGGGGTATTTTCCTCAACCATTGTTCTTGCGGCCACCATGTTGTCGGCCTCAAGATAAAGAGTTTGGGTTGTTTCCCGTCTAGGATTGACAACCTTGTCTTTTTGATACAAAACTTTGTAGATCATATTTGTATTCTCCTTATTCAGTTAATAAAACGTTCTAATTTTGGATAACATAAAGTATCCAATAGCTAGTAAAATTCTACCATACATGCAAAAACAAGTATAGAATCAAGTTTTGACGGCTTTATTAAAAAACCGTCAAAGCAATAAAATGACGGCTAAAAATTTTTTTAATTAAATTAATAAATGACTATAGTATCTTCAGCTAATTTAAATGGATCATGCTTGTTGATACGGTCATAAAAAAGATGTCCCCGTAAATGTTCGATTTCATGGGATGCAACAATTGCTGGGTAGTCTTTTAAGCGAATAGTTTTTTCTTCTCCAGCTACAGTATAGTAATGAATTTTTAATTTATCAGGACGAGGCACATAACCATCTATTACCTTGTCTACACTCAGGCATCCTTCACCTTCACTTAAGCAAGCTTGTCTCACGGATTCGGATAAAATTTCAGGATTGACAAAAGTTTCCTTAAAAACAATATCGCCCTTGTCATTTGGTACCAGTAAGGAGGCCATTTGAACGCTTTCACCGACCTGTGGGGCAGCTAGACCTACGCCAGCACGCAATTGATGTTTTTCTGCAATTTTTGGATCTTGCGAATTAACTAGATATTCCATCATTTCTTTAGCCAAATTTTGATAGTGTTCGCTTAACGGAAAAGTTAGTGGTTTAGCTACTTTGCGCAATACTGGGTTACCGTCACGGGTAATATCTTTCATTAAAATCAATTACATTCACTCTTTCATAAAAGTTTATAGTTATATTTGTAACATAAAATAAACTAATTTGTCTGCTTTTTATTCTATACTAAATTTTTAATTTGAAAAAGAGGGATAAACGTTGACCCTTAAACAGTTAGGTGGTAAAATCAATGAGCGTAAATATACAGATATGAAACACTTCGATCAGCATGTTTTTGACGTGCCGCCGAAACTGTGACCACGTCACAGTTTTTTTATTGAGGAGTGGAGGAGGAATACTTTTGTCAGAAAAAAGAAGAAACGATATTAGAAATATAGCTATCATAGCGCACGTTGACCATGGTAAAACTACTTTGGTTAACCAATTGTTGAAACAATCCGACACTCTCCCTGAACACATGGCTTTGGAAGATCGTGCAATGGATTCAAATGATATTGAACGTGAGCGTGGTATAACTATTTTATCTAAAAACACTGCGGTTAAATATGGTGATACTACTATTAATATTTTGGACACTCCGGGACATGCCGATTTCGGTGGCGAAGTTGAGAGAATCATGCATATGGTCGACGGTGCTTTATTATTGGTTGATGCTTATGAAGGCACTATGCCACAAACTCGTTTCGTACTTAAAAAGGCATTAGAAGCCGGAGTGAAGCCAATTGTAGTCATCAATAAAATTGATCGTCCTGGCGCACGTCCTAAAGAGGTTCTTGACGAAGTTCTCGAATTATTTATTGAATTAGGAGCAAACGATGAGCAGCTTGACTTCCCAGTTGTTTACGCTTCAGCTTTAAATGGTACTTCTTCTTATGATCCTGATCCGTCAAAACAGGAAGAAACTATGAATCCTATTTTTGACACGATTATTAAATCTATTCCTGCACCAATTGATAATTCTGATGATCCTTTGCAATTTCAAATTACAATGCTTGACTGGGATGACTATGTTGGCCGTATAGGTGTTGGTCGTATTTATCGTGGACGAGTTAAAGTTGGCGATAATATCACTGTTATGAAACGTGATGGTTCTACTCAGAACTTTAGAGTTACTAAACTGTTCGGTTTCTTTGGGTTGAAGCGCAATGAAATCACAGAAGCTAAAGCAGGCGATATTATTGCTATTAGCGGAATTAACGATATTTTTGTTGGTGAAACTATTGCTTCGGCTGAAAATCCAGAGGCTTTACCTCTTCTTAAGATTGATCCACCTACACTGCAAATGGATTTTGTCGCTAATGACTCACCATTTTCCGGTCGTGAAGGTGACAAAGTAACACCAAAGAAATTGGAAGATCGTTTAATTAAGCAAACCCGGACTGATGTTTCACTACGTGTTGAACCTACTGATCAGTTAAATGCTTGGACAGTTTCGGGTCGTGGTGAACTTCACCTTTCAATTTTGGTTGAAGAAATGCGTCGTGAAGGTTTTGAATTGCAATTATCAAGACCAAAGGTTATTTACCGTGAAATTGATGGTAAAATGTGCGAACCATTTGAAGCTGTTCAAGTAGACACCCCTGATGAATACGTTGGTTCTGTCATTGATTCACTTTCTCAGAGAAAAGGAGAGATGAAGAATATGGCATCCACAGGTAACAATCAAACTCGGCTTGACTTTTTAGTTCCTTCACGTGGGCTTATTGGTTATAACAATGAATTTATGTCCCAAACTGGAGGATACGGCATTATGAACCATAGTTTTGATTCGTATAAACCTGTTGTTAAGAATTGGGAACCGGGTCGTCAAAATGGTGCTTTAGTTTCCATTAGTCAGGGCAAATCAACCACGTATTCTTTGCAAACAGTTGAGCAACGTGGTGAATTGTTTATTGGTGCAGGTGTTGAAGTTTATGAGGGAATGATTGTAGGCCAGTCATCGAGAGATCGTGATATTGCCGTTAACGTTATCAAAGGTAAAAACTTAACCAATACACGTGCTGCTGGGAAAGATCACGCTGCTGCAATTAGAACTCCTAAGACTTTGACCCTTGAAGAAGCCATTGAATTCTTAAATGATGATGAATATTGTGAAGTAACTCCTGATTCAATCAGATTAAGAAAGAAAATTTTAAATACTTCTGAGAGACAAAAAGCCGATAAAAGACGTAATAAGAAATAAATAATTTTTTTAAGAAGGGCACTCACTGATGAAGTGGTGCTCTTTTTGTTTTATAATGCTTATAATAAAGGTTAATTTATTACAGAAGGAGAGGTAGGCTTGTGCGGCAAAAACTTCACCATTTAAATTACAATATTTTTTTGCCCTATATCTTGTTAGTGGTCTTTGGAATAGTGATGGTCTATTCTGCTAGCTCAGATATCTTGCTTGTGAATGGGTTTAATCCGGCAGTTTACGGTATTCGCCAAGCCGTGTACGCTTTTTTTGCCGTTTTTATTTTTGGCGCTCTCTGTTTTTTTTTAAAACTCGATATTTTCAAAAGCCGTAAGTTTGTTGTTTGGTTTCTGGGGATCAGCATTTTATTACTTTTTTATCTTATTTGCTTGAAAATTTTCAAGGGCTCCGCTGCTGCCGTCAATGGTTCGGTGGGTTGGATTGATTTAAAAGTAATAAAGATACAGCCTCTGGAAATTGCCAAATTATCCCTAATAATTTATTTAGCTTATTTTTTAGATCGACATGATGGGTCTTTTAAAAAAGGGCAAATTATTCAAAACCTATCCAGACCAGCAATTTTAGCTGCCTTTATGATGTTTTTGGTAATTCTCGAACCTGATTTTGGTGGTACTGCAGTTTTGGCAATGATTGTCATTGTTATGTTTTCGGTTTCTGGTGTGCCAGCGAAAAATGCAGTTTTATGTCTTATTGGAATTGCAGTAGGTGTATACCTGCTCGTTTTCCTGATTATTAAATGGAATCCTGAATTTCTGCAAAATAAGTACCAGTACCGTCGTTTTCTTTCTTTCCTTCATCCGTTTGAATTGGAGCAAAAAGGCGGAGCACAACTGGTTAATTCATATTATGCTATTCATAATGGTGGCTTATTTGGTGTGGGTCTGGGCAATAGCATGCAAAAAAGAGGGTATCTGCCTGAACCTTATACAGACTTCATTTTAGCAGTAATTGCAGAAGAAATAGGGGTTATTGGTGCTCTAGTTGTGATAGGTCTAATTTTTTATTTAATATGGAGTATTATGGAAGTTGGTATTCATGCCAGTTCACAATTTAATGCCTTAGTATGCTTTGGAGTGGCTACAATTATTTTTACACAGACAGTTTTTAATGTGGGTGCAGTGCTTGGATTATTGCCTATAACAGGGGTCACGCTACCATTTATTTCTTACGGTGGATCATCTTTAATAATTTTGTCGGCAGCTATTGGCATCGTTTTGAATATTTCAGCAAATGAACGAATTAAAAATGAAGAAAGGTTTGCAAATGAGCATTGAACAGGATTTAGCAAATAAAAATATTATTCAGAGACAGAGTCTTATTGTTTTTTTAAATTCAATTAGTGATCAGTACAAATTGAGACGATATGGCGATATTGTTTATTTTTCAAAGAAATTTGCCTACTGTATTATGTATGTAAATAAAAAAGAAATTGAACAAGTTTGCCACGACTTGAATTCACTTGATTTTGTCGAAAAAGTAGAAAAATCAAATTGGAATCAAATTGATCTGTCCAGTGACCATATTGAGAATCAAATTAGAGATTTAGTCAAAAAAGCCGAAAAAACATTACAGGAACGTCAGGAAGATACAGAACAAATATTATGAGAATTATTTCCGGAAAATACGCCAAACGCAATTTATTTACGTTGAAAAGCCAGAAAACAAGACCAACTAGTGATAAGGTTAAAGAATCGCTGTTTAATTCATTAGGTCAATTTTTTAATGGTGGAGAAGTTTTAGATTTATACGGGGGAAGTGGCGCACTGGCAATTGAGGCTGTTTCTCGGGGATGCTCTCACGCAGCAATAGTAGACATTAATTATCAGGCTGTTAACATTATTCATAAAAACGTTGCTTTGACAAAAGAGCCTGAACTTTTTTCAATATATAAAATGTCTAGCAATGCAGCTTTAAGTAAATTTGCCGAAGAAAAACAAAAATTTGATCTTGTTTTCTTAGATCCACCTTATGCTAAACAAAGAATTACAGATGATATGGCAAAAATGGTTGACCTAGAACTGTTAAACAGTGATGCAGTAGTGGTGGCTGAAACTGATGATCAAACAAATTTAGAAACAAGTAGTAGCTTTCAGCTAATTAAGGAAAAACATTTAGGTAAAACTATTGTTCGATTTTATCGAAAGGAATATTAATGAGTGTCGCAATATTTCCAGGAAGTTTTGACCCTATTACTAAAGGGCACGTTGATATAATCAATCAGGCTGCTGCGATATTTGATAAAGTTTATGTAGTGGTGATGGTCAATACGGCTAAAAAATATCTTTTCACAAATGAAGAAAGAGAAGACTTGATTAATGATGCCGTTAAAGATCTGAAAAATGTTCAAGTATTGCTAAAGCCTAACCAGCTTACTATTAACGTTGCACATGATTTAGGAGCAAATACAATCGTGCGTGGAGTAAGAAATACTACAGATTTTTTATTTGAACAGCAGATTGCAGAAATGAATAAAAAAATGGCAAATGATATAAGTACCGTCTTGCTTTTTACTGAGCCAGAAAATAGTTTTGTTGCGTCCAGTATTATAAAAGAAATTGCACAATTTAATGGTGATTTTGCTAGCTTTTTGCCGACTAAAGCAGCACAGGCTTTAAAAGAAAAAATAGGTTATAACAAACATGAATAATGAAAAGAAACCACTCCAGAAGTTTTCAAAAGTTCGAAAATGGCTATTTATTATTTTGACATTTTTTCTGGTTTTTATTGGCTTAAACTGGCCAACCAATTATTATATTGAAATGCCAGGCAGTGCTGTTTCAATTGGCCAATTTGTAAAAAGCAAGGTTAAACCACCAAGTAACTTTTATTTAGTGACTGTTAGTGAAACGAGTCAACCGGCAACAGTATGGGAATATCTTTTTAGTTTTACCCAAAAACATGCTAGTCGTATACCAAAAACTGAATTGTTAGGTGGATCAAGCAGTAGTCAATACCAAGAATTACAAAATTGGTATATGCAAACTAGTCAACAAAATGCTATATATTATGCCGCCAAAAAGGCGGGACTAAAACCTAAACTCCACTATAAAGGTGTTTACGTTATGCAGGTACTAAAGGGTTCAAGCTTTAAAGGCAAATTGCAAATCGGAGACACTGTCTTAGGTGCTGATGGTCATAAATTTCACTCAACAGAAGAAATGATCAGTTATTTTCAAAAAAAGCAGTTAGGTTCTAAAACTGTAATTAATGTTGTGCGAGAACAGAAAAAAATCAATTTTAAAGGAAAAATTGTCGAGGTCAAAGGTACAGGCAAACCTGGCATCGGAATACAGTTGGTGGAGCATGTACAGGTCGAAACTAAGCCAAAAGTTACAATTAATGCTGGTGCAATAGGAGGACCATCTGCCGGGTTAATGTTCACTTTAACAAGTTATGAAGTTTTTTCCGGCAAGCACTTAGCTGAAGGTCATAAAATTGCCGGAACTGGGACAATTAGTCCGTCAGGAAAAGTAGGTATGATTGGTGGTGTCGATAAAAAAGTTGTGGCTGCTGACAAAGCTGGAGCTGAGGTCTTTTTTGCACCTGTCGATACGGCTGGAATGAAAAAAAGTGCAAGTAATTATTTGGTTGCTAAAAAAACTGCCAAGCAGATAGGAACAAAAATGAAAATTGTTCCTGTACGCACATTTGATGATGCACTCCATTATTTACAAGAAAAATATTAATAGATATTAATAAAAGTCCAAAAGTTTTTGGGCTTTTTTGCGTACTTAAAAATAGGAGTTGAGAAAATGGATTGGGAAAAAATAAAAACTTTTATTGATGAGCACAAAAAGTATTTTTTCATTGGATTGGCATGTCTAATGGCAGTTTTTTTAATTGAGCTTAAGAAGTCAGGATCCAACGAAAATTTAAGTGATTTCGATGATGAAAACACTGAGTTTTTGCAAAGTAAAAAAGACAACACTGACAACTTGACTGGTAAAACGAACTCAAATGAAATAAAAACAGAAGAAATTGCTGCAGATAAGCCTAAAAATGTCACGTGTGACATTTCAGGTGCGGTTAATCATCAAGGAGTATACACACTAAAAAATGGAGCACGATTGAATGAGTTGATTGCCGCAGCAGGAGGTATTAAAGGCAATGCTCAGCTAAAAAGGGTTAACCGGGCTTTGATATTGAAAGATCAGGATAAGATTCATATTCCTTATAAAGGAGAAAAAATAAAGGCAGATCAAGTGGTAGAATCGGTTTCATCTAATTCATCTGACTCGGTTTCTGGTGAATTTAATGGCAACAATAGTGGTCCAACGACTGCAGGCAATAAAGTAAACATCAATACCGCAAATGCACAACAATTACAACAGCTTAATGGTATTGGAGAGAAAAAAGCACAGCAAATTATTGCTTATCGTCAAAAGAGTGGCCAATTTAAATCCATAGAAGAACTGAAGCAGGTATCTGGAATCGGAGAAAAAACATTTGTGGCACTTAAAGACCAATTGGAAGTTTGATGTTTTAAAACCAGGTTTCCTTCTTGTATTAGCATTATTACTGATAGATTTAAGTTTTTTATACTATCAATGCGATACCTTAATTCAAAAGTCATGTTCTTTTTTAATAGCCGCTTATCTCTCATATTTGCTTTTTTATAAGTTTAATTCTTTAAGATGGTTTTCTCTTGTAATACTTTTTATAGCTTTTTTTGCAACTTGCTTCGATAAAAAGCAAACTGACTTTGTAGTCAGTCCAAGATCTCAAATAGTTTTTTACCCTGATCAAATTGATATTTTTGACGATTGGTTCACAGTTGATGGTCAAGTAGAAAAAGGCAAAGTAAAAGTCTCTGGGAGAATAAACTCAAGCCAGATACAACAAATAAAATCAGGGTACAGAGTTAAACTTTATTGTTTATCTGGTGATGTAAATCCGATTGAACCGGCTTCTAACTATGGACAATTTGACTTGCAAAAATTTTATCGATATAAAAATATTTCTCAAGAAGTTAAACTAACAAGCTATAGAATTAAAATTGACAAGAGTGGCATTTGGAACTATTTGCATTTTTTGCGATTCAATTTAAAAAAATTTTTTCAGCAAATGCCACCAATTTTATCTTTTTTTAGTAGTGAACTGATCCTAGGTGAAAATCCAAGTCGAAGATTTCAAACAATTCTGAATAATTATCGTGACCTTGGCGTAATTCATATTTTGAGTATTTCTGGTCTGCATGTTGGTATTTATACCTTACTAATCAGTAAATTTTGTTATTTTTTAAAATTAACAGAGGGCGAGACATTTGTTTTTTGTTTGATTATTTTGCTTGTAGGGATTTTTCTCAGTAATAGTCAAGTTGGTTTTATCAGAGCAAGTTTGACCTATATTTTGGGTCAACTCTTCTCTATAAATAAATTGCAAATTAACAAAAGTGATTTACTTGGACTTACTGCAATCTTGCATTTAATAATCAATCCTCGTTTAATGATGAGTACTGGCGCAGTTCTAAGCTATATTTTAGCCCTGGGTTTGGAAATGACTAATCACATGACTAAATTTAAGCAGTCATTTTCTTTAAATAATCTCTTACTGCCATTGCTTTTATTTTACTTTTTTCAATTTAATATACTAACTGTTTTTTTTAATCTGTTAATTGTGCCATATTTCAACTGGGTAGTAATGCCTTTAACCTTTTTAAACTTGTTGATCTTTAGAATTAATCCAAAATGCAGTATTTTATTTGAAAGGATACTTGAACTTGGAGAAAAGCAAATTGCACAAATTTCTAACAGTAAAATCGGCCTTTTAACATTTGGCAAAATAAACTGGTGGCAATGTCTTTTTTTATTAATTCTGACGTCTATTATATTGATTTGGATAAATGAAAAACCAAACTGTAAAAAAATAATAAAAAGATTTATAGTATGTCTTTTATTTATATATGGATTAGTTTTTTTGACAATTCATTTCCCACTTCAAGGTCAAGTAACTTTCATTGACGTTGGCCAAGGAGACAGCATTTTTATTTCTACTCCGATTTTTAGAAAAGTTTATTTAATAGATGTCGGCGGAAAACTTAATTTTAATGGCAAAAAAATAAATCCGCAGGTTAACAAAATTACTCTCCCATTTTTGAAAGCACAGGGTATAAGCAAAATTAACGGGATATTTATTACACACCAAGATGCAGATCATGTAGGTGATTTGAAGCCACTTTTGAATCAAATCAAAGTAGAAAAATTATATGTGGCACGAGGACTAATTCAAAATCCTTCTTTTCAAAAAAGAATCACTGGAAAAATCAAGAAAGACCAAATTATACAATTGTTAGCAGGGAATGAAGTTAATGACTCTCAACTATCTTTTCAGACTGTTTATCCTTTTAAGCCAGGCTTAGGAAAAAATGAAGATTCTCTTTCTTTAACATTTAAACTGGCCGGCAAAAGATGGCTTTTTACTGGCGATTTAGGTCAAGAAGGTGAGTTGGAGATCATGAATCAGTACCATTTGCATGTTAATTACTTCAAGCTGGGTCATCATGGTAGTCGTACTGCTTCAAATAAAGAATTCCTAAAAGCTTTACGTCCAGAAAGAGTTTTTATTTCTGCTGGTCGCAGAAATCGCTTTGGTCATCCCCATCCTGAGACCATAGAAACTCTGCAGACTCAACATATTCCGTGGGCATCGACACAAGACTGTGGTATGATTACTTGGACTTATGGTGCTTTTGTGAAGCCTAAATTCAAAAGATTTTTACCGGTGATTAAGAAATGACATTACTTTCATTATTTAAAGATTCTAATAAGAAAACTGCTCATACTCTGATTAATGGCGGTGACGCTTTCTTAAACGAATATATTGCTGATTCATATATTCATGAGGAAGAATTGTCAGAATATGAGAAAATTTCTGTTGATTGCGATTCAGAAGGGTTAGATGAATTAATTGCTGATCTCACTGAATCGAGTCTTTTCAGTCAGAAAAAGGTAATAACAATTAAAAATCCATTTTTTCTAACAGCAAAAGTCCCTAAGAAATTTCAAAAGCAAATTTCAAAACTGCAAAATATTTTTGAGAATATTACGCAACTGGATGATATTTTAGTAATTGTTTCTTCATATGAAAAAATTGATCGGCGAAAGAAAATAACAAAGCTCATTACGAATCATTTTAATGTTGTTGAAACTGAAATTCGACCCTATGAATTGAGTAAATTTATCAGAAATTTGATTTCTATGGAGGGGTATCAAATTACTAGCTCTGCTTTAAATCTTTTATTAGAACGCAGCGATCAAGTGGTAGATACTGTTTTGAGTAATTATAATAAGTTGAAAATGATTACGGATAACAGAAAAATTACAACTGAATTAGTTGAAAAAAATGTTGATTTGTCATTAGCACAAAATATTTTTGCCATATTGGATTCAGCGTTAAATAGCAATTACCAGGAAGCTTTGGCAAGACTAAGTAATCAATTGCACAATGGCAACAATCCAATACAGATTCTTGCTGTATTTGAAAATCAGTTAGAAATGAGTTTGATTGTTAAGGTTCTTAAAGAGAGAGGACGCAGTGAACCTGAAATTGTAAAAACGCTGGGTGTTCATCCATACCGAGTTAAATTAGCTCTAAAAAATAGAGTATCGCCAGATAAGATAGCAAGATTATTAAAGCAGGCAATTAAGTTGGATTTTAATTATAAGAGTGGTCAATACCGAGAAGACAATTTCTTAAAACTTTTTATTCTCAGTGTTTGAATTTTGGTAGAAATAAAAAGACAGAAATGAAATCATTTCTGTCTTTTTATTTTTTAATTAAGCAAGATCGTTATTTTGCAAGTTTTGCTAAACGGCTTTTATCACGGTTAGCTTTATTCTTATGAATAAGACCTTTAGAAGCAGCTTTATCTAATGCACGAGCAGCAGCTACGTGTAATTCGGAGGCATTTTCAGCACCGGCAGCTTGAGCAGTCTTAAACTTTTTAACTGCAGTCCTTAACTGATTCATTTGAGCAGCATTACGCTTTCTTGTAGCATCTTGAGTCTTAACACGCTTAATAGCTGATTTGATTTGTGGCATAAATTTCACCTCCATTGATCGTAATTCTACTTTATAGATTATACTGAAAGATAAATGCAGATGCAAGATAAATAATACTTGCTTTTTAAAAAATTTGTCTGTATTATACTATTGTTGTGAACCGTTAACGCTGTTTGCGCGCTCACACCTGACGGTTAACGTTGTTAACGGCAATTATTCTAGTGAAAGGTGAAAATAATATGGCAATTTCAAAAGCAGAAAAAGATGAAATAATTCAAAAATTTGCGACTCACGAGGGTGATACAGGTTCAACTGAGGTTCAGGTAGCTATCTTGACTACAGATATTAACAACCTGACTGAACATATGCGGAATCATTCACATGACCATCATTCATATGTTGGCTTGTTGAAGAAAATAGGTCACCGTCGTAACTTACTTCGTTATTTACAAAATAAGGATATTAATCGTTATCGTGAATTAATCAAGAAGTTAGGTTTGCGTCGTTAATTAGTTGAAATGTCAGAAAAGCTGATTCAATTAGGAATCGGCTTTTTTATTTTTGTCAAAATACCATTTTATGCTAGAATAAAAAAAGATACTTTTTACGTTGTGATCATATGATCCATAAATAACAACTGAATAGCAAATTAAGGAAAAGGAAATATAATGACTGATCAAGTTAAAATTATGATTTTGAGCGGCGTTCGTGAACAAGGAAAAGACATGTTCGCTGTTCAAGTTAATGATGAAATTTTTGTTCTTGATGCTGGTCTTAAATATCCTGACAGCACATTGTTTGGAATTGATCTGGTTATTCCAGATTTAGACTTTTTTGAGCAATATGCTGATCAGGTGGTCGGTATCTTTTTAACACATGGACATGCAGACTCTATAGGAGCTTTGCCGTATATTTTGAGAAAGTATGATATACCAGTTTTTGGGTCACAGCTCACAATAGAACTGGCAAAAATAACAGTTAAACGGGAAAATAAGCGCTGTAAAAACACTCTTTTTCATGTTATTGATGCCGAAACAGAGATTGATTTTAAAAATGCTAATATATCATTTTTCCCGACTACTCATTCTATTCCAGATTCGCTAGGAATAGATGTGCATACTCCTGCAGGAGAAGTTGTTTATACCGGAGATTTTAAGTTTGATCCTTCTGCAGCCCCTAAGTACCGTACGGATTTAGACCGCTTAGCAGAAATTGGACAAAAGAAAGTTTTAGCACTTTTAAGTGACTCTTCAAATGCTGAAGCATCTTTGCCCAATGTTGCCGAGCAGGAGATTGGGGACTATGTAACAAATGTTTTTCGGAATGCCAAGGGCAGAGTAATTGTCGCTGCCAAAGCATCTAATCTGATTAGAATTCAGGAAGTCTTAAATGCCGCTCATAAAACTGGCAGACGCGTTTTGCTGACGGGCAGAGATTTAGCTAAAATAGTCCGTACTGCCATGAATCTTGGTTATTTGAATGTTCCTAAAGGCTTGTTGATGCGTGTTAAAGATTTAAAAGAAACTCCTGATGAAAAAACGGTTATTCTTGAAACCGGCCAAATGGGTGAGCCTTTAAACTCTTTACAAAAAATGGCAAAAAAACGTCACAGTATGATAACGATTCATAAGGGAGACTTGGTTTTTATTGCTACAACGCCTTCTCATTCAGTAGAGACTATTGTGGCTCAAACAAGTGATATGGTTTATCGTGCTGGTGGTACTGTAATTCAACTAGGTAAAGCAAAACATACCAGTGGACATGCGACGGGTCGTGATTTACAACTGCTTATTGAAATTATAAAGCCACAATTTTTAATTCCGGTAATAGGTGAATATCGATTACTGGAAATTCACAAAGATTTGGCAATCAGAGCTGGACTTAAAAAAGATGATATTTTTATCACTAAAAATGGTGATTGCTTAAGCTATGATTTTAATCAAAAACGACTTTATTTGACGGATCCTGTTCCTGGAGAGGACACAATGATTGATGGGTCTGGAATTGGTGATGTGGGCAATATTGTTTTACGCGATCGCGAAGTTTTGTCCGATGATGGCATCTTTATTGCAGTAGTTACTATTGATCGTCGCAAGAAAAAAATTGTTGCTCAACCGCAGGTTACAAGCAGAGGATTTGTATATATTAAGGCAAATCAGCAGTTGATGCGTGACAGCATTGAGCTTATTAAAAAGACAATAACTAATAATTTCGAACACAAAAAATTTGACTGGACTGAAATTAAACAGGATGTTCGTAATGACTTGGAAAAATTTCTTTACCGCAAAACCAATAGACGCCCGGTAGTTTTGCCAGTTGTAATGGAAGTTAACCAAAACAGACATCGAGCAATGCAAAAAAGAAATAGCAAAAATGATATGCCAAAAAAGGAAACTCATCACCCAGTTGATGTTAATAAGACCGGTCAAAGAATTATCAAGAAAGATTAACTATGACTTCACTCAGTCAAAAAAATTTAATTAATCTGGCAAAAAGAAATGAAGCAAATGGTGATTTGGCTCAGGCTATTCAAAATTTAGAAGAAGCTTTAAGGGATGGTCACAGCGACGAGGTTGTTCTTAATTTATGTGAGCTATATATTAAGAACAAGCAGAGTTATTCTGCTTATGAATTAATTAAAGAAGAAAAGGATCTTTTCACTAATTCTAAAATTTTTGCTGAATATAGTAAAATTCTTAAAAAAAACAATTTTTTTATTGAAGCCTTAGAAATTAAGAATGTCACTAAATATGAATTGTCAGATTCGGTAGAACCTGTTAGTTCAGAATTGCAACAAAAAATAATGGTTGCTTTTAGGAAAAAATCCAAACCGACAAAATATGATTATGAGCAGCTATTTAAACTCGACTTATCGAATTTTAAAAATTTTGCACAAAGCTTATTGATCGATCCGAGTTTAAATTTCGCAGTTCGCCTAGTTTTATGTGAGGATTTGTTTCGTCTTGGTCTCAGCAGTAAATTTAAAGTGCTAGTATTAGGGCAGAAAGAGGAATTTATTCCAAAGAAAATCAATTTGCTTGAAAAGGATCCGGTTTATCGTGAAGTTGTTTCAGGCATTGGCTCACGATACTACCATAGGCCTAGTCAAATTCCAGCTGTATTAGGTGAAGTTAATTTGATTTTAGGAAGTCTTTATCCTAAACTAAATAAGTATGTTGATGATCCCGACAGTTTTGCCAGTGATATTGCTTCTTATATTGATAATCATGATGGCAGAAGCAATCAGAAGCTGTTTGAGAAAATCGATAATAATATATCCGAATAAAATTGGATAAAATGCCTTTACTTTTTCAAAGTATTTAGTATAATAGCAAAGGACGTTTTCATTAGGCATGGCTCTATGCATTAAAATACTAGGCATTTGCCAATGAAAGTAGTACAATATTCAACAGAGAACTATCCGTTACTTACTCAACGGACTTCTTGCAAATTTACAGGAGGGTCATTTTAATGGCAGAAAAAGAACATTACGTAAGAACAAAGCCACACGTAAACATTGGTACTATCGGTCACGTTGACCATGGTAAGACCACTTTAACGGCGGCTATTACTAAAGTTTTATCAGAAAAGGGCTTAGCTAAAGCAGAGGATTACTCAGAAATCGATGCAGCCCCAGAGGAAAAGGAACGTGGTATTACTATTAATACCGCTCACGTAGAGTACGAAACTGAAAATCGTCACTACGCTCACATGGATGCCCCAGGTCACGCCGACTACATTAAGAACATGATTACCGGTGCTGCCCAAATGGATGGAGCTATCTTGGTTGTTGCCGCAACTGATGGTCCTATGCCACAAACTCGTGAACACATTTTACTTGCTCGTCAAGTTGGTGTTAACTACATCGTTGTTTTCTTGAACAAGACTGATTTAGTTGACGACCCAGAATTGATTGACTTAGTTGAGATGGAAGTTCGTGACTTGTTAACTGAATACGATTACCCTGGTGATGATATTCCAGTTATCCGTGGTTCAGCTTTGAAAGCTTTACAAGGAGACAAGGAACAAGAAGAAGTTATCATGAAGTTGATGGACACAGTTGATGAATATATTCCAACTCCTGAACGTCAAACTGATAAACCATTCTTGATGCCAGTTGAAGATGTCTTCACAATCACAGGTCGTGGTACCGTTGCTTCAGGTCGTATTGATCGTGGTACAGTTAAGATTGGTGATGAAGTTGAAATTGTCGGCTTGGTAGATAAAGTTCTTAAATCAGTTGTTACTGGTTTGGAAATGTTCCACAAGACTTTGGATTTAGGTGAAGCCGGAGATAACGTTGGTGTGTTACTTCGTGGTATTGACCGTGATCAAGTCGTTCGTGGACAAGTTTTAGCTGCACCTGGCTCAATTCAGACTCACCACGAATTTAAGGGACAAGTTTACGTTTTGAAGAAAGAGGAAGGCGGACGTCATACCCCATTCTTCTCAGACTACCGTCCACAATTCTATTTCCACACTACTGATATTACTGGTGAAATTGAATTACCAGAAGGTACTGAGATGGTTATGCCTGGTGATAACACAGAGTTTACTGTTAAATTAATTAAACCAGCAGCCATTGAAAAGGGTACTAAGTTCACTATCCGTGAAGGTGGTCGTACTGTTGGTGCTGGTCAAGTTACTGAAATTCTTGATTAGTTCGTTAAAAACAGTTTAAAAAGATGTACTTCTTCATAGAAGTACATCTTTTTTTGCCTAAGTTTGTTTTTTGCGACCGTTTAATGTAAGATAATTTAGTGTGTAAAGATGCAATTTAACTTGACATTGGAGGTATTTAATTAATGTCTGTAAAATGGAATAAAACCGATAAAACTACCGGTGAACTTACTTTTGATATTCCCCAAGCTGATGTAAAGCGTGGGCTAAATCAAGCATTTAGAAGGGTAAAGAACAGCTTACGTGTTCCTGGCTTTAGAAAAGGACATGTTTCTCGTGTGATCTTTGATCAATATTATGGTGAAGAATCATTATATGAAAATGCATTGAATATTGTTCTACCAGATGCGTATGAAGCAGCGATTAAGGAAGCTGATATTGCGGCTGTAGGTCAACCACAAATTTTGCCGGTTTCAATGGAAAAGGGTAAAGATTGGCAAATGAAAGCCACTGTTACTGTTCAACCTGAGGTAAAACTTGGCGAATATAAGGGAGTTGAAGTTCCTAAACAAAACACTCGAGTATATGCCAAAGATGTTGATGCCAAATTAAAAGAAGAGCGTGAAAAGAATGCTGAGTTAGTACTGAAGAAGAGTGCTGCAGCTAAAGGTGACACAGTTACCATTGATTATAAAGGAACAGTAGATGGGAAGGCCTTTGATGGCGGTTCAGCGGATGATTATTCACTTGAATTAGGTTCTAATACATTTATTCCTGGCTTTGAAGACCAATTAATAGGTCACAAGGCAGGAGACGATGTAGACGTAGTCGTAACTTTTCCGGAAGATTATGGTGCAAAAGATTTAGCTGGTAAGGAAGCTCATTTTGCTACCAAAATTCATGAAGTTAAATCGAAGCAGCTACCTAAATTAGATGATGAATTTGCTAAAGATGTTGATGATTCTGTTGATACTCTTGATGATTTAAAAGAAAAGATCAAGAAGGATCTTAAGGCGAAGAAAGAAGAAGCTGCACAAGACGAAATTGAAAAAGCCGCAATTGAAAGTGCTGTTGCCAATGCTACTATTGATGAAATTCCGAATGCTATGATTCAGGAAGACATTAACACGCAAATGAATCAATATCTAGGTAATATGCAACGTCAAGGAATCAGTCCTGAAACATATTACAAGATAACTAATACTACAGAAGATCAATTACGCTCACAATTTGCTAAGGATGCTGAAGAGAGAGTTAAAACTAACCTGGTACTTGAAGCAATTGTCAAAAAAGAAGGCATTAAAGCTACTAAAGAAGAAATTGACAAAGAGATAAAAGATTTAGCTAGTGAATATAATATGGATGAAAAAACTGTCCGTAACACTCTGACTGATGACATGCTTTCGCATGATATCAATGTACGTAAGGCTATTAATATTGTAGCTGACAACGCAAAACAAGTTTCTAAATCTAAAACTAAAAAAGACGAAAAAAAGTCTGATAAAAAGTAGAGTTTTAAATTCTGAGTAAAAAGGTGGTGTTGTACTGCCTTTTTATTTTTTACAAGCATATAATTCATATACCACCCGTATTTTATGCTAATCTTAGACTTGTAAATACAAGGAGGAATAGAATGGCTTCACAATTTACTGATCAAGAGGTAATTAAATGTTCCTTTTGTGATAAAACACAAGATCAAGTTAAAAAGATGATTGCTGGCAACGGGGTTTATATTTGTAATGAGTGTGTAGATCTTTCAAAAAGAATTATTGACGATGAGTTAAAATCCGATTCTTTAAAAAAGGCACAGGATTTGCCAAAGCCAATGGAAATCAAAAAGCAACTTGATCAGTATGTTATTGGTCAAGAGCGAGCAAAGAAGATTTTGTCAGTTGCAGTTTATAATCATTATAAGCGTGTTACGCAAATGGATGTAGATTCTTCAACTGAGTTGCAAAAATCAAATATTGCTCTGATTGGACCAACAGGTTCAGGTAAAACATACTTGGCTCAAACTTTGGCCCGCATTTTAGATGTGCCATTTGCGATAGCTGATGCAACTACCTTAACTGAGGCAGGGTATGTTGGAGAAGATGTTGAAAACATTTTACTTAAATTGTTACAAAATGCAGATTACGACATAGAACGCGCAGAGCGAGGAATCATTTACATTGATGAAATAGATAAAATATCTAAAAAATCTGAAAATGTTTCAATTACCAGGGATGTTTCTGGAGAAGGCGTTCAGCAATCATTATTAAAAATTTTGGAAGGTACTATTGCTTCCGTACCACCGCAAGGTGGTCGTAAACACCCTCAGCAAGAATTAATACAGATAGATACCACCAACATTTTGTTTATAGTTGGTGGAGCTTTCGATGGTATCGAACAAATTGTCAAAAGCCGTTTGGGTAAAAAAGTAATTGGTTTTAGTGCTGAAAACGAGCTTAATAAAGTACAAGATGATTCTTGGACTAAGCATTTAACGACAGGAGATTTGGTCAAGTTTGGACTGATTCCAGAGTTTATTGGGCGTATTCCTATTATTGCTACATTAGATAAGTTAGATAGAAATGATTTAGTTAGAATTTTAACCGAACCTAAGAACGCGCTGGTAAAGCAATATAAAAAATTGATGTCGCTTGATCAGGTTAACTTAGAATTTACCCCAGATGCTTTAAAAGCCATTGCAGATTTAGCCATCGAACGAAATATGGGAGCACGTGGCTTGCGGACAATAATTGAAAATGCGATGATGGGCATCATGTATAAAACTCCTAGTGAGCCTGATATTGAAAACGTTAAAGTTACTGAAGATGTCATTGAAAAAAATGCCGAACCAAACGTAACAAGACGTAAAGAGGATGATCAGGAAAATAATGAAGAAATAAAGGCAGCTAATGATCATTAAAGATAGTTCGTATGCAATCAGTGCTGTACGCGAGGATCAATATCCAACTGATAATTTGCCCGAAGTAGCACTTTCTGGTCGCTCTAATGTGGGCAAGTCGAGTTTAATAAATACATTATTGAATCGCAAAAACTTGGCGCGAACCTCTGCACAACCAGGAAAAACGCAAACCCTTAATTTCTATTTAGTAAATCATGCCTTTTATTTAGTCGATGTACCAGGGTATGGCTACGCCAAAGTTTCACAAAAAAAACGTGAACAGTTTGGTACTATGATTCAAGATTATCTTGAAACCAGGGCAAACTTACAAGGACTAATTATCCTAGTGGATGGTAGACATGAGCCTACTAAAAATGATATAGCTATGTATAATTATGCATTATATCTTAATATACCTATTTTGGTAGTTTGTACTAAAATTGATAAAGTTAAGAAAAGTCAGCAAAATCAGGTGCTTGCCATATTGAAACGAAAACTTGATTTAAATCATGATAACGTTGATGTTATTACTTTTAGTTCTGTCCAAAAGTTGCATGTTCAAGAAGTGTGGCAATGGATTGAACAAAATCTGTAAAATTTGCAAGAAAAAATGGTTCTCATTGGAGAACCATTTTTAATTGTCTTTGTCTTTAACTATTTTATCCTTGTTTTTAGCCAATTTTTTCTTTTTGTCATCAGGTACAGTAGCAAATTTATCAAATAGTTTTTCTAACTCGTCTTGTTTTTTAAAAGTTAACCCCATAATAATTTTTCCTTTCTGATTTTATTATAATAAAAAATAAGACTTCAAGCCAGAAAATACAATAATTTGTTAGCTTTAAATAAATATAATTATGTAAAGCTAATATTTTTAAATTTTAAGTTTCTAATAATCAAGTGATAACTAAGCAAAAGCAAATTTAAAACTATGAATTGTATGTTAAAATATGATAGCGAATTTGGGGAGTGATTTTTTGGCAACTCAGCTGATTGAAAATAAATTAAAACTTTTACCAGCTAAGCCTGGCTGTTACTTAATGAAAGATGTAAACGGCAAGGTTATTTATGTTGGCAAGTCGAAAAATCTCAGGAGTCGAGTACGTTCCTATTTCAAAAGTACTCAAGTTGGCAGAAGAGCGGAATTAGTTGAAGATATTCGAGATTATGATATCATCACCGTTTCAACTGATAAAGAAGCATTTTTGCTTGAAGTTACACTTATTAAAAAATATCAGCCATATTACAATGTGCAGTTAAAACAAGGAACGGGCTATCCATATATTGAAATTACTAATGAACGTGATCCACAAACCAAATTAACCAGTATTATTAGAAAAGATGGTGGTTATTATTTTGGACCTTATCCTAATGTTTATGCTGCACAGGCTACGCTTAAGTTTATTCAAAAAGTTTTTCCTTTAAGACGTTGCCATGGCAAGCAGGGCAGGCCTTGTTTGTATTATCATATGGGACAATGCTTGGGAGCATGTTTTAAAACGGTCCCTAAGTCAGTCTATGAAGCTCAAATAAAAAAGATTAAGAGCTTTTTAAACGGTGATATAGGTTGGGTAAAGAAAGATCTTAACGAAAAAATGGCAGCTGCATCTGAAAATCTTGAGTTTGAGCGAGCAGCTGAAATTCGTGATCAGCTTAATTACATTGAAGAAACCGTTGAAAAGCAAAAAATTATTTCAAATGACAATACTCAGCGTGACATATTTAATTTTTATGTTGATAAATCATGGATAGCTATTCAAATTTTCTTTTTACGGCAAGCAAAGCTGCTTAGAAGTGAGACTAGAATGTATCCACTGACAGACACTAACGATCCAGAAGATACGTTTGCGTCCTTTATTGTTCAATTTTATGGGCAAAAGAATAGAATACTGCCAAAAGAAGTTTTAATACCTGCCAAAATTGACAATGAGGCACTGAGTGAAGTCTTGCATGTGCCTGTGAGAACGCCAAAAAGAGGTCAAAAACGCTCTTTATTAAATATGGCAAAAGACAATGCAAAGCTCAAACTTGATGAGAAGTTTCGCTTATTAGAATTAGGAAATAGAAAAACAAAGGGTGCACAGAAAGAAATTTTTGATTCCTTAGGTTTGCCTTATGGTCATGTTATTGAAAGTTTTGACCATTCTCATATTCAAGGAGCTGATCCGGTTTCAGCTTTAGTCGTTTTTAAAGATGGTGAACCAGATAAAAACTCTTATCGTAAATATAAATTAAAGGGTGAAGTTGAGCATCAAAATGGTGGCGATGAGGTTCGTAATACTCGTGAAGTTGTTCGCAGAAGATATAGCAGACTACTTAAGGAACATAAACCAATGCCAGATCTAATTTTGATGGATGGTGGTCAAATTCAGGTAGATGCTTGTGAAGATATTTTACGCAATGAGCTGAACCTTAATATTCCAGTAGCTGGTATGGTCAAGGATAACAAACACAGAACCAACCACCTTTTATATGGAGATCCAATTAATGGAGTGCCTTTGAAATTAATACCCTTGAATCCAAAATCTCAAGGTTTCTATTTAATGACACGAATTCAAGATGAAGTACACCGCTTTGCAATCACTTTCCATAGAAGAACTCATGCTAAAAATGCTTTATCGAGCAAACTCGATTCAATTAAAGGGATCGGACCAAAAAGCAGAAATAAGCTTTTACGAAAATTTGGTTCTTTGAAAAAAATTAAAGAGGCCTCAATTGATGAATTACGTTCTGCTGGCTTAACATTGCCCCAAGCCCAGACAGTTAAGTTGACTTTGTAAATATCAATTTTTACCACAATAGTCTAAACTTTTTGTGGTATAGTGGTATAGTAATAAGGTTAAGAAAGACGGAAGGAGAATTTATATGCCCACATTTGTCGATCAAACTAAGATTGAAGTTCAAGCTGGTAAAGGCGGAGACGGCATGGTCGCTTTCCGCCATGAAAAATATGTCCCAAATGGTGGCCCCGCTGGTGGCGATGGTGGTCGTGGCGGTAGTATTATATTTGTCGCTGATAGCGGTTTGAGAACATTAATGGACTTTCGGTACCGCCGTAAGTTCAAGGCAGAAAATGGTGAAGATGGTCGCATAAAATCTCAATATGGTCGAGGAGCTAAGGATTTGTATCTTAAAGTTCCTGTTGGAACGACTGTATATGACTTTGATACCAATGAAGAAATTGGTGATCTAACTGAAAATAAACAAGAATTGGTTGTAGCGCATGGTGGTAAAGGTGGACGAGGCAATATTCACTTTGCAACGAGTGTTAATACTGCACCTGAAATTGCTGAAAACGGTGAACCTGGTGAAGACCGAGTATTGCGCCTAGAACTAAAGGTTTTGGCAGATGTTGGTCTTGTGGGTTTTCCTTCAGTTGGCAAGTCAACATTATTATCAGTTGTCACGAAAGCTAAACCCAAAATAGCTGCTTATTCTTTTACGACTTTAACGCCTAATTTGGGTATGGTTATTTTACCCGATAGTCGTGACTTTTCAATGGCTGATTTGCCTGGTTTGATTGAGGGAGCAAGTCATGGCGTAGGTCTTGGTATACAATTTTTACGTCATATTGAAAGAACAAAGGTGATTTTGCACTTGGTGGCGATGGATCCTGCTAATGGCCGAGATGCGCTTCGAGATTACCAGACAATTCGTCAAGAACTGTTAACTTATGATAAAAATCTAAAAGATAGAAAAGAAATAATTGTCGCAACTCAAATGGATATTTCTGGTGCAAGTGAAAAATTAAAACAATTCAAGAAAGATTTGAAAACGGAAAAAATCCAAGCGCCTGTTTATGCTATTTCAAGTGTGACACATGAAGGAATTGAACAATTGTTGCAGGATACTGCGACCGTAGTAGAGCAAGTAGAAAAAGAACGAGCATTGCAGAAGCCTGAACTTGTTCAAAAAGTAAAAGAGTATAAATATCAGGCAAGTCAAAAGAATGATTTTACTATCACCAAACTAGAAGATCATGTTTTTGAGATTAAAGGTGAAAACCTGGAAAGATTAGTGGAGCGAACCAATCTTGATTATCAGGATGGTGTTATGAGATTAGCTCGGAAGCTTAAGAATCTGGGAGTGGATGATGCTCTACGTAAAAAAGGAGCCGTTGACGGCGATGATGTAATAATTGGCTCATTCAACTTTGAATTTGTCCAATAATAAATAGAAAAGTTTTGAAACATGACAAAAAATCGATATATCACAGGATATTCTGGACTTAGAGCTTTGGCAGTAATTGGAGTGATTCTTTATCACTTCGATCCTAATACTTTTGTTGGCGGATATCTTGGCGTACCGATTTTTTTTGTTTTGTCAGGTTACCTGGTTACATGCCAAATACTAAAGGCGTATGATGAAAATGGGTTTTATAATACAAAAAAGTTTTATTGGAGTAGAATTAAAAAAATATATCCGCCATTAATTGCAGTATTGTGGATTTCTGCAGCGTATATAGTTTTATTTCAGCAGAATTTACTTGCCAAACTAAGTCAAATAGTTGTGGCAAACTTGCTTAATATCTATAATTTTTGGCAAATTTTAAATGGGCAGAGCTACTTTGAACGTTTTGCCGCTAGCGAATCTCCATTTGTCCATTTATGGACAATGTCAATTAACGGGCAATTTTATATACTGTGGCCATTAGTTATTTTCCTATTAGTAAAATATGGCAAAAAGAGAAAAAATATTTTTAGCATTTTACTAATTTTATCAATACTTTCCGCAATTGAAATGGCAATAATGTTTAAAACCGATGTTAATATCAATCGCATTTATTATGGCACAGACACTAGATTTTTTTCTTTAGGCCTAGGGGCTGCACTGGCTGTGGTTTGGCCATTGAACAAGTTGAAAAGAAATATCAAGCATAATTATTACCTTTTATTAGATATTTTCGGTCTGATTTCTTTTTGTGGAATCATAATTTTATTTCTTTCGCCAATAATGAATGCAGAGAAAGCATTTACCTATTTGGGTGGTATGTTTTTGTTCACGTTGTTTACAACGATACTGGTTGGTGTAACTGCTCATCCAGGGAGTCACTGGAATAAATGGTTAACCAACCCTATTTTTAATTGGATTGGCTCAAGAAGTTATGAAATTTATCTTTATCAGTTTCCTATAATGATTTTTTTTGAAGATAAAGTTTCCAATATGGCAGATCATGTTTTGCTTTATCGCTTTATTGAACTAATTTTGATAGTCATTTCAAGTGAGCTTGCATACAGAGTTGTAGAACAACCATTTGGAAAAATATCTTTACAAAAAGCAAAAAAATATTTGCAACAACTTCGCGATAAGAAATCAAAAAATTATTTTCAAAAAGTGTGGGCTATTCTTATAGGCTTGATTTTTTTAACTGGTAGCATTGCAATTTTAATTTCTCCTGCTGCACAAGCCCAAAATTTCAATCAAAGTCAATTGGCTCGCAGAATTAGAGCAAATCGCAAACAACAAAGAAAAGACAATAATGCTTTAATCAAGGAATACCAAAAAATTAGTCCCAGAGAACAAAAAAAGGCTAAACTTATAAAAGAAGCTAAACAAGCAGCAAAGAAACATCCAATAAAAAAATCTTTTGAGAAATTTGGTATCTCACAAATTGAAATTCAATTAGCACGTAAAATTGATTTGACTGCTATCGGTGATTCAGTTATGGCTGGCTCTAGCAATGATTTGAAAGATTTGTTGCCTAAGGCTGTGATTGATGCGGCTATTTCACGTCAACTAAATGTTTCGTTCGATTTATTAAAACATTATCAGAATGAGAATGTTTTAGGAAAGAATGTATTAATAGGTTTGGGTACTAATGGTCCATTTAAAATGTCTGATATAGATGATTTAATGAAGCAGTTAGGACATAAAAGACAGGTATTTTGGATAAACACATATGTACCGGCGAAGCCTTGGCAAAATGATGTTAATAATTTATTAAATGAGGCAGCGAAAAAATATCATAATTTTATGGTGATTAATTGGTATTCATATGCAAAGAATCATCCAAATTGGTTTTATGAAGATAAAACGCATCCAACACCAATAGGATCAAAGCACTACAGTGCTTTAATTGTTAAAGAAATAGTTGAAAATGCTAAGTATTAGATAGGTAGAGTATGGAGTTACAATTTTTAGGAACTGGAGCAGGGCAACCCTCAAAGAAACGTAATGTATCAAGCATCGCTTTGAAAATGCTTGATGAAATTAATGAAATTTGGTTATTTGATGTGGGAGAAGCCACACAGCATCAAATTTTACGAACAAATATTAGATTGCGTAAAGTCACAAAAATATTCATTTCCCACAATCATGGTGATCATATTTTCGGCTTGCCTGGATTGCTGGCAACAAGATCATTTCAAGGAGATGTTGGTCCCATTACCATTTATGGACCTGCAGGTCTAGAGCAATTTGTTAGAACAGCTTTAAAAATTTCACGTACAAAAATTAGCTATCCTATTAAGTTTGTTGTTTTAGAAAATGGAGGATTAATTTTTCAACAGAATGGTTTTAGAGTATATGCAGAAAAATTAGCCCATCGAGTACCTAGTTTTGGCTATCGAGTGGTTGAAGATGATCGTCCGGGAGAACTTTTAATGGATAAATTAGCGCAATATAATGTACCTAATGGGCCTTTACTTGGTAAACTTAAAAATGGTGAAAAAATTGTTCTAGATAATGGTACTATATTAGATGGAAATGATTTTTTGGGCCCTAACAAAAAAGGTAGAATTATTACTATTATTTATGATACACGTGCTACTCCTGCAATAGCACAACTAGCACAGAATGCGGATGTTTTGGTGCATGAATCTACTTTTGCCGGTAATGAGGCAGATTTAGCTCATTCATATTACCATTCTACGGCAGTTGAAGCCGCGAAGGTTGCACGTGATAATAATGTTAAACGTTTATATTTAAATCATATTTCTGCTAGATATTTAGGAGCTAAAGCCAAAAAGCTGGAAAATCAGGCACAAAAGATATTTGCAAATACAAGATTAGCTAATGATTTTGACCGAATTGTAATTCCGATGAAAGGAGAAAAAGATGAGTGATTCTCTTAGAAATAAAGTGGTTGTAATAACAGGAGCTTCAAGTGGGATAGGCCATTCTATCGCATTGGAAAGTGCTGGCAGAGGAGCAACAGTTATTTTAATTGCCAGAAATAAGGCAAAGCTGGAAAAGGTAGCTTCTGAAGCACATGAGTTGTCAGGAGCTGACTCTTATACTATAGTGACTGACATGAGTCAAAGCGACCAGATAGATGCTGCTTTTACTAAAATTATTAATTTAACTAAGCATGTTGACTATTTAGTTAATTGCGCAGGCTTTGGCAAATTTGAAAATTTTGTAGAGTCAAACCGTCGTGAAGTTACAGCCATGTTTCAAGTTAATGTTTTAGGATTAATGTATTTTAGCCGCTTAGTTGGTCGACTAATGATGGAACAAAAATCCGGACAAATTATTAATATTGGTTCAATAGCAGGTAAAGTTCCTACTGTAAAGTCAGCTGCATATAGTGCATCAAAAGCAGCTGTTATTCAATTTTCGAATGTTTTGCGTTTGGAACTAAAACCATTTGGAGTTAAGGTCATGACGGTTAATCCCGGACCGGTTTATACAAATTTCTTTAATATTGCTGATAAGAGTGGGCATTATGCTGAAAGCGTACAAAAATTTGTCCTGGATCCGGATGATGTTGCCTGGCAAGTGGTTCATTTCTTTGGTAGTAATAAACGTGAGCTCAATTTACCAGTTAGTTTAGCAATTTTGGCTAAATTATATAACCTGTTCCCAACGATAGGTGATGAATTATCGCTGAAGTTTGCCTCAAGAAAGTAGTGCAGAGTATGAAAAGTAAAACAAAACAGATTAAGCTCATCTTTACATTGATTTTAACCTTACTGGCTGTAATTTTCGTTGTTTTAAATACGAATAATGTCGCCATTAATTTTGGCTTATTTCAGTTCAAATTGCCTTTGATCATTATTTTAGTATTGATGATAATTATCGGAGTTCTAATTGGTTATTTTTGGGGTTCTTATGGTCATAATCAAGACAAGAATAACTAATATAGCTTGATTTATTTGGGATACAATAGTATCATTAACAAACGTGAAGTATTTTGGGTACTTTTAAGTAACCTAAAATCGTAATTCTACAAAAAAGGAGATCAGTTAAATGGCAGTTCCTAAAAGACATACTTCTAAGCAAAAGAAACGTTCACGTCGTGGTCATATTAAGTTAACTGTACCAGCAATGCATTATGATGCAACCACTGGTGAATATCGCTTAAGCCACCGCGTTTCACCTAAAGGATATTACAAGGGTCGTCAAGTTGTTAGTCAAACTAACTCAAATGACAATCAATAATTAAAAGACACCAAAAAACAGGTGTCTTTTTTTATTCTAAAAATTAGGCAATTCCCCGTCTAGGAAGAGGAAAAGGTGAAATGAAACTCGTATTCTTGCATTCAAGTGATATTCATGGCTTTATTGTTCCCACGGACTATCAAGAAAAAAATAGTTATGCTGCTCCTTTTGGATTAAGCAGACTGAGCAGCATAATAAAGCAGCAGCGAAATAAATATGGTGCTGAAAATGTAATTGTGACTGATTCAGGTGACTGTCTTCAAGGCTCGCCTTTAGCGGCTTATGTACATGAGTCGAATAGTGATGCCAATTTAAAAGCATTTGCAGATTGCTATAATCTCATCGGGTACGATGTCAGATGTTTAGGCAATCATGACTTTAATTTTGGATTAGGCTATTTAAAAAAATATTTAGCTTATAGTAAAGCTACTTTTTTAAATAGCAATATATTGGCTGAAAAAAATGATCTGCCGGCCTTTGGACAAGATTATATCATTATCAATAAAAACGGTATAAAGGTGGGAATTATTGGTATTACTACACAGCGGGTACCGTTTTGGGAGCCAGCAGACCACGTTGCAGGGTTAAAATTTAAATCTGCTTTTGAGCAGGTTAAGCAAATAACAGCTTTTTTAAGGCCTAAAGTCGATGTCCTGGCTGTGCTTTATCATGGCGGTTTTGAAGCAGATCTTCACACAGGAACACGCAAGGAGCCACAAACAGGAGAAAATGAAGGATATCGTATTTTACAGGAAATTCCTGATATTGATGTAATGCTGACAGGGCATCAGCATCGAAGACTAAATATCGTAGACCATAAAACTGCCATTGTACAACCAGGTTATCGTGGAGAATCTGTTGGTAAAATAGTGTTGGATATCGACCAGCGAAGCAAGGAAATAAAAGCAATGTCTACTGAATTGATTGACTCTCAAAACTATGAATCTGATTGTGAAATTAATGCTTCCAGTTTGTCACTGGAACAGAAGGCACAAAAATGGCTTGACCAGCCAATTGCTTATTTAGATGAACCTGCTCTTATTTTAAATGCTGATGAAGCTAGGATTAAGGGTTCACCGTTTATTAATTTATTGCAGGATATGCAATTATATTTTACAAAGGCTGATGTCTCAGCAACAGCTTTGATGAGTGAAACAGCTCAAGGATTTAATAAAAATGTTTCAATGCGTGATATTTTGCTAAATTATCCTTTTGCTAATCAATTATGTATAGTTAAAGTAACCGGGAAAGAACTACGCAATATTGTCGAATATCCACTAAAATTTTTAATTAAGGATAAAAGGGGCAAAATTATGTTTGACCCTCAGTATCGCAATCAGCTTTTTAATTTTGATGTTTTTTACCCGCTTAATTATGAAGCGGATGTTCTGAGACCTGTTGGGAGTCGCTTAACTAAGTTTGAATTAAACGGGCAACCAATTTTAGAGCAAAAAAAGTATCGTTTGGCCGTTAATAATTATCGTGCTATGGGCGGTGGCTTCTACCCTGATTACAATATTAATAAGATTGAAAAAATTCTGGATAAAGATTATGTGGAAATGTTCAAAGAATTTTTGACTAAAAATCATCCAAAGATTAATTTGTCACACAATTATAGTTTTAAGTAAATAAAAAAGTCATTAGGTGAGAGCTAATGACTTTTTTATTTACTTAAGTTTAGAATACTTACTTTTGTCTTTATGAGAATGTGCCGTGATTGTGGGGATAATGGCTGCAAATAACAGACCAAAAATCAAACCAACAACAGCAGCTTCACTTAGATTAAAAACATGTTGGGTTAGAGGAGCGGCAATAAAACCTACAATTAACATGTAAACAACGCTCCAGCAAATAGTTACGATATAACGACCCATAGCGTTTCCTTCTTTCATACCTTTGAATTTTAACAAATATTATGCGCGTTTTCAATCCAAAAGACGGCTTTTTGGTATACTTATTTATATGGAAGGTGAACTGAATATGAAATACGCTGCATTGCAAAACCTTAGCTCTTTTACCCTTTTAGATAGTCCGATAAAAATTAAAGATTTGCTGACTACTGCAAAGGAATTAGGATATGAAGCTGTAAGCTTAACTGATATTAACGTGACCTATGGATTAGTTAATTTTTTTGAAGTGGCCCAAAAAGTTGGGATTAAACCACTTTTAGGGATGCAATTAAGGCTAAATGGATTAATTGACAGTGCTCACCAATATGATCTTATCGCTTTAGCAAAGACTGATGAGGGTTATCGAAATATCTTGCGTTTATCAAGTAGAATTAACCTTTTGACAGACAACGGTAATAAGCAAAAAATTTTAACTATTGCGGATTTGACCAAGGATTTAAATGATTTGATATTTATTATACCGGCAAATTTGCATAGTGAGTTATTAAACTTGCAGATGCAGAATGAAAGTTTAGGAACAGATTTTTTGCGTCATTTAATTAGCATAATACCTAAATCTAGTTCCTTATATATCGGAGTTTATGGCAGTGAAAGACAAAAAAATTACATACAATATGTCAGAGCGCTATCAAAACAGTTTGATTTACCACTAGTTAGCGTTGAGGATACCTGTTATTTAAAACCTCGCGATCAGTTTTTACGTAAAACTTTACAAGCTATAAAAAAAGGTGAAGTTTTGCAAGATATCACAGATTTAGCTAAACAATCTGGCTCACATTATTTGCCTGCTATTGAGGAATTGAGCGAACGCTATCATAAATTAGGTTTAGATGAAGCTTTAGAAAACACAGAAAAAATCGCCTCTGTCTGCAATGCTAAAATTATATTTCAAACTCCAGTTTTGCCGAAATATAAACAGGATCAATATTCAACTTCCAAGGATTTTCTGCAATTTTTGGCTAAAAAGGGTTTACAAAATCGTTTTGGTCAACGTAAAGTTCCCGCTGATTATCAAAAACAGCTAAATTATGAATTACAAGTAATAGATCAAATGGGCTTTAACGATTACTTTTTGATTGTTTGGGATGTTGTAAACTACTGCCATCGAGTTGGAATTGCGATGGGTCCAGGCAGAGGATCAGCTTGTGGCTCGTTAGTTTCCTATTCTTTAAATATCACAGAGGTTGATCCAATTAAATATAACTTGCTATTTGAGCGTTTTTTAAATCCTGCCAGACACGAAATGCCAGATATTGATTTGGATATACCAGATAATCGTCGTGATGATGTCATAAAATATATGTTTAATAAATACGGCATGGATCATGCTGCTCAGATTCTCACGTTTGGGACTTTGGCAGCTAAGCAGGTTTTGCGAGATACTGGCAGAGTATTTGGTCTTCAAGAAATGCAATTAAGTGAGTGGTCTAAAAGCGTGCCTTTCGCAAAAGGCAAAATAAGTCTGGCTCAGGCTTATAAAGAATCCAAAAAAATGCAAACGTTGGTGAATGCAAATGACATGAACAAGTTGCTTTATGAAACGGCAAGTGGATTAGAAGGCCTGCCACGCCACTATTCAATCCATGCTGCCGGTTTAGTTCTTAGCGATAATTCTATTGCCGCCATTGCCGGCTTGCAATCAGGACAATTGGGAATACCGATAACTCAGCAAACCAAAAAATATGTAGAATCACTGGGATTATTAAAAATAGATTTTTTGGGCTTAAGAAATTTGACTATTCTTGGTGATACGGAGAAAATGATCCGCGAGCAAGGAAAAAAGATCGATGTTAATCAGATCCCTCTAAATGATCCTGCTACTTTAAGTATTTTTCAAAAGGGTGAGACAGAACTCGTCTTTCAATTTGAATCAGGTGGAATTCGCAATGTTCTGCGTGAATTGCATCCAGATAATTTTGAAGATTTGGTAGCAGTCAACGCACTTTATCGTCCAGGTCCAATGCAGAATATCAAAACTTTTATTGCACGCAAAAAAGGCACCCAAAAAGTCACATACCCTGATCCCAGCTTAAAACCAATTTTGTCTTCAACATATGGTGTTTTGGTTTACCAAGAACAAGTTATGCAAACTGCCCGTGTTCTTGCTGGCTTTTCTTTAGGAGAAGCCGACATTTTACGCAGGGCAATGTCAAAAAAAGATCAAAAGGTTATTGAACAGGAAAAATCTAAATTTATCAACGGTGCAGTAAAAAACGGTAAGACTGTTCAGGTTGCGACCCGTGTATATGACTATATTGAGCAATTCGCCAATTATGGTTTCAACCGTTCACATGCTGTTGCTTATACGATGATCGCATTTTGGCTCGCATACTTACAAGTTCATTATCCAGCTGAATTTTATGCCTCTATGCTTAATTCTAATATTGGCAATCAAAATAAGGCGAATGAATATATAATGCGCGCTCAAGAGGATGGCGTAAAAATTTTGCCACCTGACATTAACAAAAGTGATTTAGCTTATCAGGTAATTGATGGGCGTATTTTAGTTGGATTACGTGCAATTAAAGGGGTTAGAATAGATTTTCTTAAAGAAATAATTGCAAAGCGTCAAGCGAAATCTTTTGATTCTCTTAGCAATTTTTTACGTCAGATTGATGTCAAATTTATTAAAGCTAATAGCATTACAAATGTGGTTGAATCTTTAATCAAATCTGGTTGTTTTGACCAACTTAACAAAAACCGGAACGAATTGTTACAGAATTGTCCTGAAATAATTGAAAATGTTAAATTGACGGGGGAAAATCTCGCTTTGTCAGAAGGGCTAGGTGGCGTTCCTATTAAGCCCGCTAAAGAACCTAACAAACAAGAATTGGCTTTGATGGAAGAAAAAACTTTAGGTTTTTCTACACTCACTTCTCCATTAATTACAGTTCAAAAATATGCTCAGAAGTTTAATGCTAAACCATTAAATGAGTTTCAAATTCATGACGGTGGAATAGCTGTTGGCAAACTGATGTCATTAAAACTTGTGAGGACCAAAAAGGGTCAAACAATGGCTTTTGGCAGTTTTGCTGACACAACCAGTAAGCAGGATATTGTAATTTTTCCTCATGTTTATGATAAAATTCAATCGAATTTAAAGGAGGGTAATATTTATTTATTAGGCGTTAAAGTTCAGAATGATCGTTTCGACTCAAGTAAAAAACAATATATTTTAACTAATTTAAAAGTTGTAAATTTAAAAGAGTAGAGTTTTTTGAGTAAGCGTGAACAAATTGCTGATGTTAACGCTAACATCGAAAAAGACTGTCAAATCAAGAACTTTAATCATTTTTTGTGAGATTTTTTCGTGAAAGAATGTTAAAATTTAGTGGATGTGAGAAATTACACAATAAATCTTGATGAGGTGAATTCATGAAGCGAATTGGAATTTTAACGAGCGGTGGCGATGCTCCTGGCATGAATGCAGCTGTTAGGGCTGTTACAAAAACTGCTATTCATCACGGACTTGGCGTTGTTGGTATTCGTTATGGTTATGCCGGGCTTGTAGCAGGTGACTTTGTTACTTTGACTGCTGAAAATGTTGATCATATGATCAACATGGGCGGTACTTTTCTTTATAGTGCCCGTTACCCTGAGTTTGCACAAAAAGAAGTGCAAGAAAAAGGGGTTGAGCAATTAAAAAAGCATGATATTGATACTGTAATTGTTATAGGCGGTGATGGTTCTTATCATGGTGCACTGGCATTGACTCGTTTAGGGATTAACTCTATTGGTTTGCCAGGAACAATTGATAATGATATTCCATACACTGATTATACTATCGGACTTGACACTGCCTGCAATACGGCAATGCAAGCCATTGATAGAATTCGTGATACTGCCAGCAGTCATCATCGTGTTTTTGTCGTTAATGTTATGGGTCGTAATTGTGGCGACATTGCTATGCGTGTTGGTTTGGCAAGTGGTGCTGATGCAATTGTTGTTCCAGAAAGAAGTTATGACATTAAAGCAATTGCTGAAAGATTAAAGCGCGGTTTTAAAGATGGCAAAGATAATGGTATTATCATATTGGCTGAAGGTGTCATGGATGCCGCTGATTTTAGAACAGAACTTCTAAAATACGGAGAATTCGATTGCAGGGCTAATGTAATTGGTCACATGCAGCGCGGTGGCGCGCCAACGGTTACTGATAGGATTAATGCTACAAAAATGGGAAATTATGCGGTTAAGTTACTTCTTGATGGTAAAGGCGGTTTAGCTGTCGGCATGGAGAATGGACAATTAGAAACCCATGATATTCTTGATCTTTTTGATGAAAAGCATGCCAGTGAAGAATCGTTAATTGATATTAATGAAGAAATGACTAAATAATTAGTCGATTTTGGGGAGATTTTTAAATAATGAAGAAAACTAAAATTGTTAGTACCTTAGGGCCAGCTTCAAATGATATTGAAACTATTACAGCTTTGGCCAAGTCAGGCGTAAATGTATTTCGTTTCAACTTTTCACATGGTGACCATGCTGAGCATCTTTCACGGATGAAAATGGTTCGTCAAGTTGAAAAAGAAACTGGCTTAGTACTTGGTATTGCATTGGATACCAAAGGTGCTGAGATTAGAACCACTGATCAAGAAGGTGGCAAATTTACCATTAATACTGGAGATCAAATTCGTGTGTCGATGGATGATTCTAAGCCTGGTAACAAGGACATGATTCACGTTACTTACGAAGGTCTTTATGGTGATACTCACGTTGGTGGTCACGTTTTAATTGATGATGGTTTAGTTGACTTATTAATTAAAGAAAAAGACGAAGAAAAGAAAGAATTAGTTTGTGAAGCTCAAAATACAGGTGTTATCGGTTCTAAGAAGGGTGTTAATGCACCCGGTGTCGAAATTCGCCTCCCAGGAATTACTGAAAAAGACACTGATGACATCAAGTTTGGTTTAGCCCATGGCATTAACTTTATCTTTGCTTCGTTTGCACGTAAGGCGCAAGACATTCTTGATATTCGTAAGCTTTGTGAAGATGCTGGCTGTGATTATGTTAAGATTTATCCTAAGATTGAATCACAAGAAGGTATTGATAATGCAGATGAAATCTTACAAGTTTCAGATGGTTTAATGGTAGCCCGTGGTGACATGGGTGTCGAAATTCCGTTTATTGATGTGCCATTTGTTCAAAAAGATTTAATCAAGAGGGCAAACGCACTTGGTAAGCCTGTTATTACTGCTACTCAAATGCTTGACTCAATGCAAGAAAATCCTCGCCCAACTCGTGCTGAAGTTTCCGATGTTGCTAATGCAGTTCTCGATGGTACTGATGCAACTATGCTTTCTGGTGAATCAGCTAATGGTTTGTACCCAGTTAAAGCTGTTTCTGCTATGGCCGAAATTGATGAAAGAACTGAACAAGAGCTTCTTAAGCGCAATACTCTAGCTCTTCAAAGATTTGAAGAATATAAGGGCTCGAATGTTACTGAAGCTATTGGCGAATCTGTTGTACGGACAGCCCAAGAATTAGGAGTTAAGACTATTATTACGGCTACTAATTCTGGTTATACTGCTAGAATGATTTCTAAGTACCGTCCAAACGCAAACATCTTGGCATTAACTTTTGATGAAAAGATCCAACATTCACTTGGTATTTCTTGGGGTGTTCAGCCCATGCTGACTGATAAACCAGCTTCTACTGATGATATGTTTGATGTAGCAGCTAGAGTTGCTAAAGAACAAGGTTATGTTAAAGACGGCGATTTGGTCATTATCGTTGCTGGTGTTCCTGTTGGTGATTCAGGTACAACTAACTTAATGAAACTACAGATCATCGGTAGCAAATTGGCTCAGGGACTTGGTGTTGGCAATGGTTCTGTTGTCGGTAAGACAGTTGTTGTTAATAGTGCCGAAGAAGCTATTAGCAAAGCCAAAGAAGGCGACATTTTAGTTGCTAAGACAACTGATCCTGATTACATGCCGGCAATTAAGAAGGCATCAGGTTTAGTTGTTGAAGCCTCGGGCTTAACTTCACACGCGGCTGTTGTTGGTTTGTCATTAGGAATTCCAGTTGTAGTTGGAGTTACTGATGCAACTGAAAAGATTGGCAGTGGTATTACTATTACTGTTGATGCTCGTCGTGGTGCTATTTATCAAGGCGAAGTTTCAAATCTTTAATTAAAGCAAGAATTAAAATAGCCAGTGCTTAATACTGGCTATTTTTGTTTGGTTTAGAATTTAGAGAAATCAGTAGTAAATTTAGATTGACTAATGTCAATTTAATCTTTTAAAATGATATACTTGTTATCAGATCCCATTCTAGATTTAGGAGAAAAATCATGCTTGGCACAATTGCAACTGGAAAAATAATAGACCAAAACGAAGAATCTTTTTTTGTTCAAATTGACGGTATTACTTATGAACTGAAAAGAAAAGAAATTACACAGGAGGAAAAGCCACAGCTCGGAGATCAAATCAAGGGATTCTTATATGATGATAAGCAACATAATCGTGAAATGACGCAATTTTTACCCTTTGTTCAACAAGACCAATATGGCTGGAGCAAAGTTACCGAAGTTAAATATAACCTAGGTGTCTTTGTCGATATTGGCTTGCCAGATAAAGATGTCGTAATTTCAATGGATGACTTACCTTATGACAGAGAGCGTTGGCCCCAACCTGAAGATCAGCTTTTGGTTCATCTTGAAACAGATGAAAAAAATCGTATTTGGGCAAAATTGGCGGATGAAAATATTTTTGAACAGTTGGCAGCTCATTTTCCTGGTGATATGAAGAATAAAGATATTTTTGGTACTGTATATTCTGCTCGTGAAGTAGGTGCATTTATAATCACCAAGGAGTATTATTTAGGCTTCGTTCATCCATCACAAATGGCACGTCCTTTGCGTTTGGGAGAACAATTCAGAGGCAGGGTGGTTGGTATCAGCCAATATGGTCGCTTGAATCTGAGTACTTTGCCACGAGCTTTTGAGGAAATTGATGAAGATGCACAAATGATTTTAATGAGTTTGCGTAGAAAGAAAGATAAGACTTTGCCTTTTTACGATAAATCTGACGCACAGGAAATAAAAAATTATTTTGGTATCTCCAAATCGGCCTTTAAGAGAGCTTTAGGACACTTGCTTAAAGCTAAATATATAAAAGAAGACAAAAATGCTGGTTCCATCTCATTATTAAAAGATCCAGAAGATGCCCAAAATGACTAATTTATCAGAACAAGTTGAAGATTATTTAAGATATAGTCAGGTTGAACGTGGCCTGAGTAATAACACAATTACAGCATACAGACAGGATCTAACTTCATTTATATGTTTTCTCCAAAAGGAAAATTTAACTTCCTGGCCTACTCAAGCTGTTGACATCGATGCTTTTTTGGCAGAACAACGCGATCAAAAAAAGGCCACAAGTTCTATTAGCCGCTTAATTACTAGTTTGCGTAAGTTCTACCAGTGGCTGGTAAGACAGAATATTCAAAAGCTCAATCCAATGCTTGAAATAGATTCACCTAAAAAGCGTCGTACTTTGCCAGTCGCTTTGACAGTTAATGAAGTTAATAATTTGCTTGAGCAACCTGATACAAAAAAGAAATTAGGTTTGCGTGATAGAGCCTTACTTGAAACTTTGTATGCAACTGGAATTAGAGTAAGCGAATTAATTAATCTCAAGTTTACTGATTTGCATGAAGAACTGAAACTGGTCAAAGTTTTTGGCAAGGGATCAAAAGAGCGATTAATTCCAATTAGCGAAGTAGCTTTAAGTTGGATAGACAGCTATAAGGAAAAAGTTCGTGATCCATTAATATTAAAAATTGGCAAAAACACTGATTTTATTTTTCTTAATAGCAGGGGAGGTTCTTTAACAAGACAAGCCGTTTGGCAAATTATTAAGCATTATTGTAAAATGGCTGGTATTCAAAAAAATGTTACTCCACATACTTTAAGACATACTTTTGCAACACATTTATTGGAAAATGGGGCAGATTTACGTGTTGTCCAAGAAATTTTGGGACATTCAGATATTAGTACAACTCAAATTTATACAAATTTGTCCCAGAAACATATTTTACAAGTTTATGAAAAAACGCATCCTCGAACATAAGGTGATTAAATGCTAATTGAATGTAAAAATGATAAAGAAAAGGTAGCTATGGGCTTATTATCTTATCTCTCTGATTTTAAAAATCTGGCTAATCTCAAGGATGAAATTCAATTAAATAAAAGTAGTGCCGAGTTTTGCTTATATCTCTATCGTTCAAAGGCTCCTAATTTTATAGGGGTGGTAGGTACACAATCAAGTAAACATTTTGTAATCATTCGTTATATTTCTTTTGCTCCTGATTATCGTAAAGCTAAGTACGAAGCTAAAGCAGTTCAAGAGCTGGCACAAAATAATCCCAGCAAAGTCATTACGGCTGTTCCTGAATATATTTATTTAATTAAGTATTTAAAAAAGGATAAAGAAAAATGAGCGATAATCTTACCCTTGAACTGCCTAACTTTGAAGGCCCTTTGGATCTGCTGTTACATTTAATAAAAGTGCAAAAAATTGACATTTATGACATTCCAATAGCTCAAATTACAAGCCAATATCTAGCTTATTTGCACCAAATGCAAAAACTTAATTTAAAAATTGCAGGAGAATATTTTGTTATGTCATCGATGCTTTTGCGAATTAAGTCTCAGTCTCTTCTTCCGCAAAATGATTTTACTGAAGAAAATGATGAACAGGAAGATCCAAGGGATGAATTAGTGCAGCAGCTTATCACTTATTCGGTTTTTAAAAAAGTTTCAGCATACTTCAAAAAGCGTAATGAAGAAGTCCCGATTACTGCGGCTAAAGAGGAGAGCGCACCAGAAAGCAAAAAAATTCAGCCTTTGCCAAAAGGACAAATTACTTCTACTGAATTAGCTAATACTTTTATTATTATTTTACAAAGACTGAAAATCAGACAGCCAGATATTGTTTCAGTTGAAGTAAAGGAAACTTCCGTCAAAGAGATGAGTACTTTCTTGCAAGAGGAATTGGCGCGAAACAAGCAGTTAAGCTTTTTTGACTGTTGTCAAAAAATGAAAACTTTATCTGATGTTATTGGTTTGTTCCTAGCACTGCTTGAACTTTGTAAAAAACAGGAAATTCGGGTAAAACAAAAGAGGATGTTTGGTGACCTGAACTTGGAAAGAGTTGGTAGTAATGATAAGTAAAATGGCGCAGTTAGAAGCGTTATTATATGTTGCCGGCGATAATGGCATTGAAAGCAGCAACTTATGTGAACTTTTGCAGGTTGGTAAACCTGCATTGCGCGAACTAAGCAAAAATTTGCAAGAAAAACTACAAAAAAATCCTGATTCAGGATTACAAATACAACATCTCAATGATATTTACAAATTGACAACTAGACCAGAAGTTAGTAGAACAATCGAAAATTTTTTTCAAAAAGATTTATCAAAGAGCTTAAGTCAGTCGGCGTTGGAAATACTATCTATTATTGCTTATCGGCAGCCAATTACACGTGTAGAAATAGATGACATCAGAGGCGTAAATTCATCTGGGGCTTTGCAAACGTTAATCTGGCGTGGATTAGTTAAAATTAATGGTAAAAAAGATGCTCCGGGTCATCCTAATTTATACGTAACGAGTGAATATTTTTTGCAATACTTTGGGTACCAAAGTCTGGCTGATTTACCATTAATAGAAGATTTCGAAGATGATAGCATCAATAGTGAAGGCGAAATAGATTTGTTTGCAGCTAAAGGTCAAGCAGATAAAAATATTGCAAAAACTCAAAAAGGAGCAAAATAATGGTTTTAGAACGGTTGCAAAAGGTAATTGCTGAGGCAGGAATTGCCTCACGGCGCAAGGCTGAAAAAATGATTTCTGAAGGTCGAGTCACTGTTGATGGCAATGTAGTAACTAAACTTGGTACTAAAGTGGATACTTTTAGTAATATTACGGTTGATGGTGAGCCCATTGAAAGAGAAAGTTTGCATACTTATCTCTTTTACAAGCCTAGAGGAGTGGTCTCAACTGCAAATGATGATAAGGGGAGAAAAACAGTTGTCGATTATTTTAAAGATTTGCCTTATCGCCTATATCCAATCGGCAGACTAGACTATGATACTTCTGGTTTGCTTTTAATGACTAATGATGGTGAACTGGCCAATTTATTGATGCATCCGCGAAACAATGTAGCCAAGGTTTATGTTGCCAAGATTTCTGGAATCCTCACCCCAGATGAAATCAGTCAGCTGAAGCATGGAGTCAAAATTGATCGACATCGCTGTGCCCCTGCAAAGGTCAAGATCATTAGAAGCGACCATAAGAAAAACAACCAAATAGTGCAATTAACAATTCATGAAGGTCAATATCATCAAGTAAAAAGAATGTTCAAGGCAGTTCACCATCAAGTGAAGAAATTAGCTCGTGAAAAATACGCTTTTCTTACACTTGACTCTCTTATCTCAGGAACATACCGAGAATTATCTCATGAAGAAGTTGACAGATTAAAGAACGTAGATTAGTATAGTATGTGAAATTTAATAAATAAGTTTGTTGTCTTCATGGCAGGGTGTAAGTCCCGACCGGTGGTGTAAGTCCACGACCCACGAAAGTGGTGGAATCTATTGAGATACCGATAGTTAGAGTCTAGATGAAAGAAGACAGACTAAACTAAAAGCCAAGATCTAAAGCTTACTTTTACTCGGTCTGTTGCTGGGAGCAACAGACCGAGTTTTTTTGGAGGTAAGAATTTTGCAGAAAAAAAGCAGAAACAATTTAGTTAATATTTTGGCTTATACTTTAATTGGTACAATTGCCTACGTATTAATGCTTTTGGAAATACCATTGCCGATAACTAGTTTCTTAAAGTTTGACTTCTCGGATGTCGTAATTACAATTGGGACATTTTTATTCGGACCAGGACCAGGTATTTTTATTGCATTTGTCAGAATGCTGATTAATTTAATTTATAAAGGTTTTGCTTTACCTAGTTTGGTAGGACAGTCAGCAGCTTTTTTAGCTTCAATATCTTTTGCTTTACCATTTTATTATTTAACAAAGAATATTAGCAAGGATGAGAAAAATTTTTCTAAAAAATATTTAAAACCAATTTTAGGTATTGTTCTCGGTATTATAGCTATGGCATTTGTACTTTCTGTACTGAATGCATTGGTTTTAACGCCTTTTTATGCAGTAACTACTGTACCTAATTTACCGACAATACATGGATATTCTGGTTTACTTTCTTTTACTGAAAAGGTTTACTTGGGTAAACTGCTACATATTCCATCAATGAGTGCATACATTTTTGGCATTATAGTTCCATTTAACTTGTTAAAAGGAACAATCAACGGTGTCGTAGTTTATTTACTATTTGAAACTGTACTGAGAACTTTTAAACCTTTTGTAAGGAAAAATTTTAATCTTAAAAATTAAATCTTAAAAATATTGTAAATCGGTCTAGTAAATGACCGATTTTTTTGTCCACTTAAATGTTAAATATGCTAAAATTAAACAGGTTAGGTAAGGAGGTTTTTCAGATGAATAATAACTCAAAAGGGCCATATCAGCATTATAAGCGTCCAAAAAAGTCGAGAGTAGAAACTTATTCTTCCGTATCAAAAGGCTGGATTGCTTTGATAATTCTGATTGTAGTTATTCTTATCGGTCTTGTTCCTGTGGTTCATAATTTGGCATCAAACAATGGTTCAAATGAAAAAGCAGTTGAAGTACGTAAAGCTGCCAAAAAAGAAGATACTAAGAAAAAAGATACTAATAAAAAGGCTACGGTTCAGCCTGTAAAAAGTAAAGAAACCAAAGCCAAGGCTAAACCAAAGACAAAATCATCTAAAAAAACTCCAAAAAAGCCTAAAAAGAAACATGTTGTGATTAAACAATATGTCGTACAAGAAGGGGATTCCTTAACTAGTATTGCCAGCCATTTTAACATTTCAGTTGGCCAATTGGCAGAGTTGAATCAACTTGATCCCAATAGCCAGGTGGATACAGGACAAACTTTACGAATTAGATAATTTAGAAAGGACAGGGACTTAAGTCCCTTTTTTATTGGAATGCAAATAGCAATTGATGGTCCAGCTTCAGCTGGAAAAAGTACTGTAGCAAAAATTATCGCCCATAAGCTTAATTTTACATATATTGATACGGGGGCAATGTATCGGGCTTCGACTTGGATTGCACGAGAAAATAACATTGATTACGGCAATGAAAAAGGTATTTTAACTGCCATTGACCATGAAAAAATTGAATTTAAATTTAAAAATGGTCAGCAAAAAATATATGCCGGTAATAAAGATATTACTCAAGAAATACGTACTCCTGATATTTCTGCCAATGTTTCTCAAGTTTCGGCATTAGCCGGAATCAGGGAAAAAATGGTCAGTCTGCAAAGGCAAATGGCCGGCGAAATGAACGTTGTGATGGATGGACGTGATATTGGAACTACTGTTTTGCCCAACGCTGCAGTAAAAATATTTTTGGTCGCTTCAGTTCACTCTCGCGCTGAAAGAAGAATGATAGATTTTAAAGAAAGAGGAATTAAAACTAATCAGTCTCTTGAAGAAATTGAGCACGACATTTCAGAGAGAGATTACAAAGACTCACACCGAAAAATTTCACCATTAAAAAAAGCCCAAGATGCTATTGAAATAGACACTACTTCTATGAGTGTTGATCAAGTCGTAAATGTAATTTTATCAGAAATTAAAAAAAGTCAAAAAAAACTATAAAAAAGGGTATAAAACAGTAGAAAAATATCAAACTTTCATTTAAAATTAGAGTATGATATTGGGAGGTAAATAATGTCAGAAAACAGTAATCAATTTTTAGATGCATTAAAGCAAATGCAAGGAGTTGAGGTCGGAGATATTGTAGATGTTGAAGTATTAGACGTTGAAGAAGGTCAAATCGATGTTGGTGTTGAAAATGCCGGTATTGAAGGTGTAATTCCTCGTCGTGAATACACTTCGGATCGCAACGTTGACCTACGTGAGGCAGTTAAGCCTGGAGATAAGCTTAAAGCTTTAGTTTTAAGAAAAGCCGGCGGTGACAAAGAAAATGGTGAATTTTTCTTCTCAGTTACTCGCTTAAAGGAAAGAGAAGCTTACGATGAATTGCAAAAGGACTTTGAAGAAGGCAAGACAATTGAAGGTACAGTAACTTCTTCAGTTCGTGGCGGTTTATTAGTTGATGTGGGTACAAGAGGATTTCTACCTGCTTCATTGATTTCAAATCGTTATGTTTCAGACCTTAAGCCATTTATTGGTAAAACGATGAAACTCAAGATTACGGAGATTGATCCAAGTAAGAACCGTTTGATTCTCTCTCACAAAGACTTAATTGAAGAAGAACGTGAAGAAGCTTTTGATAATGTTGCATCACAATTAGTTGTGGGTGACGTTGTTGAAGGTAAGGTTTCTCGTCTGACTAACTTTGGTGCTTTTGTTGATGTAGGCGGTGTGGACGGTTTAGTTCATATATCCGAGATTTCATATAAACATGTTGACAAGCCAAGCGATGTTTTAAAGGCAGGTCAAGATGTAAAAGTTAAAGTAATTGGTATTGATGATGATAGACATCGCATCTCCCTTTCAATTAAGCAAACTGAACCTTCTCCATTCGAACAAGCTACAGCTGACTTACACGAAGGCGATGTATTTGAAGGTGAAGTTAAGTCTTTAACTAACTTCGGAGCTTTTGTTGAAGTTGCTGATGGTATTCAAGGTTTAGTTCATGTTTCAGAAATATCATATAAACACGTAGACAAGCCTAGTGATGTTTTAAAAGTTGGTCAAAAAGTTAAAGTAAAAGTTTTAAATATTGACCCTAATGAACGTCGCATTTCACTTTCTATGAAAGCTGCTGAACCTAAGAACTCTGATGGCGAGGGAAATCGCTCACATAATTCTTACAATCACAATTCAGTTAACAAGAAGTATATGAATAATGATGACAGTGGCTTTGCTTTAGGTGACATCATTGGTGATCAATTAAAGGATCGTCATTAAATTTAATAAAAAAGCCGACTTTAGAGTCGGTTTTTTTATTTGTAAAAGGAGGCTGAAAAATGGTTTTACCTGTAGTTGCAATTGTAGGACAGCCTAATGTTGGTAAATCAACGCTTTTCAACCGTATTATTAATCAACGTTTAGCAATAGTGGAAGATAAACCTGGGGTTACCAGAGATCGTAATTATGCTCCAGCTGAGTGGTTAGGTCATAAATTTGATTTAATAGATACTGGTGGAATTACCTGGGAAGATAGTAATATTGAAGAAGAAATCAGAGCACAGGCAGAAATAGCAATTGAAGAAGCCGACGTCATCCTATTTTTAACTAATGTTACAAATCATGTTACTAACCTCGATGAACGCATAGCTCAGATGCTTTATCAAACTAAAAAACCGGTAATTTTAGCGGTTAACAAAGCAGATAATCCTGAACAGCGTATGGACATTTATGACTTTTATAGTTTAGGTTTTGGTGATCCGATTCCAATTTCGAGTGTGCATGGTACAGGTATTGGAGATTTGCTGGATCAAATAGTGGCCAGCTTGCCCAAAGACATAAGCTTGAATAATAATGAGCAAATATCATTTAGTGTTATTGGTCGACCAAATGTAGGTAAATCCTCAATTGTCAATCGTCTAGTAGGCGAAAAAAGAGTGATCGTAAATAACGAAGAAGGAACTACCCGAGATGCAGTCGATACTCCATTTAAAACCCAGGATGGCACGAAATTCAGAATTGTAGATACTGCTGGCATAAGACGTAGAGGAAAAGTTTACGAAAAAACTGAAAAATATTCTGTAATGAGAGCAATGGGTGCCATTGAGCATTCTAATGTTGTATGTTTGGTACTTGACGCAAGTACAGGCATTAGGGAGCAGGATAAACATGTTGCAGGATATGCTCATGATGCTGGGCGAGGCATCATTATTTTAGCCAATAAATGGGATTTACCAAAGAAAACCAGTAATAGCGGCAAGGACTTTGAACAAACTATTCGAACTGAATTTCAGTATCTTGACTATGCTCCAATCTTGTTTGTTTCTGCTAAAACTGGTCAAAATATAGAAAAGATTCCGAAACTAGTACAAAAAGTTTATCGAAATCAACAACAAAGAATTAAGTCCAGTGTATTAAACGATTTATTATTAGAAGCAAGCAAATTGGTTCCAACACCAATGATCAAAGGCAAGAGATTACGAGTTTATTATATGACCCAGGTATCTACTAATCCGCCGACATTTGTAGTTTTCGTAAATGATCCTGAATTAATGCATTTTTCTTATCAACGCTTTTTGATCAATCAGCTACGTGAAAATTTTGATTTTGATGGAACCCCCATTAAGATAATTGCACGAAAAAGAAAATAGTTTGTATCTACCAAATGCATAAAAATCACATTTTTAGTTTAAATTGCTTGTTGTATCAGGGGTTTTGTGCTATTTTGAAATCAAGGAAATAGTGATTTAAATAATCATTTATTCCTTGTTTCTCAATTGAGGAATTAATTAGGAATCTTAAAATAAGATTCAAGTTTCAGGAGGTGATTTCCCAATGGCAAATAAGGCAGAATTAGTCACTGAAGTTGCATCAAAGACAAAATTAACTAAAAAGGATGCAGCTGCAGCAGTTGATGCAATTTTTAGTTCTATCCAAGATGACCTTTCTAAAGGTAAGAAAGTACAATTGATTGGTTTTGGAACTTTTGAAGTGCGTAAGCGTGCAGCCCGTAAAGGACGTAATCCACAAACTGGCAAAGAAATTCAAATTCCAGCAAGTGTTGTACCAGCATTTAGACCCGGTAAAGCTCTTAAAGAAGCTGTTAAATAGCTTAATAGTTTTATCTAAAAAGATGGTGGCTAATTCGCCATCATCTTTTTGTGTGTTATCATTTAAACTGATTAAGTTGGGTAATATAGATAGTTAGTAATGGAGGAATAAGAATGAGCTACTCTGAAAAGCTTCTTGATGCAATTGAGCAGCAGGATTTTTCTCAAGAAAAAATATTATTAGAAAAAGCTTTAGAAAAGGATAAACCTGAAATATTAGCCTCATTGGCAGAAAATCTAGTAGGATTGGGTTTTTCAGATCTGGCGAAAGAAATATATCGCAGTTTAATTGCTCGTTTTCCCCGAGAGGACATTTTCAAAATATATTTAGCAGAGATTTTATTAAATGACGGTAAAGATGAAGATGGTCTTACTCTGCTTTATAATATTGCTCCTGATTCTTCCTCTTATCTTGACAGCTTATTAGTTCAAGCTGATTATTATCAAACCAATGGGTTGATTGAAACAGCCTATAAAAAACTGCTAGAGGCAGAAAAAATTGCCCCAGATGAGGATGTTGTAAAGTTCGGTTTGGCTGAACTCGATTATCTCAGTGGTAACTACGAACAGGCTCTTAACAGATATCAAGATTTGATAAAACGACATAAAACTTTTAGTGAAGTAAATTTAAACGATCGTCTTTTTCAAACCCTTGCAAAATTAGGACGGTATGAAGAGGCCGGTGAAGTTATTGCCAAAAATGGCAATGATATTCTTGACATTGATAGTAAATATCAGGCTGCATTAGTCATGTTAGCATTGAACAAAGACGATCAGGCAATTAAATATTTGAATGAAGTAATTGATCAGAGTCCCGATTATGTAAATGCATACCGTTTACTTACTACAGCTTACGAGCATAAAAACAATAATGAGCAGGAATTACGTTCTGCTCAGGCAGGTATTGCATACAATGAGTTAGATCCTGTTTTGTACAAAAAGGGTGCGCAGGCAGCAGTTAAATTGAACGAATTGGATACTGCTGAAAACTTGCTAAAAAAAGGTATTAAAAATATTCCTGAAAGTTTAGATTTACGCACACAGTTGTCTAATCTTTATGTTAAAGAAAATAAAAATGATGAAAATATTGCACTTTTTGCCAAAGTTGACGATGAGGATCTGGAAGCTCAAGTTCACTGGAATTTAGCTCTTTCTTACCAAAATTTAGATCAGAGCGCAAAAGCCAAAAGTGAATTTTTACTGGCTTATCCTGAATTTAAAAATAACAGTGCTTTTTTAAAACAAATGATTCGTTTCTTCAATACTGAGCCAAACTCAAAAGATATTGTCAAAGAATTATTAAACTCTTATTTGAAACTCGAACCTGAGGATACTGAAATGCAGGAGTTGAATAATGAATTGTTATAATGATTAAAACAATATATACTTTGATGAAAAAGAAAGTTTTTACGCTTCATTTTTATTATTTATAAGTTTAACAGGGTAATAAATCAAATTAGATTTATTACCCTGTTGTTTTTATCAGCTCTCACCAAATTAGCTTGATGGGAAGAATCATTTTCTAATCAAAAGGTGATGGCTTTTTTGTTTATAAGTAAAACCCTCTCCTAAGACTTCATGGACTTCGATAACGCTAACAAAAGCATGAGGATCTTCTGCAGCAATCAGTTCTTTTACTAATGGAATTTCTCTTGGTGAAACAACAAGATAGATTACAGGTCGTTTGGTTTGTTTATAACCACCGCGAGCTTCAAGATAAGTAAAACCACGATCTAATTTCAAATCTATCATTTTAGCAATTTGTTGATAATTATCAGAGATAATAAGCAGACCACGTGCAGAATAGGCTCCTTGCTGGACGGCATCCATAACTTTAGAAAGAATAAATGCAGCTACTAAGGTATACATAATATGCTTGAGGTCTAAATATGATAAGGATGATAATAAAATAATCGTGTCGCAGAACAATAAAACTTTGCCAGAAGACATGCCATACTTCATTTGCATAATGCGGGCAATAATATCTGTGCCACCAGAAGTGCCATTATACCGAAAAACTAAACCCAAGCCTATACCAGAAAGGGTTCCAGCAAGTATGGCAGATAAGAAGAGGTCGTGTTCTAAGTTCAATTGATATATAATAGGGGTTAAGCGCCAGAACCACAAGAAAAATGACAGCCAAAGAGTTCCCCAGATAGTATAGGCTAAAAGTCTTTTACCCATAAAACGATATCCTAGAATTATCAAAGGAATATTTAATAGCAAAGACGACAAACCCATGTTAATGCCCCAGAAGTGTCTCAAAAGCAAAGTAATGCCACTAATACCACCATCTGTAAGCCTATTTGGTGCGGAGATCACGTCAAGGCTGAAGCCATAAATCCCACAGCCAATCATGATCATTATAAGTTCAAAAATAATTCTTTTGTTAATCTTTTTCATGATAATAAAACTTTCTTTATATAAATTGATACTTTAAAATTACCATAAATTAAAAATAAAAACACAGATAAATGAGTTGAGATAATAATGATAAAAATAAACAATTTACCACCAATTTTTACAGCCGCTTTTCCCGTGCTCAAGCAGTTAGAGCAAGCTGGTTATGAAGCATATTTTGTAGGAGGATCGATTCGCGATTTGATTTTAAAAAGACCGATTCACGACATAGATATTGCTACCAGTGCATATCCCGCAGAAGTAAAAAGAATTTTTCCAAAAACTATTGATACAGGAATTAAACATGGTACTGTTACTGTTTTAAATGATGGCGCTAGTTATGAAATTACCACATTTAGAACAGAATCGGGTTATCAAGACTTTCGCCGACCGGATCACGTCACTTTTGTACAAAATCTAGCTGAAGATTTAAAAAGACGTGATTTTACTATCAATGCATTGGCAATGAACAGAACGGGGGAAATAATTGATCTTTTCAATGGCTTGGGGGATTTGCAAAAACATCTTATTAAAGCCGTAGGAGATCCCATGAAAAGATTTCATGAAGATGCTTTGCGGATGATGAGAGCGGTACGCTTCATGAGCCAGCTTAATTTTGACCTTGAATCTAAAACTAAAGAGGCAGTAAGTGATTTACATCAATTACTATCCAAAATTTCTGTCGAAAGAATCCGTGATGAATTTGTCAAGATGGGCACTGGAACAAATTCCCGAGCTGCCTTCAAAATCTTTTTACAAACTAAGTTAAGTGAAAGCGTGCCTGATTTTGCTGGTAAAAGTGATTTACTGGCAATTTATCCTAAGTTAAAATTTAACCCCAGTTTGGAAACCAGTCTTTGGTCTATAATTATTATTTTGCTAAAAATTTCAGATAACCAAATAGCCCGCTTTATGCGTGATTGGAAAAATTCAAATGCTATGACAGAAAAAGTTAGAAAAATTGTGGCTCTGTTTGATTTGATTTCTGAAAAATCGCCTTCTGATCTTGAGCTGTTTAATGCCGGTAAAGATATTTTGCTTAACACAATAGACGTGGCGCATATTTTAGGACAGCCGGTCAATTCCGAAGCATTGGTTGATCGCTATACAGCTTTGCCAATTAAGTCAATGTCAGAATTGGCTATTGACGGTCAATTCTTGATTGCAAACGGCATAAAGCCTGGACCAAAATTGGGTCAAATTCTTAATCAAATTAAACAAAAGGTAATTTCAGGAGAGTTAGATAATTCTGAGGATGAAATCCAGGATTATTTGCAACAAATAAATTAACCTAGACGTAAAGCAGAACAGAAAAAAACATTAAAGTTGATCCTAAAATAACAAATAGGTGCCAAATCACATGAATAAAGGGGATCCTTTTCATTGTGTACAAAAGTGCACCAACAGTATAAGCTACACCTCCGCTAACTAGTAGCCAAAATCCAACGGGGCTGAGTCGCACATACAAATAGTTACCGGCTAAAATCACGAGCCAGCCCATAGCAACGTATAAAATAGTGTCTAATATAACGTGTTTGCCACGATTAAAAATGTAGTAGATGATGCCAAATATCGCGATTATCCAGACCAGAGTAAATAGCATTATGCCCCATTTGCCACCTATTGCTACAAGGGAAAAGGGAGTATACGATCCTGCAATCAGCAAAAAAATTGATGAATGATCAAAAATTTGAAAAACATTGCGAGCCTGAGTGAAGATGAGACTATGAAAAAGCGTAGAGAAAAGATAAAGCAGAAGCAAACAAGAGCCGTAAATAGTGAAAGTAACTATTCTTAATGGACTATGTGTTGAAACAGCTTTGATAATTAAAAGTACTAATCCGGCAACTGCCAGGCAAAAACCAATTCCGTGCGTGACAGCACTGAGGATATTATCTACTATGTAATAAGTTTTGGATCTTTGTTCAGGTTCTTGCCAGATTTTTTGCAATTTCATCATGAAACAGTTTGTTCGCTTTCTTTTTTTTGCTAGTTTTTTTGCTATAATAATTTATAATTAATACAGTTCACATTCTATCATAAATGAGAACATCAAATCAGAATTGAGGGCGAGTACGTTGTCAGAAATAAAAATTTTGACTGATTCTTCCGCGCAGTTAACGCCGGAAGAAATTAAAAAATATCATATTACCGTTGTGCCTTTATCGGTCACAATCGATGGTGATACCTATCTTGACGGAGTGGAAATAACCAGACAGCAATTTGTCCAAAAAATGAGTGAATCTAAAAAGTTGCCAACTACGAGCCAACCACCTATAGGAACCATGGTTGATACGATTAATGAATTGACTAAAGATGGTAGCGAAGTCATTGGCATATTTTTGGCGAAGGTATTAAGCGGCACGATTGATGCAGCACGTCAGGCAGTTAAGCTAACCGGTAAATCAGATCTGGTGCATATAGTTGACTCAGAATTAACTGATCGTTCTGAAGGATTTCAGGTTTTGGCAGCTGCACGAGATATTGCCGCTGGCAAAAGTATTCCTGAAATTTTGGCTCATATTGAAAAAATTAAAAAAACTCAGCGTTTGCATTTACTTATTGTCAATTTAGAAAATGTGGTTAAAGGTGGACGCCTAGGTCCTTTAGCTGGTAAAATTGTCAACATGCTTAATATACACATTGAATTGCAAATGCCGAATGGTCATTTGAAAATTGCAAAAAAAGGCAGAGGCAAAAAGTTTTCTTTAGCTTTTGATAAACGCATTTTAGATGAAATTGAGGCCAACAAAGAAAAAATCAAGGAAGTCGGTATCTCATACGTTGCAACGGGCAGCACACCGCAAAAGCTACTCGATTTTGCCCAAAAAATTAAAGATATTAATTCTAAAATTGATGTTTTAGTGCGAGAAACCAGTCCTATTATTGCAACGCATGCAGGGATGGGAGCATACGCAGTTTTGTATTACACGGAGTAAAAATTGGCATATAGAGAAAGCTTTTATCGCTATTTAATGACACAGCGTAATGCTGATTCAAATGATGAAGTTGCGCAGTTTGCAAATAATGCACAAAATGATCAGACTTTTCCCAAGCAAGAGCAGAATTATGAAAAACTATCAGATTATCTTGAACTTAATGGTGGTTACCTGCCAAGCATGAGTATTTTTGATAAAGCTTATCAAATGTACCGTGAAAAGATGACGTATTAAACTAGGGCTCCCAAGTGATATGGAGCCCTTTTGATGTAAGAAAGGCAAAAAATGGTTAATATTCAGTGGTATCCCGGGCATATGAATAAGGCTCGGAATCAGCTTGAGGATAAAATGAATTTAATTGATGTCATTGTAGAAGTTTTAGATGCACGAATTCCTCAATCATCACGTAACCCAATGATCGAAAAACTTGTAGGCAGTAAGCCACATTTGATTATTCTGAATAAAGCTGATTTGGCTGATCCGGTTATGACTAAAAGGTGGCAAAAGAAATATACGACTAATGGCAAGTTTGTTATGGCCATGGATTCTCTTCATAATACTAACATGCAAGTGTTAGTGAAGATGATTAAAAAAGCTGCTGAAGCTAAAATAAATAAATTAAAACAAAAAGGTGCATCAAGCCCTGTTATCAGAGTTGCGATTGCTGGTATCCCCAATTGCGGCAAGTCCACAATTATTAATCGTCTTGTTGGTCGCAATGTCACTCAGGTTGGTAATAAACCGGGAGTAACCAAGGGGCAAAATTGGCTCAAAACTGCGGATAATATTCAAATTTTAGATACACCTGGCATTTTGTGGCCTAAATTTGAGGATCAAACAGTTGGATTAAAGCTTGCTGCGCTTGGGGCAATTAAAGATACTGTTTTTAGCGCTGATGATGTTGCCTTATTTTTATTAGCAAAGTTACGCAAGCACTATTTGAATGATTTAATCAAATTTGCCCGAACTACTAAAGATGAAATTGAACATATTAATGATACCGATTTGTTATTGGCACTGACTGAAGAATATGGCATGCGTGACGATTATGATCGTTTCTCTATGTACTTACTGCAACGTTTACGTAAAGGAAAAATAGGAAGGATTACTTTGGATCGGATATGACAATTGGTGAAATAAAAAAATTTCTTTCAAAAGGCTCGGTCAATCCAGAAGATTTGAGTATTTTAGAAAACGATACTCGTGTAGGTGTCCAAAAACTCTTACTTAGTTACCATAATCGCCAGCAAAAATTAGCCAAGAAAAAGGCTGCATTTACAAAAAGGTTTGCTTATGAGAAAACTTTTTGGGCCAAACAGGAGATCGTTGCAGGGGTAGATGAAGTTGGCAGAGGACCATTAGCTGGTCCTGTTGTGACAGCTGCTGTAATTATTGATGACAGTTTTGATTTGACAGATGTCAATGACTCTAAAAAATTAAGTGTCAAGCGCCGTCAGGATTTATATCCTTTAATTTTAAAGGAAGCAGTTAGTGTGGCAATTGGCATAAAAAGTCCGCAAGTGATTGATAAAATAAATATTTATGAAGCAGACCGTTTAGCAATGGCTGAAGCTGTAAAGAATTTAGACGTCAAACCTGACGCTTTGCTGGTTGATGCTATGCAAGTACCAGTTAAATTGCCCCAGGTCCGATTAATAAAGGGTGACTCAAAATCCAATTCTATTGCTGCTGCTTCAATTGTTGCCAAAGTATTCAGGGATAAATTAATGGCGGACTACGCCAAAATTTACCCTGAATATCATTTTGATGAAAATGCTGGCTATGGCACTCAAGCTCATCTTCAAGCACTTGAAAAATTTGGTCCAACGCCAATTCATCGTAAAACTTTCGCACCAGTGAATTCTTTTTATAAATAAAAAATATGCCTCCTTTTTACGTATTTGTATTTAGGAGGTTTTTTATGAAGACTACCAGCTTTCTCTTGCGCTTGAAATTACAAAAAGGCATCGGATATGTTAAGATGTTACGTGTTGCTAGTCAGTTAAAAGTTGCTGATGTTGACATTCAGACTATTAAAAACTTAAATTTGACAAGTAATTTGATAAAAGTCTGCCTAAATGCTTATAATGATATTTACGCGGATAAAATGATCAGAAGAATAGAGAAACAATGTCAGGTTATCAGTTTTTTTGATACAGAATATCCCGAAAAACTACGTCAAATTTATCAGCCACCTTTAATTTTATTTTTACAAGGAAATCTGAAATTACTTCAGAGAAGAATTGTTACAATTGTAGGTTCACGTCAAGCCACTGGTTACAGTGGCTTAGTTTTGAACAAAATTGTGCCCAAATTAATAAAAGATGACTTTATTATTGCCAGTGGATTGGCTATAGGTGTCGATGTTATGGCACATAAGGCAGCACTGAAATTTGATGGACAAACAATTGCAGTGGTGGGTAATGGTTTAAATTATTTTTATCCTTCGATAAATCAGCAGGTGCAGGAAGAAATTGCTCAAAAAGGCTTACTAGTGAGTGAATATCTACCTGACACTCCACCAAGACCCTATAGATTTCCCCAACGAAACAGAATTTTGGCTGGAATAGCTGAAAGTGTAATTGTTACTGAAGCTAAACAAAAATCGGGTTCTCTAATTACAGCAAACCTAGCTTTACAAGAGAATCGGGACATTTATGCTTTACCTGGTCCAATTACCAGTGAGCTGTCTCAAGGACCCAATGAACTTATTCAAGCAGGTGCTTATCCAATCACTGATTTTGATTTGCGACTTAAAAGATTTGACAATTAGTAGTTAAATATTCTATTCTCAATGAGTATTTAAAAAAGAATTTAATGAGGAGGCTTTTGATGCCTACTAAATCAAAGCCAAAGAAACGTAAGAAGACATTAGTAATAGTTGAGTCTCCGGCTAAGGCTAAAACAATTGAAAAATATTTAGGACGTAATTACCGTGTAATTGCTTCAAAGGGTCATATTCGTGACTTGCCCAAGTCACAAATGGGAATCGATTTTGACAATAACTATAAGCCAAAATATATTTCTATCAGGGGTAAGGGCGATACCATTAAGGAACTAAAGTCTGAGGCTAAAAAAGCCAAGGATGTATATTTAGCGTCTGACCCGGATCGTGAAGGTGAAGCAATTGCTTGGCATGTTGCTCATGTACTTGATTTGGATCAAAAAGATAAAAATCGGGTCACATTTAATGAGGTAACAAAAGACGCTGTCAAAAATAGCTTTAAAAATCCGAGAACAATTGATATGGACACTGTCAATGCTCAACAAGCTCGCCGTATTCTGGACAGAATTGTTGGTTATTCACTATCTCCAATTTTATGGGAAAAAGTGAAAAAGGGATTGAGTGCTGGACGTGTTCAGTCAGTCGCATTAAAGCTGGTAATTGATCGCGAAAAGGAAATTAAGAACTTTAAGCCACAGGAATATTGGACAATTGACGCGGAATTTAAAAAACTAAAAAAGACTTTTAATGGTCAGTTTTGGGGTATTAATGGTAAGAAAACTGATTTGCCTGATAATGATTCTGTCCAAAAGATCCTGGCTAAAATTGATAAAAAGAAGAGTTTCGCAGTTAAAAATGTCATTAAACGTGAGCGCAGGCGTCAACCAGCAGCTCCCTTTACAACTTCGACAATGCAACAGGAAGCAAATAAACGTCTGAATTATCGTACCAGAAGAACAATGAGCATTGCCCAGCAGCTTTATGAGGGTATTAGTCTGGGTAAACAGGGTACAGTCGGTTTGATTACCTACATGAGAACTGATTCTAAACGGACATCCCCAATCGCACAGGCGGAAGCTTCTAAGTTTTTAAATGAAAATTATGGCAAAGAATATGCCGCTAAAGGAGCTCGCCATTTCAAAAACCAAGAGGATGCTCAAGATGCACATGAAGCTATCAGACCAACCAGTGTTTATCGAACTCCAGAGTCTCTCAAATCTGTTTTAACTACTGAACAATATCGTTTGTATAAATTGATTTGGTCCAGATTTTTAGCCAGTGAAATGACTCCGGCTGTTTATGACACAGTAAGAGCAGACATTACGCAAAATGGAGTAGTATTCAGAACTACAGGCTCAAAAATGAAATTTGCCGGGTTTACAAAAGTTTATGATAATCAACAGGAAAAAAATGTTGAATTACCTGAATTAAACGAGGGAGATAAAGTTAAATTAGCCAAGTCTGATAATAAGCAGCATTTCACTATGCCACCTGCAAGATATACTGAAGCCAGCTTAGTTCATTCATTAGAGGAAAATGGTGTTGGTCGTCCTTCAACCTATGCACCGACAATTGATACTATCCAGCGACGCTACTACGTTAAATTAGATGGTAAATCTATTGTACCCACAGAGCTAGGCGAAATTGTCGATAATTTGATCGAAAAATTTTTCCCTGATATTGTCAACATCGACTTTACAGCGCAACTGGAAAATGATCTTGACGGAATTGAAGAGGGCAAGAAAAATTGGGTCAAAGTGATTGATGATTATTACCATCCCTTTAAAAAAGAATTGGATAAAGCCGATGCTGATATCAAAAAGGTGCAAATTAAAGATGAGCCTGCCGGTTTCAATTGTGATATCTGTGGTGCACCCATGGTCATTAAAATGGGACGCTATGGTAAATTTTACGCCTGCTCACGTTTCCCAGATTGTCGCAATACAAAGGCAATTGTAAAAAAGGTTGGCGTTATTTGTCCGAAGTGTGGCAAAGGTGACGTGATTGAGAAAAAATCAAAGCGTAACCGCAAGTTTTATGGCTGTTCACGTTATCCTGATTGTGACTTTGTTTCTTGGGACAAGCCTATTAACCGAAATTGTCCTAACTGTGGTCATTTTCTAGTTGAAAAAAGAAATAAAAAAGGACCTGTTGTTCTTTGTCCAAATGGCGACTATAAAGAAGAAACAAGTGCCGAAAAAGATACTGTAGAAAGTTAAATTTATGTTAATATCATCAGATCATTCATGATTTGATGATATTCTTGTATATAAAGTAAAAAAGTAAAATATTTTTAGTAAAGGAATATGATCATATGCCTGAAAGAGTATCTGTAATTGGTGGCGGCCTGGCCGGAAGTGAAGCAGCCTGGCAACTAGCAAAGCGTGGAATCGCTGTCGATTTTTACGAAATGCGACCTAAAAAAATGACCCCGGCGCATAAAACAGACAAGCTGGCTGAATTGGTGTGCACAAACTCAATGCGTTCAAATCAGTTATCTAATGCTGTAGGTTTATTAAAAGAAGAAATGCGTCAGCTTGATTCGCTTATTATGGCAGCTGCTGATCATTCCCAGGTACCTGCTGGTGGAGCATTAGCTGTTGACAGAGAGCAATTCAGTGATTATGTGACCAGTAAGCTTCATGCAATGTCAAATATTAATTTTCATAATGAAGAGATTACACAGATTCCGCAAGATTGTATTGCAATTATTGCTACTGGTCCCTTGACGAGTGACAAACTGGCTGAAGAGATACAAAAGTTTTCAGGCAATGAAAGCCTGCATTTTTTTGATGCAGCGGCACCTATAATTGCGGCTGATTCGATTGATATGGATATCGTCTATAAAAAATCTCGCTATGATAAAGGTGAAGCTGCATATCTAAATTGTCCTATGACAAAGGAAGAATATGAAAGATTTGCTCGGGAATTGGTCAGTGCGAAGACTGCAGAAGTTCACAGCTTTGAAAACAGTGATGTTTTTGAGGGCTGTATGCCGATTGAAGTTATGGCTGAAAGAGGTATGAAAACTATGCTTTTTGGTCCACTTAAACCAGTAGGATTGGAAAATCCTGCTACTGGAAAAACTCCTTACGCTGTTGTTCAGCTTAGACAAGATAATGCCGTAGCTTCAATGTATAACATTGTTGGCTTTCAGACCCACCTAAAGTATGGTGAACAAAAACGTGTTTTTTCTATGATTCCTGGCTTGGCTCATGCCCGTTTTATCAGATATGGCAAAATGCACCGCAACACGTATATGGCTTCTCCAGCTGTATTATCTGCCACATTTGAAGCAAAAAAGCAACAAGGTCTATTCTTTGCAGGACAAGTGACTGGAGTCGAAGGATATGTTGAAAGTGCTGGCAGTGGTTTGGTTTCAGGGATTAACGCTGCTAGAAGAGCAATTGGACAAGAACCGGTTGCTTTTCCTAAACTAACAGCTTTAGGATCAATGGCTAATTACGTAACTACTGCTGACATCAAGCATTTTCAACCTATGAATGCCAGTTTTGCATTAATTCCGGGACTTGAAGGTTCTAAAGTGCGCAACAAGAAAGAGCGCCACTTAAAAATCAGCCAACGCGGTCTAGAATGTCTTAAGGAATTTCAAAAAGAAGTGCTGAATTAAGATGGATGCTGAAAAAGACGAACTGATAAAGCTGTTTACCTCATATTTGCGTATTGAACGTCAATATAGTCCCAAAACAATACTGTCGTATCAAACTGATTTGCTTGAGGCTAAGAGATTTTGGCAGAAAAATGGCGGCTTTACCGGCTGGTCAAAAATAAATAGACGTGATGTTGAAATTTTTTTACAAAACTTAACAGAACGCAAATTGGCGCGCTCGACGCAGTCGCGTAAAATGTCTAGCCTCAGGTCGTTTTATCACTTTTTAACTAGACGAAAAATTGTTAAAATAGATCCAACGCAAACAATTGTTTTGCGCACTAAAGAACGAAAGTTACCCCAGTTTTTTTATGCACCAGAAATGAAACAGGTATTTGACTCTTTAAGTGGAAATGAACCCTTGACTTTACGCAATTTAGCATTAATTGAATTGTTTTATACTACTGGGATGAGGGTTAGCGAAGTAAGCAACTTAACAAGAAAGCAAGTAGATTTAGATTTAAAGATAATTCTGGTACACGGTAAAGGTAATAAAGACAGGTACGTTGCGTTTGATGATAAAACTAAAGGCGCGTTAATTAATTATTTGGAAAACAGTCGCGATCAACTTGTAAAAGATGATGACAGTTCAGATTATGTCTTTTTAAATAATAAAGGCAAACCATTAACGGATCGTGGCATCGAGTATATTATGCAAAGGGTTTTTAATAAGGCTGGCATTAATGGTAAGGTACACCCGCACGAATTGCGACATTCATTTGCTACGGCAATGTTGAATAATGGAGCAGATTTACGCAGTGTACAAGAACTTTTGGGTCATGACAATTTATCTACCACACAAATATATACTCACGTGACTATGAGCCACTTACAGGCAAATTATGAAAAATACTTCACTCGCAATGATAAGAAAGATGAGGCAAAAAAATGACAACAATATGTTCAGTAAAATTTAATGGTAAAACCGCAATTGCTGGCGATGGACAGGTAACTCTGGGTGAAAAAGTAATTGCAAAATCTACCGCTAAAAAGATTAGACGAATTTATCACGATCAAGTAGTAATTGGTTTTGCGGGAGGCGTAGCCGATGCAGTCAGTTTGCAAGATATGCTTGAAGGTAAACTGGAAGCTTTTGGGGGTGACTTGCGCAGAGCTGCTGTGGAAATGGCTCAAGCTTGGCGCAAAGATGCCACCCTGCAAAAACTGGAGGCAATGCTTATTGCTTTTAATGAAAAAGATCTTTTATTAATTTCTGGCAATGGTGAAGTGCTTGAACCAGATGAAAATGTTGTTGCAATTGGTTCTGGTGGGAACTTTGCGCAGGCTGCAGCAATAGCAATGACCAGACATTCCTCCAATATGAGTGCCAGCGAAATTGCTCATGAAGCTGTTGAAATAGCTTCCGGAATTGATATTTTTACTGATAATCAGATTATCACTGACGAATTGTAAAAAACGAGGCAGATAAATAATATGGAAACAAAAACACCAAAGCAAATTGTTAATTTACTTAATGAATACATTATAGGTCAAGATGAAGCAAAAAAAGCAGTTGCTGTGGCCCTTTATAATCGTTATCGCAGAATGCAGCTGCCAAAAAAAATGCAGGAAGATATCACACCTAAAAACTTGTTAATGGCAGGCCCCACAGGTGTTGGTAAAACCGAAATTGCCAGAAGATTAGCAGCGATTGTTAATGCGCCATTTGTAAAAGTGGAAGCTACAAAATTTACTGAAGTTGGTTATGTTGGTCGTGACGTTGAATCAATGGTACGCGATTTGGTAAATGAAGCAGTGCGCATGGAAGAAAAAGATCAATTTGACCGTGTTCGCACTCAAGCAACTAAAGAAGCCAATAAAATTTTAGTACGTTTGCTTGTTCCCGGAATCAAGCAGGACAAAAGAAAAAATCAGATGCAGGAATGGCAAGATATGATGTCAATGCTCATGTCAGGAGGTCAGAACAATGATCAGTCTTCTGACGCAGACCAGGAAGAAATAACCGATGATGTCCGCAATCAGCGTCTTACAGTATCTGAGCAGTTAAACAAAGGCCTGCTTGAAAATAGAGAGGTCACTATCAATGTTGAGCAAGCTCCTAAAGTCAATCCAATGGGTGATATGATGGGCCAAATGGGAATCGATATGAGTTCGATGCTTAACGATTTGGTTCCTAAAAAGAAAATTAAGCGTACACTGGAAGTAAAAGACGCACGTGAAGTTTTAATTCAACAAGAGTCTCGCAAGTTGATAGATTATGACTCTCTTTATCAAAAAGCTATTGAGCGTACGGCGAACAACGGTATTATTTTTATTGATGAAATTGATAAAATTACTGCTGGCAATAAGAAAACTTCTGGTGAAGTATCACGTGAAGGCGTGCAAAGAGATATTTTGCCAATTGTAGAGGGCTCTACTGTTCAAACTAAATATGGTCCAGTAGCAACTGACCACATTCTCTTTATTGCCGCTGGAGCATTTTCTGAATCCAAGCCGAGTGATTTAATTCCTGAACTGCAAGGTCGTTTTCCAATTAGAGTAGAACTCAATGCTTTAACAAAAGACGATTTTGTTAAGATTCTCAAGGATCCTGAAGATTCACTTTTAGAACAATATGTAGCCTTGATGAAAGCTGACGGAATCAAATTAGTCTTTACGCAAGAAGCAGTTGATCGAATTGCTCAAATTGCATATGACGTAAACCAGGGAACTGATAATATTGGTGCCAGAAGATTGTCAACAATTCTTGAGAAGTTACTGGAAGATGTTTTGTATGAAGGTCCAGATATGTCTATGGGCGAAATTACGGTGACTGAAGCATACGTTAATGAAAAACTTAGTGATATAATAACAAATAAAGATTTAACTAAGTTCATTCTTTAACAAAGGTGATGATTATGCATGGATTACACTATCAAAAATAGCATCTTACAGGTCAAAATTGCCAGTAAAGGTGCTGAAGTTCAAAGTGTGAAAAGTTTACATAGCGGGTATGAATATATTTGGCAGGCTGATCCTGAAGTTTGGAATAGACATGCTCCTGTACTTTTTCCTATTGTTGGGAAACTTAAAGATGATGAATATACTTATCAGGGCAAAACATACCATTTGACCCAACATGGTTTTGCGCGTGATTTAGAGTTTAAAGTTGAACGACATACAGAGGAAAGCATCACTTTTTTACTGACGGATTCTGCAGAAACCAGGGAAGTTTATCCATTCAAATTTGAATTGCGTGTGAACTATAACTTGCTTAATAATCTGCTGGAAGAGAATTTTTCTGTCATTAATAAGTCAGATGGTGAAATGATTTTTGGCATTGGTGGACATCCCGGCTTTAACATTCCCACAAGTAAGACTTTGTCTAAGGAAGATTTTTACTTCAGTACTAAGCCTTCTCGTGCCCGAGTTCGTATTCCTCTTAAAGGAGCATTTTTAGACTGGCCTAATCGGTCGCTGGCCTCGACCAATAGTTTGATTACCCTGAGTGATCATTTGTTTAAAGATGATGCTTTGATTTTTCAAATGCGTGGACACGACAACCGTGTATCTTTAAGAACAGATGCCAATAATTTTCATGTAAATGTTTGGTTAAGGGATGCTCCTTTTGTAGGTGTGTGGTCCCAATATCCTAAGTCTGCAGATTATGTCTGTATTGAACCCTGGTGGGGCATAGCTGACCGCAGTGACACTAATCAAAAATTAGAAGAAAAATACGGCATGAATCACCTTGAAGCTGGTGGCACTTTTACAGCTGGTTTTAGTATGGCTTTTCATGATCAAGATGAATGAGTATAAAAATAAATTATTTAGGTTGAAAAGAAAGCCTCAAGGCTTTCTTTTTTTACAGTTCCCTATTAACTCAAGCAAAAACCTTCTTGCGAACTAATGTTCTTATGTCTATAATAAAATAGCTAGCTAAACTCGCTAGCCATACTTATCTGATATACAATCATAATTTATGATGTCTTTTCTTATACCAGTACCATAAACCAAAGGGAATGATATTCTCTTGATGGTGCAATAATCGTTTAATATTGCTTCTGTGACGAATAAATAAGATAATCATGATGCAGCCCACGATAATTTCAAGATAAATATCGTGAAAGAAGAAAGTTACGATGAATATTAAGACAACTGCAATTAAACTGGACAGACTGACATAAGACGTGATAAAAACCAATGGCAGGAAAATGAGAGCACAGACGCCAAAAAATTTTAGGTTATAGCCCAAGAAAAGCCCGGCACTGGTTGCTACAGCTTTACCACCTTTAAATTTTAGAAAGATGGAACATGTGTGTCCCAGGATGGCTAGTCCCCCTGAAATTAACAAAAAATATTTAGGGACACTGATATGAAAAATTCTAGGCAAATTTGTGGCTAACGTTCCCTTGAGGACATCAACAATCAAAACCAGACTACCTGCCAGTGGTCCAAAAACGCGAAAAGAGTTAGTGGTTCCTATATTGCCAGAGCCATAATTTCTAATATCTTCTGCAAAAAACACCTTGCCGACGATCACGCCAGTAGGAAACGAACCTATTAAATATGCTAGAATAAATATCAGAATTAAATTTAAATTTATCATGTATATCCTGCTCTCTTAAAGTCTAATGCTATTTTATCAGAGTTTACAAAGTATGAGGATTAAAATAATAAATGATTTTTAACTGGAGGAGTCTATTTGACTAAAACAAGTAAAAAAACAAATTCTTATGATGACTCATCAATTCAGATTCTTCATGGCCTGGAAGCTGTACGGAAAAGGCCGGGTATGTATATTGGATCAACTGATGTTCATGGTCTTAATCAGCTTGTCTATGAAATTGTAGATAACTCAGTAGATGAGGCAATGGCCGGATTTGGTAAAGAAATTGACGTAACGATTCATAAAGATAACAGTGTGACGGTACGTGATTTTGGTCGTGGGATGCCTACAGGCATGCATAAATCTGGCAAGCCTACAATTGAAGTTATCCTGACTGTCTTGCATGCTGGTGGTAAATTTACCGAGCAAAATTATAAAACTTCCGGCGGACTTCATGGAGTAGGTTCCTCTGTCGTTAATGCTCTTTCCAGTTATATGGATGTTAAAGTTATACGGGATGGAATTGAATATGAAGAAGAATTTAAAGATGGCGGTCATCCCGTTGGCACATTGAAGCGCTTAGGTAAAACAAAGGAACCTACAGGTACCACCATTACTTTTAAACCAGATGAGAAAATTTTTTCGACTATTAAATATAAATATGAAACTATTCAGGAACGCATACGTGAGTCGGCTTTTTTGCTTAAAGGTGTGCGCTTTGTCTTAGTTGATGAGCGTGATCCCCAACATCATGATGATTTTAAATATGATGAAGGCATAAAGGCTTTTGTATCCTATCTGAATGAAGGTAAAGATACTTTAAGCGATATTTTTTATTTTTCCGGTAAACAGGACGAAATTGAAGTTGAATTTAGTGGCCAATATAGTGACAGTTATTCCGAAAACCTGGTTTCTTTTGTAAATAATGTGCGTACATCAGATGGTGGCAGTCATGAAGTAGGTGCACGAAGTGGCTTTACTCGTGCTTTTAATGATTATGCCAAAAAACAAGGACTGTTAGGTAAGAAAGACAAAAATATTGATGGGTCTGATTACCGTGAAGGTTTAAGCGCTGTTTTATCAGTTAAAATTCCAGAAGAGCTATTAGAGTTTGAAGGGCAGACCAAGGGCAAACTGGGAACTCCTCAAGCTAGATCAGTTGTTGATGCAATTGTTTATGAAAAAATGTCTTATTACCTGATGGAAAAAGGTGAACTGGCACAAGAGCTGGTGAAAAAAGCACAAAGAGCAAGGGATGCTCGTGAAGCTGCGAAAAAGGCTCGTAACGAGAGTAGAAATGGCAAAAAACGCCATAAAAAAGAAGTCCTGTCTGGTAAACTAACACCGGCGCAATCACGTAATCCAAAAAAGAATGAACTTTTTCTAGTTGAGGGGGATTCTGCCGGCGGTTCCGCAAAGCAGGGACGAGATCGTAAGTTCCAGGCAATCTTGCCTTTACGTGGAAAAGTTTTAAACACTCAAAAAGCAAGATTGCAGGATATATTTAAAAATGAAGAAATTAACACCATGATTTACACTATTGGTGCTGGTGTTGGTACTGAATTTAATGTAGAAGATTCAAATTACGATAAAGTAATCATTATGACGGATGCCGATGATGATGGTGCCCACATTCAGATTTTATTATTAACCTTTTTCTACCGGTATATGAGACCAATGATTGAGCACGGCAAAGTCTATATTGCTTTACCTCCTCTTTATCGCTTGCAAAAAGGTCGCGGCAAAAAGGCTCAGGTAAAGTACTCCTGGACTGATGAAGAACTTGCTGCCGATGAAAAGAAAATGGGCCGTGGTTATGCTTTACAACGATTCAAAGGTCTGGGAGAGATGAATGCTGAACAGTTGTGGAGAACAACAATGGATCCAGAAACAAGGCTGCTTATTCGGGTAAAAATTGACGATGCTGCCTTGGCTGAGCGTCGTGTGACCACATTAATGGGTGACAAAGCAGGTGCAAGGCGAAAGTGGATTGAAGAAAACGTTAAGTTCAGATTAGGGGATAATGTTTCAATCCTGGAAGAAGAAAATGAATAAAGAGGTTTTTAATTAATGGCTACAAAAGAACGAATTCGTGAAATGCCCCTTGAGCAAGTCATGGGTGAGCGATTTGGCAGATATTCCAAATATATTATCCAAGAGCGTGCCTTGCCAGATATTCGTGATGGTTTGAAACCAGTGCAAAGAAGAATCCTTTACGCTATGTTTCAAGATAATAATACATATGACAAGCCATTCAAAAAGGCGGCTAAAGCGGTGGGTAATATCATGGGTAATTTTCATCCCCACGGTGACAGTTCCATTTATGGTGCCCTGGTTCACCTTTCTCAAGACTGGAAAATGCGCGAACCACTAATTGAAATGCACGGTAACAATGGTTCAATGGATGGCGATGGTCCCGCTGCAATGCGTTATACCGAATCACGTCTAAGCAAGATTTCCAATATGTTGTTACAAGATATTGATAAAGATACAGTCAATATGGTCTTGAACTTCGATGATACTGAGTATGAGCCAACGGTTTTACCTGTTCGGTTTCCTAATTTACTAGTTAATGGCTCTACAGGTATTTCGGCTGGTTACGCTACCGAGATTCCACCGCATAACTTGGCAGAAGTAATTGATGCTACTATTTATTTGTTAAAGAATCCTGATGCAAGTCTTGATGATTTAATGCATTTTGTTAAAGGTCCTGATTTTCCTACAGGTGCCATTGTTTTAGGACAAAAAGGATTACGGGAAGCTTATGAAACTGGACGTGGACGCATTCAGGTAAGAGCAAAAAGTTCAATTCAGGAAATTAGAGGGCATCGCGAAGAAATTGTCATTACTGAGATTCCTTTTGCTGTTAATAAAGCTTTGTTAGTTAAAAAGATGGATGAAATTCGTCTTAACAGGGAGATTGATGGTATAGCGGAAGTGCGTGATGAAACTGACCGTCATGGTTTATCAATCGTAGTAGAGTTAAAAAAGGGTGCTGATGCACAAAATATTCTAAATTATTTATTCAAGAATACTGAATTGCAGGTTTCCTATAACTTTAATATGGTTGCCATTGATCATATGACTCCCATGCAAGTTGGTTTAAAGCATATATTGTCTTCGTACTTAGAACATGAAAAAGATGTAGTAATCAAGAGAACCAAATTTGATTTAAATAAAGCAGAAGAGCGTCTTGAAATTATTCAGGGTTTGATTCATGCCATGGATATTTTAGACAAGGTAATTAAGGTAATTCGAGCATCTAAAAATAAAGCAGAGGCGAAGAAAAATATATCAGATAAGTTCAAGTTTACTGCCCGGCAAGCAGAAGCAATTGTGTCTTTACAGCTGTATAGGTTAACTAACACTGATGTTGATGCTTTGGTTAAAGAGCAAAGCGAACTAAATGAAAAAATTGCACGTTTTAAAGAACTTTTGTCTAATAAAAAAATCTTAGATAAAGAAATAATTAAGGAACTAACGACCGTCAAAAAGGAATTTGGTAATCCTCGACGTACTGAGATTTCTTCCGAAACTGCCAAGATTCAAATTGATGAAAAAGCACTAGTAGCGGATGAACAAGTACGTGTTTTAATCAGTCGTGATGGGTACTTAAAGAGGTCATCTATTCGTTCCTGGCAATCTAGTGATGATGAGGATAATGGTTTGCCGAGTGGGGATGACGTTGTATTCGAAAAGACTTTGTCAACGTTAACTAATTTATATTTATTCACTGACCGTGGTAATGTCATTTATAGACCAGTTAATGAACTAGTCGAAACGAAGTGGAAAGAAACCGGTCAGCATTTGTCTCAGGAAATTGGCTTAAACGAGAATGAGAATATCATTCGTGTCTTTGATTTTGAACAATTAAATCAAAAACTAAACTTTTTAATTGCAACTAATGATGGTTATATAAAACAGTTGGAACTATGTAATCTCCAGCCTACGAGAACTTATCGTTCACGCGCAATTACTGCAATGAAAATGAAAAAAAAGGACAGTAAGGTTGTTCGTGTTGATTTAGTAAAACCTGAAAGTAATAAAGAGATTATTTTATTTACGCATAAGGCTTATGCTGTTCGCTATGATTTGAGCGAAATTCCTGCATCTGGTGCCAAATCGTTCGGAGTCAAATCTGTGAATTTAAAGGATGAAGACTATGTAGTTTCGTATATAGTCATAAATCCTGATTATCTTGACTTAATTCGGATAGGCATTATTACTCAAAGAGGAGCTTTTAAGCAGTTTAAGGCTGGGTTAGTCAATAAGGTATCCCGTGCCAAACGAGGAGTATTAGTTTTAAGGGAACTTAAAACTAAGCCACACCGTGTTGCTGCTGTTGCTTCGTATGGCCAAGACCATAACCTGCTGATAACAACAACAAGCAAACGGCATATAAAGATTTCTACTTGTGATTATCCTTTGGGTGACAGATATTCTAATGGTTCTTTTGTATTAGATACGACAAGTGACGGTCATCCAGTTAATATAAAACTGGGGAGGCCTTTAAGTACAGAATAAATTTTTATTTATTTAATGATACTAATAATTTATGGAAGGGCTTTAACAGATTTAAATATTACTTTGACACAAAAGGGTTTTTGATTGATAATAGCATATAAACAGAGCAATATTATTGTTAAGATAGAAGGAATAATCTTATGCCTAAAACAGATACAATACTCTCAACCAAATCCCTACATTATTTTTTGCAATTAATTGATACCATGAACTACACTCAAGCTGCTCAAATCCTTGGTATTACTCAACCGGCTTTAACTCAGCAGATAAAGAAAATTGAACATGCAATCGGAACACCGCTGTTTGGACAAATGGGAAAAAAGCTTTATTTGACTGAAGCTGGTAAGCAGTTGCAAACGGGGGCAATTAAGCTACTCGGGACTATTAACTCTGTTGTTAGCGATATACAAGAGTTTACTCAGGCTGACAAAGGCAATATTGCAATTGGTGTTTTAGAAAGCGTCAATTCTGATCTTCTTAGAAAATTTTTGGTTGAATTTAATAAAAACTATCCCAATATAACTATCAGTGTTTCTTATTTCAATCGTAAAGATCTTTGGTATAATCTTGATAATAATTTGGTTGATTTAGCAATGCTTTATCTTCCCGAAACTACTAAAAAGAGTCAGACGAATTTACAAAATCAATACGAATTAATGAAAGTTACTCAAGACAAATTAACTATCTTAACTCACGATAGAAATGTTGAAGCAGGGAAGTCCTATCCAGTTTCTAAGTTTTTAGGAAAAAAATGGGTTCTTTATCCAGATAGCTTTTATTTAACTCAGATACTTAAAGGCAAGCTAGGCAGTAAGGTGAATGCAAGAAATGGTCTGAACGTTCCTTTAACTTTTACTTCTACCAAGGAGATGGTTGAGACAGCGCAGGACACTGGCTATGATACAATTGTAAGTGACTCTTATTACCGCCTAAATCAAAGTGAAATTAATTTGGTACCTGTATTTTTAAAAGGCATTAAAAAGTTCACAATTTCACTTATTTATCGAAAGGGTAAAAAAGAAGTTCCACGTATACAAAACTTTTTGAAAGAATTTAAAAAGTTTTTGGAAGACTGATGTTGCCACATAATCTTGTAAGTTTTTTGAGGTAAGACAAAAATTTATAATTTGTTCTGTAAAGAATAGACTTTATTAGGTAAACTAATTATATAAGTAAAATTTTAAAAAGAAAAAGAGGAAATCTAATGGAAAAAGAATTGGTCTTTGGTCACCAAAATCCTGACACAGATGCAATTGGTACAGCTATAGCTTATTCATATTTGCAGAATAAGCTGGGTTACAACACAGAGGCGGTTGCTTTAGGCGAACCTAATGATGAAACAGCTTTTGCATTAAAGAAGTTTGGTTTTGAAGCACCAAGAGTGATCAAAACAGCAGCAAATGAAGTTAAAGAAGTAATGCTTGTTGATCATAATGAACCACAGCAAAGTGTATCAGACATTGATCAGGTTACTGTAACTCATGTTGTTGATCACCACAGAATTATGAATTTCAACACCAGTATGCCTTTATTTTATCTTGCTGAACCGGTAGGTTGTACTAGTACAATTATGTTTGGTCTCTATAAGCATTTTAAAGTGGAAATTCCCAAGAATATCGCTGGTATTATGCTTTCCGCCATTATTTCTGACACATTATTGCTAAAATCTCCAACAACTACTGACAGAGATAAAAAAGCCGTTAAGGAACTTGCCGAAATTGCTGGTGTAGATTACGAAAAATATGGTTTGGAAGAATTAAAAGCCGGAACTAATATAGCAAGTAAATCAGAAGAAGAACTAATCGATTTAGATGCCAAATCATTTGAATTAAATGGCAAAAATGTACGAGTAGCTCAAATTAATGTGGTTGACTTGCCAGAAGCATTAGAGCGCAAAGAAGCCTTCCTGAAAACTATGAATGAGTCAGCAAATTCAGAGGGCTATGATTTGTTTATGCTGCTTATAACTAATGTACTCGATTCAGACTCAACTGCATTAGTTATAGGTTCAGACGAAGCTTTGGCTTCGTTTGAAAAGGCATTTGGGGAAGTTAAAGATTCAGAAATCAGTTTACCTGGTGTTGTTTCAAGGAAGAAACAGGTTGTTCCACCATTAACTGAAGCATTTAAGTAATTTAAAAAGCACGAAATAGATTTAACTATTTCGTGCTTTTTTTAATCTTTGTTAATTTCCTTGGCCAAAATAATGAATGATTTACATACTCTTTCAGCTTTGTCAGGTGACATTTTTCTAAGTTCATTAAGAACCTTCTTAATAAATACAGGAGTATTATCTTGATGATTTTCTACTTTAACTTCCTTAAAGCGGTAAGCATTCATGATAATATCTGGTGTAGTGGTATTTAAAGCTCTGGCAATTGAATCGAGCTTTTGAATACTAATGTTTTGATTCTTTGTTCTTTCCAAACGAGAAATAAAGTTAACCGATAAGTCACTTAGTTCAGCGAGATCCTCCTGGGTCAACTTTTGTTCGCGCCGCCTACGGCATATTTCTTTTCCTAAATTTATACTCATGGAATAAATTCAACCCTTTCAAAAAATAATTCCATATTCTATAATAACAGATTAATTATAGAAATAAACAATAAAACAAAAATAATAATGAATAAAACACTTGCTTTTGGCAAAATTATACTCAAACTAAATGTTTTAAACTATACCCCACATAGTATTGTAAGCTATTTTTTGGAAAAATAAAATAAAAAAGCACCAATTAATTAAACTTAAAGTGAAAAAGGAAAGAGTGGCAAATATTATATCAAAGCGTGGATTCGCTTGCTAGAGGGGCAAGGAGAAAAGCGCTTAAGTGAAAAATCAAAATCCAATTGTTTTTATATATTTATCTATTATAGAAAACGCTTTTATTTATATTTTTACACTTATAACGTAAAAAGTTTAAATAAATCAAATAATATGAAGAAAATGGTTTAGTAATTATTTAATTTACAAATTTCACAAACAATAAGTATTATTTTGCCTAATGTAAGATACAATTTTTAGTTCAAAAGCAAATTTATGACAATCTAAATAAGAATTAGTTTTACCAATATTACTAATATAATCTAATTAGATATACTTTGATGAAAATAGAGTAGTGTCAAAAGACAAAGGTGACTGCTTTTGTTGATATAACTTCGTATAATATATATTATGTAAAGTAAAATAAAAAATTGAAAGAGAGCTTATGAGATTGAGACTGCATTTGACTTACACAAAATAATTTTACTTTGAGATTGTCACAGGTCAATTCAGAGCTCGTTAAAATCAAAATGAATGCATAATTTATCAATTGGTCATCGAGTTGCCTGTGAGTCTCATCAGAAATGACTTGAATTTTTATTAATAAAAGTGTTTTGTTAATTAATATTGAAAGTCTATAAAATTGCGTTGATATATTTTAATTAAGTTAATTAAGAATTGCTTTGATAACAATTGAGTAATAATGTTTAAATCTCAATTTTAAGTATAAAAAGTCTGATAACATAATTTTTTTCATATTTTAAATAAGTTGGCTGTTAGATAATTTTACACTTGCTTTCATTAAAACTATAATTTTAATGAAAGATATTAAAACAATAAGAAAGTTCAACTATTTTATATTCATTGATTGATCTTTAGCAAAACTGAATATGATCTTTAGATAAGTTTCCTTAAAGGCGAAATTTCAATTCAAACTTTTAAAAGATTTATCTTTAAAATACCAAAGCAGTATTTTCTTTCATCAAATGTAATATTCGCCTTTCCCTCTCCTCTATTCCACAATAAGTATACACGATACAAACATACATTCTAGTTTTGTTTTATAATGAATTATATAACTTAATAATTGAAGCTAGGAGAAATTTATTACGTGGAAACAAAGAAATATTTAGATCTAATTGATGAAGAATTAAATAAAATGCCTGATTTTGTTAAAGAATACAATTTTGGCACAAGTCACTCTTTAGCTACATCCTATCAGTATCTAACAGAAATCAGAAGATTTTTTGACTGGCTCCGTCATGAAGGCATTTCAAAAGCTGAAAATAACAAAAGTATTGAAACTCAAACTTTAGCTCACCTGCAACGCAATGACATTATGCTTTACATTAATTATTTAGGTCATACTAAGAATAAGCAAGGCAACTTGAATTCGCCTACAACAATAAATCGGTCTATTAATGCCTTGAGGTCCCTTTTTAAGTTTTTAACCATTACTGCTGATAATATAAATGGCAAACCGTACTTTGAACGCAATGTTATGCTCAAAATTGATTCTCTTAATAATACGGAAACTTTAAACTATCGAGCCCATGTTCTTGAATCGCACATGTACACAGGAAAATTAAAATACCAGTTTTTGGATTTTATTGAAAATAATTATGAATTTAAATGCAATAAACATGCTTTACCAGGATTTAAAGCAAATAAAGAACGCGATATGGCAATTATTGCTTTAATTTTAGGAACTGGAATAAGAGTTTCTGAATGTGCAGGTATTGATTTGCCAGACATTAATTTTAAAAAGGCCACATTGGACATAACCCGCAAAGGTGGCCAACGGGACAGCGTGCCAATTGCTGAATGGACGTTGGTTTACATTAGAGAGTATAAGAAAATAAGAAAACAACGCTATTTGGCAGTCAAAAGCGATTCAGCATTTTTCCTGACTCGCTGGCATAATAAAACACGTCGGATCACCACGAGCGCTATCGAGAAAATGGTCAATAAATATTCAGCTGCCTTTGGGCACCCCCTCACTCCTCATAAATTACGTCACACAGTGGCTTCTGAGCTATATGGTGTAACCAAAGACCAAGTGCTGGTGGCTCAGCAACTAGGCCAAAAAGGAACTTCAGCAACCGATTTATATACTCATGTTGATCAAAAAAAGCAACGTGCTGCATTAAATGAGATTTCAGAGACAGATAAAAAGAATAGTGATCACAAACAGGCTTGATACAGAGCCTGTTTTTTATTCAAATTTTGTTTGCCAATTAGGATTTTGATTCGCTTCAAAACACATTTTTATTTCTGCTAAAGAATTTCGTGGTAATGACAAAGGTGGTAAATTATCAAGTTCAAAAAATGAACATTTATCAGTCTCGGTATTTTTTGAAAATTTCCCACCCAAGTCTTTACATAAAAAGATGACATTACAAACATTAATAGCTCTTTCAATTCGCTTTTTACCATAAATATTAGTTGAATGGTTGTTCACTGCAATAATTTGATCAACTTCAATTTTATGCCCGGATTCCTCTTCGGCTTCTTTTATACAATTTTCTTTAACAGTTATATTTGGTTCACACCAACCACCAGGCATTGACCATAAATTATCTGTAGTCTCTTTAACCAGTAAGATTTTTTGTTTGCTAAAAATTGCAGCTCTAGTAGAAACTTTAGGTGTCTGATATCCATCATCATTACTAAACAAGCCTTTAACAATCTTTATTGGTTGTCCAGTTTTTACTGCCATCATTTCAGTGGCAATCTTTCTTATTTGTTCGTAGCGTTCCCTATCAAAACGATCGTAGCCGTATTCTATGCCGTCTTGAGCGATACTTTGTAATTCGACTGCCCATTTTGTTATTTGGTCCATTTGCTTTTTCATAAATATCCTCATACTTCTGTAACAAAAAAGCAACCTTGCAAAAGGTTGCTTTTATTTAGTTAAATCGATTTTATCTATATCAATCATCCAACCAATTGCAAAAGACTTTTCTCCCAAATGTGTGGCAATAACAGGGCTAAATTTCGTAACGGAAATATTTTGCTCTGGAAATTTTTCTCTTAAAAACATTTTAGCTTCGTCTACCTGACTGCTGTCATTAGAATCAATAATAAAGAGCTTGATCTTATCTTTATAAGGCAATTGATCTATTTTCTTTACCGTTAATTTTTTAATTTTGATAAATGCTCGTTTCATAGAACGAATTTTATCAAAAGCTACTATATTGCCGTCTTTAAAAGTAAGCAGCGGCTTGATATTTAGCATTGAGCCGATAAAAGCACCGGCATTGCTTAAGCGCCCTCCTCTACTTAAATTATTTAAATCATTAACCACGAAAATTTCATCAATAGTTGAACGGATTTTTTCGAGTCGAGTTAAAATTGTATCCAGATCAAGACCATTTTTTATCATTTTGGCTGCTGCCAAAACCAAATTTCCTTGTAAGCGAACAGTCATTCTCGTATCAATGGCATGTAAATTATATTTTGGATGATTTTCAGCAATATTGCATAATGTTTGATAAAAACCAGAAATCCCGCTGGAAAGTGTAATAGCAATAATGGCTTCATAACCCTTATCATTTAGGCTATCAAAAAGACGAATTAAATCGCCAGTGCTTGGCTGAGAAGTTTTAGGAAAATCTGCTCCCTCTCTCTGCATTTTAAAAAGCTGATCAGAAGTTATATCAACATTTTCCAAATACTCTTTTTTACCTATAATGATTGGAATTGAAACAACAATAATGTTATTTTTTTCTGCCTCTTGTTTTGTTATGGCACTAGTACTATCAGTAACTAAAGCAATCTTCATCTAACTTACCTTTCGCTTTTGTGTGTACAACATACAAGAATTATAGCATAAAAAAATAAGTGTTTCGACCATCAACTATAGCGAACTTGTTCTCTCTGTTTTCTGCACGAGTTTAGTAAAAGTTTGGTCAAATGCTTTGATTTCTTGCTCTGTTAAACCATGCAAAAGTGATGCTTCTATTTCTTTTAAAACGTTTCTCAGTTCAGAAATTTTTTTCAACCCCAGATCATTTAACAGAACTGTTTTGCTTGAGTCACTTTCTGACCTTCTAATTGTTACAAAACTCATGGTTTTCTTTTGCTGCAATTGTCTGCTTAATGTTGAAAGTGATATTTTTAATTTTTCAGCTAAATCTCCCATTTTTAAAGCAGTATTACCATTATGGTAAAAATAAAGCAAAATTCTGGTTTGCGAAAGATTTAACCCACACTTTTTATTTATTTCGTTTTTAATATTTCCAGCAATTGTGCTAAAAGATAAAACGTCCATTTAACTACCTTTTCTGATTAAAACAAAACATAAAAATATTTTATAAACTTAAATTTAAGCAATATTAAAAGCATGAAAATGCATAAAAAGCTAAACGAAAAGTTGTGAAACATTCATGCTTAATTGTATAGTAATATTTGTTACTATTATTTTTAGCTTATAAACATTTATACTGATAACTTTAAATCTATATTACCAGTATATCAGTTTTTTGCAATGATTTCTTTAGTTATTTCAAAAATGATTACTATATAATTAGTGGTACTCTATTTTAAGATTATAAATAAAATATATTTTAAACAAGCACTTATCGCCTAATACTTGGTATAATAGAAAGCGTGTTTTGAGGTGATATTATGGCTTTTGATGGTTTGTTTATACATAGCCTGCTAAATGATGTTAAACCAAAAATAGAAAGTGGCAGGCTTTCCAAAATTTATCAACCATTTGAACAAGATCTAGTGTTAACTTTTAGAAAAGACAGAAAAAATATACAATTGCTATTATCTGCCAATGCTCAGTATCCACGTTTTTATATTACTGAGCAAACTATTGCTAATCCTGATAAAGCACCAACTTTTGTCATGGTGTTACGTAAATATTTAGAAGGTTCAATTCTGCAATCAATTGAACAACTAGGCGTTGACCGTATTGTCAATTTTTATTTTAGTAATCGCAATGAGCTTGGAGACCAAGTTCAGTTAGTCTTATCGTTGGAGCTAATGGGCAGACATAGCAATGTTATTCTTTATGACCAGAAAAATGGACGTATAATTGATTTGCTCAAAAGAATTAATCCTGATGAAAATAGAGTGCGGTTGCTCTTACCCAAAGCTAAATATGAGTTACCTCCCCTTATATCTGGTATTGATGGTTTCAAGATGACGGAAACAGAGTTTAATAAAAGGGCTTTGAATTCTGATCCTGAAAAATTTGCCGGTCAGATTGGGGGGCTTGATCGAGACGATCGTCAGGAACTTGCAGGTTATTTGGAAGACGATTTTTCTTATTCATCTTTTAAAACGTTTATGGGTCAGTTTAATAAAAAAGGTGCTTTTATTCTGAAAACACCAAATAATAAACGGAAAATTTTCACTTATTTGCCTTACCATCTTAACCTGACTAAAGAAAGTTCTGACCCAGATATTAATCATGCTTTAGATAAATTTTATCAATATCAATCAAATCAGGATTGGGTGAGACAAAAGTCAAGTCAAATTGAACGCGTTGTAAAAAACGAGCATAAAAAATTAACCAAAAAAATAGTTAAGCTCCAAAAGCAATTGGACCAAGCTGAAAATTCTGAAGGGTATAGAATTAGAGGTGAAATTCTTAATGCAAATTTGTCCCAAGTTAAACCGGGAATGACTGAAATTGACCTGCCTAATTATTATGATAATAATCAACCACTAAAAATTAAGCTTGATGCGGCACTCTCTCCTGCTCGAAATGGTCAAAAATATTTCACCAAGTATAAAAAGCTGCGCGATTCAATTAAACACGTTAAAGAACAAATAAAAATAGCCCAAGACAATTTAAATTATTTTGATACTATTCAAACCGCGATCGATAATGCTGAACCACAAGATATCGATCAAATTAACGAAGAATTAATTAATCAAGGCTACATTAAAAAGCCCCAGAAACCGAAACGTAAAAAGAAAATCACTGAGAAAAACTTCAATAAATTTCGCATTTCATCTGGTAAAACTGTTTTAGTTGGTAAAAATAATTTACAAAATGATTGGCTCACCTTAAAAAAAGCTAATAAAACTGATATTTGGTTTCATGTAAAAAATATTCCTGGTTCGCATGTCATTTTGCAATCTGATCAACCAACAGAAAAAGATATTTTAGAAACTGCGGAAATTGCGGCCTATTTTTCTAAAGCTAAAAATTCAGCTCATGTACAGGTTGACTATGTGCAGGATAAAAGAGTAAAAAAACCTAATGGCGCAAAACCTGGTTTCGTAATTTATACTGGACAAAATTCAATTGAAGTAACCCCCGAAAAAGAACGAGTATTAAGCAAAAGAATAAACTAAAAAACGAGGATGATTTATTCATCCTCGTTTCATTTTCGCTTTATTGTCAAATTGGCTGTGTAGTTAACGCCAGCGATTCTAGAACACCCAAAATAAGTTCTGTGGTTTCGATGCTTGAAAAAACAGGTATATTCTGATTCAAAGCTTCATCACGTATTCTGGTTGCATCGTCACTAGCAGAATCAGATAAGTTAGTAATGTTAATCACCATATCAATTTTGTGTTGTCGTATTTTATCTAACAGACTGTGAGAACCATGACTAATTTTGGAAACAATTCCTGTGGTTATTCCAGCTTCTGCTAGGCCATTAGCAGTACCTTCAGTAGCAATTATTTTGAAACCCAGACGATAAAAACGTTGAGCCAATGACGTAACTTTTTCTTTGTCTTCATCACGAACAGAAATAAAAATTGTACCAAAGTTAGGTATTTTTAGTCCACTGGCTTCATAGCCTTTGTATAAAGCTTTTGCAAGCTCAGTATCTCGCCCCATGACGGATCCAGATGACTTCATTTTTGAATCAAACGTATTTTCACTTTGGTAATCAATATATGAGAAAACTGGCATTTTGACAAAAATAAAATTATTTGAATGCCATAAACCGTTTTTATAGCCTAAATCAGGTAAATTCTTGCCAATAAGGACTTCCGTTGCACAATTTGTAATATCTTTTCCAATTGCCTTAGAAAGAAAAGCAATATTGTGACCAGCATATGGCTTAATTTGCAGTAAAAAGATTTTCTTTCCAACAATCAAAAAATGTAACGTGAATATACCACGCATATTTATGCGTTTGACTAACTCAATAGCATATTCAGTAAGTAACTTTTTGCCTGTTTTTGTTAAATTTTGTGGCTTAAAAACAGCTATTGAATCTGACGCATGAGATCCTGTTTGCTCCAAATGCTCAATAATACCAGGAATTGTGACATTTTTACCATCTGAAATGGCAGTAATTTCATATTTATTTCCTTCAATAAAATGAGATAAACTGACCTTGGATAATTGATTTTCCTTTAAATATTTCTTTAAAGCTGGCAAATCATAGACAACAGCAGATTTTTGCTTAACGCCCATATTATTAAATCCGCCAATGAGAATTGGAAATCCATGTTCATTGATAAAATTTTTAGCCTCTGTCTTATCAACTGTTGTTAAAAGTTTATTTTGACCTAAACTTTTTAATGGTTTAGTTAAAACCTGCTCAATCCGATCTTTCGGATTAATGTTTTTACTGCCTAATATATTTAAACCATTTTCTATTAGTTTTTTACATAAAGCATTCATTTCTTTGCCAGAGAACTGAACTAAAACATCTTTTATTTGCTCTTTTTTAGCAATATGTAAGATACTTTCAAGAGTTATAGGTTCTAAATAAACCTTATCTGCCCTTTTATAGCTAATTGCTACAGATTCATCATTATTTGATAATAAAACAGTGGCATAATTATTATTATGTAAAGTATCTATTGCATGACTAATCATGTAGTCAAATTCGCTTGTAACTGAAACTTGCGAGGGTAACATACCGATTACTAGCACTTTTTTAGCTGCAGATAACGCTTGACTTTCATCATGAACTCCATATGAGCCATAGTATGCCTTAACCAACGGCTTAATTGTTCCCGCTGATCCATCTATTTGCTGATAAGCCGGCTTCAAATGTAATTTTATAAGCCTCTTTTCGATCGCATTAATATCAGTATCAGAAAGATCAGAAATTAACGCGTTGCGAAATCCTCTCTTTTTCGCTTCAATCAATAATTCATCTGTTAGATTTCCAGCTGCTAATTTTTGTCCTATCTCCACAATATGTGCAAGTTTTTGAAAATAAACTGGATGAATATGAACAATTCTTTGCAGATCATGATAACTGAAACCTTTAGATATTGCAGCTAAAAGCTTAATTAAATGTGACTCATCGGGATGCTCTAAATCACTTGCTATTTCGTTTTTTTCTTTCGCTTTTTCAGTTTTAAAAATCTTAAGTGACATTTTTAGGTTAACCGATGATGCAAGACCTTTTAAAAAAGCAGATTCAAAATTCGTTCCTATTCCGATTGCTTCACCACTGGCTTGCATTTTGGCACCTAATAAATAATGGTTGCTGCCGGATTGTGTTAATGACCAGAAAGGCATTCTGACTGCAACTTTATCTAAGGTTGGCTCAACAGCAGCATTGAGACCTGATAAGGGATCTGTTATTTCATCTAAACGGTAGCCAATAGCTACTTTACATACAATATAACCTAAGCTGTACAATCCCACTCTTTTTGACCAAATTGCACTGCGTGTTAACCTGGGTTTTATTGATAAAATTTTTACAGAGAACTTTGTTCCCTCATGTTTGACAGCAAAATGAATATTTAATATTCCAACGATTTTTAATTTGTTGGCAATTACTTTAGCAATTGCACGAATTTTCTGTACTTGGTCGTTGTTTAGCGTTAAAGCTGGCATTACTGTAGCAGAATCTCCTGCATTAATAGCTACGGATTCAACAGTATCAGCTAAATTGGTAAAGAGGATATTTCCAGAGCTATCACGAATTATGTTTGCAATGACTTCTTCCCAAGAGGAAAGATCTTCAGACAAATGATAATTGCCAAAGGAAAAACTTTCTGATTGTTTTTCTTTTGTTAGATACTCGTTCAAATCGGAAACATTGTCAAAAATAATTTGTGTATTTTTGGCTGAAGTATTTTCTTTAATAAGCATTACTGGAAACTGAACTTTTTCAGATAGCTGTTTCTGAATATCAACAGCACTGAAATCAGTTAAATTCCAATATTTATTAGCCTCAATTTGATTTTCAGCCAAAAAAGCATTCATTTTTTGATGATTATCCATTGTGAGAGTTTGTTTGTTCAAGGTCAGCAACCTAACTCCCATTTTTTGCAATATACCATCCTGAACTAGTTCTCGTGTAACTTTTAATCCTGTAGTTGAGCCATAAGCAGAAATAATAGCACTTGGTTCTTCCATGCGAATTATTCTTTTTAGAAATTCCAGTGTCATTGGTTCAAGATAAACAGTTAGCCCAGATTTTTTGTCAGTAGAAATAGTTGCAGGATTGGGATTAACTAAAACAACTTGAATATCTTCTTCAGAAAGTGCTTGAATTGCATCTTCAACTAGTAAATCAGTTTCAGATACTTTACCAACCAAGGTTGGGCCAGATCCAATGATTAAAACTTTATCTAAGTCATTCTCTAAAGGCATTTTTACACCATCATCTTTACAAAACTATCAAAAATAGGAAGAGCATCTAGACTTCCAGGAGCACCTTCAGCATTAAAAGCTGTACCAATTACCTTATTGGCTTTATTACTGTAACCAGCTAATAACTCACTGTGGAGATCGTATAATTCTTTTTCCATTTCAAATTGGACGCTGTTTGGCAGTACTAATTGATCTATATTAATCGCCACTTGCCAAATCTCATTCGTATTTTGGTCAATAACAGGATAATTAATGCCATTATATGATTGAGGCAAAGCAACTAATTCAAAATTAAGAAATTCACTTAAGGCCAAAAAGCCCAGACCAATTCCCCAAAGAGGAATTTTCCTATAAAATGCTGCCAAAATAGGATTAAGGTTCTCTTTGAGTTCATCCACTTTTCCTGGACCACCTGAAATAATAATTCCTTGCGGTCGCAGATTTTTAATATCAGGTACTGAGACGTTATAAGGTAAAACGGTAGCGTTGACTTTTCGTAAAGACAATTCTCTAAGCATAGAATGCTTTAATCCCAGATCGATAATAGCTACAGTTTTACCCACATTAGGTACCGCATAGGCATTTTTAGTTGAAACAGCAGCAGACTTGTTTTTAGGCAGAACTAAAGCTTTGATTTGATCAAAAGCATGTTCGTCATTTGTATCCATGATTGAGGCTTTTATGGTTTTCTCTTTATTTAAAAGATGAACTAAAGCCCTGGTGTCAACGTTATAAATAGCCGGTATGTTTTTTTCCTTTAAAAAGGAAGCTAAATCTTGAAAGTTATTACTATCTGAGATATTTTGAGCTACATCATTTGCAATGATTCCTTTTACAGTTGGATTAATACTTTCATAATCTATTGCGTTAATGCCATTGCCACCGATCATAGGAGCAGTAAAAACTAAAATTTTACCTGTGTTTGTTGGATCAGTTAAAGCTTCCTGATAACCAAAATTACCAGTTTGAATAGCTAATTCACCTGTTGAAATTATTGAAGCTCCCAATCCCTCTCCCGGAAATGATTGACCATTTTCCAGAATTAAATATCGTTTCATTTAATCACTTTTTTCTCTTAAGTCAGCCAATTGTTGCAAAAAAATTTGTGGAGGCTGCACTTCAAATTCCAGCCACTTGCCTGAATGTGGTTGTTCGAATCCCAAAACTTGAGCATGCAAAAATTGACCATTACCTTTTAAGGTATGATGTGGTCCGTATAATGGATCCCCTGCAACGGGATGCCCAATATACGCAAGGTGTACCCTAATCTGGTGTGTACGCCCTGTTTCAAGCTGACATCTTATCAAACTATATTTTTGAAACTGTTCTAGGACAGTAAAATGAGTGACTGCATTTTTACCGTTCTCAACTACAGCCATTTTTTTACGATCATAATGATCACGTCCGATCGGAGCTTCAATTGTTCCAGATTTTTCAGAAAAATTCCCATGTACAATTGCTAAATAAAGCCTTTTGTTAGTCTTTTGTGCTAACTGTTTCTCTAAGTTTTCACGCGAAAAAGCATTTTTGGCCACCATCAATAAACCAGATGTGTCTTTATCAATTCGATGCACAATTCCCGGCCGAAAGCCTTCAGGACTTTCGGCTAAATTTTTTGTATGAAACAGCAAAGCATTGACAAGAGTGTGATCTGGATGTCCAGCAGCCGGATGAACCACCATACCTTGAGGTTTGTTAACAACTATTACATCTTGATCTTCATAAATAATATCAAGCGGTATATCTTCTGGAACTACTGCCAAAGGTTTTAACTTCGGTACACTAACTGAAATCAAATCATTTTTTTGTACCTTATAAGAAGTTTTAACTGCCTTGCTGTTGACTAAAATATTTTTATCTTGCACTAAATTTTGGATCCTTGAGCGTGATAAAGATGGAATTTTGGTCGCGAGCACTTTATCGATTCTACCTTTTTCCTCCTGAATTACGAATTGATATTTATCAGGCATTATTTTTTTCGCTTTCATCAAAAAACAGAAGATAAATAAAAACGAGTATTATCCCTACTGTTATTGCAGAATCGGCAATGTTAAAAATATTGAATTGAATAAAATCGACTTGGATCATATCAATGACGTACTTTAGATGAATCCGATCAATTAAATTACCTATTATTCCCCCAAGAACTAATGCAACTCCAGTACTGAAAAGCTTACTATGAAATTTTTTAATAAACAGATAATATAAACATACTATGATGGCAATAATGCTAATTAAATAAAAAAGTCCCATTTGACCAGGAAGAATATTCCAAGCAGCACCTTCGTTTTGCACGTAGGTAAATGAAAAAATATGAGGAAGAACCTGGTGTGATTCACCAAGTCTATAGTTACCAGCAATAAAAGACTTTAAAGCCTGATCGAAGATCACTATTAATAACGAAATAATTAAATATAAAAATTGCATTGCTACTTTTAAAATAAGCCACTAATTTTGCCGTTGTTATCAACATCAATATCTAATGCAGCAGGATGCTTAGGTAACCCAGGCATGTCTAAAACATGTCCGGTGGTTATGACAATGAAGCCTGCTCCATTTTTCAAACTGGCACCTTTAACATGCAAGGTAAAATCATTTGGAGCACCTAACAATTTTTGATTATCAGTGAATGAATATTGTGTCTTGGCAATAATTACAGGCAACTTATCCTTCCCCATTTTTTCCAGTTCTTGAATATCTTTTTCCGCTTTTTCACTATATTCTACTCGTGCTGCATGATATATTTTTTGCGCAACTTTTGCAATTTTAGTTTTAACGTCATCATCTTTTTGGTAAGTCGGAATAAGATGACCACTTTGAGAATTTGCCAAATCAAGGACTGCTTTTGCTGCATCTATGCCACCTTTTGATCCCTGTTCATGATAATCTACCACAACAGAGTCAATTCCTTGTTCCTTGATCAATTTCTGTAAAAGATTAAGCTCATTTTCAGTGTCTGTAGTGAAGTGATTAATTAAAACAATAACTGGAAGACCATAATTACGCATATTATTCATATGTCTCTTAAGATTTTCAAAACCGTCGCGTAAAGCAGACAGATTTTCCTTACTTAAGTTATCAGTAGTTCCTTCAGCTTGATATTTTAAGGCACGGACAGTAGCCACAACTACACTGGCATCTGGTTTTTTATCAAGATGTTCAGAAACAAAGTCCATGAATTTCTGACCACCCAGATCACTACCAAATCCCGCTTCAGTCAATACGTAGTCGCTTAGGTGTAAGGCTAAATTCGTTGCCATGACTGTGTTTGCACCATGAGCAATATTGGCAAATGGGCCACCATGCACTAAAGCAGGAGTATGCTCAATAGTTTGTACAAGGTTGGGCTTTAAGGCGTTGGAAAGAAGAGCAGCAATTGCACCTTCAAAACCAAGATCCTTAACGAAAACAGGCTGATCATCAATGGTATAACCAACGAGCATTAATCCAATTCTCTTTTTTAAATCGTTGATGTCAGTCGACAAACACAGAATCGCCATTAATTCGTTAGCAACTGTGATTGCAAAACTGGATTTATGCTCAACACCATTAAACTTTGAACCCTGTCCGACAGTAATATTTCTTAAACTGCGATCATTCACATCAATTCCGCGTTTTAAGAGGATTCTGTCAAGATCTAGCTTAAGTTCATTTCCTTGATAGATATAATTGTCTACTAGTGCAGCCAAAGTATCAATTGCGGCGGTTAAAGCATGCATATCTCCGGTAAAATGGAGATTAATGTCTTCCATTGGAATTACCTGTGCCTGACCTCCTCCAGTTGCTCCGCCCTTTAAGCCAAAAACTGGCCCCATTGACGGTTCTCTTAAAGCAATCATGGTTCTTTGATGTAACTGATTGTTTATGGCATCTCCTAAACCAATCGTCATAGTTGACTTGCCTTCTCCAGCAGGAGTAGGTGAAATAGAGGTAACCAAAATAAGTTTACCAAGGTGTTGGTTTGCCATGGTACGTTTTATTGCCTGCCAGTTAATTTTAGCCTTGTCGTTACCATAAGGTTCAATGTCAGTATCTCTTAAGCCGACCTTTGCGGCTATTTCATTAATAGGTAATGCGTGAGCTTCTTGTGCAATTTGAATATCTGATTTCATTGCGCATGCCTCTTTCTATAAATGTAAATTGTTAAATCTAACTCTTCATTTTAAGTAATATCCTTTTCATATTAGAATTTAGGTCCCACCTTTTGTTTAATCAATTGTCATTATAACAAATATTGATCAATTTTTATGCATTGCCAGTCACAAATTAAGAATTACGCTAAATTTACTTTTAACTGATGTAAAAAACAGGCAGAGGTCTGCCTGCTTTACTTTTCAAATCTTAATAAGTAATACTGACCAAATTCAGCAATTCTGATTTTATAAATTTTTAGCAGCTGCCAGTCGAAAATAATTGCTGGTTCAGATGTCAATTTTGCTTTAGCACGAAATGGCAACTTAAATATTTCATTGTTCCAATAAGAATTAAAGTAAGTATGAACTAATAATATCACGAATAATAAGGCACAAATTAAAGCCGGCCAGTTGAAAATTTTTGTACTTTCATATAAGAAAATAAGACATAAAAAAAGAACTATTAATACCCAGCTGAAATAAATTAATCCACTGCGACCTAAAATAATGAAATGTTTTTTTCTCATAAGGCTCCTTTTCAATACCAAATTTCTGTTTCAAGATTGCTATGATCAGTCGTATCGAATAAAGTTTTCATGTAATTGCTAAAACGAGGTCTTTGATTGACTAAAATTTTAAATTCTGGAGAAGAATATAATTTTTTTAATTGCTCCTTTTCGATATGATTGTGACCAGTAAAATACTGATAATTCATCTCTATAAACAAATGATTTACCTTTTGCAGAAGCTCAGATTGTTCATTATTAAAATTATCTTTCTTATTTGAATTTCCTTTTAAATTTTTTATTTGAATTTCCTTCAAATAATGGTGAAAATGAGCTAAATTTTGATCTTCCAGCTCTTTTTTATTCAAAAATGGTTTCATGTTAAATGTATGACGCTGATATTTAATGTTATCTGGTCTTACCTTGATTACCCCATATCCCTGGTCATATGAACAAAAACTTGAGGTGACCACTTCTATCGTAGGTGTTCTTTCTAATGGTCCAACTATATTTTGAGCATGTATATGACCAGAAAAGGCAACTTTAATGTTGAAATCCTCACACAGACGACGTAAAAGTTGAGCATTATTTAGGACAAAGCCACGATTTACTGCCGGATTATGAGCATACAGATTATGATGCATAAATAGAAGTGGTCTCAGATGATTTCTTTTAGCATTTTCCAACTGTTTTTCTAGCCAGATAATTTGTTCCTCATTTATTTGTCCTTCAGTAGCAGGGGCACCATTTGCCTCATGTTTACCATAAATATTGGAATCTAGTAGCAATAAAAGGTAACGCTGATTTAATTGAACACTGTATGCTAATGAATCAGGATCAATGCTCAGTGCGCAGTCATATGAGCTTTTAAATATTTCCTGCCAGTCCCTTGGGCTTATTTGGTGAGCATAAAGTTGATTTGGACCTTTAAAAGCACGCGCCCAACCATCATATATATCATGATTCCCAGGTAAAACCAATAGTTTTGTTGCTTTTAAACGACTAAATATTTCCGCAAATTTTTGTGCAGAAATAAGTTCTCCGTTAAAAGTTACGTCTCCAGTAACGATGATAGCGGCTGGCTTCTTTTGATTAGCAAAATCAGTAAAAGCTCGAAGAGCTATTTCTTGATAAGCCAGATCTTTACCTTGACTAGTATTTTGAATAAGTTGAAATGCATGGCCATTATCATGCAAGCTATCAGCAATTAGGTGAGTGTCTGTAATAACCCAAAACTCCGTATTTGATTTTTCAGTAATCATTTTTTTCTTGCCCAATATTGGTAAAAATCTACTCTTAAATTGCCATTAAATAGCTTTCGCTTTTTTGTTGCTTTTTTACCAAAAAATTTTTCAAAAGCAGGATCTCCAACTAAATAATACTGACTGAAACTATCATATTTTAGAAGTGAGTCGCCCATCTGTTTATAAAGATTTTCGGCAGATTCTCGATCTTTCAGTCTTTTACCATATGGGGGATTTGCAATTATAACCCCATTTTGTAAATCCGTAGCAAAATCTTTTACCGCAACCTGTTTAAAATAAATATCTTGTAATACACCTGCGTTATTCGCATTTAATTTTGCAATTTCTAAAATAGACTGATCAATGTCACACGCCCAAATAGGTTGTTCAAGTGGTTTGATTTTATTCTTTGCTTCTGCTACCAATTCATTATGAATAGTGCTGTCAAACCAATCAAAGCCATCAAAGGCGAATTGGCGCCAAATTCCTGGAGCAATATTTTTTCCTATTAAGGCTGCTTCAATAGCAAGAGTACCAGAACCAGTCATTGGATCTATTAAGGGATGACTGCCATCATATGGAGTTAGTTTTAATAATCCTGCCGCAAAGTTTTCTTTCAGAGGAGCTCCCCCATGTTCAATGCGGTAACCCCTTTTAAACAAACTGGCCCCAGTTGTATCTAACGAAAGCCTTGCAATATCTTTGTTTATATGAATGTCAAGAGGATATTCATTACCGTTTTCCGGCAAGAAGCCGCGACGATGATACTGATCGGACATTTTATTAACAATCGCTTTTTTTACGATTGATTGAATGCCTGGCTCAGAATGTAATTTAGACCTGACTGATCTGCCTTTCACAGGAAATTTAGCGTCAACAGGTAGTAATTCTGCCCAATCAATTTCATATACTTGGTTAAAAAGAGTATCAAAATCCGTGGCTTTAAATTCCTTTAGTAAAATTTTAACGCGGTCTGCTGTTCTTAACCAGAGATTGGTTTTGACAATATCAGTTTCATTACCGGTAAAAAAGACTCTCCCGTTTTCAGTGTGCGTTTTATAGCCCATTGCCTGCAGTTCTTTGGCAACAACACTTTCAAACCCAACGCCCATAGTTGTATATAATTGATATTTTTCCATCTTTATTCTTTCTTTTCTTTAAAAAAAGCGTTGAGCCCTTTGAAAAGCTCAACGCTGCCAATGCAAATTTCTGTAAGCCACGTTCTGTTCAGGTATTTGTGGCATAAATACCTTCAGCAGCCATCTATCTTTGCTAAATATCAGCAATCCAATCTTTAGTTCATTTCCTTAGATTGAAACGCCCCCACCAAGTTTGGGTTGCACGCTCGCAGGGTTTACCTCGTTCCACCAGAAGCGTTTCCGCCTCTGCTTCGTCACTGTGGCACTTTTCAGAATATTCATGCATGTCATAATGGTGATTTAGCACTTTTTTCGCCGTAATTGTAAATTCTTTAGCTTATTGGGCTAAATACGAACACTACAAGCATCGCAGCTCGTGCGTGCGTGGACTTTCCTCAGCCTGACCTTTTCAAGATCAAACCGCGACTGCTCAAAATTTGCACCATTAAAAATTATATCAAAGCTTACTCTTTTTGTAACCCATAAACTCGCTGTTCCAAATTATATACCTTCCGTTCAAGAGTCGAAATGCGTTGAATGATAGCCATATTAGTAGAATTTTCTTTTTGCGAATCTGCTTCATTTGTTGGACTAAAACTCTGAGTGGAACGTTCTTGGGTCGGTGTATAAGTCCGCACTGATTCCTGAGTAGCAGCTGGACTGACTCTTCTGGTCTTTTGCTCTTGAATAGAATCTTCTTTATGTCGATCGTCCATCAACTCTCCCTGCAACTTGCCAATCTGACCATAAAGATCTTCAATAATTTGTTCAAATGTATCGTAATCAGCAATTACTTTGTCTAAAAAAACATCAACCTCATGTGGATCCAAACCTTTAACCTTTGTTCTAAATTGTTTTTTTAAAATATCCTGAGTGGATAGTTGAATATCATTTAAATCTGCCATGATAATATACAACTCCTTTTATATCACTTTTATTCTAGCAAAAACTGGACTGGCTTAAAACTAAAATGTTAATTTTAAAACAAAGTTATCTTATTCTTGATATTCGTCATCTTGATTTTCCTGAAATTCTTCTGCTTCATCCTGCAGATCATAAAAATCAATTAATTCTAATGAATATTCTGTCGTTTCTTGGTATTTTTTGATTAAATTATAATCAAACTTGGGCTTTCCAGGATTTTCTGGGTCATAGATCATCAGGGCTCTATCTGTATGCATAAGCATGAAGTTTTGATAATTGCGCAGTTGAACAGGATTTTGGTAAGTTTCTTTTGAAGTGGAAGCAAAAAAATCAACTTGCTGTTTTAAAGAGAGATACTTTTCCTGATTATTTTCATTCCATCTGCTGGCAAATTCCTCATAAGGAACAATGATAGAAACCCTTAAAGAATATTTTTGTCGCAAGTCGATTGCGACCTCACTTGCCCACTGCTCTACACCCAAATTAGCTCCAGTTATTACCCAGTCAAGTTGGTTATTTTCTATTAGGCTTATCATATGTTTTTTTAGAACCATTTTAATAATTTTTATCTTGAGGTCTTTGTCTCCAAATGTATTAAGCTCATAATTACGGTATCCAGTTACCCACAATCTTTGCATAATGAAACAGATAGCTCCTTGTTCAAAAACTTTTTCTTTATTGCTATAATGCTAGCAGGAGTGATATTTATGGTCAAATATCCAACAGGCAGTTCTGCCGCTTTTCGCAAATCAAATTATACTTCTCAAGTCAAGCACCAAAAAAGAAGACACAAAAATATTAATTTTTCTGACCGGGGGATGAACCTTGAGCAGATGATTAATGAATCTAATAAATATTATCGTACAAAAGAAATCGCAGTGGTGCATAAAAAGCCAACGCCAGTTCAAATCGTTAAGGTAGACTACCCTAAAAGGTCACGTGCAGTAATAAAAGAGGCCTATTTTCGCCAAGAATCCACTACGGATTATAATGGGGTTTATAAAGGTTATTACCTGGACTTTGAAGCAAAAGAGACCAAAAATAAAACCAATTTTCCTTTAAAAAATTTTCACGAGCATCAAATAATTCACTTGGCAGAATGCTTGAAGCAAAAAGGAATATGCTTTACAATAATAAGATTTACAAGCTTAAACCGCTATTTTGTAACTCCGGCAAGTGCAATAATAAAAGCTTGGTGGACTAAAGATAAAAGTTCATTAACGTTAAAAGAAGTCGAAGATTGGTCAATAGAGATTAAGAGTGGCTTTCAACCTAATCTACCATACCTGAAAGCCATAGATTCTTTTATCTCGGATAGGAAAATACACGATGATAAATAAAAATTCAAACTCAAATAATGGACGTGAATCACGTAAGAATTACCGGCAAAGTTTGCCTAAACCATTGTGGCGTAAAATACTTAAGTGGACATTTTTAGGTGTTTTTTTAATTTCAGTAGCTGGTGTAGGTTTGTTTGCCTATTATGCTAAAGATGCTCCAAACATTAGTCGAGCTGATCTTGAAAGTGGCGGATCGTCAGGGTTATACAACACAAATGGCAAATTTATCATGTCCCTTGGTACCGAAAAAAGGTTATACGTCAAAGACAGCAAGGATTTGCAACTACTAAAAGATGCTATTGTATCAGTTGAAGACAAGCGCTTTTACAGAGACAAGCTGGGAATTGATCCTATTCGAATTGCAGGTTCAATGTTAACTAACGCTAAAAGCAAAAGCATTTCTGCAGGTGGTTCTACAATTACCCAGCAATTAGTTAAACTGACAAAATTTTCAACTGCTGCTTCCCAAAGAACATTACGCAGAAAGGCTCAGGAAGCATGGCTGGCTATGAGAGTTCAAAGAGAGTACAGCCATAATGAAATTCTGGAATTTTATATCAATAAGGTATATATGAATTATGGTAATACCGGAATTGGCACCGCCGCTAACTATTACTATGGCAAAAAGATTGGAGATCTGGACTTAGCGCAAACAGCCATGCTTGCGGGAATGCCTAATAGACCAACCGTATATAATCCTTATACCTACCCAAAATATGCAAAATATAGGCGTAATATTGTTCTAAAAGCAATGTTAAACAATAAAAAAATATCTCAGGAACAGTATGATGAAGCTAGGAAAGAAAGCATAAAAAAGGGTTTAAAACCTCATAATCAGCGTAAGCAATCTAACTTACGCAAAATTAATGATCCCTATGTAAAGGAAGCAATTGCCGAAGTCAGAGCTAAAGGCTTTGATCCTTTTCGTGACAATTTAAAGATTACCATTAATATGGACCAAAAAGCTCAAAAGAAACTTTATCAATTGGCTAACAGTGGTCTGGTTCCTTTTACTAATGACAAGATGCAAATAGGAGCATCCGTGGTTGATCCAAGTAATGGTCACGTAGTAGCTATACTTGGTGGAAGGCACCTGCCCTCTTCAGTTCAATTGGGTTTAGATCGTGCAGTACAAACCACTCGATCAACTGGCTCTTCGATAAAACCAGTTTTAGATTATGGTCCAGCAATTGAATATCTCAATTGGTCAACAGCAAAAATGTTAGATGATAGCAAGTATGTTTATCCAGGAACAAATGTCCAGCTCTACGACTGGGATAATAAATATGATGGTATGATGACTGTGAGGCATGCTTTGGAACAGTCACGTAATGTTCCCGCAGTCAAAACTTTGAAAAAAGTTGGTGTTAAACGAGCAACAAAATTTGCTGGGAAAATGGATATCAATGTTCCTGAGGACTCAGGCTTGTCAGTGGCGATTGGTGTAAATGCGTCAAGCTTGCAGATGGCTGGTGCTTTTAGTGCATTTGCTACGATGGGAATCTATCATAAACCGCAATTTGTTTCTAAAATCGAAACTCCTGATGGACTTACCAGAAATTATGACTCTGAAGGCATTCGAGTGATGAGCAAGGCTACTGCCTACATGATTACAGACATGTTGAAAGGTGTAATTAAACACGGTTCTGGAACCAACGCACAGATTAGAGGTTTATATCATGCGGGGAAAACTGGTTCTGTTAAATATTCAGAACAGGATTTGGCACGATGCCCAGCATACGCTGCAACACCTAAAGACTCCTGGTTTGTGGGTTACACCCCTAGCTATTCAATTGGTGTTTGGACGGGCTATGATAATCTAAAAGATGGTACTATTTCTGGTGTTGGTCAACAATCTGCACAGCTTTTTTATAAGAACATGATGACTTATTTAATGAGAAATAAAGAAAATGTTGATTGGCAAAAACCTGACTCTGTGATCCGAGCTAAAATCGCTAAAAACTCAAATCCACCAGAGGTATCATCTACAGGAGAATGGCAGTTGTTTGTTCGTGGCCATTCTCCTATTGGTATTGTTGATGACAGCAGCGATTATGATGAAGATGATGAAAAAACTAACACTAATGATTCATCTTCAACTAATACTCAAGGAAGATATTCTGTTCATCACAATCAAAATGGCTCAACTAGTCAACCTGATAAGAATCACAGAAAAGCGAAAAATTCAAAAGACAAGAATAAAAACAATACTAATGAAAATAATTCACAAAATTCAGGTCAAAATAATCAATCTGGCAATTCTGATTCAGGTACCAGTTCTGATCAAGAGCAAAGACCTAACAAACCTGGAGGAGAAAGCAACAATTCAACCAATAATGAAAATAATGAACATTAACTAAAAAAAACGTCGAAAAATCTTTCGACGTTTTTATTTTTTATTGTTTTTCAGTATAAGGTAAAAAATGAATTCTATTAAAAAAACAAAGGCAAAAAATATTGTTAAAACAGTTAAGGAAATCAATTTTACATACATAGTATTATGAACGCCAGTTCCATCATATGGACGAAGCCATAAGAATAAAGCAAAACCCAAAAATAAAATTAGTCGTTTGCCAACCACTCATAGTATAGTCTCCTTTAATATTATTTTGATAAAGAAATTATACTAAACTTTTATTTTTTAAACACTATTTTTCTATTAAATAACTGTAAGGATCATTTTTATCACGCGCTGTCATGGAATAGCGACCAAATAAAATCATTGCGTGATGTGTATGAATCCATTCGTCTTTTGGTAAGATTTCTTCTAACCTTTTTTCTACTTCAAGAGGTTTGGCATTTTGAGGCACTATATGAAATCGTTTAGAAATTCGTGACACATGTGTATCGACTGCTATCGCAGGAATTCCAAATCCCTCTGCTAAAACAACATTAGCAGTTTTCTCACCGACTCCCGGCAAAGAGATTAATTTATTTTTATCTTTTGGAATTTTACCATCATATTTTGAAACTAGAATTTCCGCAGTTTCTTTTAAGTGCTTAGCTTTTGAATGATAAAGCCCAATTTGGGAAATATGATTTTCTATTTCTGGAATTGTTGCCATGGCCAAATTCTTAGGTTCAGGATAATCCTTCATAAATTTTGGCATTACTCGATTTACCATCTTGTCTGTTGTTTGAGCACTCATTAAGACAGCACATAACAAATGAAAGTTATTGTCCCAAACTAATTCACTTTTGGCATCAGGATACATGCGGTTGATACACTCTAACACTTTTCTGGCTTCATTTTTACTAAGTAATTTTTCTGCTTTCATTTAGCGATTCCTCCTCAAAAACTTTTGAACTTCACTACTTGTTTTTAAGTTATGTCTTTGCCAATTCAGCAAAATACGGTCAACGTATTTTAGGCTATATGCTTGAGATAAGACAGCTTCGCGCAAAGCCAGCTTAATAATAGCTGGATCGTAGTGATCTACATTGAGCCAAGCAGAAATTTCTTCTCGTTCTATTGGACTTAAATAACGACCAAATTCAATTTCAAACTGCCTTACTAATTGATTTAACGGGGTGTTATCAACAGCAGTTTCTGCCTTTTTAGCAGGCATTTTTTTATTGGCAGAAGAAATTTTATTTTCCAACAGTTGGTCCAGTTTATCATATAACTCATTAAGATTATATTTGTTTCCAATCATGCCGCTCTTGTCAGTTATCTGGTCAATTACAATTAAATTTTTTTCAATTAATTTTTGAATTAAAGCAGTGATTTCTGTAACAGAAAAATTAGTATTAGTCGCAATCTGTTCATTGGTAGGAAAAAAATTGTTTTTTTGGGCAAACATTTCCAATTGGATAATGACCATCATTTCTGCATCGTCAATATTAAGTTGTGGATAATAAGCAAGTAACCCGTTTGATAAAGTAGTGAAACCCATGAAGCGGTAATCATTGTAGCGCATATTAATCTCTCCCTTTAAAAAAGTTGAACTAAATATTTTTTAGTTCAACTTTTAACTATACTATTAACTTTAATTTAAGGTTCTAGACGATTAATCATTCTCGGGAATGGAATAGCTTCACGGACGTGATCTAATTTGCAGATCCAAGCAATAACACGTTCAAAGCCCATACCGAAGCCGGAATGAGGTACACTGCCGTATTTGCGCAAATCTAAATACCAGCTGTAATCATTCTCATTTAAACCAGCCTCATGGATTTGTTTGAGCAAAGTTTCATAATCACTTTCACGTTCAGAACCCCCCATGATTTCGCCATAACCTTCTGGTGCTAAAACATCTGCACATAGGTATTCCTTAGGATTATCAGGATTTTTCTTCATGTAAAATGGTTTAATACTTGTCGGGTAATTAACAATGAAAAATGGACGATCAAATTTTTCAGAAATGAAAGCTTCGTCAGGAGCACCAAAATCATCACCCCATTTGAAGTCGCGCCCATCGTCTTGCAAAATCTTTACTGCATCGTCGTATGACAAGCGTGTATAGTTACCCTGTACTGCAGGCTCTAATTTTTGGGGATCACGACCTAAAATTTCTAATTCATATTGACAATGCTTGAGAACTTGACCAGTCACATATGACAAAAAACGTTCTTGCAAATCAAGAGATTCATCCTGATGCATCCAAGCCATTTCTGGCTCCATCATCCAAAATTCAGTTAAATGGCGGCGCGTTTTTGATTCTTCAGCTCTAAAAGTTGGACCGAAAGTAAAAATTTTACCGAATGCTTCTGCTCCAACTTCACCATATAGTTGTCCGGATTGTGATAGATAAGCATCTCCTCCAAAGTATTCCGTGTGAAATAATTCGGTAGTTCCTTCAGGTGCAGAATGCATAAAGATAGGAGCATCAAATTTTACAAAGCCTTCATTTTCAAAAAAGTCAACTGTAGCTTTGAAAATAGTATTTCTGATGCGCATAATTGCAAAAGGACGTTTGCTTCTAAGCCATAAATGTCTATGGTCAAGCAAAAATTCAATCCCATGTTCTTTGTTACCGATGGGATAACCTTCGTTGTTAGTAATTAGCTTTAAGTCGGAAATTTGAATTTCATAACCAAAATGGGAGCGCTCATCTTGGTGTACAGTTCCCTTAATATAAAAACTTGCTTCTTGATGCAAAGATTTTGCAATTTCAAACACTTCATCAGAAACTGCATTTTTACGAACTACTCCCTGAAAAAAGGCAGTACCATCACGTAATTGTAAAAACACTATTTTGCCGCTTGAACGTTTGTCAGTCAACCAAACGTGCATCCGTACTTCTTGGTCAACATGCTTGCGACAATCTTCTATTGAAATTAATTCTGTCATAAACTTTTATTCCACTTTCCTTATCGTAATCAAATTAATGATACCAAAGTTTGATCAATTTAGCGACTTAACCTACTAATTTTCCATCTTTAAAATTATAAAGCTGATAATGATATTCACCAGCTATATTTTTAGAACTTACTTCCCAAACGGGTTTATTTTTATACCAGCCCAGATTTACTTCAGTAATTTTTTCATTAGGTTCTTTTGCAATATATTTATTACGTATGAGTCCTTCATTTACGCCTCTGCTTGCTGAATAAAGATATGCTTTTTTAGATCCTGGCAAATAGATAAAATAGTATGTCTTATGGTCCTTAGTTAGACCCTTAAGCGCATAACTATTAACACCACGATTTAAATGATAGTTTTTTTCTGTATATTTGATAGGAGTCTTTTCGATTGCTATTCTGTTGAGTTCACGAGTTTCTGACCGTTCTGGATTACCTGCTTTATAAAAAATAACAATGAAGGCAAAGTATAAAAAGATCAAAATTATAAATACCCATGCTAAAAATTTAAATGTTTGTTTTGTATCATCTTGTATCATAGTTTGTTAACTTTTCCTGTAAATTACTTAAAGATGTTTTTTTGACTTTAACTGGAACGGCAGCCAGAAAAACAGAACCGTAATCTTTTGACCAGATTCTTGAATCCAGTATTAGGAACTGCCCCCTGTCCTGTTCTCCACGAATTAGCCTGCCCATCCCCTGCTTAAAGCGAATAATTGCTCGTGGCATTGTATCAGCATGGAAAACATCTATACCTCTGTCAACAAGTTGTCTTTGGCGCAACTTAACTTCCGGCAAATCCGGTGATTCGAAAGGCAATTTAGTTGCTATTACCAAATCAACGCCACATTCATGAAAATCAATTCCTTCCCAAAAACTATCTGCTCCTAAAATAAGTGCTTGCTTGGCAATTGCAAATCTCTTAATAATCCGGTTATTTGAACCGGAAACGCCCTGAGCCAATATTTCAAAATCACGTAAACTGGGAGAATTTATAATAGCACTAAAAACATTTTTTATTTGTTCAAGATTTGTCATAAGAACTAAAACATGACTTTTATTTGTCAGGTCTTTTTCCAAAATCTGAGTTAGCTTTTTCTCATACTTTGGATCGTTAATATCGGGAAAGTCAGTCACAGACAATACTTCAAGATGTTTACTCAACTTAAATGTGCTTGTTCCTATATACTTTTGTGGTGCTAAATAAGTTAAGCCAAGAAGCTTAGTGATAAAATCGAACCCTTTTCCACTGGTTAAGGTAGCACTGACAAATGAAATATGGTTGAAGCGATCATATATTTTATGAAGTTCTGGCGTTGCATCAAGCATTAGCCAGCTTAAATTGGCACTTAAAGGATCTTGCGGATTAGTTAAAGTAATGATAAACCCTTCTGAATTGACATAGACTTTTTTTCGAAGTAAATCCGATAATTGATAGCTTTTGGTGATATAGTCATCAAGTTGATCTATTTGATCAGAAATTTCACTTAAAATAGCATCCCTATCGATATTCGAGCTGTCAGTTTCATTGTAAAGCTTAAATAAGATTTGATTTGTGTTCTGTCTGATGCTTTCTAATTTTCGTTGTAATTCCGCCAATTTAGTTAAAAATTGACTATTCTTGGGAAAAAGATCCATGCCCCTGAAACTGAGAAGCAAGTTGCCATTGGCTAAAGTATTTTGACTGACAGCTTTTTTCTTTTTTGAACAGAGCAAACGTTGCAAATGATTAATAACTTTGATCAAATCAAGTATTGCCGGATCTAATTTTTCTAAGAGAAAATTGAACTGTACATCATTGCCATATTGGTTAAATACGCTGTCATCAGCATAATAAAGTAAATTACGCAGATGATTAAGAACTCCCCACAATGATTCAAATTGAAATGAGTCATTCCTTGAAGTGATCACATTGTCAACAAAACGATGAGCTTCGTCAATAACGAGGTAGGGATTTTGACCCCAAATTGTATCATTATAGTGGTTCGCTAAATAAGCATGATTCGTAACTAAAATGTCAGCCTGCTCCTGCCTTTGTCTTGCCAAATTCCAGAAATCAACATCAGCAAAAATACTGCCAACACGAGCATCTCCAGGGTGAGCAATTTGGGCAAATAAGGGAGCACGATAATTGGTCAGTTGCAATTCATCTAGATCACCTGTCTGAGTTTCAGTTAACCAAACCAAAATGCGCATCTGTAACACCAAAGTTAGTTTATTTGGAGTTCCCTGATACAAACTTTGATAAAAACCATCTAAGTCAAGGTAATGGCTGCTGGCTTTTACTTCTTCTGCTTTTAAATCCAACTTGGTTACATTTAGTAATTGTGGAATTTCCTGATCTATTATTTGTCTTTGCAGTACTTTGGTTGGCGTGGCAATTACCAATTTTCTGTTTGTATATAATCGATAGGAATATGAAAACAAGTAAGAAAAGGTTTTACCAGTACCATTAGGTGCTTCTATCAATAATGCTTTCTGTTTAGGGTTACTCAAAAACTGCTCAATTCGATTGATGAGGTCTACCTGAGGCTGGCGGTAATTAATTTTATTTTTAAATAATTTCTTTTTGTCCGTGTCACTTTTCGGAAAAACATTTGACTGTTGATGTTCAACATTATTAAGTTTTTCTTGTTTTCGTAAAATTATTTGTCGTACTTGCTGATATTGTGAAGATAACGGCCTTTTTTCCTTGCGTGCGTTATCAGCAATGGTAGTGAAAATCCATGAAGTGTCACGTATTAAACCGTGAGCCAAAGAGCTTAGCGTATTTAAAGTAGCTTGAGGAAGATTTTCAAGTCGTTCAATTATTTTTATTAATAAAACAGCGGTGCCGTAGGCATCAGAATCTGCTTTATGAGGGTTTAAATGTCTAATCTGCAGGCGAGTTGTCAAATCGCTTAACTTGTATGATGGTTCAGTAGGAAATGCAATTTTTGCTAGCTCTACCGTATCTATTGCGCGATTAGTTAGTGGTTCATAGCCGTGCTGCACTAATTCAAAATTTAAAAATGGCAAATCAAAGTTAACATTATGAGCTACAAAGACAGTATTTTTCAAGATTTTGACAATCTTGGGTGCATAATAAGCAAAATCTTTTTCTTGAGCTACATCTTTGTTGTGTATATGGGTTAAATTTTGCACCGCTATCGGAATTTCGCGGTGAGGATTAATCATAAAAGAGTAAGTCTTGACAACTTTCATATTCTTAATAATAGCGCAGCCAAACTGAATGATATGATTATTTTCTTCCCGTTGTGTTCCCGTAGTTTCTAAATCCACTACAGCAAAAACGGTATGCTCGAATGATTTCATTTTGCAATTACCCTCCTTTCTGTTAATTTAATTCAACAATTTTGCATGCATCTAACAAAACCAAGTATTTTGCTTTAACTTTTTTGTCAGCAAAGGAATTAAGAGCTCTTTCATAAAGACGCAGCTGACCTAAATATTTTTGCTTTATGTTTTTGATAGCTAATTGCAAATGAGTTTGATCAATATGATCGGTTTTATAATCAAATAATATTATGCCATCTTTTTCGGTAAAATAACCATCTATTGTACCATGAATTAAAATTTTTGCGTCTGCATCACTGAAATTATCAAATAGACTATCGGCTGGCAACAGACTCGAAAATTCAATTTCACGGTGCAAGTTTTCTGGCTTTTGCCAAAATTTCTTTGCAAAATCACTATGAACAAACCAATTTATTTTTTCTAAATCTAAACTGGAAACAATATTGTTATTAAGTTTATTTTGCTTAACTAGTTCCTGTACTTCTTCTTTAACTTGGTCGATGTTTCCCGATCCATGATAATCGTAGTATTGCAGGATCAGGTGCATTGCAGTACCGATTTCTGCTCCTGTAAACCGTGTTTTAAACAGAAAATCAGGTTTAGTATCTATTGGCTGCAAGTAACGATTAGTTGAAGAAATTAGGTGCGCATTTTCCAGTTCGGTATCAAGAGGATCGCTAAATGCTTTTTTAATTTCAGATACTGATTGATAAGCAGTTGTCTGACTGGCATCTTGAAAAGGATAATTAAAATTAAATAGTTTTTTTGTATATTCTTCTAATGATGAAATGTTCTCAGTTTTGTTCTCCTCTGGACCAGCATCTTCTTGAGGATAAACCTTTTCATCTTGGTACTGGATATAAAGCAGTTCCTGACTTGTTTCCAACGCTGAATTTATATCATTAATTTTTTGACTTAAAAGCTTGTCCCATTTGATTGATGGACCAATCAAACTCATAGGATTTGAAGCGTTAAGCTTACTGCTCAACGTGAGACGTCCATTTTGATCAGCTTCATTTTGCCAATTTTCAATTGTTCGAGGCAGATTTTTTAAATCAGCTACCAAAATTAACTTTTGCTTTGCTCGGGTCATCCCTACATATAAAATGCGAGCTTCTTCTTCTAAAAGCTGCTTTTTTTTGGATATATTGGCGATAGATTTAACAAGGGTATCAGCACGATAATGTTTTTGCTTGATAGTTAAACCTACAGAACCTGAATTTATAATGTAATTGCCACTTAAATCCCGCTTTTGAAATTGGTGTTGCAAGCCTAAGTAAAAAACAATGGGAAATTCCAAGCCCTTGGAACTATGTACAGTCATTAGACGCACAGAGTTGCCGGCCTCTTTAGTTAAAAGGGGTTGCGCCAAGTCTTTTTGGCTGCGTCTCATTCGCTCGATAAAATTGATAAATTGATACAGGCCCTTAAAACCAGCGCTTTCATATGAAGCAGCCCTTTCATATAAAGCCTCTAAGTTGACTCTTCGCTGCTTGCCATTAGGTAGTGAGGTCATAATTTCAAGCAGGCTGGTTTTTTCATAGATGCTCCAAATCAATTCTGAAATTCTATGTGTTGCAGCAAATTTACGCAATTCTTCGAGTTGATTCAAAAAATCTTTTACTTTTTGACTAAGTTCATCACCCACAGCAACATAAGAAGTTAAAGCATTGTAAAAACTGGCATTCTGCGTATGAATTCTAATCGTACTGAGTTCAGGTTCTGTAAAATTAAAAAGTGGTGACCTTAATACAGCTACAAGAGGAATGTCCTGATCTGGATTGTCAATGATCCTCAAGTAGTTCATGATTATAGTTAATTCTAAAGTTTGAAAATAATTTTTCGCATCGGTAACCATTATAGGAATATGATTTTTGGCAAACTCTTGCATAATTTCAAGATTATTGCTGCGACTTCTGGTTAAAATAACAATATCACTGTACTTAAAAGGTCTTAAATGACTGCTATTTTGCGAATTTTTGTCATAAATTAACAAATTTTCCTCTGCGAATTTTTTAATACGGTTAATAACCATAGCAATTTCAGCTGAGTCAATATCGTCATGATCATCTTCTTGAGGGTTAGTTTGGTCACTATTTTTTTCATGAATTAGTATTTCAGTTGCATCAGGAAGATTTGAAGGATAATATTTGGCACCATAAGTCAGCTGACTCTCCTTATTATAATCAATACCTCCAAAATCATCCGTCAAAATATTTTTAAATACTTGATTAACAATAGAAATAACTGGCTTAGAAGAACGGAAATTGTCAGACAATAAAATTCTTTCTTCTTTTGCTTGATTTTCTTTAAGGGCTGCTTCTTGATACTTGTGTAAAAACAAACTTGGTTCAGCTTGCCTAAAGCCATAAATTGATTGTTTAACGTCACCAACCATAAAAAGATTGTTTTGACCATCTTTTTTAATTAATTGCAAGATATTTTCTTGTAGCGGGTTGATGTCCTGATACTCGTCGACCAAAATTTCATTAAATTTATTTTGATAAAAGGTTCGTGCCATTTGGGATGCAGAAGTGTCTTGGCTGAGAATTTGGTATGCTAATTGCTCCATGTCGCTAAAATCAAGCAGGTTTTCTGCTCTTTTTAATTGATTAAAACGGTCAATCAGTGCCAGTTCTGCTTTTACAATTGCAGCCATTATTTGCTGACCTTTTTGCATCATAGACAATTGCTCTTTTTCGTCAGTAGCATAAAAAGAAACAAAAGTAGTTAAAATCTGCTCTCTTGCTTCGTTTTTAAAATCACAGCACTCATCATAAAAAGCAACAATATCTTCGTCCCAATTTTTTGATCTGCGCATACCGCTTTTGAAAACACAGGCACGCAATCTTTCTCGTTGCTCATCATATGGACTATCATTTTCCAGATCATGCAAATAGCCGCTAAGACACTTTTCAAACAGGTCAAAAGTGTCTTTTGTTTTGTGCAGATCCTTAGTTTCCATTACCGTACTTTGACAAAAATGCTCTAACTTATCAGCAAGATTTTGGAAAAGATTGACTAAATAAGGTTTAATTTCTTTCTGCCACAAAGAAGACTTGATTACTTCTTCTCCCACTTGATATTTTTGGGGTAGCCCTTGCAGCCATTTTCGATAATCAGGCTTAGCCATTGCGTAATTATATAAGTCTAACAATAAATTTTGCGGAGATGCAGCATCCCTGTCACCTGCAAAATTATCATAAAAAGCTATAAAGTCCCTGTCTTTTTTCTCTAAGAATTCTCCTTCAACTTCTTTTAATGCTCTTTCACGCATTAATTCCGCTTGAGAATCATCAGTTAGTATACTGAAACTGGGATCAATGTCGATTACATAATAAAAACGATGGATTACATCCAAACAAAAGGCATCAATCGTAGAAATATTAGCAGAATCAATTAGATTTAACTGTTGTCTCAAATATGATTTTTTTGAAGACTTCTGCATTTCATTTGATAATACTTCTTTAATTCGTTTTTTCATTTCAGCTGCAGCTGCTTTTGTAAATGTGACTACTAAAAGATGATCAACACTGACGCCAGAAAGAATTTCTTTCATTAAGCGCTGTACAAGAACGGTGGTTTTGCCACTACCTGCGGAAGCCGATACTAGTATGTCGCGGCCATGATCATTTATAGCTTTTTCTTGAACGGCTGTAAATGGAGTTTTTCTTTTTTCTTGAACCATCTTTAATTTCCTTCCTTTAGCCGTTTTTTAATCTTTTCCAGTAGCTCATCCCTTTTCAGGCTCCCTACTTGATGATACTTATTTTCTTTCAACATGGCGTCAAAAAAGAAAATATCACGAAAGTCTGAATAAGTTAATGCATTATTTCCATTCCCATATTTATAGGGATTCAGCTTTATTTTTCCCGCTAAAATTTGACTGGAGGCATCTTTAATAAGCTCTTCGTCATATTTCAGCAATAATTCAAGTTCATCACTGTTGAAATAACTGCCACCAAACTTTAAAGATCCATCTTTCGTAGAACTGACTCCGGCATAAATGGAAGAAGTACTACGTGGTTTATTTAAGTCAGGTTCAGCCGCGAGCATTAATAGCTTGTCATCATTAATTAAACCAGTATATTTAAGTTTAATTTGGCCATCTAAGTATGCTTCTTTTATCTGCAAATTATTGTTGTACAATTTTTTGTTATTTAGCTTTTCTGTTTGCCTTGTAACTGTTTGATAAAAAGCACCTAAAAGTGAAAGTGGGTCAGATCCAGCAAAGAATTTGTGGTTTTGCATTAACACATCTAGATATGAAACCATTTGTAAAGAAATACCCTGGTAAAATAACCCCAGATCAAATTTTTTAGCGGAGGACTTATAATCGATTACTTGAGCAATTAATCCGTTTTGATCAGGAACATGAGCCAAATCAACTCGATCTATTTTTCCCCTTAAATTAACGTAATGATTACCTTCTATGCCTGGCACTTTAAAGTTAAGTCCTTGCACCTGTTCACCTTTTCCAAAACTTAACTCTGAATATTTAGCACGCAGAGGAGTTTTGGAAACTGCATGATGCCAATTACTTGCTACTTTACTAGTAGTTTTATCAAGACACTTAAATAAAAACTCATTAAATGGGTCATTTAATAATTGCTGATATCTGGCCTCATTTTTCATTTTTGTACGTACAATTGTAAGTAACTGATTTAGTGTTTCGTCATCAATTTCTTTCAAATCAAGTGAGCGGTCATTTAACTCCTTAACTAAACGGTCAAAGGTTTCGTGGAAATAATTGCCAGCTTGTATAGCATCCAATTCATTTTCAAATCTTTTATGAAGGTGTAAACCATATGTCAAAAAATATTCGTATGAATTTTCATAAAAAGTTTCCAGCTGAGAAACAGAAGAATTGAGGTTTGAACCATATAATTTTTGTGCCAAGTCAGGACCGATATTTTGAGGTTCGTTTATAAAATTGCTTCCTGCTATAACTTTAGCTGTTTTTTGCGGTAAAAGCTCAGCCGTTAGCTTTAACAATTCTTTAACATCAATATTCTTTTCTGCCCGATTAAGATAGCTTAGATATCCTAAACTTGCCTGTGGATTGGTTATAAAAGATAATAACTGACTAAGTTCTTCAGGTAAATTGTGTTGCGAAAATTCTGGTGCACCCGCAGTTTTAAACCTTTCATAATAAATTGAAGGCTGTACTGTACTACCCTCATCAGTCGCTAAACAATATGACAAATAAACTTTGTCCTGTGCTAAAGCCAAACAATTACCAAATTGGTAGTTTTGATCCCAGTTACTTAGCTGCTGCCTATCTTCAATATAAGAGTCTTCGCCAAAATCTTTTTTTAATTCAGCAAGATTTTCTGTACTTAAAAAGCCGGGAGTGTTCTGTATTTGTGGTAAGCCGTTAACTGTTGCCCCCATAATAAAAACCTGCTTGTAGCCACTGACTTGAACAATACCCATTTCGGATAAATTTACAGCATCCAAAGTGGCTGGAATTTGAGAAAAGGTAGCTTCCTTAAAACCGTTAATCAGTACTGCAAAAAAGCCTGCTGGATCAAAATTATCAGGGTTAATTAACAAATAATCATGTAGCAGATTAATAAGAAGATCCCAAACCTGTTCTGACTGCCGGGCTTCTTGTAAAGCACCATCTTCTTGGGCATCAGCACGCCATTTTTCTAATACTTCATTGACTCCATTGTTAGTTAAAAAATTAAAAAATATCGTAATAGCTTTTTGGCTATCCTTTTCTTCTTTTAAACTGTTAAAAAGCTGCGTAATTTGTTTGATAAAATATTCTTTTAATTTTTCTATTTTATTTACTTCTTCGGGAATTTTGTCTAATCCTATGACCTCTGCTGCCATATAATCCGCAAAGTTTCTCTGCCATAAATTATGGTTTATGCCATGAGCGAGAACAAAATTTTCTAATTGGTCAACATCATATACATAAGCCGTTTCGTCTTGATACCAGTCAGGTATTATTAAACGGGTCTTCATTATGGCCAGCAAATTTTGGGTCTGAAAAGGTCTCGACAATAACTGAGCGATGTTTTCAATTAAGACCACTAAAGGATGGTACTTCATTTCTTGTTGTAAATCATTAAAGAAAGGAATTTGATTCTGTCTTAAAATTGGGGTTAAATATGTCTCATATTCATGCAGATTTGGTGCCAGAACTAAGAAATCGCGATAGCGATAGTGTCTTAATGCAACCTGCTGGTAAATGGTGTGAGCTACGTAATATGCCTCTGCATATCTGTTATCTGCACGCACGAGTTGGACTTGATTAAGATCACCAATGTTGCTTACGTCTCCAGTCCAAAATTCATTGAGCAACTCTCTTTTAGTTGGTCTGGGACTAATGTCTGTAGTTAATATTTGATGTGGCAAATTATGAGCTTTAATATATTGTAATAGTTTATTGATAGTAGTTTGAATGACATAATCGTAATCTCCTGGCTCAGCTTTTGGGTTAATCTCACCCAGCTGCGTTTTAAAAGCCAATGTGACACTATGGGCTTTGGTCATCAATAATTTGACGGTTAGACATTCCTGAAGAGAAAAATGAGAAAAATCGCTAAAGTAAAAGTCTGCTTGATCTAAATTTTTTTGTGTAGCTAAAAATTCATTTAACTGCAACTGTATCTCGTTTGAGGTAGAAAATTTGCCTGTAATGGCTTCAATGAACGCTGAATAAATAATTTTAAGATCAGAAATCTTATTTTTGGTTTCAAGCTCAAGAGCATCTTGATCGATATCATCAAGATTCAAATTGCCTTCGCGAATTTGCAGAATTGTATCATATAACTGCTTTATTAAGCCTGGATTCAAGTTAGTAGTCTGAAAAAGGTGCAGCTGATCTTTCTTTTGATCAACAATTTTTGCAAGAAGCATTGCTGCAGCAGCATTATCAAGTTCAGTTGGCAAGCCCTTTTTTGCATCTTTTAAGAAAAACCAGGCCAAACGTGAAAATGATAAAACTTGCAGATTTTTGACAGATTGCTCAGTATGGTTTTGACTGGTAGCCAACCTATTTATTGCTCTGACTTCTGTGGTAAACTTAATGTGGTTGGGAACGATGACAAAAGTTTTATGATCAGGAAAGTGCTGATAATTTTGTACTGCTTCCTGTAAAATTTTTTCCTGCATGGGATCGGTTTGCCGACCGACTAGAAATTTGATCATCTGTTCTCTTCTCCTTTGTCATTATTTTAGCATAGGAACCAAATTTTTTTACAAACAATAAGGATCTTAAATAAAATGAAATCAAGTTTTTTAGCACACGGAAAAGTTATTCTTATCGGTGAACATTCAGTAGTTTATGGCTATGATGCGTTAGCATTGCCAATCAAATCATTGCATATTAAAACGACTGTTGAACCGGCAGAGCAAATGTGGATGGATACGGCTCATTATCAAGGGCCTTTTTTTATGTCTCCATCTGAATATGATGGACTAAAATATGTTGTTAAAACGATGCTGACAAAAGCTGCCAGTAATGAAACTCTGAAAATAACTTATACAGGAGAGATTCCAATAGAACGCGGTTTAGGTTCAAGCGCCACAGTCGCTCTAGCTACAACAAGAGCAATGAATGCTTATTTCAAACTTAATTTAACTGAAGAAGAAATAATTGGAATTACTAACCATGCTGAAATGATTAATCACGGTAAAGCATCAGGTCTTGATGCAGCAACTGTTAATTCAGATTATCTGATCTTTTTTAATCAAAAAGATGGCCCGAAGTCGCTAAAAGCTAAACTAGATGCAACTTTGCTTATAATGGATACTGGTGAATTAGGCAGTACTAAAAAAGCAGTTAGTCAAGTTCAAGGTTTGATGGCAAAAGTCCCCGGTGTAAAAGAAAATATCAAGGAATTAGGCAAATTAGCTGATGAAACTAAATCAGCATGGTTAAAAAAAGACGCTGAAAAGGTAGGTTCATATTTTAATCGGGCACAAGAGATACTCCATTCATTTAATCTTTCAACCGCAAAAATTGATCATTTGCAAAAAATTGCTCTTGCAAATGGTGCATTAGGCTTTAAATTATCTGGTAGCGGACTCGGTGGAATTGTAATTGCCTTGTGCAAAAGCCATCTAGATGCTGTCAAAATAGCAGATAAATGTCAAAAAATAGCTACGAATAGTTGGATTGAGGAAATATAATTTTTATGGAAAAAACAGTTCGTGCCCATACAAATATTGCGCTGATCAAATATTGGGGCAAAGCAGATTCAGGTTTACGTTTACCTTTGATGTCTAGCTTGTCAATGACACTTGATAAATTTTATACTGACACTAAGATTTCAGATAGTTTAGAAAATCAATTTTGGTTAAATGGCGTCAAACAAAATGGACAAAGCAGCAGCCGTGTTTTTTCTTTCTTAAAATTACTGCAAAAAAAATTTGCTGTGACCGGCAAATTAAAAGTTGAATCATATAATCATGTTCCAACAGCTGCAGGATTAGCTTCTTCTAGTTCAGCTTTTGCGGCTTTAGCAGGAGCTTTTTGCCTACATTATGGTTTTAATTTGTCCCCTGTTGAACTTTCCCGTTTGGCTCGTTTAGGTTCAGGATCAGCCAGCAGGTCAATTTATGGTGGTTTTGCTATTTGGCGAAAAGGACACGATGATGAATCATCTTATGCCTATGCTTTAGATGAAAAGCCTGACATAGATTTGCGATTGCTTGTGGTTGAGCTGAATAACCAGCAAAAAAATTTGTCTTCCACTCAAGGCATGAAGCAGGCGCAAACTTCGCCATTTTTTATGCCTTGGATTGCGCGTAATCAAACAGAATTAAAACAAATGATTGCAGCAATTAAAGCAAATGATTTTTCAACTATTGGCAGTTTGGCAGAATTGAATGCTTGTGAGATGCATGCAGTCAATTTAAGTGCACAACCTGGTTTCACATATTTTGAACCCGCAACTATTAAAGCAATCAAACTTGTAGATGATTTACGTCGACTTGGTATAGAATGTTACTTTACAATAGATGCCGGACCTAATATAAAAATCTTAAGTCAATTAAAAAATGTAAAAGATATTACTAATAGGTTTGTATCCGAATTTGATAATGTTAACATAATAAATGCAAGTTTTGGTCCAGGTATTTCATGTCTGAACTAATTAATATAAATTAATTGATTAGGAGATTTAATTCTTTTGATAACAGAACAAGCACCCGGTAAATTATACATAGCTGGCGAATACGCCGTATTAGAACAAGATTGTCCCGCTATCTTGGTGGCAGTTAATCAATTTATTCGTGTTTCAATTATTAAGTCAAAATCAGAAACTGGTTTAATTCATTCTAAACAGTATTCTCAAAGTTCCATTCACTGGATAAGACGAGGAGCAAAAATGGTTATTGACAACCGTGATAATCCTTTTGAGTATATTTTGGCCGCAATTTCTTACACGGAACGTTTTTGTTTAGAACAAAAAGTCAAGATGAAGGTTTATGATTTATATGTTAATTCTGATCTAGATTCTTCTGATGGCAAAAAGTATGGTTTAGGCTCTAGTGCGGCAGTGACTGTAGCCACAGTTAAAGCAATACTCCGTTTTTACGATGTGCCTTTCAGTAACGAATTAGTTTATAAACTATCAGCCATTTCACATTATTCTGTGCAAGGTAATGGTTCAGCCGGTGACATTGCTGCAAGTGTTTATGGTGGCTGGATTGCTTTTCAAACTTTTGATAAGCAATGGCTTGCTGATGAATTAGCACACAAATCTTTATCTGAAGTACTGAACGAGGCTTGGCCTGGACTTAAAATTCAGCTTCTGACCCCTCCTGCCGGTTTAAAATTAATGATTGGCTGGAGTCAAAAGCCAGCATCAACCTCAAGGCTGGTTGATGAAACTAACGCAAATAAAGCTGCTTTAAACGGTCAATACCAGGAGTTTCTTAGGCTTTCACGCAAATGCGTTCTCAAAATGATTGCTGGCTTTGAACATAATGATATTCAGCTAATTAAAAAACAAATTCGTGTCAATCGTAAATTGTTGCAGCACTTTGCGCAAATAAATCAAATTGCCATTGAGATACCACGACTTTCTAAACTAATTAACATTGCGGAATCATTTGGTGGAGCAGCTAAGACTTCAGGTGCCGGTAATGGTGATTGTGGCATTGTAATTGCAGACAGGAATACAGATACTGCTTTTCTTGAAGATAAATGGCGTCAAAACGGGATAATGCCTTTGGACTTTCGTGTACACCAAATTCGAGTTGCTGATTAGAAGAACAGAGGAAAATTATGTCAATTAGATCTAATCGTAAAGAGGAACATTTAGTTTTGGCACAAAAATTTTATCAAAATGAAAAAACAAATAGTTTTGATAAAATGCACTTAGTACGCCCTGCATTACCAGAAACTAAAGTTGATCACCGAACCATACAAACTACAATGTTTGGTAAAAAAGTTGCAGCCCCCTTTTTTATTAATGCTATGACTGGTGGATCTCACAGATCTTATCTGATTAATAAAGAATTAGGTCGAATAGCCGAAAAAACAAATATTGCATTAGCATTAGGTTCTGCCAGTATTTTAACTAAAGAACCTGATTTACTAGATAGCTTTTTGATTGCAAGACAACAAGATCCTGATGGCGCTTTAATAGCAAATGTTAATGCAAAGACTTCAGCCGAACAAGCTGAAAAGATTGTGACAGAGCTAAAAGCTGATGCATTGCAAATACACCTAAATGTGGTACAGGAAATAGCTATGCCAGAGGGTGATCGAGATTTTTATTGGCTTGATAACTTAAAAGAGCTGCGTCAGAAAGTAACAGTTCCAATTATTATAAAAGAAGTCGGTTTTGGATTAGACAGAGAGACAATTCGTTCATTAAGAAATGAAGGCTTTAGATTTTATGACGTTGCAGGAAGTGGCGGAACTAATTTTGCTCAGATAGAAAATGCACGTAATACTAATAATGTTTCTTATTTAAATAATATTGGCTTACCCACCGTTATTTCGAGTTTAATGGCAGCCAAAGAGCAAGTTGAATTTACTGTTTCTGGTGGTGTGCGTAATCCGTTAGATGTTTTTAAGGGGCTTTGCTTAGGTGGAAAATTTGTGGGAATTTCTAATGTATTTTTACAGGCATTACTTAAGCATGATGCAGATTACCTGCAAAACCTTATTGAAGAATGGCAATATGAACTTGCTTGTCTTCTTGCAATTTACGGTCAAAACGATCTCTCTGGTCTAACCAAGATTGATAAATATTATGACTTTTCACTAAAAACTATTATCGATCAGTTATTATAAATAAAAATGAGTACGGAAATTTTAAAAATCTTGGTACTCATTTTTATTTGACAATAATTTACTTTAATAAACGCCATATTTCCTTTTGAACAGCACTATCATTACTAGAACCTATGATGTGGTTGGCAGCTTTTTTGGCACTCGGAAGAGCTGTTCCAGTAGCATAACTACTGCCTGCATATTTTAACATTCCCACATCGTTACCACTATCGCCAAAAGAAACCATTTCCTTTGGACTAATCTTGTATTTGCTGCCCAAATATTGCAAACCTCGTGCTTTATTCATGCCTTTTGTCGACATATCTATTGATGTCGCTGAACCGGAAACAAAACCAATTTGCGGATATTTCCGCTTAAGTTCTTCTAAAAGTTTAACCATTCTATTTTCTGGAACGTCAAAAGTGACCTTAAAAACTTGATCATCCAGATGATTAAAATTCTCAACAACTGTCAGTTTTTCATAATATTTTTTCAAATCTTCTGCATATTCAGGACCATCACTTTTTAAAATATATGCACTTGCAAGACCAGAAACCGTTACTTTTTCATCATATTCTTGGATGATTTGTAAAATCGTGAGCCAGTCTTCTTCAGAAAGGCACTCAACATGAATTACTTGCCTGCCTTGAGCTACGAGTGCCCCATTATCAGCAATGTAATAAAGCTGATTAGCCACTTGGGGAAATCGGGAGTACAAATTTTCAAATTGGTTTCCACTTGCAACTACAAATTTTATTCCTCTTTTTTGCATTATTTGGAATTCTTGCAAAAATAACTCTCGATCATAAGTTTTTTGGTCAGTTAGCCAAGTTCCGTCCATATCAGTAGCGATTAATTTAATCATTCTTTTTTCTCTCTCTAAATTCGTAATCCTTTGGGATAATAGTTTTTAATAATATGATTGCTTACTTTGCCAAAGCCTAAAATAAAATGTTTAAAGCTGACAAGAATAAATCCAGTTTCATCTGAATCAGTTCTGATAGCTTCTCCATGCAAATATTTGAAATAATTACTGCTACTTAAGTCAATTACCCTATTCTGCTCTTGTGCTGCTAAGACCATAGCCAGTTGATGTCCAGGTTCAAAGCGTTTTTTCTTTAGAATACCCAACTCAATACCATTGGATAAAATTTTAAGATGGGAAGCAGAATTAGTGCTTAGTGCGGGAATAAAAACGTGATTATTGTGAACTTGACATTTAAACTGCCAGTTCTCAATTGCAGATGGTAAATTAAATCTATCTAGCACGCTTGAAATCAAATGCATATCAGATTTGGTTAAAGCACTTTTAAGTTGCTTCTTATGATCTGACTTCTTACTTGTCGAACCAAAAGATTGAGCATTCTTTTTTCCTTCTAACCTTAACTTTGCTACATACTGTCCCTCTCCAATATTGGCAGTAGGCCAAAATCGTGCAGTTTTAGCCAACTCAATATTATTATCTGACCATTCTGGATGACCATGGTCAATATATTGTTCATCTATTTTTAGTGGCAATATTGTAAAACCAAAAGTTTTAGTTAGCCAAGAAACTATTTGTTCATTTTCTTCTGGAGAAAAAGTACAAGTTGAATAAATTAGTTTCCCACCTGGTTTAAGCATTTGAACTGCAAAAGACAGAATTTCTTTTTGCCGTTGCTGACAAAAAAGCACGTAATCCTGTGACCAATATTCAATAGCTTTAGGGTCTTTGCGAAACATACCTTCACCACTGCATGGAGCATCAACCAATATTTTATCAAAATACTGTGAAAAATATTTTGTTAATTTTTCTGGTTTTTCACTTGTGACTAGTGCATTTGTTATTCCCCAACGTTCAAGATTTTCACGTAAAATTTTTGCTCGACTAAGCGAAATTTCATTTGCAAGCAAGAATCCTTGGCCTTTTAGTTGTACGCCAATCGCAGTGCTTTTCCCACCAGGGGCAGCACATAAGTCTAAAATCTTTTCCCCAGGCTGGGCTTCAAGAAAAAAAGCAGGAAACATTGCAGCAGGTTCTTGTGAATACACTGTCCCACTCACCCAATCAGGATCTTTTCCACTTATTTTGCCATAATAGGCATTTGGTATTAGCGGAATTTTTTCATTATGATCATAAGAAAGGGTTTGATTTTCTTTTAATGAATTGATTCGATAAGCATTTTTAGAATTTTCATTTATTGCTTTAAAAAGATGGTCAGCTTTACTCTTACCTAATAGCTTTGTATATTTTTTGATGAAATCTTCAGGCAGTTTTGGCATTATTTTTTTCCTTTCGTAATAAGTGCAGAATGCTTAAGGCGTAAAAAATAGAAATTATTACCCAACTTGTCATTAAAAGCCAAATTAAGTGTTGTGGCTTGGAAACGAATTTTCGCGAGATCAAAAAGAAATATGCACCAAAAGTAACTACAAGCTCAATGAGCAGAATTCTAATCCCATGATTGATTAACCAGTTATGTAGCAGACTGCCCTTCAAATTTGTCTGCTGAACTGTTTTCCAATCCATAAATGCTAAAATTATATTACTTGCTGAAGCAATTAACAAAAAAATTAAGATAAATAAAATTTCACGAATAATTGAAAACTGATGTATTTGATGATTTTTGACAAAAACTGGTGTTTTTGCTTTTACACCATAATGCTTAGCGATTTGTTGAATTACTTTATTTGAACTGTCGATTATGATCTGATAATCACGCAGTTTAAATTTGCCAGTTGGTTGTTTCGGACTAGCAGTCAAATAATAGCCGTTTTGCTTCATTTGACGATAATGCTTTAAAGTTCCTATAACCGTATAATATTTTTTATTTATGTAAACATACTCGTTTCCTTGCGCTTTTAATGTCGGAACTTTTGCGTTTAAACCAAGTACAGCAAAAGAAACTTGACCTTTAAAGTCATCTTTTGTGAAGTACCTTCCTGATTCTGTCGGTAATTTTAGCACATTATGATTTGACCATACGAGAGTCTGATTTTTCTTTGCTTTGGAGGTCATATGAACTTGGATTTTATTATGAGGATATCTTTTTTTCAAATAGGTCAAGAAAGTTCTGACTTCTTGATTGCTTTTGACTTCAATATAGCGAGTATTGTTGCTTAAACCATATGCCTCGAGCAATTGGTTCGCTTCACGGGACTGAACATTTGACAACATACTGCCTATACCTAAAAATGATAAAAATATAATAATAATTAAAATGATTTTTTTAAATTTCATGTGTTATCTCAAAAATGTGTTCATCAATAAAATCAAAACTGGGAAAAGTTTGATTAATCTGTTTTAATTCTGGGGAATGATGTATTAATTCTTTTTGCCAAAAAGCTGCTGAATTGGTCGCTCCGCTTTTTTCCCCTATGAACAGCAGATGGCTTGTTGTATTCAGTTTTTGCCATGTTGAAACAACATTTGTGTCGCTATTGCCAAAATTGGGAGCCCAAGAGCATATTATTAGATCAACATTGTCAAATATTTCAACGGCTTTAGCAGCTTCAAAATTTGTGACTGTCATAAATTGCCTGGAGCCAGTGCTTGAAGTTTTTGACCAATCTAAGTTATCTGTGACTGTCATTTTTACGCCTACATCGGAGAGAGCTTTGCTCCAATAAGCATTGCCTGCCATAATTTCCAAACCGGTTTTAATATTTAAACTTTTTTTAATTGCATTGGCTGTCTGCAAATTAGGAAGTGACCAAACACCAAAATTAATTGCCAAAAATTGTCTTAAATTGTTGATTAACTGATTAGCAGACTTAAATTTCTTAATATCAGTTTGCGAAAGACCAGCACATATTTCTTCAGATTTATCCGGCAAAAAACCCAGTTTCTGTGGAGCTTTCCTTAAAACTTGCTTTTGGTTCACAGCATAAATAATATCGTTAATTTCCTTGACTTGATGATGTATGGTGTCAATATTAAGCTCTTGATCTAACTGGTTAATTTTACTTAAAAAATTTATCATTATCAAATACCTATAATGATTTTAACATTCAAACTGAAGGATTTCAGTTATAATAAAAGGTAACATAATAAAGGAGAAAAATTTTATGGCGAAAAAAGTAACAAAAAAGCAAGACGAAGAGGAAGAAAGCTTAGGTAAATTTATTCTTGATGTTGTCATAATGATGGCAGTTATTTTAGGTGTGTTCTATGTTTTATTCCATTTTGTACTTTCTAATGATAGGGTTTCTGGACCGTCTATGCAACCGACTTTTGAAGATAATGATCGTTTGATTGCTGTGCGTAATTTTACTCCTAAACGTAATGATGTTGTTGTTTTGCTGGCTCCTAAGGCAGCAAATGATGTCCCAGGAGCATACTACATCAAGCGAATAATTGGTCTTCCTGGTGACAAGCTTGTTTCAAAAAATGATAAAATGTATGTTAATGGGAAGCTTTTACCTGAGCCATATCTTGAAAATCATTTCAAAAAGGATAATAATGCTCAAGGGCAGACGTATACAAGCAATTTCACATATAAGGTTCCAAAAGGCTATTATTGGGTAATGGGCGATCACCGTGATATTTCTAAGGATTCACATATTTTTGGTCCTGTAAAACGACAAAATTTAATTGGTAAAGTCAAATTCAGATACTGGCCATTTAATAAAATTCAGGGTTTTTAATTTCCTTTGAATTTTAATATTTTTCCGCTAAAATAAATTGTAAAGGAGAATTTATTATGAATCAGCAGTTAGAAGAATTATCCGATGCAATTATCGATTTTCAAGTAAAACATCATGTTACTGATACGGATTTGGCTTTTGCAAGTCACTTATCAGTTGAAAAAATTCACTCAATGAAAACTGGCGATGGTGAATTCACTCCTGGAGAAATTAATCAGTTGTACGATTACCTTGCTGCAAATCATTAAAATATTAGCTAAATATCAAAACCCGCAAGAGATTATTTTTGCGGGCTTTTATTTTCAGTGATTTTAGAAAATTTTAGTTTAGGAATAATTATAGGAATTATCTTGCCTTCGATCAGTTTAATAGCTCTTATCATTTCCAAAAAAAGCAAAAATCTTAAAGCTGAGAAAATTGCTTTTTTGACTTTCATTGCCTTTTGTCTTTTATTTGCGTTGGCATTTTTGCTGTTTGTATCATGAGTCTTTTTTGACTGTTAAAAAGACGCTAAAAATTACTTTTTGGCGTCTTTTAATATGTATATTTTAATTTATTTTCCTTCTCTTGCTTCAAAAAATTTACTGAAAAGAATTGTATCCAAAAACCAAAAAAGTAAATTGATTACAAGCATTAAAATTAGAGCTAAAGCCAAATCATCATTTGTTCCTGTGGTTTTTCCCATCATAAATCTAAATGGAAATGAAATTATTTGTAAGCCAATGTCACTGGCTTTGATTGCAAGCCAAGCAACTAAAATAATCACAAAAACTGCAATTATCTGAAAATAAGTTTTGCTGAGAGTTTGAGGAAGGAAATCCAAAAGAGCACGGCTGGAATAATTTAAAAAGCTAATAATGAAATAACCAAAAAATGCGCTAAGAATAGTCATCATAATTGCACCAAAGAAGTTAAACATAATTTCCAGGTCAACTTGTTGCAAATGCCTTCCAATATCAGCAAACATTTTGAGTATGCTGGTATGAAACTGACTGTCAAAGGTAAATGTCACAGCACTTAAAACAAGAGTACAAATTGTTTCTAGTATTACGAATAACAGCAAAGCTCCAAATGAACTTAAAATATTATCAAAATAGAGTTTTTTATCGTCAATTGGTACTAAGCGCCAAGTTTGATTGCCACTGACATGTTCATTTTGAAAACAGGTGGTTAAATAAAATATGCCAGTAAAAAGCCATGCTAATACTATAAAAATAGTCAGCCATAAGGTAAAGAAATTAGAAAAAATAGTTCTATTAATGTAATCATGATCGTTACTAAAATTAAAAAATGCCATCGCAAAAGAGGCAACTGTTTGAATAATTAACAATAGTGAAATCCATTTGGTTTTCAATCTGAAAAGCACCGTAAAATAGCGATTAAAAATTGCCATTATTCATCCTCTTCTCTTTGATAAAAACTCTCATAAAATTCCTCCACACTTTGATTATCAGCCCTAATTGCTTCAGTCGACTTTTGCATACAAACAGTTTTATTTTTAATAATAACAACTTCATCCAAAACTGCAGCGATTTCATTTACGAAATGATCTGAAACTAAAATAGTGGATTTTTCTTGCTTCCATAAAATTATCGATTTAATGATTTTTTTACGTGCCATAGCATCAATGCCGGAAAAGGGTTCATCTAAAAGATATAAATCTGTTTTTCTGGAAAAAGTTAAAGCAATAACTAGCTTCTCCTTCATACCTTTTGACATTTCAGACAAACGAAGATTAGAACTTAACTTCATAAATTCTCTTAATTCTTCAAATTGCTTCAGATTAAAATCATGGTATAAGATCTGATAAAACTTAACAATATCACTAATTCTTGTTGAATTAGCAAAGCCAGTTAAACTATCTGTGAAAGATAGATGTTCTTTTCTTTCAGCTTCTTTAGTAAAACCGGAAACTTTTACCATTCCACGATAGTTTTTAGCTACGCCACTAATTATTCGCATTAAAGTAGTTTTGCCCGCACCATTTTCGCCAAGAAGAGCAACGATTTTGCCTGGTTTGAGCGTTAAGTTTAAATTATTAATAATTCGTTTTTGATTTTTTCTATAAACCAGATCAGTTATTTCTAAGGAATTGCCCATTATTTACGCTCCTCTTTAAGATATTCAGATAAAGATTTGAGGATTTGTTCGTCAGATACTCCTAAAGAGTTCATACTCTGAACAAACTTATCCAGTTCAGCATTAATCAATTCCCTTTTAGTTTTCTCAAGTAAAGTAGTATCTTCAGTGACAAAATTGCCTTCACCCCTTTTGGTGTACAAAATGCCTTCAAAGTTCATTTGTTGTAAAGCACGTTGCACCGTATTGACGTTCACAGTTAATTGCACTGCTAGTTCACGTACGGAAGGAATTTTTTTACCGGGCTTTAATTTACCGGTAATTATTTGTCGATATAGGTATTGCTTAATTTGCAAGTAAATGGGAATGTTATCTTTAAATTCCACAAGTCCACCATCCTTTGGCCGTAATACACCTATAATACACTATCATAAACTAGATTGTTTTTTTCCGCAAACCTTTTAATTGTTGTAATAACCTGTTTTTTGTAAGAAATTACAAAATTGTAGAAGGAATTTTTTTCTTAATTGCTGACTTACTTACGTTCACTGGCTTCATAAAAATGATTGAATAAGAAAACGTTGCTGCCTAACAAAATAAGATTGCAAATTGTGGTTGACAAAATTGCAAAAGGTAAATCACTAGAATAAGCAAGTCCATAATTAGCTGGATTAAATACTGACAAAAGAATTTTGTAGACAAATATATGTTGAATTTTAAAAAAGAACCAGATCAGTACAAAAATTATGAATAAATGGAGTATCTTTACAAGTGCTCCATTAACGTTAGCGGGTACAAAATCTATTATGGACTGGCTAGCAAAGTTAAAGAAACTGATAACAAAATATAAAAAGAAACAACTTAAAATGGTTAAGACAATTGTACCAATTACAGTCCAGAAAACACTGTAATCAAAATTAGGATGCAGATCTATTAGGAAATTATGAAATCCTTGTTGGAAATCTTTATCAATCAAAAAAGATAAGAAAACAAGCATAATTGCAGCAACTACTTCAAGTGCAAGCATGTAAATAAAAGATACAAATGTACTTAAAATATTATCAAGATAAAACTGGCTGTCACTTATTCCAGCTAACCGCCAAGTTTGACTTCGATTAAATTTTTCACTTTGCAAAGGGGTTAAAATGAATACAAATAATATGACAAGAAAGGCTAAGATGACAAAATATAATGTCCATTCTGTTATCAGACCGACATTATTTTTTAGATTTTTTTGAATATGCCAATTTGTAACTTCATAATAAGTAAAAAAGGCACACGCTAATGCTGCTATTAATTGAAAAAAAAGTATAATGTGTAATTTTCTTGTTTTAATTTTAAAAAATCTCTTAAATAACCTGCTAAATTCCGTCATTTTGGACTCCTTATTTTTATTTTTGCTCGATGACAAATCTTCACTCATGTGAAATTGTTATTATGCCTCTATTTTTTATTCTGCTTCAAAGAAATGCTTAAATAAAAAGATATTAATAACGTACATTATCAAATTAACAACTACAACGATTACATTAAGATAGGGTAAAGTATTATTGTAAGCCGGATTTAAGTTTAAAAAATTCAAAAGGCTACCTAAAACTTGATCGACAAAAATTTTTTCTACTTTGGTAAAAAGCCAGGCTATTGCGATAACAATAAAAATATGTAATAGTTTGACAATTAAGCCGTTTGAAGCTACAGGAAGATAATCCATGATGGCTTTACTGGAAAAATTTAAAAAGCTGATCAATAACGAAATAAAAAAGCAACATAAAAGTAAGAGTAGCATGATATCAAAAATAGAACGAATTGTATTCAGTTCAAAATTTGGTCTAAATTGCTTAAGAATTCTTTCGCATGAATTACGAAAAGCGTTGTCTGTAAAAAATGAAACAGTCAGCAAGATACCAGCAACAATAAAGTTAAGAATAATAAAATAAACAAATGTTGCAAATGTGCTCAAGCTGTTAGCAATGTAAAATTTTTCGTCACTAATTGCAGTTAAACGCCAAGTTTGGCTATGGTTAATCTTTTCATTTTTAACAGTAATATAAATGAAAAAGAATATGATAAAAAAGACACCTAATAGACAAAAGCCCATTAACCAATCAGGTAAAAGCTCAGTATAAGAGTTTAAAAATTCACTTATCTTACCTGTCCCAATTAGCAGGCCAAAAACAGAAAATGCAAGGGCACCAATTGTTTGAATTATTAAAAATGAATAAACATTTTTTGCTTTTTCTACAAAGAATCTGCCAAACAAACTTTTAAATGAGGTCATACTCTTTCCTCCCTACTACAAAAATATTATAAAAACATTAGGATTTACTTCTCTTCTGCTTCAAAGAAATGATTGATTAAAAAGACGTTAATGCCAAGCATTATCAAATTAGCAACAAACATCATACCTACAACATATTCTAATCCCGCAAGATCAGTAGCTTTTAGTAAAAAAAGATTTACAAAAGAGTTTATCAATACTCTATAGAGCTTAACAAGCAGTCCCATTAATATGATAATGATGAATATACGAATAAAAGAAATTAAAATATGACTTGATGCTTGTGGTAAAAAACTTAAAATTGCCTGACTGGAAAAGTTGAGGAAACTAACCAAAAAATAAATAAAAAGAGAAGTTAGAATTACCAACAGTATGATACAAATAAAGGTAAGAAATGTGTCAGTATCTAAATTGAGTTCAAACCGCAGATTTTTGCCAAATTGGGGGTAAATTATTAATGACAAAAGGAAAAAACCAATTGCAATTAACAAATCTAAAAACACAAAATAAATTAATGAAACAAATGAACTTAAGATATTAGCAGCATAGAATTTGCCATCACTGATTGGTGCCAAACGCCATGTCTGACTTCTATTTAAGCGTTCATTCTGAACGACAGTTAAAATATATAAAATAGGTCCAAACAGGAAAGTAAAAGAAGCAAATAAGGCCATCCATCCTGGAAAAAATTCAAGGTTATTGTTCAAATTTAAGTGAAACCTGCCAGAATAAAAACTAAAATAAGTAAAAAAAGCTGATGCCAGAGAACTAATAAATTGCAAAACAACTATGAGATGAACAATTTTGACTTTTCTTTTAAAAAATCTGCCAAATAAATGGTTAAACATGACCATTATTCATCCTCCGCATCGTATAAGCCTTCATAGTAGTCTTCAACACTCTTATGATGTTCTCGTATCTCTTCAGTTGATTTATGAGCATAAATGGTTTTATCTTTGATAATGACAATTTCATCCAGCATACTGGCAATTTCGTTCACAAAGTGATCTGAAACTAGAATAGTAGAATTTTCTGGCTTCCATAAAATAATTGAGTTAATAATTTTTTTACGAGCCATTGCGTCAATACCTGAAAATGGCTCATCTAATAAATAGAGATCCACTTTACGTGAGAATGCAAGTGCAATAATCAACTTTTCTTTCATTCCCTTGGACATTTCTGATAAACGCATTTCTGAATCCAATTTCATAAATTGACGAAGTTGCTCAAATTGTTTCGTGTCGAAATCCTGAAAAATAATCTCATAAAATTTGACAATTTCTTGAATTTTGGTCGAGTTCCCAAAACCTGTTAGACTATCAGTAAATGAAAGGCGAGCCTTTCTTTCGGCTACTTTATTCTCTCCAAAGATATTTACTGTTCCACGATAGTTTTTAGCAATACCACTAATTACTCGCATAAGGGTAGTTTTACCTGCACCGTTTTCACCTAAAAGGGCTACTATTTTACCCGGTTGCAAATTTAAATTTATATTATCTAAAATTGTCTTTAAGTTTTTCTTGTAAGTTAAATCTCTAATTTCTAAAAGATTTTCCATATTAATACTCCTACTTCAAATGATTAGCAACAATTAAATTGATTTGTCCAGATGAAATTCCAAAACTTCTCATGTTCTGAACAAACTTACGTTGTTCAGCAACGATGATGTCTTTTTTTATTTTCTTTAATAATTTTTTATCGTTTGTGACATAATTACCCTCTCCCCTTTTAGTAACCAGAAGACCGGAATTAATCATTTGTCTAAGCGCTTTTTGAATAGTATTAACATTCACTGTTAACTGTGCTGCTAAATTACGTACAGAAGGTATCCTCTGATTCGGCTCAAGTTTGCCATTAATGATTTGTCGACATAAGTATTCTTTTATTTGTATGTATATCGGCAGATTGTCTTTAAAATTCATAATTCTTTTCCAACTGTATTACATTTATAATACACTATAATATTACAATAAACTTAAAAGTTATGCAATTAATTACTTAAAATCTTTTTCTCCGAAAGATTAAATAGCCGGCAATCACAAAAATAAGAATATAGATTAGACTACCAATTAAAAGCTCTTGATTGTTCAGGTGGGTAGTTAAAACATACATGCCATAATTACCAAACTGCCTAGTCAAGTCCACCATATTAAAAGGGTTCCATTTCATAATGTTCACCAGTTTGCCTCCGTTCATTAGGTCTGAAGAAATGCTTTGACCCATGAATGTAATTAGAAGGCTTGCTGTAATTACAATTGCACTACTATTAATTAGACACGAGAGTAAAAAAACAATAGCAATAATTAACATTGTAGTTACTAAATCTATTAGAGAAGCAGTTACCATGTTTAGCCATACCGGCTGATGATATAGATATGACGCTGACCAGTTAACTTGATAATTAAATATGGTATATTGCAAACAAATTGTATAAAAAAGAGCTAGCAGATGCAGAAAAACATTGTATAAGAATAAAACAATATATTTTGATAAGTAAACATATATTTTATTAGCAGACTTATATAAAAGTGTCAAAATCGTATTGTTTTGAAATTCCATTGAAAAATACGTGGCACCTACTATCACTAAGATAAACATTATAAAATCAGAAGAATCAAAAGTTAATGTTAAAATTAGCTTTTTACTTTCATCTGCTAAAGCGAAACCGGTAATAAGCATTAGAAAAAATAATATGATAGCTGCGATCCAAGTAATTTTGCGGTGCACTAATTTATATAATTCCTGCTTAATACTATAAATCATTTTAGTGATCTCCTCTCTTTATACTCGTCGATGTTTGAATAGATAATATCCTAGAACCATAAAAACTATGCCGTAAATGATATTGGCTATAATTAGTTCAAGACTTGATAAATTCGATTTTAAGCTAAGGCTTGAATTTGATAATTGCTGGGAAATAAAAATCATATTTAAAAAGTTCCATTTAATAGTACTTATAAAATGGGGAAAGGTTTGCATTAATCCTTTGGAAAAGCTGGCACCAAAAAATGCTAGTACAATTCCAAAACAAACTACTACAGCATTATTTTTAACCAGCATAGTGAGCATAAAAGATAAGCCAATGCTAAAAAAAGAATAAATCAATGCTCCTGCCAGGTTAGTTACCAGATCATTTAAAAGATTATTACCATTTTTGTTAACTAACCAATCATATCTGACATTATTAAAGAACATGCTTAAAATCAAGGTAAGTAAAAATGCAATCACTGTTAGGAGAAAACTATAGACTAAGACAACCAAAAACTTGGAAAAGTAAATTTGAAACTTGCTTGAAGTCTTATACTCCAGCATGATAACCGTGTTATTCTTGTATTCCATTGAAAAAATTGCAGAGGCTACGGTAATAACTATTAAAGGAATCCACTCATTTGCACCAAATCCGTAGCCAAGGGATTGGCGCGTAATAGGATTAGTAAAAAAGTTGTAAATCATTGTTACAATGAGAATAATCAGACCATACAGAGCAATGTTTTCATGCCTGAATTTATAGATTTCCTGTTTAAAGCTTATAAGCATTTTGTCTAGCCTCTTTTCTTTTCCAAGACATCAACTACAATTCGTTCAAGGTTGGCTTCAAGCGGCAAAATTTCTTTTAAGTGAACACCTTCGTTAAATAGCAGATCTTCTATTTTGTATATGTCGTTTTGACTTACTATCAAATAATTTTCATTTTCTGTAAATGTGATCTGGTAAGCAGCAAAAATCTTTTTTGCAAGTCTATTATTTTCAGTAGTCAAATGGTATTTTTGGTGACTAATTTTTTCAAATTCTTTGACCTCTTTATTCAATATAATTTGTCCTCCGGAGATTAAGACAACTCTCGTCATTACTTTTTGTAATTCACTTAAAATATGACTTGAAATTAAAAAAGCTGTTCCTTGATCAGAATATCTTTTGATTAATTTTCTTACTCGAATCGTTGATTCAATGTCAAGTCCGTTCATTGGTTCATCAAGAATTACAACTTGGGGCTGATTTAATAAGGCGATGACTATGCCTAATTTTTGCTTCATCCCTAGTGAATATCCTTTAGCTTTATTATTAATATATGAATCCATTTGTAATTCAGAAATCAAGTTTGCCATATCTTTTTGATCATGAGCATAAAGGGTCAAATTCTGCATTCCAGTAAGAAATGGGTAAATTGCTGGATGTTCAATTAATGCTCCAACCTTTGTTAAAGCATGATGGTCATTTTCAGACACATTTTTGCCACTGACCTCTATTTTTCCTTTAAATTTCATTAACCCTAAAATGGTTTTCATAATAGTTGTTTTTCCAGCTCCATTTGGGCCTATTAGACCTATTATTTCACCAGCTTTAACATCAAAAGTAGCATTATTAACTAGCACTGTCTTACCCACATAAGTGCAAACATTATCAACTTGTAATGCAATAGAACTTCGCATGATCACTCATACTTTCTCTTATATTATAATAGTGAACTATTTTTCTAATACACTAATATAATAAAATAAATAATCAACTTTTGCAAGGAGTCTTTTGCCTTTTGTCTTAGAAAAATTTAAGTGTTCCACAAATTATCAATATAAAATTTTAAAAAGAAAAAAGGCACATAAAACCATTTTTGATAATGATCCTATGTACCTAAATTTAAATTTCTATTAATTGTGCATAATTTTACTAACTTTTTAGAAGTTAAATTTTCTCCATCAGAACAAGATTTAAGCTTTTAATTATTTTAATAAGAAATAATAAAAACAGTCGTTTTTGTTTCACTATTTATTGCTATTTGCATTCAACTCTATCATTTTAATCATTACATCTACTGCTTTCGCCATAGATTCAAGCACGGTATATTCAAAGCGTCCGTGCATATTTTCTTGTCCGGAAAAAAGATCTGGACAAGGTAGACCTCTGTAAGTTAAAAGTGAACCATCAGTGCCACCTCTGACAGGGTCCTCGTTGATCGTAAGTCCTTCAGCCTCATATGCTTTTCTAGCTAAGTTAACAATTTCCATATGGTCTTTTAGCACATCAGCCATGTTATAATACTGATCCCTCATTTCGAGTTTAATTCTTTCGGTGCCAAATTCCTTATTCATTTGGTTAACGATTGTTTTAACCTTATTTTTGCGATTTTCAAGACCGTCTCTTTCAAAGTCACGAACAATGTATTCCATTTGCGCATTGTCAACCGTACCAGCAAAATGGGTTAAATGGTAAAATCCTTCTCGTCCAGCTGTTTTTTCAGGAACCTCATTTTGCGGAAGCTGATTTTGAAAGTTAATACCAATCTGAATTGCATTAATCATTTGATCTTTTGCCACAGATGGATGAACATTAACCCCTTGAATATCAAGGGTAAAGGTTGCAGCAGAAAAGGTACCCCAATCTAACTTACCCGGAGCACCACCATCAACTGTAAAAGCGAAGTCCGCTCCAAATTCATCAATATCAAAATGCTGTGCGCCCATTCCAATCTCTTCATCAGGAGTAAAGCCAAAGCGAATTTTACCGTGTTTTATTTCTGGATGATCTAATAAGTATTCTGCTACAGTAACAAGCTCTGCTACTCCACACTTATCATCGCCGCCAAGAAGTGTGTCTCCGGAAGCTGTAATAATAGTTTGTCCCGCATATTTTTTCAAATTTGGAAATTCGGCAGGATCTAAATAAAACTGTGAATCACCCAACTGAATTTTAGATTTCCCATCATAATTCTCGTGAACCTGTGGTCTGACATTTTCAGCATTAAAATCAGCAGTATCACAATGAGCTAAAAGTCCCATTACTGGAACATCATAATCAACATTTGCCGGTATTTCAGCAATGACGCAGCCTGATTTTTGATTATAATGCACATCAGATAAACCCAATTTTTCCAGGTCAGGCAGAATATATTCTTTTTGAAAAATTTCTTGTCGCTTTGTCGAAGGAAAACGATCAGAGTGCTCATCAGAGCGTGAATTAACTTTGACATATTTTAAAAATCTAGGTAATAAATTTGGATATTTCATTGTCTCTCCTTAATTAAAATAAATCTTGAAATGGGTTTGTAGAAACTTTTGATTCTGTGACATCAACATCCCATGAATTTTCTTTGTTCCATTTAAGCAACTTTTGAAAAATTTTTTGTTTAAATATTTTTTCAGTATAGTGCCCTGGATCAACTACTGTCAAACCTGCTGAAATCATATCATGTCCCGTATGGTAGTATACATCGCCTGTGATAAATGCATCTATTTTTTCTTCTACTGCTTGATGCCAATATTTTCCGCCGTCACCACAAATAAAGCAGACAGAAGAAATCAGTTGCTCATTATCAGCAGTAATTAATCTTACCATTTTTACGTGCATTTTGTCTTTAACATAATAAGCAAATTCCCTAGCAGAAAGAGGCTGGGCTAGTCTACCCTTACGCCCTATAGCTATGCCATCTTCATCAGAACAAAATGGTTCAATATCTTTTAATCCCAGTTCTTCAGCTTGCCAGTCGCTTGATCCATCTTCTGCTTTATCAGAATTAGTATGAATAGAATAGACGGTAATTCCATGAGCAATAATTTTGCCATACATCGCATATTGGGGATTAGCAAAATCAAGATTTTGAGCTGGACGAAACATTAACGGATGATGACTAATGATTAAATTTGCCCCTTTTTGTATAGCTTCGTCAACTACCTGCGGTCTGACATCTAAAGTAGTTAGAACCTTGGTCACTTTTTGCTTCATCGAGCCGATTTGAAGACCAACTGGATCACCTTTACTAGCTATTTCTTTTGGAAAATGTTGCTGTAAAACAGCTATTATATCTTCTACTTTAGTCATTTATTTCTTCCTCGATCATTTTTATTTCTGACTCAATTTTGTGCATATAGACCAAATCTTTTTCTTTAGCCTTATTTAAATTAAGCAGTAATTTCTTGTGATATGCAAGTTGACCTCGCCATTTTTGATAAAAAACTTCATTTTTTTCTGTTAAGATTTCTGGACCAAAAAATAATTCTTTTTCTGTCAATTTGACAATTTTATTAGTTTTTTCTGCCTTAATTAGTTCGTATGTGTGTCCTGCTTCAGCAATAATTTTTTCTCTTTTTATTTGATAATTATGATTCATTAACCAGTTTCGGACACCGGGCTCACCTATATTTGGCTCAAGGATTAAAGTTTTGAAAATAGAATCTTTTAGCCAAGCATCATTTAAAATCTGCGTTATTAACTTGCCGCCCATTCCGGCAATAATTACTGTATCAATTTGATCAGCAGAATTAATAGTATCAAGTCCTGCCCCAAGCCTAGTTTCAATATTCCCATCTAAACCAGCAGCTGCTATGTCTTTTTTCGCATTCTCCAATGGTCCAGCTGCAACATCACTAGCAATAGCAAACTGAATCTTATTTTCTTTCACTAGTTGAATTGGTAAATAGGCATGATCTGTACCAATATCTGCAATGCGTGCACTCTGGTCAACCATTTGTGCCAATGAGTTCAATCTTAAGTTCATTTATATCCTACTTTCTTCATAATAAAATTTTAGCATAATGAATTTTTATTAGATAAAGATAAAATAACGATTTTAAATACTTTTTTTATTAGCTTCTAAATCGATCTTACGATCAAACATGCTTGCTTCATCTGTAGATATATGATGAGCAACCTCGATTACTGTTCCGGAAAATTCTTTTAAAAAAGTAGCGTGAATTCTTCGAGATAATTTTGTGTCCAATGAGGAAGTAGCTTCGTCTGCTAACAAAATTTGCCTTTTCTTGAGTAATGCGCGGGCAATTTCTATGCGCTGATTTTGTCCTCCTGACAAATTTTTGCCTCCAAGACCAACTTGATACTGATATCCTTTTTTTCTTACCAGTTCTTCTAGGCCTGCTTTAGAAACGGCCCTATTCAGTTCTTGTTTGGTAGCCTTTTGTCCTAAAGTAATATTGTATTCAATCGTGTCATTTAAAATAAAAGGTTGTTGATTGATTAAAGCAAATAGTTCATGGTCTTTATTCCAATTACCACTAGCCTTTTCTCCATTTATCAGGTAAGAGCCTAAATCCAGCTTATATTTTCCTATCAAAACTTTGAGCAAAGTTGATTTTCCCCAACCTGAAGGAGCCTGTAATAATATTTTTTCCCCCTTTTTGATTACCAAATTTACTTTTTGAAAAATAGTTTGTTTATCAAAATAGATTGTGGCATTACTTAAACTCAAATTATTGAAAACAGGGATTGAACTATTATCGCTTGCTTGTCTTTTATACTTTTGTATTTTTATAAATTTAGTCCAAATGGGAGTGGTCGTTTTAATATCATTAACGCACATAAAAATATTAACTATCGGATTCACGAAATTATTCGATAGCTGCACAATCATCATAAAAGTACTCAAAGTAATATTTCCTATAGTTATCAAATAAACTCCAACACTAAATGGAATAATCATGCCAAAACAATATGCGGCAAAAGAGGTTAATTCGTTTGCAATGCCCTTGGATAAATTCGTTGATTGTAAGGCGTCCTCCATTTTGCGAGCGCTTTTTAGTAAGCGCTTAGCAATAGAATTTTCTGAATTATATAAAGAAAAAATGGTTGTGCCGTTAATCGTTTCCGTAACGGTAGCGGTATAATTACTATTTGCCCTTTCCCATTTTTTAGAATTAGCAGAAATTTTTTTACCGGCAAAATTTTGAACTAAGGCTGGAATTATTGCTGCAATAAAAAAGACCAAAGAAATAAACCAAGATGTAATCACTGCAGTGATAATAGCAGTCAAAAATTTTAAGATGTAATTAAAAATTTTTAATTCGGCAACAACTTTACTAGTCTCAATTTGTTTAAGGTCGTTTGTCATAAATGAAGTATCAAGTTTAGCTTGATCATTAATATTAACGATATGATCAGTTGCTATCTCTTTGATTTTGACGTTAATATCATGGATCAAATTTAAAAAGGAATACTGAAAAAGTATTCCAATTATACTGAAAATAATTAATCCGCTAATGGCGAATAAAGTTAATCCGAGCAAATTTCCCGTAGGCTTTTGAGCATAGGAAATGAATACTTTTAATAGATAAGCTAAAAATACTGACTGAAATGAATCAAGAATTGAAATAATTAGAAAAAGAAAAAGTTTCCATTTCTTTGCATATTTGATAGCCATGTTATCCTCCTAAAACTTAAAACAGTATTACAAGTATAATGGAACAAATTAATAAATGCCACAAAATCCCTAGTATAATTTTAATTTGCCGGCAAAAAAGTGAGAAAAATTTTCTTTTTCTTTCTAAATTGCTATTTTATAATTGATAATAAGATTTAAAAGAAAGAGATTTTTGACTTAATGGATAGAACTGAACCAGTTACTTTGACAAATATGTGCATGATTAAAAAAAACGATAATATCTTAGTTTTAGATCGTAATGACCCCTATTGGCCAGGATTGACTTTTCCGGGTGGTCATGTGGAAAATCACGAATCTTTTTATGACTCAGTAGTGCGCGAGGTTAAGGAGGAAACAAATTTAGATATTAAAAATCCGCGTCTTTGTGGAATTAAACAATTTTATGATGAAAACGACCACCGCTATCTTGTCTTTTTTTATATTGCCACTAAATTCACCGGTAAAGTCAAGGCCTCAAGAGAAGGTAAATTAACCTGGATGACTAAAGAAGAACTTTTCAAACATAAATTAGCATATAATTTTGACAGGGATCTATTAGTTTACTTTAACCCAAATATTGATGAACATATATTAGATGGTGAGCGAGACGAATTATTCTGAGGAGTATACAAATGCTGTCGGAAAAAGGAATTAAGCGTTGGCACCTTGGACAAATAATTGTTCAAGAAATTTTGCTTATTGTGGCACTTGTGCTATTTTTCAAAATCAACCCCCTAACCAAGAGTAGACTTGGAGCAGTAGTAGTTCTGCCGGTTTTATTCATACTGGTTCTATTGCAAGTAACCCTTTTATGCGAAAAACATCCTGAAAGAAAGTTAGTTCAATTTAATCATTATTTCCAGTCAGTGAATATATTATTGTGCTTTTTTGCACTACTCAGTTTGGGAGCAGCATTTATCAAAGTTTTTAATAAGAAGAATGCGATCTTTTTATTAATTCCCCTTACATTATACGAACTCATTATGCTTGTTCCGATGGGAGAACTGGCATGGGGCAAAATAAAGAATCCTATTGGGCAGATCATAACTTTATTGTTGTTTGAAATTTTGATTGTTTCAATACCTGAAATTTTAACCATGTATAGCCATTCCTGGCTTCAAGTTCTCAACAACACAGGAATTACAGGTAGCATTTGTTTTATCATTACCTCAATCATCGTTATGAAAAACTGGCATTATCAAAATCCGGGTTTGAGGATAAGCTCAAGGGCAAAGTATTCAATTCTTGAGTTTATATTTATTTTTATTGTTGCTGACTGTTTAATTAATGCTTTTAATGATGCAAATAATTTAGGACAATTGCTAACTCGCTGGGATTTTCATATAACAACTAAACACCCAGCTCAATATATTTTTCAGGGTATAGAAGCTGGTGTTGCTGAAGAATGGCTAATGCGTTTTTGTATTTTGAGTATACTACTTAAAAAATTTAAGAATTCTAAAAATCAAGTTTTATGGGCAGTATTACTGGATGGTTTGATTTTCGGATCAATTCATCTTACTAACGCGGTGGTGCAACCACTCTCTGCCACGATTTTACAAATGATTAATGCTTTTGCTGCTGGGATTGCTTTTTCAGCAATTTATTTATATACTGGGTCCTTTTTCGTAAATATTGTTTATCATGCAGTTTACGATATACTAGCCTTTTTAGCAGCTGGCACTACAGTTATGACAGTACCTCGTGTTTTTGACTGGCAATATCTCTTTATTACCACTTTGATCTATTTGGCTTTTGCTTTCTTCTTATTATCAGGTAAGCGAAAAAGTGTTATCGAATATAATTTGGAACAAAATAAATTAGCAGATAATCATGGTGTTTATGGATTATCTTTCAAATAATAAAAAAGCATGATTTAAAAAAATCATACTTTTTTTATCTTATTAATCTAAGAAATCACGTAATTGATTTGATCTGCTTGGATGCCGTAATTTCCGTAAAGCTTTAGCTTCAATTTGACGAATACGCTCTCGGGTAACTCCAAATACTTTGCCAACTTCTTCAAGCGTTCTAGTTCGGCCATCATCAAGTCCAAAACGTAAGCGAAGAACATTTTCTTCACGGTCTGTTAAGGTGTCGAGCACTTCTTCTAATTGCTCTTTGAGCATTTCATAAGAAGCATGTTGTTCTGGACTAGTTGCATCCTTATCCTTAATAAAATCTCCTAAATGTGAATCATCTTCTTCACCAATTGGAGTTTCCAAGGATACCGGCTCTTGAGCTATCTTTAAGATATCACGAACTTTAGACGTAGGCATGTCCATTTCTGCTCCTATTTCTTCTGGAGTTGGTTCACGTCCTAAGTCTTGCAGTAATTGTCTTTGGATCCTGATTAACTTATTAATAGTTTCTACCATGTGAACTGGAATTCTAATGGTTCTTGCCTGGTCGGCAATCGCACGAGTTATTGCCTGCCTGATCCACCAAGTTGCATAGGTTGAAAACTTGAAACCTAAGCTGTAATCAAATTTATCAACGGCTTTCATCAGACCCATATTTCCTTCTTGAATGAGATCAAGAAAAGACATCCCACGGCCTACATAACGTTTGGCAATAGAAACAACTAAACGCAAGTTGGCTTCTGCCAGCTCCTGCTTAGCTTCTTCATCACCTTTTTCAATCCTTTTTGCTAAAGAAATTTCCTGATCTGCATTCAGTAGGGGTACCCGACCGATTTCTTTCAGATACATTCTAACAGGATCGTTCATTCTAACGCTTGAAGGTGCTGACATATCTTTTAATTCAGCTTTTTCAACATCTTTTTGCTTTTTCAAGGCTAATCTCGAGGGATTCCCTTTTTCATCAACAATACTGATGCCGTTATCCTCAAATTCTTGAACTAATTGGTCAACTGCTTTTCCCTGTAGTTTATAGGGCTTAATCAATTGAGCAACAAATTCTTTTTCCGTAATAGATTTATCTTTTTTAACATCTTTAACAACCTTTTTTACCATCTTGTCTAAAGATAATTTTTCGTTGCTAGCTGCTTTTTCCTTATCTGCCACAATAAGCCCCCCTTTAACCCTGAATTCTTTTTAACTGTAAAATTTTACGAGTAATATCTAATATTTCCTCTGTGTCAGTTTTTCGTTTTGCATCTTGTAAATCATTCATTAAATGTTGCAGTTCAATATTAATTTTGCGCATATTTAATGCGTTTATTTGCTCATCAATTTCGCGGTCTGAAAAATCCTGGGGCATGTTTGTCATTTCAGCATTAACTATTATACCTTGAAGTTCCCTTGGAATAAAATCTAAGAAACTATTAACTGTTGGATTTTCTTCATTTTCACTAAAATTTAACCATAATTCCGCTAATTTTTGAAATTCTGAGTCTGGGAACAGGAATTGATGGGATAATAGATATTCACGAGCATGTTTTGAATGAATAAATAAATATAATAAGCGAGTTTGAATAGGATCGCTAGCTTCCTGCTTTTGAACGTTATCAACTAGTGGATTTGAATAATTATAGGATTCACTTTGTTCTGGAGCAGGATAACCTTGATGCCTTTTTGCTTTATTTTGTTGCCTGCGGTATTTTGTCAAATTCACTTTAAGTGAATCTTGTGCCACTCCTTGTTCCTTGGCAATTTTGTTTAAATATAAATCTTGTTCAACTGGATTAGACAACTGAGCTATTTCTTTCATGGCATCATCTAAGTACGCTAATTTTTCCCTGTCATTTGCGAGATTATATTTCTGTTTTAACCTTTTCAAGAAAAAATCTGTTGGTGTCAAAGCACCTTTTACTTCGTCCTTGTATTTTTCAATACCATATTTTTTCACAAATTCATCAGGGTCAAGTTTTTCAGGCAAAACAACAATTCCTAAGTTAAAGCCTCCAATTTGGTTGAACATTCTTGTTGCCCGTTCTTCGGCATGTACTCCCGGATCATCGCCGTCATAATTGATAATGATATTTTTAGTAATCCTGCGCAACATATATACTTGTTGATCCGTCAAACTGGTTCCCATTGAAGCAATGCCAGACTTTATTCCGGCTTTATATGCTGCAATTACATCCATGTATCCTTCATACAAAATCAAATGCTTTTCACTTCGGACTGCCTTTTTTGCTTCAGCAAAATGGAACAGAGTCTTTGATTTAGTAAATACTTCGGTCTCAGGACTATTGATATATTTAGCTTCAGTTTTATCATTAGAAAGTCTTCTTCCAGAAAACCCGACCACATAGTCCCCCTCATTACTAAGCGGAAACATTAATCGTTCCCTAAAGCGATCAAATAATTCTCCATTTTGAGATTGAACAAACAAACCACTTTTTACCAAGTCCTCATCTTTAAAATCTTTTTCTCTCAGATAAGTCAAGAGTAAATTGTTTTGTTTGGGAGCATAACCAATTCGAAAATGACTGATAATGTCATGGTCAAGACCACGCTTTTTTGCATAATTATACCCGGGCTTTCCCGCATTAGTAGAAACTAATACTCGATGATAAAAGTCAGCCGCTTCTTCATTTATTTTGATGAGAACATTAGAAAATTTGGGCTTTTGACTGGAATATTCTCCAATGTCAATATGAGCAAAATCTGCTGCTTTTTGAACACTTTCCGGAAAAGTTAAATTTTCCTTATACATAAGAAATGAAAAAACATTGCCACCTTTACCGCAACCAAAGCACTTAAAAAATTGTTTTCCTTCGCTAACAGTGAATGAAGGCGTTTTTTCTTCATGAAAAGGACAGAGTCCGACATAGTCTTTGCCCTTCTTTTCAAGTGAAACATACTGACTTATGACATTGACAATATTGACATTATTACGAACTTTAGCAATTGTTTCTTCAGGTATAAGACCAGCCATCTTTCCACCTACTTTTATTTAATAACTAATTTGCTTAGATCACCAAGTCGTTTTGCAAGTTGAGCTACCTCATTAAGCTGGGCTAAGCGGTTATTTTTAATAGCCTTATTCTTATCCATTATCATATTTGTCTCAAAGTAAATATCAATGACAGGTTGCAGCTTTACAAAACCATCATAAAGTTCTGCTAGATCACTTACTTTACTTAATTTCTTTACACCATCAGCAAGTTCAGTTTCAGTATTATTGTCAAACATTTCTCGTTTTACAACATTCTGCCCCTTGTACTTAGCTTTTTGCAAAATATTGTTTATTCTGATTAAGCTTTCAACAACTGGTTTGAATTTATCATCATCATGGTGTAATTGCAAAACTTTTGCTGCAGACAAAATTTGGATGGGATCTTGTTGACTTGAAGCCAGAACTGCATCAATGATGTCATATTTATAGTTATTTTTCTGTAAATACTGTTTAATACGATCACGAATAAAGGATGAAATTTCCTCTTCCTGTTCAGCTTTTTTAGGCAGTTTAGCTGGTGTCTTATTTTCAAGAGCTGAAACAATTTCCGGTAACATTTCATTAAATGGTAATGACCATTTTTGGTTTAACAATATTCGTACAATGCCATAAGCATAACGACGTAGAGCATATGGATCATTTGATGAACTAGGAATCATGCCAACTGCAAAGAAAGTAATAATTGTATCTAATTTATCAGCAACAGATAATAATGAACCCACTGTTGTGTTAGGCAATTCACCTTCAGAAGTGGTCGGCATATAATGCTCTTCAATAGCATCAGCAACATCATCCTTTTCACCTGCTAATTTTGCGTAGTGTCTGCCCATTACTCCTTGAAGTTCAGCAAATTCTCCCACCATTTGAGTAACTAAATCAAACTTATACAATTCGCTGGCACGGTCAAAGTCTTTAACAACCTGTTCATCAAGTTGCCATTTGTTAGCTAAAAAATCACCTATAATGCGGACGCGCTTCATTTTTTCAGACATTGATCCAATTTTATCGTGAAACGAAACGTTATCAAGTTTTTGAACAAAATGGCTCAGAGGATATTTACGATCCTCATCGTAAAAGAATTGTGCATCATCCAGACGTGCTACTAGAACTTTTTCATTTCCTGAAACAACATTTTCCAGGTAATCTTTATTACCATTACGTACAGCTACGAAATGATTAATCAATTTGCCATTTTGATCATAAACTTCAAAATAACGTTGATTATCCTTCATGGAAGTTATTAATACTTCTTTAGGCATTTCCAAATACTTTTTGTCAAAAGAACCGGTGAAAACTGTAGGATATTCAACCAGATTTGTTACTTCTTCAAGTAAACTTTTATCTGGCTTAATTTGCCAATTATTCTTTTTTACTAACTTATTCATTTGGTCAACTATCATTTTGCGACGTTTTGTTGCATCAACAATTACAAATTGATCTTTTAAAGCGTCTTCATAGTCGCTGCTATTAGCCAAAACCACACTATCGCCCAGGAAACGATGACCTTCTGTCTTTCTTCCCGCCGTAATATCGAGGATTTTGACAGGTACTACTTCGTTACCATAAAGTGATACCAGCCAATGAATAGGACGAACAAATTCAAAATCATTAGAGTCCCACCGCATCTTGGTTGGAAAAGTCATAGCTTTAACGATATCACTCATTCCTAAAAGAATATCAGTTGTTTTTTTACCTTCTTTTTGGACATGCACATAAGCATATTCGGTACCTTTTAATTCTTCAAAGTAAATATCATCAGTAGTCATTCCCTGACCACGGGCAAATCCTTGAGCAGCTTTAGTCCAATTTTTATCCTGATCCAAAGCAATTTTTTTGGCAGGTCCTTTTTTAATTTCATCAATATCAGCTTGTTTTTCAGAAAGCTCTTCTACTAGAACTGTTAATCTCCGAGGCGTAGAGAAGGTTTTAATACACTTAAATTTAAGTTTATTTTCTTTCAGAAATTTTTCGGTTCTTTCAGCTAATTGCTTAACGCTCTTTCCCACCACATGAGCTGGCATTTCTTCAATGCCAATTTCAAATAAATAATCTTTAGCCATTTTCAAGTCCCGCCTTCTTATCTTCTGCACTTTTCAATAAAGGAAAACCCCTTTTTTCACGCTCTTCTACAAAGCATACTGCTACCTCATGTGCTAATTTCCTAATTCTAGCTAAATATCCTGCTCGTTCAGTAACCGACACAGCTCCTCGAGCATCAAGCAAATTAAATGTATGGGAACATTTCAAAATATAGTCATAAGCCGGTTGTACTAAATTCAACCTAATTAATTCTTGAGCTGTTCTTTCGTATACGTCAAAAAATTTTAATAGATCTTCTTGATTAGATTCATCAAAGGCATATTTAGAGTTTTCATATTCAGCTTCTTTAAAAATGTCACTGTATAAAACGCCATCACCCCATTCAAGATCGAAAACAGAATTAACATCTTGAATATAGGAAGCCAGTCGTTCAACCCCATAGGTAATTTCACTCATTGTTGGCTTAACATCAAGTTCACCAACAGTTTGAAAGTAAGTAAACTGACTTACTTCCATACCGTCAAGCCATACTTCCCAGCCAACTCCAGCACAGCCCATTGAAGGATTTTCCCAGTTGTCTTCGACAAAGCGAATATCGTGTTCCAATGGATTTATTCCTAATTCTTTCAAACTATCCAGATAATATTGCTGGATCTTTTCTGGAGCAGGTTTAATTACTACTTGAAATTGATGGTGCTGAAACAAGCGATTAGGGTTATCTCCATACCTACCATCAGCCGGACGCCTTGAGGGTTCTACATAGCAAGCTGCCCATGGTTCCGGACCAACAGCTCGCAAAAAGGTGTATGGACTCATAGTTCCTGCTCCCTTTTCAACATCATAAGAAGGCATTACCATGCATCCTTTCGAAGACCAAAACTTCTCTAGTTTAAAAATCATATCTTGAATATTTAATTTTTTCTGTGCCATTTTTATTTCCTTCCTGCATAAGACCATAAAAAAAGCCTATGCAAAACATGCATAGGGACGAGATTTAGTCGCGGTTCCACCCTAATTCAGGAAATAAATTCCTGCTCTTAATTAATTTAGCTAGAGGTGCCTTTTCCCAGATGCTCTCACACTCCCAGCACTCGCTTAACTGGTACTTTTTTTATCCTCATTATAGCCAAAACATATTATTATTTTATCATAAAATGCATGTGATCTGAAGGGCTAGTCAGTTAATTTCAATTCGTCCAAAAACTTTTTAGTTTTGAGGTTGAGATCAATTGTTTCCTGATAAATACGGTCAATTGCTCTGCGTGTAGCTTTTTTAGTAGGAGATTTAATTTTAATATCACCTAACTTGTTAAATGGAAGTAAAAAGATAGTTCTCAAAACAGCTGTTTCTTTCGGTTTTAAATGTAGACGACCTGGATCAGCATAAAAATGCTTACTGCACAGGATGCCGCCATTTTTGATTGAGTAGTCAAACTCTCCCTGCTTTTCACCACAGATCACACAGCTTCTCAGCTCTGGTTCAACACCATAAGCCGCTAGTAATTGCATTTGTACTATTTGAGTTATCATTTCGGGATCGGTTCCAAAATTAATTTTTTGCAAAGCAAATTTTGCAAGATCGTAATACCTGCCTAAATCCTGATATTCAATAAATGCGTGATCGATTAAGTCAAGAATAAAAGAAGCATACGCATTTTTTATTAAATCATCATATAATCCATCAAATTGTTTTACATTCTTGTAAGTCCTTAAAGTACTTAAACCGTGCCCAGATGAATAAATGACATAGGTTCCATACGAAAAATTCAGTAATGAAGCAC
>NZ_BPPA01000004.1 GCF_019972815.1 Lactobacillus huangpiensis
TGATTTTAGAGCACCGCGGGCAAGAAGTGTAATTATGCCAATTTTTTCGGTCATTATTTTAGCCAATAAATCAGCTTCATGATACTTTTGTCTTTTAAAAATTATCCCTTGCACTTCTCTTAATTGACGAGCCATCTCAGGCAAGATCCTTAAGGTTATAACCAATTTGCCTTAAAAATTGAGGATCAGAACGCCAATTATGCTGGACTTTTACCCAAAGATGCAAGTTAACTTTTTCACCTAATAAATCTTCAATTTGTCGTCTGGAATTGATACCAATTTGCTTAAGCATCTTGCCGCCCTTACCAATGATTATTCCTTTTTGGCCACTTTTTTCTACATAAATAGTGGCCTCTATTTGTAGCTTATTGTTCTCATGCTTGTTCATTTGTTCCACCCAAACTGCAGCAGCATGAGGAACTTCTTCAGCTGTAAACTTTAAAATTTGTTCACGAATCAGTTCTGCAACCATAAAATATTCAGGACGATCTGTTATTTGATCTGTGCCATAATACTTAGGTCCTTCAGGTAAATATTGATATAAAACCTGAATTAGATCACTAATTCCAACTCCCTGAGTTGCAGATATAGGCAAAAACTCCTTAAAAATATTTAGCTTACGATATTGATCAATTATTGGTAAAAGTTCATTTGGATTAACTTGATCTACTTTATTAATAAGGAGCACAATGGGAACTTTTGACTTTTGCAATATTTCCGCAATATAAGCATCGCCTTTGCCCATTTTTTCCGGTTCTACCATAAACAAAATGAGGTCAACATCGTTCAAGCTAGATAAGCTGGCTTTATCCATGTAATTATCTAAATCAAGGTGTGGCTTAAATATCCCAGGTGTATCAATAAAAATTGCCTGCATTTCATCAGTTGTATAAATTCCAGAAATTTTATTACGCGTAGTTTGTGGCTTACTGGAAGTAATTGCTACTTTTTGCCCTACTAGATAATTCATTAAAGTAGATTTACCAACATTAGGTCTTCCTAACAAAGCAACAAATCCAGATTTTATTTTCTTGTTTTCAACCATTATTTACCTCTGCCTTCATCCAACTGATCTGGATATAATGGCAAACCATAATCTTCCAACACTTTTCCTTGTATTTTAAACATGGTTTTTGCCTCGTTTTGTTCAATATGATCATATCCGTTAAGATGCAAAAAGCCGTGAACTAAAGTATAACCGAATTCACGATCCCAACCTGTACCATATTCCTTACTGTGTCGCATAATAACGCTTGGACACATAAATAAATCACCAATATCTTCAATGAATTCAGGCTCATCAAACACACTAAAGTCGATTTGATCTCCCCCATCTTCAATAGCAAAAGAAATCACATCAGTTGGTCTGTTTTTACCGCGATATTTTTTATTAATTTCATTACTGCGTTTTTCATCAATGAAATTAATACTCATTTCTAAATTGTTCTTTTTATTTATTTCCTTTTTAGCAAGCAAAAGGAGATTGGTAATCCACTTTTGCCAATCACGTTTTTCATTTTCAAGAAAACCAACTTCATCATTAAAAGTAATATCTATTGAATCCATTAAATCTATTTTTCTTCCTTTTCGTAGGCATTAATAATTTTAGCAACAACCGGATGACGAACAACATCATTAGCTGAAAACCAGATAAATTTAATTTGTTCAATTTTCTTCAAAATACGTTCAGCATCTATTAAACCACTGTGTTGTTTACCGGGAAGATCAACCTGCGTCATATCACCATTAACGATCATTTTCGAATTAAAGCCTAACCTGGTTAAAAACATTTTCATCTGCGCATCAGTAGTATTTTGAGCTTCATCAAGAATAACAAATGCATCATCTAACGTACGTCCACGCATATATGCTAATGGAGCCACTTCAATAACTCCTCGTTCCATTAAATGATCAGTAGTATTTGTCCCTAAAATAGCATAAAGCGAATCATAAATGGGTCTCAGGTATGGATCAACTTTTTCTTTAAGATCACCAGGTAAAAATCCCAGTGACTCTCCAGCTTCAACTGCAGGTCTGGTCAAAATAATCCTTGAAACTTCACCCTTTTTAAAAGCTGCAACAGCACAAACCACGGCGATAAACGTCTTACCGGTACCAGCAGGACCGATTCCAAATACTACATCATTTTTTTCAATGGCTTCGACATATTTTTTCTGTCCCATATTTTTGACTCTAATCGGCTTGCCTTTAGCATCCCGAATTAAAATCTTTTTATATAGGTCAGGAAAATATTCAGTTGTTCCCTTATCAGCCATTTTCATTGCGCTGACAACGTCAGCAGGACCAATATTAATATTGGCACTAACAACGCTATCTAAAGCTTTCAGAACAGCTAAAACTTTTTTGATGTCATTGTCATCACCTTGAACAGCTACACTGTTGCCAGTATCAACTACACTGGCATTATATCCAGTTGATAAAAGACTTAAATTCTTATCATTAATACCAACTAATTTTTGGATGTTCTCAGGATTTTTGGGGATAAAATTGGTTTGGGCCAAATAACTCTGCTCCTTTTCTTGTGCCTATTTCAACTGTTTGCGCACCGCATTAGAAGCTGCTTTACCATCAGCTTTACCTTTAATTTTAGGCATTAAAACTTTCATTACTTTACCAAAATCCGATTTACCTTGAGCATTAACTTCGGCAATTGCCGATGAAACGGCTTGATTGAGCTCTTCTTCCGTCATTTGTTTAGGCAGATAGCTTTCAACAATTGCCAATTCCTGTTTGGTTTCATCCGCCAAGTCTTTACGATCAGCCTTGGTAAATTCATCAATTGATTCTTCACGCTGCTTTTTTTCTCGGCTAAGAACCGTCAATTCTTCTTCAGCGGTCAAATCATGACCTGCTTTAATTTTTTCATTCATTAAAGCAGACTTGATCATACGAACAGTGTTCAGTCTAACCTTGTCGCGAGCTTTCATCGCTTCTTTCATGTCTGACATTATTTGCTCAGATAAACTCAAATGAATTCCCTCTTTCTTCACAAAATCTAGGTAAATTATAACAAATTTACACCCTAGTTTAAATTAAATAAAACATTAAACTTTAATTATTGTTAATAAAAAACGACTTCTACCTGCTTGATAAAAGTCGTTTATAAATTAATAATGTCTGCGCTTCCGAGCAGCTTCAGATTTAAGCTTCCTACGAACGCTAGGTTTTTCATAAAACTCGCGCTTGCGGTATTCTTGTAGTGTACCGCTTCTAGAAACGGAACGTTTAAAACGACGAAGAGCATCATCAATAGACTCGTTTTCGTGAACGACTGTCTTTGCCATATGTGATCCCTCCTTCCATTTCTTGACGTTACCGTCATACATTTAACTAAATTATATCAAACATCACCGGTGGGTCAATACAAACGTACAATATTTTTAAAATTTTTCATAGAAAAAACTTAACCTGTTAATGATTTTTGTTAAATTGTATAATTGAAGAAAAAGGAGTAAATAATGGCTGAAGAAACAACAAAAAAAGAAGTCAACATAATAATAATTTCAGATTCTGCTGGGGATACTGCTTTTAATAATGCTGTTGCCGCAGCTGCCCAGTTTCCTGATGCGCAAATTAATTATAGAAGATATCCGTTTATAATTAATAAGGAGAAATTAGAAGAGACCTTTGAAGAAATAGTTCAATATCCAAATTTATTGCTTATTTACAGTCTGGTAAAAGATGAAATGCAAATACCAGTTATTCGGTTTGTTAGAGAACACCATATTCAAAGTGTTGATATTTTATCTCCTGCTATCGAATCGATTCAAAAATTAACTGGTTTGAAACCGCAACAAAAAATAGGTGCTCAGCATAAAATGAATCAAAAATACTTTGATCGCATTTCAGCTATGGAGTTTGCGGTTATGTATGATGATGGCAAAGACCCTAAGGGGTTTTTAGAAGCTGATGTCGTACTTTTGGGAGTATCGCGTACGTCGAAAACTCCCTTATCATTGTTTTTAGCTAATAAAAATCTCAAGGTTGCAAATCTGCCATTAGTTCCAGATACCCATATCCCGAAAGAAATATATCAAATTGATCCTAAAAAAATTATTGGTTTGACAAATGACCTTTCTGTGTTAAATGAAATCAGACGTGAAAGAATGATTTCCTATGGTTTAAATCCCGATACCTCCTATTCTAATATCGATGCCATAAAAAAAGAATTGGATTCAGCACAAAAGCTTTATGATCAGCTTGGTTGCTTTGTAATAAATGTTGCTCACCGTTCGATCGAAGAGACTGCAGCAATTATCATGAACCACTTAGGAGTTCAAAACTAATTTTTTCTTTGTTTGCATTGTTTTCATTATTTAACTTCCATATAATTAATTTAATATTAAAAAATTAAACTATTGAAGCCAACTGAGGAAAAATAATGACAAACAAACAAGCTAATAAATCAATCAGAAGAGTGGTTGTTCTCAGACTGATCTTAATCGCTATTTTTGGCGGAATCACAGCATTAGATGGCATCATTAGCCCAATCCTAATTGGTAAATTAATGGATAATATCAGTAAAAAAGAATTTTCTACTTCGTTCGTCCTATTAGTAGTATTTTTACTGTGTTTTGTTTTAGTTAACACTTCTTTTTGGATTTGGCGCCTATTAAGCCTGAATATCAGAAGAATTATTAACAAATGGCTGAGAAGTCAGGCAGTTGCAAACTACAATGATCATCCACAACTACAGTCGAGTAAAATTTTAAATTTTATCAATGTCACTATCAAACAATTTGAAAACCAGATCATTGATTCTGTAATTATGCTCATTTATTGCATTGAGCAAGCAGTAATAACTTTATTCTTCGTAATTAGGATCAACCCTATTTTAGGCCTTACCTATTTAGCATTAGGTCTTATACCAGCATTAGTTCTCTTTGTTTTTAAAAAATGGCTAAGTAAATCAACTGACCGTTGGAACAAGTCATACCAGCGTTATTCACTGCACACCACTGAATATTTTAACGGCTTTTATACCATCAAAAGATTTGAAAGCTTGTTAATCTTTAAGGATAAACTGAGCAATCTCTTAAATGATGCGGAAAATAAATATTATCAAATGGATGCGGACAAGGAACATTCACGATTTGTTTCTAACTTGCTCTATTCGTTATCTACCATTCTTTCTTTGGGTTTGGGCGTGTACTTTGTCAGCATTGGTCAATTAACTGCTGGTGCATTAATGTCCTTTTATTTAGCAGCAGACAGGGTTACAAGTCCCATAATTAGTTCTATTCAATTCACTAACCAGTTACTTTCTAGCCGACCATTAATTGATTCATGCAAAAATATTATTTCTAACAAAGAAAAACCAATTAACATATCGTGTCTCAAAAATTTACAGATGATACTGTGCTAGAAATTGATGATGAAGCATTATCAGGTTTAGATAAAGAAAGCTACAGGCAATTTTTTGACTTGATTCTCAATTTCCCGGGCACAGTGATTGATATTGAACACAATGTTCAGCCCGCATTTGCTAAAAAATATGATAAAGTAATAGAACTTGATCAGTATGCTTTATGATAAAGAAAAGATTTAAGTTAATTATTTACTAAGTTTAATAATTTTAAGCTCATCAATTGCAGTAAATTACTATACAAAATAAAATGGAGTAAAGCAGTAATCTGATCTAGCAATAGAAAGCGTGTAGTTTTATGTATGAAAATAAAGAAAAATTAGATACAGCTATTTTCGCCGGTGGTTGCTTTTGGTGTATGGTAAAACCTTTCGATTCCCTTCCCGGCATTAAAAAAGTAATTTCGGGTTATACCGGTGGACATGTGCCAAATCCAACCTATGAAGAAGTGTGTACGGGTGAAACGGGACACACTGAAGCAGTAGAAATCACTTATGATCCTAAAATTTTGCCTTATGAAAAGTTGCTTGACTATTATTGGCAAGTAACTGATCCCACTGATGCATCAGGACAATTTCAAGATCGTGGCGATAATTATCGCCCCGTAATTTTTTATAATTCAGATGCGCAAAAAGAAGCAGCAGAAAAGTCCAGAGCAGATTTGCAAATTAGTGGCAGATTTGATGAGCCAATAGTTACTAAAATTGAACCTGCGAAGCCATTTTATCCTGCTGAAGATTATCATCAAGATTTTTACAAAAAAAATCCCCTACGTTATAGTATAGAAGAATCTGGTGGCAGAGAAGATTTCATCAAGAAACATTGGCAAAATTAATCAAAGATAAATTAAAAACCTCTTTAAATTTCACGTAAATGTGTTAGTATACTTAAGAAAAATACTAGTTTTTATATAAAAACTAGTATTTATTATTTTTAATTAGCATTTTTTCAAAAAGGAATAATTGAATAATGGACCAGCTTGACGCATTTAATCGGCGCTATAATCTACTCTCTAAAATTTCTGCCTCATTTTTCTATTCTTTAGCCGTAGCTGTGGCTTTAAATTTCTTTTGGACACCAGGACACATGTATTCTTCTGGAATAACTGGTTTTGCCCAATTAATCAATACTATGAGCGAACGTTATTTACCTGTTACTTTATCAACTTCGGCTTTATATTTTGTTTTGAACTTACCTTTGCTTTTGCTTGCCTGGATAAAAATTGGACATAAATTTACGTTTTTTACAGTCATTACAGTCATACTCGGATCAATTATGATGCGAGTAGTGCAACCAATTAACATGCACATTGATCCACTTGTCTGTGCAATTTTTGGTGGTATGATCAATGGTTTGGGAACAGGCTTTGCACTTAAGAACGGGATATCTACAGGTGGACTTGATATTATAGGCATAGTCATTCAGAGAAAAACAGGAACCAGTTACGGTAAAATCAGTATCTTAATTAATTTAATAATTATAGCTGCTGCTGGATTTGCTTTCGGCTGGACGCGTGCATTATATTCTGCCCTGACAATTTTTATCAACGGACGCGTAATTGATGCCGTTTATACTCAACACCAAAAGCTGCAGGTAACCATCGTTACAGAACAGCCCCATGCTATTATTGATGGAATTCAGGAAAAAATGCACCGTGGCATCACTATTTTTCATGATGTTGAAGGAGCTTACAGTCATAATGAGAAAAAAGTTTTGATAACTGTGATTGATCGCTATGATATGTACGATGTCTTACACATCGTGAAAAAAAGTGACCCTTATGCGTTTATGAGTGTAACAGAAGTAGAACGTGTTTATGGCAGTTTTAAGGAACAAGAAATAGTTTAATGGATATTAAAAAAGGACATGACTAGGTTTAGCATGTTCTTTTTTACATAATTTTTATTATTTAAAGAGCTTTTTATATTCTCCATAGCCTTTTTGCTCTAACTGATCATAAGGTATAAAATCTAAAGCTGACGAATTAATGCAATATCTAAGTCCTCCTTTATCAGTTGGACCATCATCAAAAACGTGTCCTAAATGAGAGTCACCTTCAGGACTCTTGACCTCTGTTCGTTCCATGTTATGAGATTGATCACGGTGATAAACTAACTTTTTTATAGGTCGTGTAAAACTAGGCCAGCCACACCCTGCATCATATTTGTCTTCACTTGAAAAGAGTGGTTCACCTGATACAATATCAATATAAATTCCTTTTTGATAAAAATCATCGTATTTTCCTTTGAATGGATAATCAGTTGCAGCTTGTTGAGTCACTTGGTACTGATCTGGAGTTAACTGCTTTAGTCTCTTATCTTTCTCATTTTGATCCATATATCACACACTCCTTACTTTGATATATTCAATATAACAAAAATAAACAAGCATGTACTAATTTTAAACTCAGTAAAATAATACTTTTTCTTAATTTTATTTACGTTCAGGCTGGGTTATAATATGGTTTCAAGAAAAATAGGAAGGATCTTATTATGTTATGCCACATTTAGCAAAAAACTTATCTGCAAAAATAAATTCTAGAATTAGAAACTTGCCTAATTCTGAAATCAGATCTTTTAGTCAAAAAATTTCTCAAATTCCTGGAATAATAAAATTAACTATTGGTGAGCCCGATTTAAATACTCCCGAACATATAAAACGAGCGGCAATTAATGATATTAATAGCAATGACTCTCATTATGCTCCAGAAGCTGGAAAGGAAAAATACTTAAGTTCCGTCAGCAAATATTTAAAAAAGAGTTTGGGTGTAAGCTATGATCCTAAAAGTGAAATTTGTGCTATTGTAGGTGTTTCAGAAGGACTGAATATTGCCGCCATGTCTTTGCTAAATCCTGGTGAGAAAATCATTGTTCCTACTCCTGTTTGGGAAGTTTATTTTGGTATTATAAAAATGGCCGGTGGAATACCTATTCAAGTTGATACTTCTGCTGATAATTTTCTTTTAACAGCCAAAAAGCTGACTGAAACGCTTGAAAATGAAGGCAAAGGAGCAAAGGCCGTTGTAATAACTGACCCCTCTAACCCAACAGGTCGAGTATACTCAGAGCAAAACTTACAAGAGTTGGCAGACGTTATCACTAAATACGATATATTTGCAGTAAGTGATGAAATTTATGCGGAATTAATTTACGGTGAAAAAAAGCATTACTCTCTTACACAGATTATTCCTGAAAGAACTGTTTTGTTATCGGGGCTGTCAAAAAGCGTTGCAATGACTGGTTGGAGAATTGGTTATATCGCTGGTCCTGCTGAGTTAATGAAGTCAATGATCAAAATACATTCATTCATGATTTCTTCTGTAACTGATAATGTTCAAATTGCAGCTTCAGAGGCATTAGAACATGGTGATCAAGACTATATTGAAGCCAGGGAAAAATACCAAAAGCGTTTGTATCTTCTTCAGGATGGTCTAAAGAAGAACGGCTATACCATGGCTACACCAGAAGGAGCTTTTTATATTTTTGCTAAAATACCAAGCAAATTCGGCTGCGATGATGTCGCATTTGCTGAAGATTTGGCTGAAAAAGCAAAAGTTGGGGTAACACCTGGAAGTTATTTTGGTGCTGGAGGTCATGGATACGTTCGCTTTTCATATGCATCTTCTGAAGAAAAGCTCAAAGAGGCTATTAAGCGCATTACTGATTACACTAATAATAACTAAAAAAGCTAATTTCTTGGGGTATTCAACTCTAGTAGTTTAAAATTTATAGTGTAGTCGTTTATATTTTTAACAAGAGAAAGGGTTAAGATTATGCAAGTAACAATGAAAAGTCAACCTCTGTCAACAAATGGCGAACCACCAAAAGTGGGAGAAGAATTACCAAGTTTCAAGGTAAAGCAGGCAGACGGTTCTATTGTTTCAATGGAAGAATTAGTTGACAAGCCTACTTTAATCAGTGTAGTACCTAATATTAATACCAGCGTCTGCAGTATTTCTACTAAACGTTTTAACGGTGAAGTTGATAAGTTTAACGGTATCAATTTTTATACTATTTCTACCAATACTCCAGAAGAGCAGAAAAACTGGTGTGCAGCTGAAGGCGTTTCAAAGATGAAACTCTTGTCTGATGATTCTTTTGATTTTGGTAAAAACATGGGCTTATTTATTGAAGCTAATAACTTAGATTCCAGAAGCGTTTGGATCGTTGATGCAGATAAAAAAGTTTTGTACCAAGAACTTATTCAGGAATTAACTAACGAGCCCAATTACGATAAGGCTTTAGATTTTTTACAAAGTTTAAAATAATCTAGTTAAAAGCGGTTAAGGAAATGATTTCCTTAACCGCTTTTTTTACTTTAAAAAACAGGTTTATCAAGTACAATCCACTTATCAAAAGTTTGATCTGCTAAATCAAAATTATCTGGGTTTAATAAAAATTGCTTGGCTTTAACTACTAAAGGCGAAGAATTTGCAATACTTATCTTTGCTAATGGTATGCTGATTGCTCCTAAAGAGTCTTGACCGGCAAATTGTTTAACTTCTCCTTGAACTTTACCAATAGTTTTCTTTATTTCATAAAAAACGCAAATATGTTGATTAAAATGCCATTGTTCATAATCCCAAGGGTATTTAAACGAAGTAACACCAATTTGTCTGTAATCTTGAACTATTAGGCCTGTTTCTTCATTTACTTCACGCTTAACTGTATGGTTTAATGATTCCCCTTCTTCTAAACTACCTCCTGGTAAGTCGTAGCGATTAATATAAGGACCACCATGTTTTTTAATCACTACCAACATTTTTGAATCGCCAATAATGCCATAACAACCAAAAGCTCGATGAAATTGATTAGTCATATGAATTCCTCCTAATTCAGGTCATTTTTTTAACAATAAGTGAACAAAATAGCATGAAGAGCATAATTCTTCATGCTATTTTTATTTTTGTCTTCTCTTTAATCCCAACTGGTATTTTGTGCAGCATCTTTTTCGGCTTGTACTTTCAAGTTTGCTTCAATTTTAGCTACATCGTCTTGATACTTATCTTCGACCTCAATACCCAAATCAGTTAATTGTTGTTCAGATACAGGAGCAGGTGCATGCATCATTGGTTCTGAAGCATTGGCATTTTTCGGGAATGCCAATACATCACGGATATTATCTTTTTCAGCAAGCAGCATTGCAAAACGGTCAAGCCCGATGGCAAGTCCAGCATGTGGTGGAAAGCCCATATCCAAAGCTTCAAGAAGGTAGCCAAATTGTTCATAGGCACGTTTTTTGGTAAAACCGAGTGCTTTAAACATTTTTTCCTGAATTGAACGCTTATGAATACGTATTGAACCTCCACCCAATTCATCACCGTTCATAACTATATCATAGCTGCGAGCGTGAGCCTTGTGCGGTTCAGTATCCAATAATTTAATACCTTCATCATCGGGCATAGTGAATGGATGGTGCGCTGCAATCCATCTACCGAATCCTTCATCATATTCAAATAATGGCCAATCAACCACCCACACAAAGTTAAATACATGTTTTGGAATAATATTTGTTTCTTTAGCGAATTCACGACGCAAATGGTCAAGCGAGTCGCAGCAAACTTTCCATTTGTCAGCAATAAATACGACTAATTCGCCGCCTTGCAAGTTAAATTCATTGATTAAAGAAGCTTTATTTTCATCAGTTAAGAATCGAGAAATTGGACCAGAGAACTCACCATCTTCAAATTTGACCCAAGCCAAACCTTTTGCATGGTAGCGCTTAATATAGTCCTGCTTTTTCTCAATTTGTTTGCGAGAGTATTTTTGAGCAGCATCTTTAACTGCAATCCCTTTAACAAAGCCACCATTGGCAATAGCACCAGAGAAGACTTTAAAAGCACTATCCTTAAAGATTGGACTTAAGTCGTGAATCAACATGCCAAAACGAGTGTCTGGTTTATCTGTTCCGTAATTATTCATTGAATCTGTCCAAGAAATGCGGTCAATTGGAGTTTTCAGATCAATTCCCATTACGTCTTTCATGATTTTCTTGAGCAAGCCTTCAGTGTAGTCTTGTACCTGCTGTTCATCGGTAAAAGAAGTTTCCATATCAATCTGAGTGAATTCAGGTTGCCTGTCACCCCGCAAATCTTCGTCTCTAAAGCATCTAGCTAACTGATAATATTTATCAAATCCCGCTCCCATCAATAGCTGCTTGAAAAGCTGGGGAGATTGTGGCAGAGCGTAAAAACTGCCAGGATAAATTCTAGATGGTACCAAATAATCACGAGCACCTTCAGGTGAAGACTTTCCTAAAATTGGTGTTTCAATGTCAATGAAACCATTTTGATCAAAAAATTCATGTGTTGCTCGTAAAATTTTTGACCGTAAAATGATAGCATTTTGCAAGTTGGGTCTACGCAAATCCAAATAGCGATACTTTAGCCGAGTCTGTTCGGCAACTTCAACATTATCTTTAACTTCAAACGGCGGATTCTTGGCTTTGTTCAGCACATTGATTTCTTTAGCCTCGACTTCGACTTCTCCCGTTTTCATGTCAGGATTAATACTTGAACGCTTAACTACTTTACCTTTAACCTGAATTACATATTCATTTCCTAGTGAATCTGCAATAGCCATTAACTCTTGGCCTGAATCATGATTAACTACAACTTGGACAAGACCTTCTCGATCGCGTAAATCAATAAACACCAGATTACCTAGATTTCGCACACGTTGTACCCAGCCGTACAAATTTACACTCTGATTAATAAATTTTGATGTGATATTACCACAATAGTCAGTTCTTTTTTCCATTTTTTATTCCTTTAATTGTTTTATTACCGCATTCATATCTTCGAGATCGTTGAAATTAAACTTAAATGTTTTAGCATCAGCAAGTCTTTTAACATTTAAAACTTCGGCAGCTAACTCTTTGTCGCCAAGTGTAATGACGTATTTAGCTTTAGCTCTATCCGCTTTTTTAAATTGGGCTTTTAACTTCTTTTGATCAACATCATATTGAACTTTTAAACCTTGCTTACGCAACAAACGAGCAATTTCGACAGTTTTTACTTCGGTTCCTTGACCAATATTGGCAATAAAGAAATCAATACCCTGATCTTTAAAAAGTTCGGGATTTTGTTTTTGTAAAACCAGCATCAAGCGTTCTTCGCCTATACCAAAACCGACTGCGGGTGTTCTTGGTCCGTCAAATTCCTCTACTAAATTATCATAGCGGCCACCACCTACAATTGCAGATGCAGATTCCCAAATACTTTTATCTTCTACCATAAATTCAAAGATTACACCAGTATAATAATCAAGTCCGCGAACTAAATCATTATCAATCACATAATTAATTTTTAATTGGTCCAGTATCTTTAGAATTTGGTCAAAATTTTCTTTTGATTTTTGATCCAAATAATCAACTATTTTAGGTGCTTTAGGCAAAAATTGCTTATCCTGTTCATCTTTGGAATCTAAAATACGCAAAGGGTTCTTTTCTAACCTTCTCTTTGAGTCTTCTGAAAGCTTTTCTCTGACAGGCTTAAAATAATTGACCAGTGCATCATGATAATCTTGACGAACTTGTGCATTACCCAGCGTATTAATATGTAACTCATAATTTTTTACACCGAGTTTGGCTAATAAATCATGAGCCAGGACAATTGTTTCTACGTCAGCTAGTGGATTAGAAGAACCAAAGCTTTCAATTCCTATTTGGTGAAATTCACGTTGACGACCTGCTTGAGGTCTTTCATAACGAAAAGTTGATTCAATATAATAAACATTTAAAGGCTTCGCTACTTCTGGTGCATAAAGCTTATTTTCAACGTAAGCACGCACAACTCCAGCTGTCCCTTCAGGTCTTAAGGCAATGTGTCTGCCACCTTTATCATTAAAATCATACATTTCTTTTTCAACTACATCAGAAGTTTCACCACTTGAACGTGAAAAAACATTGTAATTTTCAAAGCTGGGTGTGCGAATTTCGCGATAATTTGCTCGTTTAAAAAAGTCACGTAAAATTTGTTCCACCTTTTCCCATGAACCAGATTCATCTGGCAAAATGTCAACTGTTCCTTTAGGTCTTTGAACTCTCATTTAATCATCCTTTTAATAAAAAAACGTCCTTGAACAAATCAAGGGCGCTCTGATTTAGCACGGTACCACCTTTTACCTGCTGCGAATAACGCTCGCGATGCGATCATTATCTGGTAAAGGGGTCACAGTTAGTTTTTTACCACCCTTCCACTAAAAACAGGTGGTCTCTGAATAAAAATACTAAACTTCAGTCTTTGTCATTGATAATTCTTTTTTAGAATATAGTTTTCCTAGCAAAAAGTCAACCTGTAGTACTACTATGCATGATATTTACAAATCCAATACAATTGTGAAAGGACCATCGTTTTGTAAATCAACCTGCATGTCAGCACCAAATTCACCTGTTTCTACAGTTAAACCCAGTTTCTCCAATTCTTCATTAAACTGTTCCCATAACTCTTTTGATTTTGGTGGTCTCATTGCATTGATAAAACTTGGTCGATTGCCTTTTTTGGTATCTGCTAACAATGTAAACTGACTGACACTTAAAATCTGTCCGTCTACGTCTTTAATTGCTAAATTAGTTTTACCATTTTCATCTTCAAATATACGCATTTTAGCAATTTTAGCTGCAGCTTTTTTAACAACGTCAGCTCCATCGCCTTCTTTTAAACCAACTAGCAGTAATAAACCCTTGGAAATTTGTCCTACTGTATTTTCAGCTATTTTTACACTAGCCCTGTTAACTCTTTGAATCACAACCCGCATTAATTATCAGCCCTCCTTGTCTGGTATACGTCTGGTATATCCCTTAACTTTGTCAAAATTCCATCTAATTGAGCTGAATTGTTGACTGCCACTGTAGCATATATATGGGCAATATTATCTTCGTTAACCTTACCAGAAATATTATTAATATTCGGTGTTAACGTATTTAACTTTGTAATAACATCAGTAAGCAGCTTTCCTCGGTTGTAACCAAAAACTTCAATATTGGCATTAAATGCCTGAGCACTGTTTTCTTCAACATTTTCCCACTGAACTTCGATCAGTCTGCCCTTGCTTTCGTCATTATTTACAATGTTGCGACAATCTGTTCTATGAATTGTCACGCCCCGACCTTTAGTAACATAGCCGACAATGTCGTCTCCTGGTACTGGGTTGCAGCACTTGGCCAAATGAAGCATCAGGTCACTTATGCCTTGTATCATGACACCATTTTTGTGCTTGATCTTCATTGCCTTAGAATCTTTTTTACTTGGTGGATTTTCAGAAACAGATTTTTGCCCAGAATTCAGAATTTCTTCTTCAAGTTGCTGTTGCTTTTTCTTTTCATTTTCGTGCCGGATATCCGCAGTTAGCCTGTTGACCACACCAATTGCCGAGAGATCACCAAAGCCGATTGAAGCATACATTTCATCAGCAGTGTGGTAATTTATTTGCTCTAAAAGAGGCTCGATATGTTCTTTAGACATAAATACTTTGGGTGAAAGTCCTTGCTCACGCAATTTGTCTGCAACCATTTGCTCGCCCTGTTCAATACTGTGGTCACGATCAAGATTTCTAAAGTAACGGCGAATTTTATTGCGTGCACGTGAGGTCTTAACCAGATCTACCCAGTCTCGTGATGGAGTGGCATTAGATTGAGTCATGATTTCAATGACATCACCATTTTTTAACTTATAATCTAATGGTACTAATTTGCCATTGACTTTAGCTCCAACTGCATGGCTACCCACTTGAGTATGGATTTCATAAGCAAAATCTAAGGTAACTGAACCTTTTGGCAGTTCATAAACTTCACCTTTAGGAGTAAAAACATAAACGCGATCAGAGAAGATCTCGCTTTTAACGCTTTTCATGAATTCATCAGCGTCTGAAGTTTCATCTTTTAATTCTAAAATTTCACGGACCATGTCCAATTTTTCATTTGAACTGGTTTGTTCTACGCCTTTAAAATTTCCCCTCTTATATGCCCAGTGAGCAGCCACACCGTATTCAGCAACTTCATGCATTTGTTCAGTTCTGATTTGTATCTCAAGAGGTCTGCCACCAGGGCCAATAATCGTAGTATGAAGTGATTGATAACCGTTAACTTTAGGTACAGCAATATAATCTTTAAAGCGACCTGGCATTGGTTTCCATTTAGTATGAACAGCACCCAAAACCGCATAACAGTCTTTAACTGTTTTAACAATCACACGTACTGCTAACAAGTCATAAATTTCATTAAAATCTTTATGCTTGTTGACCATTTTCTTATAAATAGAATAGATGTGCTTTGGACGACCATATATTTCATACTTGATTCCCAGACTATCCAAGCTTTCTTTAAGTGTCTTGATCGCATCTTGAATATATTTTTCTCTTTGACTACGTTTAAGACTCATTAAATTAACAATGCGGTAATATGCTTTTGGATTTAAATAATGAAAACTCATATCTTCGAGTTCCCATTTAACTGTTCCAATACCCAAACGATCGGCTAAAGGCGCATATATATCCATTGTCTCCGATGCAATTCTGCGTTGCTTATCAGGGCGTAAATGCTCTAGTGTATGCATATTATGCAGTCTGTCTGCCAGCTTGACCATAATCACACGAATATCTTTTGCCATTGCAATCAACATTTTTCTGTGATTTTCAGCTAGAAATTCTTGGTGTGATTTATATTGGTATTTATTTAACTTAGTAACGCCATCTACTATAAAAGCTACATCTTTACCGAAGTTTTCTTTAATATCGTCATTGGTCACTGGGGTATCTTCTACAGTATCATGTAAGAATCCCGCAGCTACTGTATCAGGGTCAAGACTTAATTGAGCAAGAGTGCCGGCAACTTGGGTAGGATGAACGATGTACGGTTGTCCAGAAGCTCTTTTTTGATCTTTATGAGCATTTTCAGCAAATTTATATGCTTTTTCAACAAATGCAATTTGATCATCATTCATATATTTTTTACAGGTATCTATCACCTGCTCATGTGTCATTTCAATATACTTTGACATAGAATATCGCCCCTTCTAGCATTAACCATAGATTTGATTATCCATTAAACCAAATATTTCCAAAATCAGGTAAATTAACCCAAATAAAAAATTGTAATTGGCATATTTCAATAAAACAATTAAGCAAAAACAGCCCGGCATAAACAATAGCCAATAGTGCCTTAAATTAAGTGCTTTAATCAATTTGCCAATGTGATAGCTGATTATGCTGTTGAGTACTATAAATAAGAGACCCACACGATAAATAGTCCCTATTGAAAACAGGCTAAATAAGAGTGGCAAAATCATGACTAATATACTCCAGCAAATTACTGGTGTTATCTTATAGCTATTTAACTTTTTAAAAAAAGGAATATTTTTTAGTTTATCAATCAACTTGTCAGTTCCTTACTAATTTAATTATCTATTATAACTCTTTTTAGTTATCTTTTCTTTCAATAATTAGCCCAATCCAACGTCCCTGCTGCATTGACAATATAATATGGAACCCATTTACGGTCAATGCCTTCTTGATTTTTTCAATCTGGTCACAATCTATCCCAGAAAAAATCACTCTTCCTTTTAAATTTAAATGTTCATTCAATTCTGGAATTAAATCAAGTAAAATTTCAGCTAAAATATTTGCTACAATAATATCATATTTACCCTTAACTTTATTTAATAAATTCGTCTTCTGTAGTTTTATATTATTTAAATTGTTTAAAGATATATTCTCATTAGCAGCAGTTATTGCCTCGTCAGATATATCCGTTGCTAAAACCGATCTCGCTCCTAAAACAGATGAAGCAATAGCTAAAATTCCAGAACCGGTGCCAACATCACAAACAGTCTCTGGCTTGATTAAAGTTTGTTCCAGTCCTAGCAATGCTAGTTGAGTGGTCTTGTGTGAACCTGTTCCAAATGCTAGGCCTGGATCAAGCTTAACTACTTTCTGGTCTTTAAATGCAGGCTCATATTCTTCCCATTCAGGTACTATTGCAAGGTGTCTAGAAAAGGCAATTGGATGATAAAATTTTTGCCATACTGTATTCCAGTCTTCATCTTTAATATAAGAAGCACTCACTTTAGCCTGGCCTATTTTCAAACCATAGCTTTTTAATTCAGACAACTTTTTTTGGTACTTTTTAACTAAATCAGCCTTATCTTGTTCTGTGTCAAAATACGCTAAGAATTGCATATCCTCAGGTAAATCTTTTATTTCGTCTAATTTAACAATAGTTGAATCAGATTCCCAACCTGCTTGTTCGAAGTCCGAACGACTTCGTGTTTCAGTGCCCAAACAGTGCAGTACATCATGACTATATATATTTAGTGCATCTTCAACTTCATGACTAGTTTCTATTTTAATAATTAATAATTTCATTATTTTTTTAACTCCCTTTTTATTTTCCCTATTATCAATGCTATCATTAAAAAGGTGATCATAATGTCAAAAAAGAAAAATAAGATTGAAAAAACACTTGTTGAAAAAATATTGGATAGAAATAAAATCTCTTATCGCCAAGCAGAATTTGCTACACATGAAGACTCAGGTGGTGTGGCAAAAATGGATACATCTATTTTAAACGAGAAAGAGCACTTGGTCTATAAAACTCTCGTGTGCTTCGGAAATAAGACACCTGCTTTAGTAGCTGTAATTCCAGTAACTGAACATTTAAGTATGAAAAAACTAGCAAAAAATTCAGGTAATAAAAAATGTGAAATGTTGCCTCTGAAAGATTTAGAAAAGACTACCGGTTATGTACATGGTGCCAATACTCCTATTGGGATTTATTTTAAACATCACTTTCCCATTTTTTTGGACAATAGTATGGTTCGTGAAGAAAATGTTGCTGTTTCAAGTGGCAAAATAGGACGTAGTGTATTTCTAAAACCTCAAGATTTGCAAAAAATTACACATGCAAAGTTTTGTGATTTACTTGAATAAAAAAGTCAAATTTAGATTTCGTCTCATTTACTAAAAATTTTTCTCCTTAAAAGTTACTTAAGTTATAGTATTAAAGCTTTTTTTCTAATATAATTAAAACAAATGTAAAGTATAAAGAATAGGAATAAGCAAATGACATTGTTAACAGATGAACAACTTGCGAATATCGCACATGACTATTTTTTGAGCAAGCTGAACATTGCAGAAATCTCGAAAAAGTATAATCTCTCTCGTTATCTTATAGCTAAAGCAATAGAAGAAGCCGAAGATAAGGGAATTGTGAAAATTAGTATTTATCAAAGTCCTAAACGGGCACAAAAACTTGAGCGTGAATTCCAAAGACTCTTTGATTTAAAAGAAATTTATATCTTAGAAGATAAAGAAACCAAAAATCAAGATAATGAAATGATTGTTAACTTTGCAGCTAAACAAATACAGAATTATATTAATTCCGCTCATGTCATTGGTTTAACTTGGGGAACTCTCTTAAGAGACATTATTGATGATTTTTCAGTAGAAACGCGTGATGATTTGACTTTTGTACAGTTGTTAGGTCAAGTGGTTAATGCAAGCAAGCGTAAACTGCCATTGATTCAACATGCTGCCAATAAGTTCAGCGCAAAATGTCTAACTTTTCCTGCCCCTCTTTATGCGATTGATCCAACTTTAGTAAAAAAGGTTCATAAAGAACCATATTATGAATACATAGAAAAATATTTCTCACAGCTCGACCTAGTATTTGCAAGTATCGGAACATTCCAGTCGTTAGAATCAGGTCAATTCTTTATGGATCATTATGCTGACAAACTTTTTGCTGGTCTGGAGAAAAATCAATTAGCAGGAATTATTTTTGGCAGGCCTTATGATATTAAAGGACGCTTTTATAGTCCCATTGAACCACATATATCTGGTATCAGCCTCTCTAATATTTTTGCAATTCCTGATCGCTTTGTAATTGTTAGAAATCGCTTTAAAGAAGATGCTCTTTTGGGAGCGTTAAGGACAGGCGTAATTACTCACTTGATCACTACTAGTGGAATAGCAGAAAGAGTTTTACATAAGAATGACACTCTTTAGTTTTAATCAGACGTTATCTCCTGTCTATACAAATTAGTGATATAATTTTGTAATTCCGTGACTGAATGTCTTCTCGAACGAGCACATTCTTTGGCAGGTCTTGAACATAAAAAACATCTGCGAACAGGCATACCCAATTCTTTGCGGGATATAGCCTGTTTTTGCTTATTAATCAACACATCAGCATCAAAAAGTCGATTTAGTTTTTGATGATCTTCAAATTCAACTGCTTTTTCTTTTACAACTCTGTAGTTACTATTAACAAGGTAAAAATTTTCTGGACCAGTTACTTTTTCCCAATGTTCATAAAGAATAAAAGGCAAATTACTGCTTTGAAAAATTTTTTCTAAATCAAAAATACCTTCGGCAAATATTTTTTCTAAATAACAATTGTTTTTAATAGGTCCGGGAATATTCAATTTAACATCCAATAGTGTAATCTTTGGAAACTTTTGCAAAATTTCTTGCTGAAGCTTGACTCGTTCATCTTTATTTTCCAGTACTTCAGCTATACTCTGAGGCTTACCTTCAGCAAAAATTGTTTTTACCATCTGACATCCTCCTCTTTTTATATTATAGCCAAAAAATGTGAGAACAAGTTAAAGCTCATTCTCACACTTTTTTTAAAATAAATAATTAGTCTTTTACTTGCTTAATAGTATCAATAATTGTGCCGTCTCGATACTGAATAAGAGCAACAGTCCGATCAGTATATGCCAGTGGTTTTGGAACTCCAACTTGTTGTTGAGCCATTTTTTGAAGTTCCCTAATATCAACTACATTAAGTTCAGGCACTTTGGCAAAAGCATCTATGAGATCCTTACGACGTGGATTAATTGCAATTCCTCTTTCAGTTACCAAAACATCAATTGAATCACCAGGAGTTACAACTGTTTCAACTGCTGGAACAACAGTCGCATTTCGTCCGCGTACCAATGGAGCAGTAATAATAGTCATTTTGGCTGCAGCTGCATCTTGGTGACCACCAACAGCACCACGGATAACACCATCAGAACCGGTCATTACGTTAACGTTGAAATCTGTATCAATCTGTAAAGCCGAAAGAATAGCAACATCTAAATTATTAACTACTGCCCCTTTATTGTGAGGATCGGCGTACCAAGATGCATCAATCTCTTGTTGATTTTTATTCTTAGCCATTGATGCAGCAGCACCTTTATCAAAATCCTGTACATCCATAATTTTTTTGACCAGGCCTTCCTCAAGTAGGTCGGTTGTGGGCTTGGTAATGCCACCTAGAGCAAACGATGCTGTGATGCCATCTTTTAACATTGATTCTCTTAAATATCTAGTCACAGCAAGAGCAGCTCCGCCAGATCCTGTCTGAAAAGAAAATCCTTGCTTATAATAAGGTGAATTAGTAATTACCTGATTAACGGTTTGCGCAATCTTCAGCTCTTTTGGATCTTTAGTAAAACGAGTCGCTCCTGAACCAATTTTATCCGCGTCACCTATTTGATCAACCTTAACAACGTAATCGACCTGAGTTTGTTTAATAGAAGCAGGAGTATTTGGATAATCAACAATGTTGTCTGTCAATAAAACTACTTTATCCGCATATTGAGAGTCAATCAATGCGTAACCTAAAGAACCGAATACAGCATCTCCTTCTTGACCATTAGCATTTCCTGCAGGATCAGAATTGGGAACACCTAAAAAAGCAACATCAATTTTGATTTCTCCTTCTTCAATTGAACGAGCCCGATTGCCGTGAGAACGGAAAATTACCGGATTCTTAAGTCCACCGTGGGAAACAAAATCCCCTAAGCTGCCTCTCATTCCAGAAGAAGTAATATTGGTAATGACACCCTTTTTAATTGCTTCAATTACTTTGTCATTCATAACACCAGTCAAAGAAGAAGGAGCTAAAGTCAGATCTTGATAACCCATTTTAATAATTAAATCCATTACTTTGTTAAAAGCAAAATCGCCATTTCTAAAGTGATGGTGAAACGAGATAGTCATACCATCTTTTAGCGTCTTTTTGATAACTTCTTCTAAAGAATCGACCACTTTTGATTCGCCGGTGGTAACTTGCACTTTGGGTGCAACTCTCTTTACTTCAGGATTGCCAACTACAACAGACTTAAATGGTTTTAGATTCATATCAGTCATCAAATCATCTGGCAAATTGCGCTTTACTTTATTCTCCAATGTAATTACCCTCCTCATCAATTAAATTCGAAGCTTTTGCTGTTTCAATAACACGATCAGCTTTTTCAACTACAGGTTTGTCAACCATCTTACCGTTCATCGAAATTACTCCAGAACCCTTTGCTTTTGCTTCCTGAATTGCATTTTGCACAGCAAGAGCATTTTCAATTTCGTCTTTAGTTGGGTTGAATACTTTATTAACCATTGGAATTTGACGGGGATTGACCAAAGACTTACCATCATAACCAAGTTCATAAATATATTTTGTCTCGCGGTAAAATCCTTCTGTGTCATTCATATTTGAAAAAACTGTATCGAAGGCATAAACATCTGCAGCTCTAGCAGCTTGTAAAACCATATTACGAGCAAATTCAAGTTCACGTCCGTCAGGATAACGGTGAGTGTGCATATCAGCAGTATAATCTTCGCCAGAAACTGCCAAGCCCATCATCAAAGGTGTTGCAGTAGCAATTTCAGGTGCATTAAGAACACCTTTGGCACTTTCAATCGCAGCCATTACTCCAATAGAACCTTTTTCAACGCCATATTCTTCTTCTGCCTTTTCCATATCTGCTACTAATTTTTTAATCATTGCAGCTGATTCTGTTTTTGGCAGACGAATAACGTCAACGCCAGCTCGAACCATTGCCTTTACATCTTCGTCATAAAAAGGAGTATCTTGACCATTAATTCTGACAACTACTTCTGCACCACCAAAGTCAACAGTTTTTATAGCATTAAATACTAACATTCTCGCTGCATCTTTTTCAGTTAGAGATACTGCATCTTCCAAATCCAACATAATAGAGTCGGCACCATAGATACCGGCATCCTTAACCATAGCTGGATTATTTCCCGGCACAAACATCATAGTTCGACGCAAACGATTTTTTACGTAAGTCATTTATTGTAGTACCTCCAATCTTGGTTTATCTGTGGTTTCGGTTGCTCTTTGAGCTGCAGCCAATGTACGTGCAGCAATTACGCAGTCAAGAGCGCCTTTATCAGTTGCTTTAACCTTTGCATTTTCAATTCCGAATTTTTTAAGTACATCTGTTATTACTTTTTTGATCTGATCCCCGTAAGATTTGGCTACTTCGGATTCCAAATCAATTTCAACGCCATTTTGACCAGCTGATACCATTATTTGAATATCTGAAGATTCTAAAGTTCCTGCCACTCCAACAGTCTTAATTTCCATTGATGTTCATTCCTTTCTTTATTCTTTCTTGTAAAATTTGATAGTTTTTATTAATAAAATCAAAAGTAGTTGGTGGAACTAAATTTGAAATTTCTTTTAAATTATTACTTTTGATCAGCTGACGGACTCGTGTAGCTGTAATTATTTGATCGTTATTGCAAAAGCGCTTAACAATTTCAACGTCAATTTTCGGACTAAGTGTGTTTTTTAAGCTTTGATTATAGAAATTAGTTGTTCTTGAAAATGGTTCAGTACCTAAATAACGCTTTTTTATTGCCAATTTCGATGCAATAGTATTTCTAAAAATTAATGCATCAATTTCTGTTTGCGTAGCGATCAGTTCATCAGGTGATTTTAAAAAGTATGCCGGAAAAGTTGATTGAGAAACTAAATAGTCCCCACCACTAACTACTAACACATTTTTGTACTCAGATGTTCCTTTTTTTACAAGTTCCATTCTTTCATTCGTTTTAAATAACGAAGCATCCGTAGCAACAACAAACACGTATACCAGATCATTCTCGCTACTAGCAAGTTTTACCAGCCCTTGATGACCTAAAGTAAATGGATTAGCGTTCATGACAATTGCTGCAACTTTTTTATGATTTTGGTCTTTTATTATGGGAATTTTTGCCAAAAAATCCTGAATATTTGGTGTGCCACTCTCTAAAAAAGCAGCCTCATCAGTATGAGCTAGTTCCTTAAAGTTTAAATGAGAAAAACTGGATGAATATTTTGACTTAGTGAATACAAACGAATGATAAATTCTTTGACTAAAAAGATATTCTTGTAGTGCCGAAACTATTTGATTAAATCTTGCTCCCTGAACAGATTCATCATTTGAAACCGCAATATATTTGAGAACATTTCCAGCAATGCTACCTGTGCCTACCAACTGACCATCTTCATCAATTAGGCCAACTGTATGATCAATCACAGCAACTTCACGAGAGCTAAAATTGTTAATTCCTTGACTAATCAGGAATTTTTGCCACCTTTTTTTGGTTTCCGGTAAAGTTAAAAAAAGTTCTACGGTTTTATCCATTTGTTTCATTCTCACTTTGAGTTAAATCTTTTTTAAGAAATTCGTAACTTCTTTATACATGCTAGGAGGCTGTTCAGCCTGAATTAAGTGTCCACAATTTTTAATAACTTTTGCGCTAATTATTGCATTTAACTTTTCCATGGCAAAGGCGAAGTGATAGTCAAAAAAGGGAGAATTCTGTCCTGCTAAAACCAGCATTGGGATTTTTAAATCAATTAAAACATCTCTCCAATCCTGCTCAGCATGATCTACACGACAAAGATAATTCTCTTCAGCATTATATGGATATTTTTGGGTTTCCATTTTGGCCTTTTTAAACATCTCATCATTAATATGAGCATAAATGCCATTGCCAAGATCCGCCTTCAAATAATCCGGGTAATTCTGCCAAGTTAAATCTTTAAAACCATACTCCCAAGAGCTATCTCTGATCATCTTGGGGGGTTGATCCAAATCGATAATTGCCTGTAGCCTGTCATAGCCAAACAATGAAACATAAGCCCAAATATTTGCTGCACCCATTGAATTTCCAATAGCAATAATATCTTTTAAGTTTAACTTGGCAATCAGTTCCTCTAAATCAGCCGCATGCCGACTGATACGCTGTCCTTTAAATGTTCTTTGTGAACGTCCTTGATTACGCGGATCTATTACGATAAAACGATAATCAGATGCAAAGAGTTTAGCAACTTCTTCCCATAATATTGCGGTGCTTCCTATACCGGGAACTGCCAATACAGGTTGTTTGCCTTTTCCAGTATCATAATATGCTATTCGTATACCATCATTAGTGATAAAACTCTTCTCATTAAGCATTTACCAGATTCCGATAACTTTCATCCATAAAGTTCCAATTACACCAAAAATCAGTAAATAGATAATTCCTAAAATAAAGTTGTATTTCCACCATTCACCTTGTTTAATGTAACCTGTAGTAGCTAAAATTGAAGCTGGTCCATTGGCATAGTGAGTGGTTGAAGCATTGAAAGCACCTGTAAATGCAAGCAGCATTGCAGAAAGTCCCAAAGGAGCACCAGTAGCTACTGCCACTGACAAGAATGGTAAATATAAGGCAGTCATATGAGCGGTTCCACTAGCAAAGAAGTAGTGGGTATAAAACATTAATATTACCAAAACCACTAATACTATTTGCCAGCTGATGCCGTGAAGACTTGTTTGAATAGTCTTTGAGAACCAGTCAATAAAGCCAAATGAAATAAGTTTACTTGCCATAAAAATTAAAATTGACAGCCAAATCAAAATATTCCAGGCACCAGTTTGGTTTAAGGCATCTTTCATGGTTAAAACACCAGTTAACAGCAACAAACCGACCGCTAGAAAAGCAACGAAAGTTGAATCTAATTGAGGAATATCAAAAACGCCAGATAAAACCCATAAAATTATGGCTAGTAAAAACACCATTGACATAATTTTTTCTGGTTTTGTAACTGGCCCCATGTCCTTTAAATGATCAGTAGCCCATTTTTCAGCATTAGGAGTTTCTTTTATCTCAGGTGGGAAAATTTTATAAATCACAATTGGAATGACAATAGTTGCAACAAGTACAGGAACTACAGCTGCTGAAAACCAGCTAATCCAGGTCATGTTATAATTTTTCTGCGCTGCCATTTGTGAAGCAACCATATTTGGTGCTGCGCCGGTAATAAAGAGGGCAGTTGAAAGAATATTGGCATGAAAGGCCATAAAGCTGAGGTAGGCACCGATTTTCTTGCGGGAAGGATCATTAGGATATGAATCATAATCTTTAGATATTGATTCGGTTACGGGCCAAACGACTCCTCCAGTTCTGGCACTGTTTGATGGAATCAAAGCTCCTAAAATTAATTCCAATCCAGTAATGGCATAGCCGATACCAATGGATTTCTTGCCGAAACGTTTAATCATCCAATAAGCTATACGGTTGCCCAGCCCAGTTTTACTAATACCATAGGCCATGATGAAAGCCATAGCAATTAGCCAAGAAGCTGAATTACTAAAGGCACTGAGAATTCCTGTTGTTACTTTACCTGTTTTAGGATCTGCAATGTCCTTGATTGGGGCTAAACCAACTAAAACCGTTACTATAAGTCCGATTAAAGTGGTGCCGCCTATTGGCAAAGGCTTAGTGATACATCCAACAATAGTTGCCACGAAAATAGCAAACATCTCCCAGGCTGGAGCTGATAAACCTGCAGGACGCAAAGGCGTGATGCACCAGAGTATAACACCAACAGCCAGGGGTAAGATAAATCCCTTGTAATTAACTTTTTCTAGTGTTTTCATTTTAATTACCTGTAATTTTCCGGGCGATAAAAATCGTCGATAATTTCATAATTTTTATTCTTCAGTTCTTCATCAAGCCAATTTATATTTCCTGTGCCATCATGAAAACTTGCTGCTTTGGCATCATCTTTTTTGTGAAAATCCTGGACAGCTGGAAGTAATTCACTTGCTTCTTCTAAAGCAATTTTTATAACACCATCGGCATCACCTAAAATCACGTCACCAGGATTAACACTCACATTCCCACAAGAAATTGGAACATTTATTTCTCCTGGGCCTTCTTTATATGGTCCATCAGGTGTCGTGCTAACCGCATAAATGGGCAAGTCCCAATCACGCAAACTATCTATGTCACGTATTGGCCCGTCAACTACGACTCCAGCAACATGTCTTTGGTCGCGTAGCCAGGTCATCATCACTTCGCCAATAACGGCCCTGGTATTGTCATTCTCATTGTCAATGACAACGATATCGCCTTCATGACAATATTTTAAAGCTGCATAAATGGTCAGATTATCACCTGGACGATTATGAACTGTAAAAGCTGGCCCACACATTTCCTCATGAGGATTGGACATAAGCTTAATTCTCGGTGCCATTGCACCTGTTCTATTCATACAATCAGCCACATTTGACGATGGCAATTTTTTGTATGCATCTATTACCTCTTTTTGTGGAAGTTTTCTTTTTAAAAAAATTCTTTTTCCAACCTGCATTCGTCATGCCTTCTTTTTGGTTAATCTAAAGCAATATTATCTAGTACTTCCTGCATTTTTGAAGCTGAGTTGAGCATCTTAGCTTTTTCAGTTTCGGAAAGCTTAGTCTCAAGCACCTGACTAATTCCGGCACCATTTATTACAGTAGGTGTTCCTAGATAAAGCTCATTTTTAATTCCATATTCACCCTTAATTGGTGCTGATAAAGGCAAGGCGATTGATTGATTAGTTAATATAGCAGAAACTATCTGGGTCAACATCATCGCAATGCCATAAAATGTAGCACCTTTATTTTCAATTATTTTTCCTCCCTTTTTACGAATACCTGATTCTACTTGATCCAGCACAGAGTTGTCAATACCGTCAAAATCTTTAAGTGGCTTGCCACTAACTGTTGACTCATCAAAGTTTTCGAAAGAAGTATCACCATGCTCTCCTAAAACCATAGAATTAACTTCAGCAACAGGAACATGTAATCTTCGTGCTAAATCTACCTTTAAACGTGCTGAATCAAGGGAAGTACCTGTCCCAATAACCTTATTTTTAGGGAAGCCAGATAATTTCTGGGTCAGCGTTGTTAAAATATCAACTGGATTAGCGGAAACAAGGAAAATGCCATTAAAGCCTGATTCAACTACAGGTTGAATTATGCTTTTTAAGATATTAACGTTTTTATTAACTAGATCCAAACGACTTTCTCCCGGCTTGCGCGGAACACCAGCGGTGATCACAACAACATCAGCGTCTTTTGCATCAGAGTATTCTCCAGAATGAATATTACATTCTCCTGTAAAAGGCAATATATCTTCCAAATCCATTGAATCACCCAGTGGACGTTTTTTTACCACATCGCAAATAACCAGCTCGTCAACTCTAGTATGTTGCAATAAATCGTTGGCAAAAGTTGAGCCTACTGCTCCATCACCAACTAGTAAAACCTTTTTATTCATAACGTCATTTCCTTTCAATTTTTATAAATGTAATCCTTTACATTTATAATTATAAAATTACTTTTTAGTTTTTTCAATATTTAAAATAAATAATTTAAATTTTAATTTTTTAAAAATATAAAATGATTTTCATCTTTCAAATAATATAAAAAATGCTTAGAATTTCTAAGCATTTTTAGTAGTTATTTATGTTGTCTGGTAAACTCTGCCATTTGTATCCCTGCCTGTCGGCCAAATATGACAGTTTCAGCTATTGAGTTTCCTCCAATTCTATTATTGCCATGCAATCCTCCTGAAACTTCACCTGCGGCATAGAGCCCTGAAATAATGTTTCCGTCTGAATCCAAAACTTCAGTTTTTGGAGTTATATGAATTCCACCCATAGTATAATGAATAGCTGGATTAATATGAATAGCAAAGAAAGGACCTTGTTCGATAGTGCGATCCATTCCAGTAGTCCGCTGATATTCACTATCATCTTTATTCTTCACAGCTTCATTCCATTTTGAAATTGTTTTCTTTAGATTATCACTGTTAACACCAATGTTTTCTGCTAATTCCTCAATGGAAGATCCTTGATTGACTAATCCTACATGATCATAAAACTCGACAGCGGTGAAATTATTACGGATCGTTTGATCAAACAGAAGATACGCTCCATCCTCATTTAACTTAGTAATTGCATCAGAAACTATTTTCCGTGTGTTGAGTTCATTAACAAATCTCTGACCAGATTTGTTAACTAAAATTGCCCCTTCGCCACGTAAACCCTCACCTATTAAATAGACGTGATCAGTATCTGTTTGGGCTGTAGGATGAACTTGGATAAATTCCATTTGTTCCAATTGAGCATCAATTTTGGCTGCTAATTTGAGTCCATCACCTGTAGCTCCAGGTTGATTAGTTGTTTTATAATTTGCGAGATCTGGACGATATTTTTGTATTAAATCTTTTGAAGAACCAAAGCCACCAGAGGCCAGTAAAATTGCTGTAGCTTGAACCTTTTTGACTCCTGAATCAGTTTCAACTTCAATTCCTACAACTTTTTTCTGCTTATCTTGTAGTAAACTAATTACACGAGAATTATTAAAAATAGGAATATTTTTTTCTTGAATTTGCTTCAAAGCCCCTGTAACTAAATAATTTCCAACGGGTGCCATTGAGGCAGGCCGGTGAGCCCTCTTTTTACTCATACCACCTGTTATTGTTAGATTTGTAAGCTCAATCCCATGGTTCATCAGCCAGTCAATTGCTACGGCAGAGTGGTCAACAAAATATCTTAAAAGGTCACGGTCATTTAATTTGCCTCCACCCTTTAAGGTTTCCTGATAAAAATCTTCTTTATTGTCTATAATCCCTTCATTAAGTTGAACTAAACTTTCAGAAGCATTCATTCCAGATGATGCCCTATTGGTATTTCCACCAAGGTCAGCATTTTTTTCAAAAACAGCAACATTGAGTCCGAGTTCTTTTGCCTGAATTGCTGCTGTTAAACCAGCTCCACCGGCTCCAACGATTACAGCATCATAACGGTCTTTAATTTCTGCACTGCCGTTAGGCGTAAAAACAAATTTACCCATTTATTTTTCTCCTCTAAAAACATTAAAATAGTTATTTCTCAGGATTAGTTTGAGATACATTGGTCATCTCCATGTAATCCATCCACTTATCATATTCTTCCTCTGTTAATTTGCCACTATCTAAAGCTGCTTCCTTAAGTGTTGTACCTTCCTTATCTGCAGTTTGGGCAATTTTCGCAGCTGCATGATAACCAATGTGTGGTGACAGAGCTGTAACAGTCATCAAAGAGCTTTCAAGCAAGTCATCCATCTTTTGAGCATTAACTGTTAGGCCCGCTATCATTTTATCAGCAAACCCCCTGATAGTACCAGCTAAAATATCACATGAATCAAGAAAAGCTGCAATCATAATAGTTTTATAGACGTTCATTTCAAAATTTCCTTGTGAACAGGCAAAAGTAATAGTAGCGTCATTGCCAAAAACTTTTGCGGCTGCCATGGTTACAGCTTCAGCTTGTGTAGGGTTAACTTTGCCTGGCATGATTGATGATCCAGGTTCATTGGCTGGAATGTTGAGCTCGTGATAGCCTGCCCTTGGACCAGAAGCTAAGAATCTAATGTCCTGTGCTATCTTGAACATATCAGCAGCTAAAGTTTTCAATGCACCATGAACAACATCAATTCCAGAATGATGAGCTAAGCCCCAAAACTTATTGGTATTAACTTTAAATTCATGTCCGTAAACTTGGGACAATTTACCGGCAATTTTTTCAGTCATCCCAGGTGCAGCATTAAGTCCAGTGCCAACAGCTGTCCCTCCAATTGCCAGTTCGTACAATGTTGGTTTAAGTTCTTGAATATAATTCAAGTCATGTTTTAATGCAGAAATATAACCCGAAACTTCTTGGCCAAAAGTAATTGGAGTGGCATCTTGCAGATGAGTACGACCTACTTTAACGGTTTTCCAATACTTATTTTGTTTTAGTATAAGTTCATCAATTAGGTGTTGCACAGCTGGTTCAAGTTTATCCAGTGCCTCAACAGCCACAATATTCATTGCTGTAGGGTAAGTATCATTAGACGATTGTCCTCTATTAACATCATCATTAGGTAAGATATGCAAATTTGGATGCAACTTATTAGCCAAATTTGCAACAACTTCATTCACATTCATATTACTTTGAGTTCCAGACCCCGTTTGCAATACATGTAGTGGAAAGTCTTTGCGTAGTTCATGGTCATCTAATTTAAGCAAATGGTCAACAGCATCCTCAATTGCTTTTCCTTTTTCTTCGGGTTCGTCTCCTACTTCTACATTTGATTCAGCGGCAGCTTTTTTTAAATGTAAAAATGCACGGATAATCGCAAGAGGCATTAATTCACCGCTGGGGAAGTTATTGCGACTGCGTTCTGTTTGCGGTCCCCATAGAGCTTCTTTTGGTATTTTGACAGGACCGATAGTATCACTTTCAACACGATATTCTTCTTCGCTCATGTTAAGTCTCCTTATTTAATGCTAACATTCTTCTAATAATAAATTTTATATTACTCTCTCACTCATGATACAGGTTTTTTGGACTTTTTTCAATATTTTTAAATAAAAGGGCTATCATTTTAAAAATTAAAAATTTGTTTAAAAATAAAAAAAGCGCTCCCAAGGAGTGCTTAATCTTAAGTGTTATATTTTCAATGTTTCTGCGTTGATAGCTACTATTACTGTTGATAGGGACATTAAAATTGCTCCAACGGCCGGAGATAATAAAATTCCCCAAGGAGCTAATACTCCAGCTGCTAAGGGCAATGCCACAATGTTATAGCCGGCTCCCCACCATAAATTTTGGACGGTTTTTCTTTGAGTATGCTGGGCAAGATTTAAAAAGCTAATAATGTCAAGTGGGTCACTATTTACCAAAATGACATCCGCTGAATCCACAGCAACATCTGTTCCTGCTCCGATAGCAACGCCGATATCTGCTTTTGCTAAACTTGGAGCATCATTTATGCCATCCCCGACCATCATAACCTTATTGCCTTTTTCTTGAAGTTCTGCAACAATTCTTTGTTTGTCAGCAGGCATCAAACCCGAATGAACTTCAGAAATGTTAAGTTTGTGAGCAATGTTTTGTGCAACTTTTTCATTGTCTCCTGTGAGCATTACTGGTGTGATATTAAGATCTTTAATTTGCTTAATTAAAGAAGCAGCGTTCTTCTTAATTTCGTCTCCAACAGCAACATATCCTAAAAGATCATTCCCCTCTACTAAATAGCTTGAAGTGTAGTTTAAAGCATCCATTTGGGGAAAATTGTTCACTAACTTTCTAGCAGATGTTTCGTTTACTAGTTGAAATTCCTTTCCATTTAGAGTACCAGAGACCCCTTTACCATCTAAAGTTTTACTATTTGTTAATGAATATAGATTAATATTCTTTTCTTTAGCAAATTGTAAAATGCTTTGAGCAATCGGGTGATTTGAATCTTGCTCAAGTGAGGCAATAAGCTTAATTACTTCATCAGCACTATAATTTTTATCCAAACTATCAAATTTTCGAACTTGAAATTTTCCTTCAGTTAAAGTTCCAGTTTTATCTAAAAGCAAATAATTGATTTTTGAACTGATGCTGATGACATTGCGATTTCTAATTAATAAGCCATTTTTGGCGCCAATTGAAGTACTTCTCGCATTAACTAAGGGAATGGCCAACCCCAAAGCATGAGGGCAGGCAATAACTAAGACGGTGACCATTCGTTCTAGACCAGCAGATATACCACGCAGACTAGTCCAAACGATTAATGCTATAATCCCAAAAACAAGTGCCGCATAAAATAACCAACTGGAAACTTTATCGGCCAGATTTTGCAATTTTGATTTATTCATTTGTGAAGACTGAACCAGTTTATTCACATTAGCTAAAAAACCGGAATTAGCAGAACTAGTTACTTTAACCGTTAATGTACCAGAACCATTAATTGAACCACCGATCACCTTATCGTTTTCTTTGCGGGTAATTTCTCGCGATTCACCGGTAACTAGCGATTCATTTACCTGACTTGAACCACTTAGAATGACCCCATCTAGAGGTATGCTCTCTCCTGCTTTTACTAAAATAACAGCATTCTTTTGCACATCATTAATAGCCATATCTTTAAATTGACCGTTATTTTGGACATGCACTTTATCAGGCAAAAGCTTTGCTAAATCATGCACAGAACTATTTGCGTTCATCACTGAATTCATCTCGATCCAGTGACCTAAAAGCATAATCAAAATTAAAGTAGCCAATTCCCAGAAAAAATCCATTACTTGAGCTTTACTGTTTAATAAATTATTTTTCACAAAAGCATAAATACTGTAAATATATGCAGTAGTTATTCCCAGAGAAATAAGAGTCATCATTTCAGGCTTCTTGTCTTTTATCTCGTAAAAAGCACCTGATAAGAATGGTTCCCCTCCGTAAAAGTAAAGTATAGTCGCAAAAATAACCACTACCCAGTCAGACCCGGTGAAAGAAAACTGGAAAGGCAAATGAACGCCCATTGCAGGTGATAAAAAAATAATTGGCAATGATAATAAAACGGAAACCCAAAACTTTTTCTTTAAGTTTCCCATGTGCATCATGTGACCACCATGCATCATCATATCATGATTACCCATTTTCATTGATGAATTATTATTCATCGAATGATTCATATTTTCATTATGGTTCATATTCATATTATTCAAAATATTCAGCCCCATTCTATACAATCACCAAAATTGCTCTTTTCTTTAATCTACTTTTATAAACAGGTGATGTCAAAATATCAGCTTAATTATTTGAATTATATTTGCACAACTAAATACTTTTTGCTTTTTTATAAAAATGAATAATAAACCCAACAGCTAATCCAATAACAGCCGGAATTACCCAGTCCATACCAATATCTGCGAATGGCAAGAAGCGTAATTGCAATGACCTTAACTGTAATGCCCATGACTGTTGACTAATTACAGCAGGAAAAGAAGCAATCATGTCTAAGATTGCAGGAATGAATGTAAAAACTATTCCCCAAAAATAAACAATTGGATCACGATCAAATAACGAACTCGTAATTGACAGAATGATTAAAACCATTGCAATAGGATATAAAAACATTAGCATTGGAGTTGACCAGGAAATGATTGTATCCAAGCCAAAATTAGCTGTGATGAAAGAAACAAGAGTCATAATTGTCAACCAACCATGATAGCTGATTTTGTTGAAACTGCGGTGAAAGTCCTGTGCAAAAGCGGCTATTAAGCCTACAGCGGTTGTTAAACAAGTTAGTGTAACCAGTGTAGCAAGTAAAGCATGACCAAAATTGCCCAAATAATAAGTAACTATTTGGTTAAAAACAGTGCCACCTTCAGCGGAAATTTTAAAATGATTTAAAGTAGTTGCTCCTACCCAAATTAGTCCAATATAAATAATACCTATTGCACTTGTAGCGATCACACCAGCTCTAGCTGTAACTTTCGCATTGCTTTTAGCAGAAGTTTTCCCCAGCTGCCTTACCGCCGAAACAATTGTATAGCCAAATGCTAATCCAGCCAGAGCATCCATTGTGTTATAGCCTTCTAAAAAGCCATTGAAGAAAGGAGCGCTTTGATAAGCTGCTGTTATGCTTTGATTTTTAGCCGCACCCATGGGTGAGATAGCTGCCAATAAAAAAACCGAAAATAGCAATAGCAAAAACAATGGATTTAAAATTTTCCCAATACTTGTCAAAATCGTAGACTGTTTATACGAAATAATAAAAGCTAAAATAAAAAATATTGCAGAGAATATTAAGAGTGCTGGCTTTGTGGCAGATTTCGGCAAAACTGGTTGCAAACCGACTGAAAATGAAATGCTTGCCGTACGAGGCGTGGCAAATAAGGGTCCCAGAGTTAAATGGATTAAAACCATGAAAACTAGAGCAAAAATGTTACCCAGTGGCCTGCCAATATCATAAACTCCTTTTGCATGACTTGCGCTAATAGCCAAAACAGCCAGTAAAGGTAAAAGCACTGCCGTTACCAAAAACCCAAAAGTAGCTATTCCCCAATTTGCTCCTGAAAGCTGACCTAAATGAATCGGAAAAATCAAGTTGCCTGCACCAAAAAACAGCCCAAACAACAATGATGCTACTACCAAATATTGCTTCCATGTTAAAGGCTTTGTATTAACATCTTGCTCAATTTCTTCCATTACAATTCCTCCTAAACAGAATCACAGATAAATTTAATAATGATAAAGGGTTGGCTAGATTATTTTGGGGAATAAAAAAGCACCCTTGATTTAAAATCAAGGGTGCTTTAGCACGGTACCACCTATATTACTGCACTATAAATCAAAAAATGACAAATAGCATAGTCACTTCACGTACGGCAAGAATGCGATACGCTAACACGTTAATGGGTGTACCCAATAATAGCTACTAAAATTCACCATATAGCTCAAAGTTACTTTCAGCTTGCCATCACGGTCCGTTCTCAGCAACAGGACTCTCTTAAACGCTACTTGTAAGCTTACTTATCTTTTCTTCGCTTTATCAATATTAATAGTATTTTAATCAATGTCTTATTTTCTGTCAACTAAAATTTTGAAAAAATAGTGAAATTGCCTGAAAAAATAATATACCAAAGGATGTTTTTGAAATCATAATAAGCTAGGTTGCATCATACATTTATTTCAGTAATCTAAAACCGCAATCAAAAAGCAAACTAAGAATAAAGTCAGAGAAGTTAGCACTGAACGGATATTAACGATTATTTTTCATATTAAACCTGATAAGATATTTCAAGATAAAATAACTTTTAGTCCCTTTATGTCTAAACAATTTTCGAACCATGAAGTTCATTTAACTGCAATTTTTTGGCAATATCATCTCTATTTTCGGTTGTGATGCCTCCACCTGGCAAAATTTCTATACGATCATTCGCCCATTTAATTATTTCTTTTAAATGGAGTATTGTTGCCAAGATAGGTTTGTCTAATTTTCCACCATGTGTCAAAATTCTTTTGACTCCTTGATCTGCTAACCAGTTTAATTCTGTTTTCTGTTTATCATTTGATATGTCATCAAAAGCCATGTGCATAACGACTTCAACGTTTAAGGAACGAGCTAGTGTAATTAGATGTTTCATTTGAATTCTATTTATTTGATTATTGGTGGTCAAACATCCAAAAGCCACTCCTTGAGCACCCAGTTTGGCAGACGCTTCAATGTCATCAGCCATTATGCCGATTTCATTTTCACTATAAACAAAATCTCCACCTCTAGGTCTAATCATTATGACAACCGGTATTTTAAAATTCTCAGCATAAGTGACAGATTTCTTTATTACGCCATAGGAAGGCGTAGTGCCACCCAACGCCAAATCATTATTCAGCTCTAATCTGTCAGCACCAGCCTTAATTACATGAGGAATATTATAAAAATTTTCAACACACGCTTCTTTTAGCATTTTATTCTCTTTCTTTTAGTTAAACGTTACTCGACCGGAGCATTGATTTGTTTTTGATAATCATCTAACCAAGACTGTGAAATAGGCTCAATCTGAGTCTTTTGATTTTTTCCAGGGTTAGCCATTAAAATTTGAGCTTTTTGTTTTTCATTAGCAACACAAAAAGGAAATTCCACATTAGTAGCTACTCCCCACTCACCTTTTCGATTTAAAGCAATTAAAGAAATTTCCCCTACTTGACCATAGCGCTGTTTTAAATCTTCACAAAATGGGTAAAGTGCTGTGTCACAAGCTTCTTGAGGAGACTGACCTTTTGCCATTCTGCGAACTATTTCATATGAAAGACAGCCTTTCATAATATCTTCTCCTAACCCTGTTGCCGTGGCTGCTCCAATATGACTGTCAACATAAAATCCAGAACCCGATAACGGTGAATCACCAATTCTACCATCTTTTTTCATAAATAATCCTGAAGTTGATGTAGCTGCAGCCATCGATTCAGCTTGATCAAGTGTGACTGCTCCAACAGTATCATGTCCATCATAGGGATGCAGTCCGGTTTTAAACTGCTCTTTTACCTTATTTTGCCATATTTTTTTTGCTCTTTCTGTCAGCATGTTAGTCATTTCAAAGCCATTTTGCATAGCAAATTTAGTGGCGCCTTCTCCGACTAAAAAGCTGTTAGTTTTATTTAAACTCAATTTTCTGGCTACAGAAACAGCATGCTTCACATTTTCAATAGCGGCTACTGAACCTTGTGCTAAAGTATCACCATTCATAAAGGCGGCATCCATCTGAACAACTCCATCTTCATTAGGAAGTCCGCCATAACCTACTGATTTATAAAGAGGATAAGATTCAACTTTCTTTATTAAGTTTTCAACTGCATCCCCTGCGCTCTCACCGTTTTGCAACATACTGCTTGCTTTTAACAACCCATCGTATGACATGCTCCAAGTTGATATTACAGCCCAATTTTTCATTATGATCTTCCTTTTTATTCAGTATAGTAATAATAGTAAACTAGACTCCTTAAACTAACAAGCTACAAAATTAAAAGATAAATTTGGGTCAAAAATAAAAGCTTTGAACCAAAAATTCAAAGCCTTTTTATTACCACATGCCGATAATTTTAGTCCAAATCAGACCGCCGCCTAACCAGATGATGTTAAGTACAACACCAATTATGGCGCTTAGTTTCCACCAATCTTTGTTAGAAACATAGCCTGTTGAAGAAAGCAAAGCAGCAGGACCTGCCGAATAGCTTGAAGTTGACAAGTATAAAGAACCGTCCAAAGCTAACATTAACGCTGCCATCATAGGCGGCACTCCGGCACCAATCGCAATTGAGAGAAATCCTGCGTAAAGAGCAGAAATTTGTGTAGAAACACTTGGAAATAAATAGTGGAGGTAGAAGTAAACCAAGAATAAGATTACCAGTACTAAAACCCAGTTCATACCATGAAGTGCACTACCTAAAGTCTTTGAGAACCAAGGGAAAAAGCCCAAAGTCATTAATTTTTGTGACATCAACATGATAATTGAAAGCCAAGTCAAGATGTTCCAAGCAAAACTTTGACCTAAAATATCCTTAACATTAATGACGCCAAATACCAATAGTAATGCAACTGCAATAAAGCTGACCAAAGTAGCGTCAATTCCAAACTTAGAACCTACTAACCATAATGCAACCGACAGGACAAAAACCACACCCATAATTTTTTCTGCAGCCGTCATTTTGCCTAATTCTTGTAACTTTTTGTTTGCCCAAGCATGAGCATTAGGTGTTTCTTTGATCTTAGGCGGATAAATTTTATATAGAATAAAAGGTACTAATATTAAGGAAATTATGCCCGGTACAATTGCAGCTACAAACCATTGCATCCACGAAATGGTAACGTTTTGCGTCTTTGCTATCCCTAATGCCACCATGTTTCCGGCTAAGCCAGTTAAAAACATTGTGGAAGTAACGATGTTAACTTCGTATTCTGTAAAGACAAGGAATGAACCCATGTCACGCTCAGTTCCCTTTTTAGGATCTGAACCCATTTCTCTTGATAAGTTATCAATAATTGGGTACATAATACCGTTAACACGAGCGTTGTTACTTGGGATACCAACTGCCAGAACAGTTTCCACTAGGGATAAGGCATAAGCCAAACCTAAAGTTCTCTTGCCAAAAGTTTTGACAAAGAAGTAGGCAATTCTTTTACCAAGACCTGATTTAATAAAGCCGGCCGCCATAAACATACACATAGCGACCATCCATGCGGTGGAATTACCAAAACCGGCAGTAACTTCTTCCATCTTAAAAATACCGGTTAATGTGGCAATCACCACCGCTATTATTGTAGTTGCCATCATTGGTAATGGTTTAGTCACACAAGCAATTATAGTTGCAATAAATATGGCGAAAAGGTGCCAGGCTTGAACGTTAATTGCCGCTGGTTTTAATGGAGTTAACAGCCATAAGACAATGCCGATAGCTAGTGGCAAAACCCACTTTTTCCATTGAATTTTATCTAACATTTCTTTATTCTCCTTTAGAACTATTTTGTGCTTTCTTAATTGCCGCATTTACGGCTTCCTTTAAAGCATTAGTTGTGGTAGAAGCTCCTGAAACTGCATCAACGTCGGTAGAATTATTGCTTACCATTTCTTGGAGTATACGGTCAATGGCTACAGCTCCAATTCCTTCCGTTTCATGATTTTCCAGTACTTCAATTTTTTTGATTTCATTATCAAAATAGGTCACGCGAACCAAAATCCTGCCGCCAATACCTGCTTCAGAAGATCCTAGGAACTGATTTTGTCCCAGCTCAATTTGATCGTCCTTTTCACCATCCAAAAGATCATTAATTTGCGGCAACTTCTCCGTTAAATTAATCGAATCCTCAATTGGATCCAACTTGGCAGCATTTTTTCCAGCAATTTTGCCAAAAATCAAGCATTCAGCTAAGTTGCCACCGCCCTGATAACGATTGACGCACATTCCGCCAAGCTCACCAGCTGTGTAGAGACGTTTGATTGGTTGATTGTTGACATCAAGCACACGGGCTAACTCATCATGTTCTGGTCCACCTTGGGTATTAAGCACTGCGGGAGCCAATTTAACTGCATGGACGTCATCTTTTAAATCGAAACTGGTCATTGACTCAGGTGCACGACCAAATTCCAGATCCTTGCCTTTAGTGGCAAACTCGTTAAATTGCGAAACAGTATTTTCCAGATTTGCGGTCGGTACATTCATTTTTTGAGCTAATTCAGCCAGTGAACCGGCACTAACAACCTTGTCAAAGAACTTACCGTACTTGAGCTTTCCTTGTTTCTGTTCTAAGACAAACTTTTGATATTGCTGATTATCAAAGACCAACCAAGCATTGTCGTAAGCGTGAGGCAATAGATAGTCTCCATGTTCAGCTATGTGACCATGTCTGAATTGGGCATCTTCACGCATAAAGCGGGTGCCGTCGTCTGCCATCGCAAAAATCGCACCTGATTTGACATTTTGCCAACTGCTAACTTGCCGACCACGCTCATTTTCACCTTCAGCAATTACGTAGCTGGGAACGATGCCTAATGACTCATAATTGCTCATATGCCACATTTTTGCTCCAACTTCTGCTGTCATTTTAATCCCGTCACCCTTATTATAGAGAGTGCCCAGTGGGGTTAATTTTGTGACGTGCAGGTAATCCTGCTGCATCTGTTTATTATTTTCAAAGCCACCTGTAGCAACAATTACTCCTTTGCGAGCATGAATATAATATTGTTTCTTGTTACGATTAATAATTACTCCAGCTATTTCACCAGTTGCTTTGTCCTGCAATAAATGCTCTGCTCTGGAATTAAGCCAGACATCAATGTTGGCAGCATTCTTGACTACTTGAGCTCGAATTACTTTCCATAGCTCAGCATCAAAGTCTTGATTATGAACTAGTGCAAAATCAAAGGTTTCAGAACCGCGATATTCAGGATACTCACATAAATTCTTTTTCTTTGCTAAATGGTCACCCGGTTGATTATCACGTGACCAGATAAAAGGATCAATACCAAAATACTTTTTAAAATATTGCGGCATATTAACAAAGCCATCAAGATAAGCAGCCATTGTTTTCTGATCAAAATTATATGGCGCTGCCAGCTGCTCATAATATTCAGCAATCTTCTCTCTATCATGTGCCATAGCAACATGCTGTGCTGAATAACGGGTGTTACCACCCTCATGACCATAAGGAGCAGCGTCAACTAATAAGACTTGAGCACCATTTTCTGCCGCAAAACGAGCTGCTGTGCCTCCGGCTCCACCGAAACCTAAAACGACTACATCATACACACCATTCCACTTAGTTTTTTCGTTGATTTTCATTTTTGCTCTTCTTTACTGCTTTTCAGCATTCTCAATTGCTTGGTTGACAGCTTCTTTAAAAGCAGCACTAGTTGTACTTGCGCCACTGACCGCATCAACCTCTGTAGTTTGTTTTTCGATCATTTCATTAGTTAGAACGGGAATTGCTTTACCTCCCAGATAAGGAGTTTCTTTTTCTTGCAGTGTTTCAATTTGAGAAATCTTATCACCTGACATCGTAACGCGCACCACAATTGGGACATCATTAATGCCATTTTCACTAATTCCAATTCCCTGATTAGGTCCAGCTTCAAAATCAGTTGAAGAAGCATGAGCGTCAGATTTTAGATCAGGGTTTTCTGAAGCACCTGTAACTACATCAACTTCAGCCATTTTTCTTTTTGGCCACGCAGCATTTTCTCCTGCAATTTTGCCAGAAATTAACAAATCAGCAATACTGTTTGCACCAATATATTTAGTAGCAAAAATATCTCCTAATTCGCCAGCTTCATATAAATGAGGAATAACATTATTCTCCATGTCCAAAACTTCGCAATTCTCATTACGACGAGCGCCACCATGTGTGTGCAGAATGTTGTGGCGAATTGGGATAGCGTAATATGGGCCAGCGCCAAAAGCACGCATTGTTTCAATTTTGCGATTTAAAAACATATCACGCTTTTTTTCATTGACTAAAAAGTTAAAATCACTGACAGCTTCAGCTAATTTTGGTGCAGCAATCTTGCCAGCTAATTTGGCAATACTTTCTGCTTTTATGGCATAGGTAATCAGGCTCTTAATTTGTTCAGCCTTATCTGAATCGTCATTAGCTAGTTGCTCAAATTGTCTTTGATCCATGATAATATGTGGATGATTTTGGTTAGGCTGCATAATCCAGTTGCCATGGTTGTATTTATATCCATGACGATCCTCTTCGTCTTCACGGTAATACCGTGTGCCGTCATCGCCAGCAACGAAAATACTGCCATTAAATAAATTCTTCCAGTTGATCATATAGGCAAATTTTTCTCTGGGCTCGCCTTCTCTTAAAGAAAAACCATGTGAGTCATAGTTGGACATATGCCACAGTCTAGCACCAGCTTCAACTGCCAAATCAATTCCTTTACCTTGATTATACAAAGTACCAATTGGAGCTAAAGAACCTTGACCTAAAAATGTTTGTACCATATCTTGATTATTTTCAAAGCCACCACATGAAAGAACTACACCATTTCTGGCAGCCACATTTCTATTTATACCTTGATGTTTAATTTGCACACCTAAAATGGTTTTAGTGTTGGGGTCCTGAATTAAATGTTGTGCAGGACTTTCAAACCAAACATCTATTTTGTCTAAACGCTCGTAAACTTTTTTACGTAATAATTTCCAGAATCCGCCATTATACATACCAGCAGTCATGCTTTGCGAGCGCATAGTTTCTGCATGCTTGTATTCCGGATATTCTCCTTGAGGTCTTCTGCCGGTGTATTGTGCTTCAATGCCAAAATATTTTTGAGAGTACTCCTTCATCTTCAAAACATTATTGACAAAAGCGTCTAAATCTTTTGGATCATACTTAAAGGGATAATAAGTTTGCTTATAATATTTACGGAGATCATCAAAATTATCGCTCCAAGCAAAAGCACCACCGGCATATCTGGTATTCCCACCTTCATGACCTTCAGGAGCTGAATCGATGAGCAGAACGTGCGCATTATTATCTGCTGCAAATCTTGCTGCACCAGCGCCAGCTCCACCGAATCCGACTACAATTACGTCGTAAACGGCGTCCCATTTGAGAGTTGAATCGTAGATCAAATTTTTCACCATCACTTTCTTATAAACTTTTCTTAACGTAAATATATCTTGACCAACATTTTAAGTCTAATTAAATTTTTTAAAGGAAATAGTTCAGTTTCATAATACAAAAGTCTATTGCAGCAACTTGTTATTGTACATTAAAGTTAAATTTAATATAATTTAATCAGATATATTTATAAATTTTATTTATTTAGGAAGTACTCATGAACGAAAAAGACTTATTATATTTTTGTAAATTAGTCGAAACTGGTAACTATACAACCACAGCCGCATTCTTTGACGTTACTCAACCCACAATTTCCATGGCAGTAAAGCGGTTGGCAGATAAGTTCGATGATCCACTAATATTGCAAAAAAATCGCAAAAGTAAAATAACTTTGACCGATGCCGGCGACTTGCTTTATAAAAGAGCGAAAATACTTTTGCAGGACATCGCAAGCATCAATTATGATGTGATGCATGCCAGTGACAAGAAAATTCGGCTTGCCTTTTCTGGAGAAGCTGGTAGCCTTTACATTGCTGATATTATTCAAAAATTTTATCAAGCAAATATTACCGATTTAATTGAATCTAGAATTGAAAGGTCTGCTAACGCATTTTCTGACTTAACCGATGGCACTGTGGATGTAGCAATATATTCGTGGATGGTTCCTATTAATGATCCTGAATATTTTATTCATAATTTGCAAAGAACTGAACTAGTTATTATTACCAGTACCAGCGACAAATGGAAAGATGTCCATCAAATTAACGCATCAGACTTGCGCAACCGCAAGTTTGTTGCTCGCAAAAGAGGCTATTTAACTAGAGAATGTTTGGAGCAGGAAGCGAAATTGGGCGATTTTACGCCACAGATTTCATACACTGCTACTACGATGAGAATGATGATTGAATTAGTTAAACGCAATGTAGGTATTGCTCTTGCTATGGAAAGCAGCTTAAAAGAGGTTTCTGATATTCATGTCATTCGGTTAAAACCGGGTCAAAAACTGTGGGCATACATGCAGATTGCAATGAGAAAAAGCTTTATACCTAATAAGTATCAGCGCAAAGGGATTGAAATACTGCGACATTTTAAACCAGAGGAATATAAATAATTTTGGCTCTATAATTTATCCTGTTAATGCTCTATCCTTGTGATAAGCTATTAATAGGTTTTTTATTATATAAAAAGGGACATCTTTCCCCTGCTTCTTGTAATAAAATATTAACATCACTCAATATTTTTAGAAGTTTTGAATTATGTCCTCTTTCAATAGTTAGATTAAATTTACTCTTAATATTAAAGATCAAAACATTGTTTTTGAAGATTATTTTTTCCAATTGGCTAAACGACCATAAGCAAAAAGTTTACCAAGCTGTCTTACTGCAACCAAGCCGCTCCTTTCTGTAGCTAGTAGAAGCTGCAGCACAATGGCAGATTGAAAACCAAAGTTCGTTACCCTGCTGCCAACGATAGTCAGCCAGTCATTATCAGACTCTTTAAGAAGAGTCTGGTGTTACATCTGCAATAAACGCTCAATTGCCAAACAGATTTGGTAGGCAAATACTGATGTATTTCCCGGCATTCTAAGCTTAAAATTCTAACTGCTTTAAAAGGTGTTCGCTCAATGACCAGCATTGCTAGGAAAAACAATCTCTCTGTCAATACGGTGCAAAGAGAGTACAGGCTACTGCTCGCATCAGTTTAATAGCAGCTATGACTATTTGCATGAGCATCTGTCCTCCGACGAGTTTAAAGGCGTTGAACGCACCTTGCATTTATTTGTCATGATGCCCACAAACAAGAGGTAGGCCAAATTCTCCGAGCGCACTATAAAAAACAATTACTGCCTATTTTTAAAAGATCAGCAAAGAAGACAGACTCTTTAAATTGCCGTTAAAACTTAATCGTTAAGAAGTTGCAGCTGCTTGACAAGATTCATCTGCACTACAAGGACAATCTAACGCAAGAGCAAGTAGTCAACCATGGAATATCCTGCAGTGAGGAGCTCACTAATGCCTATAACATGCTGCAAGCATTTTATGATGCATTGGCCATTAAACACCCGCAAGCAATTAAAAAATCATTAATGCCAATGAAGAAGTTGGCTGGCAAATGCATCAAGCCCTGTTAACTTTTAAGCCCAATCTGAAAACAGTAATCAAAGAGATAACATGGAATTATTCCAACGCGTGCTTAGAAGGTTTCAATCCCAAAAACAAACAAATTGAGCGTATAGCTTTTGGCTATGCCGATTTCCACAATCTGCTAACCAGGATTAGACTGGCAGAAAACAAGGTAAAAGAAAAAGAACCAAGCAGTTTATTTGCTGCTTGATTCTAGTCATTTAATCTTTATCAACAGAATTTTACAAAGAGCCAAAAAAGTTCACGACTTTTAAAGTCATGAACTTTTTCAACTTAAGCAATAACGTTGAACAAAAATGCGGCAATTCCGCCACCTAAAAGCGGTCCAAAAATTGGAACCCAACTATAAGCCCAATCAGAACCACCTTTATTGGCAATTGGCATAAACTGATGCGCAAGTCTTGGTCCCAAGTCACGAGCCGGATTAATCGCGATTCCAGTTGGTCCTCCTAAGGACAAACAGATTGCTGTAATTAAAAATCCTGCCAATAGTGGATTCAATCCTGGTGCCAATTTGGCATTGGTTAATCCCAACAAGCCAAATACCAAAACAAACGTAGCAATCGCTTCAGTAAAGAAATTCCAAGCATAGTTTCTAATGGCTGGTGTCGTAGCAAAGGAACCTAAAATGCCTTCTTGGTCAGTAGTTTCTTCCCAGTGAGGAAAATAGGTTAACCAAACTAAAATGCCACCGATAAAACCTCCAGCAATTTGAGCCAGCATATATGGCAAAACTGAAGACCACGGCAATTTGTTTGCAATAGCCATTCCTAATGACACTGCCGGATTAAAATGTCCTGGGCAAAGCCAACTAACACAAAATACTCCGAAAGTTACAGCAAAACCCCAACCAAAAGAAATAACGATCCAGCCACTGCCTTTTGCTTTCGACTTGTTCAAGTTGACACCGGCACAAACGCCATCTCCAAGCAATACTAAGATGATAGTTCCAATGAACTCTCCCACTAATTGCATTGTTAAGCTATTATTCATTTTTTAATCTCCTACTTTGATTATCAGGCTGCATAAGCCTTAAATAATGTTTAGTAGTAAATTACTCCCTAACAAAATATATTATAAAATCTCGCTTGTGTAAACCCTTTCTTTAAATAAAATAATTTTCAAAAAATTGTTTAAGCAACTGTTATTTAAATTTGGCTATTATATAGCATTTATATTTAATTTTTTAAAAATGTTCGTTATATTTTTATAACTGTTATTTTTAGCAAGGTATTTTAAATGGAAGCTTTAAGCCTATTTTTTTATTTTTAAGCACTCAAGCTGTTTTTCTATTTCAGATAAATTAACTCCGGCTTCAATCAGAGTGGCTGCTGTGTATGCCCCTTCGATGAAGGCCACATCATATAAGTGAATTTTTTTGGAAGTCATTTCAGTAGCTAATTCAATATTCATTTTGGCACTGCCTAAATCATAAAAAGCCAAAATTTCATCGGCTTTATTGTCAGAAAAAGCCTGCAAAACCTTGTCCATGCTGGTCCCTATATCTTCTTCATTTGTTCCGCCAGCAGTTGTGATTGATACATCTTTTGCAACTTGATCTAAAAGTTTAGTCAATCCGATAGGTATTTCAGGAACATGTGATACTAACGTAATGCCTAAACTCATAGTATACCTTCTGTTTCCAATAAAGCTTCAAAGAGATAGCCACTAGATTGCGAGCCGGGATCAACATGACCCTTTGATCTCTCTCCCAAATATGAAGCACGTCCCTTTTTTGCAACTAAATCTTTAGTTGCATCTACAGCAGAATCAATTTTTTCTTGAGTTAAATTATGCGCTTTTACTTCAGGTACAAGCACTGACCAAACATCAACCATCGTTTTGTCTCCTGGTTCAGCACCGCCACGTTTTTTAATACCAGCCAAAGCGGCATCCAGTAATTCATCAATATCATCGCTAGTAGCGCTTTTCTTGGCCATTTCTAAAAAAGCTGTACCATATAATGGACCTGATGCTCCACCAACAGTAGAAATAAGAGTCATTGCAATTTGTTTAAAGGCATCAGTAATAGTTTTTGGCTCTGAATTCAGTTTTTGACTGACAGCATTCATGCCTCGGCTCATATTAAACCCGTGATCCCCATCGCCAATTGCAGTGTCTAAATCGCTTAAAAATTGCTTATTCTGCTCAATTTTTGCGGAAAATTTATTGATCCATTCAACTACGTTTTTAACCGTTAATCCCATATTATTTCCTCCTCTTTTACCAAGCTATCGTTTCAACTGGTTGATTAAGATAATCAAGCCACTTTTCATTAGCTAACTCAAAAATTGTGAGTGAGATACCAGCCATATCGAGCGATGTCATGTAATTACCAATTTTGATAAAAGCTGGTTTAACATTAAATTCCGCCAATTTATCGAGCAAATCATTACTAAAAATATATTGCTCCATCAAAGGAGTCGCACCCATGCCATTAACTAAAACAGCATACTTTTTATTTTGCTCTAAATGCATTTCATTATTTAACTTACCCACTAATTCAGATACTAAGTCTTTAGCAGGTTTGATTTTTTCACGACGATAGCCAGGCTCTGAATGAATGCCAACTCCAAATTCGATCTCGTCATCTTTTAATACAAAACCAGGTTTACCAGTTTCGGGGTTAGTAGCAGCCGATAGAGCTACAGCAATTGTGTTAATATTAGGCAAAACTTTTTTAGCTGCTGCATCAATTTCGTCCAGACTTGCACCATTTTGAGCCATAGCTCCCAGAATCTTATGCATAAACAAGGTTCCTGCAACTCCACGTCTTCCTTGTGTGAATGTACTGTTTTCTACAGCAATATCGTCATCGACTACAATTGATTTAACTTTAATGTCATCCATGTCAGCCATATCTTTTGCCATATCAAAGTTCATGACATCCCCTGAATAATTTTTTATAACTAGAAAAACACCTTGCCCCTGATCTACTGCTTTGATTGCTTCGTAAATTTGATCTGGAGTTGGAGATGTGAAAACCTGACCGCAAACTGCTGCACTTAACATCCCTTTACCTACAAAACCTGCATGAGTAGGTTCATGTCCTGAACCTCCCCCGCTGACAATACCTACTTTCCCGGTCATTGAATCCTTATCTGCTCTCACAACAGCTTCGGTATCTTTAACTTGGGAAATAAATTGTGGATATGATCTGACCATACCTTTGACCATTTCAGGTACAACATTTGCTGGGTCATTAATAATCTTTTTCATGTAATTAGCTCCTTAATTAAATAAATGTAACGCTTACATAACTATTATACCAAGTAACATTTATATAAACCATTTGTGTTGCAATAAATTAAATATTTTGCGCAAAATAAAAAACTTTAGCACGCTTCATCAATAAAAGTATGGCTAAAGTTTAATACAAAACTATAAAATAATATTATTTTCTTGTAATCTTATACCTGCTAGATCTATCATCATTAGGATGTTCTGCAGCATGTCCACAGGCAACAATGACACAGGTTTCAAAATTCTCCGGAACACCTAGCTCTTCTTCCAAATTTTTGGCAGAATTTAGTACACTAGCCGCATTCATTAGATAAACCGAACCCAGGTTGAGTTCTGCCGCCTCTACCATTATGTTTTCTGCAGCAACAGAAGCGTCTCTTTCACCAAAATCATTATTCTTTTTGACATTGATGACAAATAATAAAGGAGCATTATAGCAAGCGTTACTTGTAACTTGTTCTATTTTTGCTAATAATTCTTCACTCTCAACCACGGTCATCTGCATCACGTCAGTTTGGTGCATGCCACAAGGAGATGCTTGAAAAGCGTTGATCAACTTAGCAATATCATCTTGAGCAACTTTTTCAGTCGTATATTTTCTGACAGCTACTCTTTTTAAAACAGGATCAGTCATTTATGTGTCCTCTATGAAAAACAAAACCTAAATTATTTAATGACAGCTTTACCAGTCTTATGAACTAAATCAGACCATTTTAAAAACTGTGTTTCAGATATTCCTACTAACTTTTTACCTTTAATCTTCTTAGTACTATATACAAAAACTGTTGCACCTTTTTTAACGTATGAATATTTATTTCCTTTTACCAGAAGCTTGCCTTTGCTATCGTAAACTTTAGCATTGCGTTTTACTTTATAGCTGGCAACTTTAAAAAGCTTTACATTACCTGGCTTTACGTATTCTTTCTTCTTAGTTTTCTTGCCATTTAATGATATTTGCAGATAACTCTTATTTTTAACTGTAGTAAAACCGATAACCGAAAGAATTGTTCCTTTTTTCAGTTTTTTGTTTTTAATTCTTTTACCCTTACTGTCATATATATAGGCATTTCTCTTTAATTTGACAGTTTTTTGTAAATACTTTATCGCACTAATTGAATTAGTTTTATTTTTCTTGGGCTTCTTTGTCGTATCTGTTGTAGAAGGCTTATTTGTACTGTTAGTTGTATTGGATTGTCCATTATTGGTTTTACTTTGATCTGTAGTATTTGACGTATTCGAATCTCCCTTTGTAGTATTAGAAGTTGTATTATTAGTCTGACTTTGATTAGTTGAATTTGCATCAGTTTCTGCAGCCAAAACTGGTTTAGTGGTACTTAATCCCAAAGTCAAAGATGCAATTCCAGCTAGACTTAACAAAAGTTTTTTCTTCATTTTGACACCTCATTATTGAAAAACTTATTTATATACATTCTACTACTTTGAATAAATAATTTCTTTTACAAAATCGAAACAATTAATTTACGTCTTTGATTTGTGATATATCATTTTCATAGCTTATATTATGAGGTACGTTACATACTTTTGCTTTATACTAAGAAATAGTGAAAACATAATAATGTTATTAAAGGAAGAAATTCATGAAAAAGTCGCAAAAAGAACCAATTGAAATATTAGTCACTATTGACCAAAACTATATCAAACCACTCGAAGTTATGATGTATTCCCTTAGGCTTAACAATATAACTGAAGAGTTTCATGTCTGGCTAATTTACGATAACATCAACCTGCACGCTCTGAATAAATTAAAAAAATTTGGGCTAAAAATAGGAATTAAAGTATCCACCTTAACTATGAATAAGAATATTAAATTTCCTGATTCATTACTCAACTTGCATGATTATCCGAAAGAAATGTATTTCAGATTACTTTCAAGTAAAATTTTGCCACCTGATTTACATCGTATTATTTATCTTGATCCTGACATATTAGTTATTAATTCAATAGTTCCTTTATGGGAGTTAGACCTTAAAGGAAAAATGTTTGCAGCTTCAGTTCATGAAGGGTTAACAGATATTATGAGTTCAATTAATAATATCAGGCTGGGCACATCAACCGGCTACTTTAACTCTGGAATAATGTTAATGGATTTAGATCAAATGCGTACAAAAATTAAAATCGAAGAAATTACTCAGGCAATTGAAGAGCATCATGATACTTTAATTTTGCCAGATCAAGATATTCTCAATTACTTATATGGCGAAAATATTTTAAAAATTCCAGAAACCCGCTGGAATTACGATGCCAGAGCTTTCTCAGTTTACTTAACAAGGAGCACAGGCGAAATCAATACCGAGTGGGTCATGAAAAACACCTCAATTTTACACTTTTGCGGTAAACCAAAGCCTTGGCAAAAGGAGAAACATTCTCGGTTTAAGCCACTCTATCTTAATTATTTGCAAATGGTCAACCGCTTGTTAAAACAGCAAAAATTAACGTAACATTTAGCTTTTTACTGTTGAAGCTTGCTATATATGTGCTAAAATAATAAAAGTTGCCGAATATCAAGCGACACAATGCTTTAGGTGGATTAGTATAGAAAAAATGCAAACTATTTAATAGCATTGAATGTGTAATATTTTTTATAGAAAAGAGAAGAATTATGGCTTCAATTAACAAGTCTGAACTTACTAAAGAAGTTTCAGCAAAGACAGATCTTAAACAAAAGGATGCAGAAAAAGTTATCGATGCTTTAATCGAATCAATTAAGGATAACTTGGCTAAAGGCGAAAAAGTTCAAATCATAGGTTTTGGTTCTTTTGAAGTACGTAATCGTGCAGCTAGAAAAGGCAGAAACCCACAAACTGGTAAAACTTTAACCATTCCTGCAACAAAAGTACCTGCATTCAAGCCTGGTAAAGCATTGAAGGATGCAGTTAAGTAATTCTACAATTAAATACGAAAAAAACAACGAGTTTTAACTCGTTGTTTTTATTTTGTTTTAAAATTTTTAGCGATTTTGATGATTCAATCTGTTGGCAAAAAAATCACCAATAACTTGAACAATAAATATTAAAATAATAACTAAAACTGTCGCAATAAGAGTAACGTCATTGTCGGACCGATTATAGCCATAAGAAATCGCCGTATTTCCTAGACCACCAGCACCAATCGCTCCTGCCATTGCAGTTAATCCAATTAAACTAATAACTGTTACTGTAGTAACACGAGCAAGTTCAGATCTAGCTTCATTTAAATAAACGTTAAATACGATATCCCAGATTGTAGCACCTAAACTTTGTGCAGCTTCTATTTTACCGTAATCTACACTTTCTAAAGCTACTTGAACTTGGCGAGCATAAAAGGGTAGTACGCCCAGAGTTAAAGGTACTAGCATTGCCTTAATACCAATCTGCGTATGAACAATTAATTGAGTAAGAGGTGAAATAAAAGCTAATAAAATAACAAATGGAATAGCACGAAAAATTGAAACAATTTTATCACAAAGGTTAAACCAAAATTTATTAGGCCTGATGCCGTCACTCTTTGTTAGGACTAAAACGATACCAAAAACCATTCCCAAAATGCCGCCAAAAATTCCGGCCCAAAAAGTCATATACAGAGTTTGAATAATGCTGGTACCCCAGCCAGTGTCTCCTAGCCAGCCTAATTGCACAACATTGGGAAAAGCTTTGCTAAACCAACTACTCATATAGATCCCCCTTTTCGTTTAAACGAGTGACAGCAACTTTTTCTTTTCTTAAATAAGCAACTGTCTCCTGCTGTTTTGTCTTATCTCCTTTGACTTGAACAAGTAAAGTACCAATTGGCTCATCATCAAGCAATTCAACATTGCCATATAACATGCTGGCTTCAACTCCTACTTCACGGTATAAATCAACAACAATTGTTTTGGTGACATTAGCCATGCTATATACAAGTTGATAAATGGCCTCATTATCGTTGTCAAGCTTATCAATATTAAGAGATTTCAAAGTGCTGATTACTTCCAAAGAGCCACCCACGAAACTCTTGGTCAAATCATTTTTAGGATGTAGCACAACATCCCTTAAACTTCCTTTTTCAACAATTTGTCCAGACTGCATTAAGGCAACTTTATTACAAACTTTCTTAATAGCCGCCATTTCATGGGTTATCAAGACAATAGTTAAGTTAAGATCTTTTTGGAGCTTTTTGAGCAATGTCAGAATTTGAAGAGTATTTTGGGGATCAAGTGCACTAGTAGCCTCATCTGAAATCAAAATATCTGGTTCATTCGCTAAAGCTCTGGCAATAGCAACTCTTTGTTGCTGACCTCCGGAAAGCTGCACTGGATAAAAGTTTGCTTTATCTCTTAAATCCACTAAATCTAATAATTTTAATGATTTTTTCTTAATTTCTTTTTCTTTTAATCCAGAATGTTTCAGGGCAAAGGACACGTTGTCAACCACGCTTATTTCATTTAATAAATTAAAATTTTGAAAAATCATGCCAATTTTTCTGCGAGCTAGTTGTAAATCTTTGTTAGCTATTACCTGTTTGCCATCTTTGACAAAATCGGTTCCGTTAACTTTAATATTACCAGCTGTTGGTTTTTGTAAAAGGTTGACTGTTCTGACCAAGGTAGACTTACCTGCTCCGGAAAAGCCTACAACTCCGAAAATATCACCTTTTTCTACAGTTAGACTAACATCATGAACTGCTTGCACAATTTTGCCTTTTTTATCAGGAAAATCTACACTAACGTGTTCAAAATCAATAATACCCATTACAATCTTCTCCGATCATTAAAATTTTTACTTCAATTTAATGTCCCAAGCACTTCTAGTCATATTTCCATAATATTTCTTTTGTATCCGTTTAGTTTCAGCGGTTTGATAACATTTGACTACTGCCTGGTAGTCCTTGTTCTTTGCCTGACCTTTTTTAGCTACAATTATATTTATCCATTGATAAGAGTCCTTATTAACTGGCTCAACAAAGATTGTCTGTTTTTCGCCCAAACCAGCAGGACGAGCAAAGTCATTATTAATAACCGCTGCATCTACAGAATTGATTATACGTCCACATTGATCTGCGCTAATTTCCTTAACTTTGATGTTTTTTGGATTCTTCACAATATCTGCAACGGTCATAAGAACTTTACCCTTGCGTAATGAAATTAAACCGGCATTTTTCAAAACGAGTAAGGAACGAGATTCATTACTTGCGTCATTTGGAACAGCAATTGTAGCACCTTTTGGCAGTTCACCTAATTTATGATATTTCTTTGAATATAGCCTAATTGGATTTATGTCAGTTCGTCCAATAGCCACTAATCCACCATGGTTGGCTTTATTCCAAGCGTTAAGAAAGGCATAATGTTGGAAAGCATTTAAGTCGATGTCACCACTTTTTACTGCTTTATTTGGTTGATTGTAATCAGTGAAATTCTTGATTTTAATCGTAATACCATATTTTTTCTTGGCCAAGGCCGCAGCGTGATCCCAAATAACCTCTTTTGGTTTTGACTCACTAACTATACCTACAGTAACAACATGGTTCTTTTGATTGCTATCCCCTTTTTTGCCAAAGCTAAACCAGGCAATTGCAATAATTGCAATGGCTGCAATTACTCCAATAAATATATTGCGACTTTTTTTAGTCATTAGAAAAACCTCCCAATTTTTCAATAAAAAAAGCACTCATCCTAAACTAAGGACGAGTGCTTCGCGTTACCACCTTTAATTTGCTTATTACTCACGTAATAAACCTCAACAGCTATCTAACAATAGCTTGCAATGTTAACGGATGCAACTCCGCCACTAGCTAAATATCACTAGCAGTCATCGTTTCAAGCCCATGTTCACTACACCTTACTAACTGACTCTCACCAAACGTCAGCTCTCTTTATTAGTAAAAATAATAGCTACTCTGCTTTTCAAGATGTATTAATTATTTAATTCTTTATTAATTTAACATCTAAAAATTTTCCTGTCAACCAAAAATAAATTATTTTTTAGTTGCTTGATATGATTTTATTATTTTAAAAAAATATTGTCCCACATCAAAAGTTACAATGGCCATACCAATTACCTGCCACCAATAATTATGATTTAAGTTTTCTGCAAGTAAAAAACTGCTAATCAAAGTTAATATACAAATTATCAAAACGACGGTTGAAGTAATAACTCGTTTCATGTTACTTCTCCTTTCTCATATAAGTTAAAAATTCATAGGAATACAAATTTAAATTGTCAGGCTGCTGAAATTCCCTTTTTACTAGCTTAAAATCGTTATAATTAAGTTTTGTCATTATCACATCAGCTGTAAAAGTGGCTTTTATCTCAGTTTTTTCTAAACAATCTACCTGATTTTTCAAGGCATCAAAAACCGAGTTACCACCAATAACACAAATTTCCAGATTTTTGTGTCTATCAATCCAACTTTGTAATTCACTGATCGTAGGTATTATTAAAACTCTTTGATCAGCATGAAATTTATTTTTCAATTCCTGACTAGTTGTTAAAACAATATGCTTGCGACCAAGTAGAATATGAGGCAAGCTCATAAAAGTTCTTCGCCCCATGACAATGGGATGTCCATATGTTATTTTTTTAAAATGATGTAAGTCGGCAGGCAGTTTCCAAGGTAAATGTCCATCTATACCAATTTGGTGTTTTTCATCTTCTGCCCAAACAAAAGTAATCATTAGTTCTCCTCTGCCTTAATTATAGCGCTTTATTTATGAGATTTCTTGTCTTTTGCCCCACTTTACCAATTGTGACTTTTTAAATTTAGCTTTTTCCCACGAAGAAATTTAGACATGATTTTTCAGGATAATATTGCTATAGTTATTTAAGTATCTTAACAAATTACAGGAGGAAGTCATGGCGGAAAAAAGTCAATTTACTGAAGCAAAATATAATAAAATGAAGCAAACTGAAGCGGATCTAGTACGAGATTTACAAGCAATTGTTAAAGATCCCTCTAAAGAAGCCGACTTGAGTGATGATGTTTTTACAAAGCATCAAAACTGGCTGCGAATTATTATGCCTAATTATTCCAGCAAAATCCATTTAGGAATAGTCAATGCCTACGATAATGATACTCGCTATCAATCTTATTATGATGATAAGGCTGGCAAAGGTGCAACCAAGATATTAAGCAGAATTGTTAAAAAACATTTAGACAAATAAAAGAAGTCTTTTGAGAAAGACTTCTTTTTTGTTAGTGAAACCAGCTAAGATGCTTATCGGTAAATGCTAGTAAATCATTAGTTAAATACAAAATATATGTTAAAAATAGAGTTAGATTAGCATCCCCTTGAAACGCGGTAACACCCCATAAAATAATTGAAAGTATTCCTTGGATAGTCCAAAAATAGTATTGCTCGCGAAAATGTAATGTACACAGCAGTGAACCCGTAATCCCAATAGCACCAGCCATTGCATCGATCAAAGGTCTTGGACTAATGAAAATTTTTGTATCCATGAAATAAAGTGAAAATAGAATGATCCCAAAAAATAGCAGTGTCATAAACCATTTAGACATGCTTAAACCTTGAACATGTTTTTCAGCATTTTTAGTCCACGATGGCAACAGCAATACGGGTAAATCCAAAATAAAAATATATATGACTTGTAAAATTACATTGGCATAATTTTGGGCATAAACGGAAACAATAATGTAAATTGCAGCTGAAGTCAAACCTAAAATGCCATTTATTTGCCTGGCATTGGTGATAGCAAGAGTACAAGTGAAACCTAAAATTGCAGCAACCATTGTCATTAATGAAATTTGATCAATTGGGGACGCAACAGTTGTCCCAATGATAATACCAATCCCCAGCATTAATAAGAGATATGTTTTAAAACTCCAACCACGAATTTGATTAATGTACCAGTTTAATTTAAAAATATCAGCTTTTGGCTGAAATTTCATCAGACATTCCTACCTTCTACTTGAATCTAAGTTAAAAAAACATGTTTTTAATACTAACATAACTTTTAGTTTACCTTAAGAAATTTAACTAGTAGTTCAAATCGATGAATATGTGCGATGTTAACTGTCTGTTTTTGCCTTATTTATCTTTATCCATTTTTATTATTGACAATTTTAGTAAAAAGGGTGAAATTACAGTTGTCATGATAATTGCTCCTATCACAATTGAATACACTGCTGGCGCTAGCAAATGATTAGTCAAACCTATTTGTGCGACAACGAGTGCCATTTCACCACGCGAAACCATTCCGTTCCCAACTAACAAAGAACATGAATTGCTAAAACCCGCAATTTTTGCTCCCAAAACTGTGCCAACCAATTTTGAAAAAACACCGCCAGTTACTAAAACTATAAATAAAATATAGTCGTGTAATATTCCCTGAATGCATATATCTAAACCAATACTGACAAAAAAGACAGGAATAAAGCTGCTGTAGCCAATCACGGTAAAATTTTTCTTGAGCGTTTTCTGTGCTGAGGTACGATTCAGAGCCAAGCCGGCAAAAAAAGCACCAATCACATTACTAAGTCCCACTTTCTCAGCTCCCCAAGAAGACAGTAATACAATAATCATTGCCACCAAAGTTTCTGGAACAGGCAATGTCAGACGCTGACTTAAACCGATTAACCAAGGTATGACATAAACGCTAAGAAAAACTAATAATATAAGAAAAGCTGCCTGAATAAATAGGCTCACAATAAAGTTTTTTTCCATACTTGAGCCTTGCTCAGAAACACCTGTTAGTCCACTAACAATGCTCAAAAGTAATATTGACAACAGGTCATCTGCTACTGCTGCTCCCAAAATTGTCATGCCCTCTTTTCCTTTTAGGCGTCCCATTTCTTGCAAAACGGCTACCGAAATTGAAACAGAAGTTGCAGAAAAAGTTAATCCTAAAAATAAACTTTCAACCTGTGAAAAATTAAAGAAAATACCTGTCGCATAGGCGGTAACGATTGGGACTATCATACCAAAGGCAGCAACTAATACACTAGGACGTAAAAGCTTTTTTAGTGTTTTAATATCACTGTCCAGACCTGCCAAAAACATCAAAAAAATCACACCGATGTCTGAGAGAACTTTGATGATTCCGCTAGGATGTACCAAATTAAAAACAGCTGGCCCTATTATTATCCCAGCTAGTAATTCACCGACAACGGCTGGTAATTTTAACCCTGCACTGAATTGTCCGCCTATTAAGGTAGCAAACAAAATAACAACTAGCATTCCTAAAAATTTCATTTACATTCCCGCCTTCTATAGCAAAAAAGACCTTCAAAATTGCTCAGGCAACCCAAACCTGAGAACAATTCTTGAAAGTCTTTCACTCCAACCAAAATATTTATATTATTTTTAATAACAAATTTGATTAATAGTTATGAATTAACAACTTTTACCAGTATAACTCACAATTCTCTTAAGATAAACTTTTAGAAACGTAAATCAACTAGCAGCTTTACAAAATGAACCTTAATAGAGCTAATGAAACTATTCCAACTATCACAATCACTAAAAGTGACTTGCTGGTAATGGCTGCTATCAAAGTTGGTATTGACGCGATTAAATATTCAATATCAACTTTTGGTAATTGGCCTGGTTGAGCTACGAATAAGTTAGTAAACCACATAGTAGACATTATAACAATTGGCACAAAAGATAAAAAATCAACCACTATTTGCGGTAATGAGAATTTTTTTAATAGAAAAAAGGGCAAAACCCGTGAAAGCCAAGTTGCAACTCCACAACCGATAATTGTTAAATATATATAATTAGAAGAAGACACCTTTTATTACCATCCCCAATGTACATCCAATAATTGTTACAGCAATAATAACTAGACTAGCTGGCAAAATCATTGTTAAAATGTAAGTCAACACCAATGTCAACAAAATTACTATTACTTGTAACAGCTTATTTAAAGACTTATCATTGTTTACCTGCAAATATAACAAACCAATAAACATTGCCACATTTGCAAAATCGAGTCCTAATTGTTTTGGATCTTTAATAAAGTTGCCCAGTATGGCGCCAATCGCTGTGGCAAATATCCAAGTTTTATATGAAATCATATTTTCGGTATTGAACCAGCTAAAACTCATTTTGCCTTTAGTATAATTAATTTTATTCATCGCTAAAGCAAAGCTTTCATCAGTTAGAAGTGTGCCAATTAAAACACCTTTGTCCAAGCTGTCTTTTTTGAAATAGGGTGCAACGGTCGTACTCATCAAAATCATCCTTGAATTGACCATAAATGTAGCAAAGATAATTGAAATAATCGGACTACCTGCTGCCAACATACTAACAGCTGTAAATTCTGCTGATCCGGCATAGATTATGATCGACATTAAAATTACGGTAATAGTCGAAAAGCCAGTCGCACGGCCGACTACACCAAAAGCTGTCGCAATTCCTAAATACCCGAAAACAGTTGGAATTGTGTCAGTCACGGCTGCACGTTTAGATAATGAACTTTTCATATAACACTTCTTTAATAAAAAATTTTAACTTAAATTTTTGTAAGCTGGACTTGGTTTATTGAAAACCAAGTCCTCTCCTTGTTAAAAATATTAGATTAAAAAACTAGTTTACCTATTACAAGCAACTAGTTTAAGCATGACATTATTCACTTTTAGATGTCTTTGTGAAATCGATCCCTCGGTCCTTGAAAACTTTCTTAGCAACATTAATCGCGTTTAGCACTTTCGGAAAACCCACATAAGGAATAGTTTGAATAAATGTCTCAATTATTTCTTCTGGTGTTAAACCCACATTTAAAGCGCCATTGATATGAACATTCAGTTGCGGTTCAGTGTCTCCTTGTGTCAGCAAAGTTGTAATGGTAATCATTTCCCTTTGCTTTAGATCCAGGACACCACGATCGTATACGTCACCAAATGCAAATTCAATAATGTAGCGCCCTACATCTTCAGATAAACCAGCTAGTGAATCAATAACTGATTTGCCGCCCTCTTGATCAACTTTTTCTAAATTTACTAAACCCTTTTGATAACGTTCATCATTTTTCATAGTTTTTCTCCTTTTTGTTTTGTAAACTTTTTTAACGGTTTATAGAATAGTTGCTGGAGTATAGTCCATGTCAACTACTATTTCAAAATTTTTTGGTAGTGGTAAAATATGACGATGTATCATTTACTTTGCTGGAATTTTTTAGAAAGGAACTACAATGAAGTATTCAATTGGTCAATTTTCGAAACTCAGTGGCTTTTCAATTGACACACTGCGTTATTATGAAAAGCAAAGATTACTTTTCCCAAATCGTGATGAAAATAATCGTCGCATTTATACTGAAAAAGATGTAGCATGGATTAGTTTCATTTCCCGCTTAAAAAAGACTGGTATGAGTATTAAAGAAATGCAAAAATACACCAAATTACGCTATGAGGGTGACCAAACTATACCTGACAGACTTGTTTTACTGTTTAAGCAGCTTGATAATTTACATGAACAGGAAAAGAAAATTGACGATAATATCAAGTTTGTAGAACAAAAAATCAAAACCTATCTCAAGACAATCGGTGATTTAAAAGAATAATATTGCTATCTAGTGTGTAACTGATTTAATTGCTTTTTCTGATATTACATTAAGCAAATACACAACAAACACGCACTTGTTCAATTTAGAAGAAAATGGCAAGTTGAAAAAAATTTCAGTTAAGGTATAATGTTATTCGTTATGGAGAGTTGGCAGAGTGGTAATGCACCGGACTCGAAATCCGGCGAACCAAGTTTTTCCTTGGCGCGCAGGTTCAAATCCTGTACTCTCCTTAAATTAAGTTAAAAAGCTTGTAATATCAACTATTACAAGCTTTTATTTTGCTCCTGCAAGGCATTCGCACGGCATAAAACTAATAAAGAGTAGTTTTTTAACTTTTTTTTATTATTTTAAGTTTTGAAATTTCATGGCTTAAAATTTTTTGAACTATTTTTGCCGAGCAAAATGCTGTAGGATACCATGACCTAACTTTTGACCATGTGCCTTCTGATAAGCTGTTTATGCTATATTGCTGAGGCAATTCCATGCAGCCTCTAATTCCAGATGGATCATTAATAACGTTTGTAAGAAAATCATCTTTTGAGAATGCTGATTTGACAGCTGTTTTAATAGATGATGAGACTACGATTAAACATGTAAAGATTGTTGGAAATAAAGTTATCTTAATTCCTGAAAATAATGACTATGATTAGATTGTTTCAAGACAAAGATACGTCGGAAAAAATTTTAGATAAAGTTGTCCACGTAGAATATGATGTTCAATAGCATTTAAAAATATATGCGAATTTATTCTTTTAAGACGTTTATAAAAATGGTAAATTATAATTGTATTGTTAAAAATATAATGGGAGAAAGCAAATGAAATTATTATGGATAACTGCACTAATAGTATTTGTTATTTACATGATTATTAGTGACAGAAAATCAAAAAATAGAAGAGATTATAAAGAAGCATTAACACCAAGTAAAAATTCATCAAATGAGCCATTAGTGAAACGTTTGTGGTTATTGGGACTGATACTAATTTTAATTTGTGGTTTCTTTGTATCAACTTCAAATAAAGCCGAGAGTCATGATGAAACATACAAGGCTACCTCACATCATTCAAAAAAACCATCACCTATAAAAAAGAGTAAAAAGCTTTCTGCTTATACTTCCAAAAAGGTTTTCAAACTTATGCCAGTGAAGAACACAGCTAAAGCAGTTACTTTAGGTGCTGGTAAGTATAAGGTCGGCAAAGATATCAAGCCGGGTAGATACGTTATTAGAGCTGTTAAGGGCAGTGGGATTTTATCTAACAGCGATTTCAATATTGACGCTATTTTAGGAAACGATGTTAATAATAATCAAGTAACTTCTTTTACTACTAACTTAATAAACAACGACAAGATTAAGTTAGACCGAATAGAGTCTACAAGCTTCACGCCAACACCAGATAAATACACTTATAAAACAAAAATAAGTGCCGGTATATGGCTAGTAGGACTTGATATTAAACCCGGAAAATATGTCATACGGCCAATAAAAGGCAGCGGTAACTTGATATCAGAAGATGGGTCTGATGATGACTTGAACGAAATATTAGGCAAAGATGCTAAAAGAGGCCAAGTCAGCAAAGTAACGGCTGATTTAACTGCTGGAGAAGTTATATTGTCTACTCTAGAATTGATTGGCTTAAGTAAAAAATAAGTCTTAAAAAGCTAAAAACTTCTAAGAGATCACTGTTCGAATTTAGATTTCTTAGAAGTAACACAAATACAACAAGGTTATGCCCTTTTGCATTCTCCATTATAGCAGTATAGGAATTGATTTATATGCCATTTCAAAACGTTTAGGGAATTCAAACATGACAATAACTGCAAAAACTTATGCCTATATACTTGATGAATATAAAACACAGCAAGATGATAATATCGAAAAAATCGTCAATAGCATATAAAAATGTTCGCCAACTTTAAAATTAATTGCTAACTTTAATTTTCTATTATTTTTATAAAAATAAACTGCATCCTTCTTTTATCATTACTGTGAAAATAATCTTATATATTTTTTGTTTTACAAAAAGGCATTGAGTATATTACTGATATGACCCCCAAATTTAGGACAAATTTGGGGGTTATTTTTATGTCTAAATTATCTAAACAAGATAAAATTGAAA